>NZ_LMJM01000045.1:170648-329192 GCF_001429005.1 Ensifer sp. Root954
GGCTGCAACGATGGCGTCGGCAGCCTGAGCGCCGGAAACTGCTGCGAGAGCAGCAGCGGAGCCGAGAAGAAGGCTTTTGATAGTCATTCGATCGATCTCTCTAATGGTTATCAAGGTCAACAAGGCCCGCCCCTGGTGTCCCCCAGAGATTTATCGGTTACCTCGCTCGCGCTGCTACGAAATGAACCACTGCGATGACTCGCAGCGGGCAGCGGCGACACCGCTATCACAAAAAACAAGACAGTTACGCAACAAACGCGTTTCGAGCGTTTGTGAACAGCTATTACTATAAACTGTTGCACTTCGGCAACTATCATATATTTCTAAAATAAGTTTATCTTACAAATGATAGTAATGAATCCGAATTATATTAAAAGCGAAGCCTTTATATGACAAAATGCTCTCATAAAAACTTCACAGTTTGCACGTTGACGTCTTGATTTTGTTATTTTACGTAGAGCCGGCCTTTGAGAAGAGAGGCTTCCGGTGAAAGCGCCGTCAACTATCAACAGTTGGCGGCGCAATTATTTTTTAGGGGTATACACGGAGGCTTTGGGCTTCTCTTTCGCTCAGAAGTGAGCCTTCGAAGATCTACTGCGTCGCCACCGGCGGCTCGGCGTTTCGCCTTACGACCTTGCCTTCCTCAGCCTTGTAGAAAAACTGACTTGAGACGAGCCAGCCCTTCAGGGGGCGAAGCGGCGGAATGCAGGTCAGCAGCATGAAGGGCCCGGTCACCAGTAGGTGTATCCAGAGCGGTGCGCTGTATTGAACTTCCAGCCAGACGCCTAGGAAAACACTCGGTACGCAGGCAAAGCAGATGACGAAGAAAGCGGGGCCATCGGCCGGATCGGCAAAGGAATAATCCAGGCCACAGACTTCGCATTCCTTGCGCATCTTCAGGAAGCCGTTGAACAGGTGCCCTTGCCCGCAGCGCGGGCAGCGGCCGCGCAAGCCAGTCTGCATGGGCGGGATCGGCGGCCAATCACTATCGGAAGACATGTTTGTTCCTTTCAGGCGTTCCGGTTGGCGCTGGAGTTTTGCGCCGAGATTGCCTGGATATGCGGCCGCTTCTTCTTCTTGGGCCGCATCAGGCTCGCCAAGATTAGGCGCCGAAAAACATACATTGTCAATTTATTGTATGCATACATGTCTGCGACAATTTCGCCCGCCGACCATTTACACCACGAAGCTTGAGGCGGCGGGGGGCTGGCCGATGAGGTCGTTGATGACAAGAAGACTGCGTCGCAGCTCCGCGTGGCCGGCAGCGGCGCCGAGGCCGAGGCGGACGGCTTCCGGTGGCGCGCCGAGCGCAAAGGCGTCGCTTGCAACGACGCTGATGCCGGCCGCCTGCAATCGCGCGCTCAGTTCGCCGCGTGTCCAGGGAGGCGGCAGGTGCAGCCAGGCGTGAAAGGCGTGCGGATGCGTTTGTGCGACGCCGGCTGGAAGAAGCTCGGAGACAATGCGCTGTCGCGCCGCCGTCTCGCTGCGTATGGCTGCGAGCACGGCGTCAGCCGTCCCGTCCTCGATCCAGCGCGTGGCGATAGCGGCCGCAAGAGGGGACGCCATGCCGACAGTGGCGCGGATCGCGCCTTCGACGCGGACCGAGCTTCGGCTGTCCGGCACGACAAGATAGGCGATGCGCAAGGCCGGCGACAGGCATTTCGCAAGGCCGCCGACATAGTAGACGAGGTCAGGCGCCAGCGCCGCCAACGGGCGCGGCGTCGAAACGGGAAGGGCGCCATAGGCATCGTCTTCGATGATCGCTACGTCGTGCCGCCGGGCAATTGTGACGATCGCCTGGCGCCGTTCGAGCGAAAGTGTCGTTGTCGTGGGATTGTGAAGCGTCGGATTACAATAGAGCGCTTTCGGCGTTTCCTTCGCGCAGAGTTCTTCGAATGCTTCGGGCAGGAGGCCCTCTCGATCCATGGCGAGGCCGTGCAGTCTGATGCCGAGATGTGCTGCGAGCGCGCGGAGGCCGGGGTAGGTGATTGCCTCGGCGCAAATCATGTCACCGGCCTTGGTCAGGCTGCCAAGCGTGGCAAGCAGAGCCCCTTGCGCGCCAGCGGCAATCAGAACGCGCTCAGCCGGAACCTCGCCCAGCCTGGGTTTCAGCCATGCGGCGCCTGCAGCACGGTTGTGCAGGGTGCCGCCCGGCGGCTGGTATCGCATCAGGAGTTCGAGCCCATGCTCGGCCTGCAGCGCCGCCATGTCGTCCCAGAGCCGAGCGGCGAGCATCGGGTCGTCGAACAACGGCGGCAGGTTCATGCTCATGTCGATGAGGCCGCCTGCCGGCGTACGGCCGGTTCGGATGCGTCGCGTTTTCACGTAGGTGCCCTGGCCGACCCGGCCCTCGACGAGGCCGCGATGCCGGGCTTCGTTATAGGCGCGACTGACGGTGGTGAAGTCGATCCCCAGCGCCTCGGCAAGCGTGCGCTGCGGCGGCAGACGCATCCCCTCGGAAAGGCGCCCTTCGCTGATATCGGCAGCGATGGCGTCGGCGATCGCGAGATAAAGCGGTCCATCCGATTTACGGATTACCGGTTGCCACGAAATTCCCAAGCGCACGTCCGTCATCGCGATTACCTCATGCTAATTGTATGGATATTGCATGGTTATCCGATTGAGGGCAAGTGTTAACAGTGGGAATGCAGCGGCGCGCCCGCGACCAAGCGTCGCCTAGCGTGTCACGCTTGCCGTTGCCAGCAACGCGCCGAAGCCGACGAGCAGGGCGCCGAAGGTGCGATCGATCCAACGGCGAAGCGCGATAAGACGAAGCCGTACCGTGCCGGAGGAAAAGAACAGGGCAACGATTGCGAACCAGATCAGATGTGCGGCAGAGATAAACGCGCCGTAACCCATCTGGACGGGCAGAGCCGTGGTCGGCCCGACGACTTGCATGAACAGGCTGACGACAAAGATCGTCGTTTTGGGGTTGAGCGCGTTGGTGCGAAACCCCACACGCTGCGCACCGATGTCGGAGAGGGCGGGATGTGCGGCCAAGCCCGTCGTTTCGGCTGGCTTGGTGCGTAGCATCCTGATGCCAAGCCAGATCAGATAGGCGGCGCCGACGAACTTCAGAACTGTGAAGAGAAATAGCGACTGGCGAATCAAGAGGCCGACGCCGAGCAGAGTGTAGGCGACATGGACCCAGACGCCGGCGGCGATACCGAGCGCCGTCAGGACGCCGGCCCGCCGCGACAAAAGCAGGCTGTTGCGTGTCACCATCGCGAAATCCGGTCCCGGACTGATGACGGCAAAGATTGTAATGGTTACTACAGCTAACAGTTCAGTCATTGTCTTTCCCGTTCGTCTCTTTCATTAATGTCTAAATAGCTTGATCGATGAGAAGCGACTAACGATGAGTTCTGACCATTTTGGTGAGCTACACTCACAGATGTCGGCGACGCGGCTTCCGCCGCTGGCGGCGCTGCGCTGTTTCGAGGCGGCGGCCAGACTCGAGAGCTTCAGTCGCGCCGCGGACGCGCTCCATCTGACGCACGGCGCGATCAGTCGCGCGGTCCGGCTTATCGAAGACGAACTCGGCGTGGCGCTGTTCGAGCGCCGCAGCCGGCGTGTCTTCCTGACAGAAGCCGGGAGAAAGCTGGCGGCGGCCGTGCGCGCAGGTTTCGGTCTGGTGGAGAGTGCCGTCCGGGAGATCAGGGACGTGGCGCGAACGCCGGCGCTGGTGGTGTCCTGCGAGCCGACCCTTTTGATGCGCTGGCTGATACCGCGCCTTCCTGACTTCCAGGCGCGGCATCCGGAGGTGTCTATCCACCTCGTTGCCGGAGGTGGGCCGGTGTCCTTGGGCCGTGGCATCGATCTGGCGATCCGACGCGATGATTTTCCTCGAGCGGGCGGCACTCATGCCGTGCCGCTCTTTCCGGAGCGAATAGGTCCGGTCTGCCGAACGGACAAAATCGCCGTGTTTTTTAACGAGGCTGAGGGCGGCTCTTCGCCTCAATTGCGCAACGACGCGGTCCCCTTGCATACGCGAACGCGGCCAAATGCGTGGGAGACCTGGGGGACGACGGCAGACCGCGCCGCACCCGAACAGCGCGGCCAAGTCTTCGAGCATTTCTATATCAGCCTTCAGGCGGCCATCGCCGGGATCGGCGTGGCGATCGGGCCTTGGCAACTCGTCCGCGACGATATCGACAATGGCATCCTGGCCGCGCCATGCGGATTTATCGAAGACGGTACGGCCTATCATCTGCTGTCGCCGTCAGCGATCGGCGACCATGGACCAAGCGCGGCGTTGCGTGACTGGCTGCTGGCCGTATCGATCTGAAACGGACCGTTTTCATTTCTGTCATTTGCATAAAGGCGAGCAACGTCATACGTTTAACGAACACGCGCGCATGACCGGCGATGCCAGTCGGCGGAAAGGCGCGCGAAGCACCTGATATGCAATCGATTCGACCCTCGGGTCCTGGAGCGGCGCCATGAACATCCTCAAAATCAATCTCGGCCAGGAGCGCGGTACGCTGCGCCCGGCTAGCGCAAAGGCATCGAGGATCGTGGCCGACGTCATGAAGGCACTGGTCGTTCCGGCGGCGGCTATAGGCCTAGTGGCGTTCGCAGCGCCGTCGATGGCGCATGCCGCCAGTTGCAAGGATTCCGCATCGCCTGGAGCCGATTGGACCGACTGCAACAAGAAAGCGCTTATGCTCGGCGGCAGCGACCTTCAGGGGGCCAATCTCGTCAACACCGACTTCACCTTGACGGATCTGCGCGGTGCGAACCTGACAGAAGCCAATCTGGAAAAGGCAACTCTGGTTCGATCCTCGATTGCGGGGGCTACCGCGAATGGCGCGAACTTCTCCAAAATCGAAGCCTATCGGTGCAATTTCGCAGGCGTCTCCGCCGAGAAGGCATCGTTCGTCAATTCCGAGCTGCAGCGGGCCAATTTCAGCGGTGCCCGCCTGACGGGGGCAAGCTTTGAGAAGGCCGAACTCGGCCGGGCGAATTTCGACAAGGCGGAGCTCACCGGAACCCGGTTTACCCATGCCAACCTTTCGCGCGCGGACCTGACCAGCACGAGTTTTTCCGGCCCGATCGATTTCCAGGGGGCGTTCATGTTCCTGACACGTATCGAGGGCGTCGACCTGTCCGAGGCAACCGGACTTGAACAGGAGCAGGTCGACATGACTTGCGGTGACAGCTCGACCAAGCTTCCCGCCGGCATGAGCACGCCGGCGGGCTGGCCCTGCGCCAGCGACTGATAGCCGTCACAAAGCCGCGGCCCAATCGGTCGTTATGCCAAATGCCGCTTTGCGGCAATCGCAAGGCATTCCTTGAAGGCTTGCAGGTCGGTCAGGCGATCGGCCTCAGGCACTTCGCGCTGGACGAGCCTGCCTTCCCTTCGCAGAACGCCGCCATCGAGCATCAGGTTGTCGGCCATATCGAAGTCTTCGATGCTGAGCCCGTCCGGACCGGCCATGCGGCCGTCGAGGCGCAAGCCGGCCTTGCCGCCGTAGTGGTCGTGCAAGATGCGCTCGTAGTAGCTGCGGGAGGTGTTCGTATAGGCATAGACGTGCTTGCTGTGACCGCACATGAAGCCGAGTTCGAAGACCGTGCCGACATCGGCGCTGATGCCGCGAAACGGTGTCAGGTTGGCGATGATCATGTCGGCGGCAAGCATCATGCCTTCGTCGACGGCGTAGATCGCAAGGCCGCGCTGATGCTTGGTCGGAGCCGGCGGAATCTCGAGATCGCCGGGCACGAGCGGTGTGAACCCGGCTGCACGCGCCAACTCTGCCTTCAATTTCTGAATCTCCGCCGCATTGGGCAGAAACACTTCCGGGCCAGCGAGATAGACTTTCACGCGCATTTCTCCTCACATTTTCGAGCGGCCAATCTAGGAGAGCTGCAGCGCCGAGCCTAGCCATGGACTTCAGCTTGCCCACGGTTTTTTGGAGCGTGGGAAGCAGGTATGCTGGCTGAGCGCATTGCCGCACCGGTGGAGACGCCCGTGGCTCGCCATGTGCCACCTTCGGTCAATTCCGGAGATTTGCGCATGCCACGCGGGCGAGCTGGTCATGCGGACGTGTCAAAATCTGCAGCCGATGTCAGCGGGGGCTGCGATCGCAACCGCCGCCACCGGCGCGCGCACCATCCCACGGGAAGGCTCGCAGGTCGTTGGTGGCTCGGTCTCCGCCACGTTCACATGCGGAAACACTCCTAAATACGGGTGTTTCCTAACGAATCCTGTTTGCACGCAGGCATGCCAGAATGCCCGCCGCCGGTTTGCAAGGGCGCTTCTCCGGTTTCGATTCGCTCCATGGTTGCCGCTTCCCCCTTATTTTTCCCATGCCCTGGTCCGCAGGTGGGCCGCCGTTTTCACCGCCGTATGCGACTTTAAACAATCATGCATACAAAATTGTCGACAAAATAGTTGACATTGTCGCCGACAGCTTCAAATCTAGGGCAACTTGCTCACGAGTGGGTGAGGGCGCCTGCATATGGCGACTGATGAGAAAACAGAGGGAACGACATGAAACTGAGAAAGCATCTCCTCGCGGGGTTGGCATTTGCCTTTCTCGCATCCTCGGCCTCCGCCGAAACGCTGCGTTGGGGTAGCCCGCGGGATATCTTCTCGCTCGACCCCTATTCCTATGGCAGCACCTCGAACCTGGCCTTCCTCAACCACGTGTACGAAGGCCTGACCCGCTATACGCCGGAGTTCAAGGTCGAGCCGGCCCTCGCCACGAGCTGGGAGATGGTCAAGGACAAGGTCTGGCGCTTCCATCTGCGCAAGGGCGTAAAGTTCCAAAACGGCGCCGAGTTCAACGCTGACGACGTCGTCGCCTCCATGGCCCGCGTCAGCCATCCGACCTCGCCGCTTCGCGGCAACATTCCGGCCTATGTCTCGACCACCAAGGTCGACGATTACACGGTCGACATCGAAGTCAATTCGCCGAACCCGCTGTTCCTCAACGACATGACCAACATCTTCATGTTCGACAAGGACTGGCTGGTCGACAACAAGTCCGAGCTGCCGACCGATGTCGGCGCCAAGGTCGAAGGCTACGCCACCTACAACACCAACGGCACCGGCCCGTTCAAGGTCGAATCGCGCGTGCCCGACAGCAAGACCGTTCTCATCAAGAACGACGGCTGGTGGGATACGCCGAAGCACAATCTCGACCGCATCGAATTCATGCCGATTACCTCGGCCGCAACCCGCGTTGCAGCGCTGCTTTCGGGCGAAATCGATCTGACCGATGGTGCGCCGGTGCAGGATCTTGAGCGCCTAAAGAGCTCGCCGGACATCAAGGTCATCGAGCGCACGGACCTGCGCACCGTGCACATGGTCTTCAACCGCCACGAGACCTTCGCCGACGGTCGTGAAAACTTCTTCAACAACATCAAGGTGCGCCAGGCGATTGACCATGCCATCGACCGCCAACTGATCTTCAAGCGCGTGATGCGCGGCAAGTCGCATGTCGCCGGCACCATGGTTGCTCCGGAAATCCCGGGCTACAGCGCCGAACTCGATGTGCCGACCGCCTATGATCCGGAACTCTCCAAGAAGCTGCTCGAAGAGGCAGGCGCCGTCGGCAAGGAGTTCACGCTCGTCTGCATGAACGACGAAAGCGTCAACGAGGAAGACGTCTGCAGCGCACTGGTCTCTATGCTGTCGCGCGTCGGCCTGAAGCCAACCCTCGACATCGGTCCGCGCGCCGTGCAGGCGCCGAAGCGCGCCGGCGGCAAGTCCGACGCCTACATGATCGGCTGGGCCAACGAGCCGACGCTCGATGCCTATTCGATCCTGGTTCAGGTTCTCTCGACCCGTGAAGGCGCGGCCGGCGTCGCCAACTATGGCGGCTGGTCCTATCCGGAACTCGACGCGATGGTGAAGAAGGCCGCGCTCGAGATGGATCACGACAAGCGTCTGGCGATCGAAACCGAGGCGCTGAAGTTCGCCAAGGATGAGGTCATCATGATCCCGTTGCATCAGCAGCCGATGGCCTGGGCAATGTCGAAGAACGTCACGGATGTGACCATTCGGGCCGACAACAAGCCGCGTCACTGGCTGACCCGTATCGGCGATTGAGTTTTCTTGCCCCGGCAGAGCGTGCTTTGCCGGGGCTCCTCATTCAGCGAGAAACCCAATGATTGTCTTTCTCATCAAGCGGCTGGCCAATGCCGTGCTGGTCATGCTCGCCGTCGCGCTGCTCGCCTTCCTGATCTTCCGCTTCGCCGGCGATCCGGTCGAGTTGATGGCCAACGAGCAGATGTCGCAGGCCGACCGTATCGAGCTGCGCGAAAAGCTCGGGCTCAACGATTCGTTCCTCACCCAGTTCGGCCGCTTCGTCGGCAATGCCGCCCAGGGCGATTTCGGCATCAGCTACCGCAACGGCCAGGACGTGATGAAGCTCATTGCCGAGCGCTTCCCGGCAACGATGGAACTGGCGCTGGTCGCAACCGTCCTGTCGCTCCTGATCGGTCTTCCACTTGGTGTCCTGACCGCTATCCACCGAGGGCGATGGTATTCCGAGGGGTTGCAGTTCGTCAGTATCATCGGCGTCTCCTTGCCGAGCTTCGTCGTCGGTATCCTTCTGATCCTCGTCTTCGCCGTAACGCTCGGCCTCGTACCTGCTTTCGGGCGCGGCGATGTGGTGCAGCTCGGCTGGTGGAGCACCGGCCTGTTGACGTCGTCGGGCCGCGCATCGCTGCTTCTGCCGTCGCTCGCACTCGCACTCTACCAGATCACTCTGGTCATGCGTCTGGTGCGCGCAGAAATGATGGAAGTGCTGCGCTCGGACTTCATCAAGTTCGCACGCGCCCGTGGCGTGCCGCGGTGGCGGATCTATTTCCGACATGCGCTCAGGAACTGTCTGATGCCGGTTGTCACCATGACGGCGATGAACTTCGGCTCGCTGATCGCCTTCGCGCTGATCACCGAAACCGTGTTCCAGTGGCCGGGCATGGGCATGCTCTTCATCCAGGCGGTCACCTTCCTCGATATGCCGGTCATGGCGGGCTATCTCTGCATCGTCTCCTTCATCTTCGTCACGCTCAATACGCTCGTCGATATCGCCTATGCGGTCATCGATCCGCGGTTGCGCGATGCAACCCGCTGAGGTCGTTGCCATGACAGATCACGTCCAGCAAACCACACCTGCGCGCAAGCCTTCGCGGCTTGCCCGCTGGCGCCAGAGCGATCTCTGGTGGTCCTTCACCCACAAGCCTTCGGCAATCATCGGCGCGATCATCCTTACGTTCCTGATCGTGACCGCCTTTGCAGCACCTTTGATTGCGCCGCAGAACCCCTTCGATCCGGCCCAGCTCGAGCTCTGGAACTCCGAGCTGCCGCCGATCTGGGAGGCCGACGGCCAATGGCCTTACGTGCTCGGCACCGACACACAAGGGCGCGACATGCTCTCGGCCATTCTCTATGGCTCGCGCATCTCGATCCTGATCGGCGTCGCCTCGGTCGTGCTTTCGCTCGCCGTCGGCCTTAGCCTCGGCCTCGTTGCCGGCTATTTCGGCCGCTTCATCGACAACTTCCTGATGCGCATCGGCGACGTGCTTCTGTCGATCCCGACGATCCTGATCGCCATTCTCGTCAGTGCCGTCGCGCGCCAGATGCTGCCGCCGGAACTGCGGGACGTCGGCTCTGCCGCCGTTCTGGTGCTGGCGATCACGCTCAGCGCCTGGGTGCAATATGCCCGTACCGTGCGCGCCCAGACGATCGTCGAGCGCGGCAAGGAATATGTTCAGGCGGCGCGTCTTCTGAAAACTCCAGCGCGGCGCATCATGCTGAAGCACATCCTGCCGAACACGCTGACGCCGATCATGGTCGCTGCGACCCTCAACTTCGGCATGGCGATCCTGACGGAAGCGACGCTTTCGTTCCTGGGTATCGGCATGCCGCCGAGCCAGCCGAGCCTTGGAACGCTGATCCGTCTCGGCAACCAGTTCCTGTTTTCGGGCGTATGGTGGGTGGTGCTCTTCCCCGTCGTCCAGCTTTGCCTTCTCGTGGTTTCGGTCAACCTTCTCGGTGACTGGCTGCGCGATGCGCTCAATCCGAAATTGAGGTGAATGATGTCCAATCTCCTGATCCGTAACGTCAGGCCCAACGCCGGCGAAGCGACTGACATCCTGGTGCGCGACGGCAAGATCGCCGCCTTCGGCAAGGGCCTCGCCGCCGATGGCGTGGCCGTGGAAGACGGCAACGGTCATATCGTGATCTCCGGTCTGATCGAGGCGCATACCCATCTCGACAAGTCGGTCTGGGGCATGCCCTGGCACGTCAACGCCAAGACCGCAACGCTGCGCGAACGCATCGATTTCGAACGCGAAAAGCGGCTGGAAATCGACATCGACCCGCACCGTCAGTCCATGCGCCAGGCGATCATGCTCGCTGCCAATGGCGCAAGCCACATCCGCAGCCATGTCGACATCGACACCACCCATGGCCTTCGGCTGATGGAAGGCATCATCGAGACCCGCCAGGTGCTGAAAGATGTCATCGATATCGAGGTCGTCGCATTCCCGCAGTCGGGCCTCGTCACGCGGCCCGGCACTGTCGAGTTGCTCGACAAGGCTCTGAGCAATGGCGCGGAAGTCCTTGGCGGCATTGACCCCTGTGGCATCGACCGCGACCCGAAGGGCCATCTCGACGCGATCTTCGGCCTTGCCGAAAAACATGGAAAGCCGATCGACATTCACCTGCATGAGCAGGGCGAACTCGGCGCCTTCAGCATGGAGATGATGTTCGAGCGCATCCGCGCGCTCGGCATGCAGGGCAAAGTCGCAATCAGCCACGCCTTTGCGCTCGGCGCACCGGATTATCTGCGCGTCGGCGGTCTCATCGAACAGATCGCCGAACTCGATATCCGTATCGTCACGACAGGCTCTCCGTCTTCGACCGTGCCTTCGATCCTGCGTCTGAAGGATGCCGGAGTGAAGGTTGCTGCCGGCTGCGACGGTATCCGCGACACCTGGGGTCCGTGGGGCCAACCCGACATGATGGATCGCGCCCGCATCCTCGGCATGAAGAACGGCCTGCGCCGCGACGTCGATCTCGAACATGCGCTTTACGTCTGCTCCAAGGGCGGCGCCGACGTCATGGATATCAAGGGATATGGCCTCGATGTTGGCTGCGATGCCGATTTCACCCTGCTCACCGGCGAGACCCTG
The DNA here is from genome assembly GCF_001429005.1 of Ensifer sp. Root954. NCBI lineage: Bacteria > Pseudomonadati > Pseudomonadota > Alphaproteobacteria > Hyphomicrobiales > Rhizobiaceae > Ensifer > Ensifer sp. Root954. The sequence continues at coordinate 181,797 of NZ_LMJM01000045.1, forward strand.
GCGCATGCCGTCGTCGACGTCGCGCCGCGGCCGCTGGTCGTCAAGCGTGGCCGCGTCGTCGCCCGCAACGGCGTTGCGGAGGTGGCGATCCCATGACCAACATCAAGGATTTGACGCTCGGTGAGCGCGCCGAAGGACGCACGCTTCTGACAGCGCAATGGGTGCTCGGGCACCGCGACGGTTCGCACCGGCTGATCCCGAACGGCGAAGTCGTCATCGAGGGCGGCACGCTGCTCTATGTCGGCCCACGTTTCGAAGGAGAGGTGGCACGCCGCATCGATCTAGGCGCAGCCATGATCAACCCCGGGCTCATCGACCTCGATGCGCTGTCTGATCTCGACACGACGATCCTTGCGATCGATCATCAGCCCGGTTGGGCCAAGGGTCGCGTCTGGCCGCTGAGCTACATCGAGCGCGGCCCCTATGAGATGTACACGCAGGAGGAGCTGGCGTTCCAGAAGCGCTTCGCCTTCGCGCAGCTTCTCTTGAATGGCATCACCACCGCAGCGCCGATCGCCTCGCTTTTCTATCGCGAATGGGGCGAGACCGTTGCTGAATTCGCCGCCGCATCCGACGCCGCAGGTGACCTGGGTCTTCGCGTTTATCTGAGCCCGGCCTATCGCGCCGGCGGCATGATGGTGACGGCGCCGGGTCAGCTCGAAGCGATCTTCGACGAGGCAAGGGGTCTGAAGGGCCTTGACGACGCGATTGGCTTCATCCGTGACCATGAAGGTCGCCATGGTGGCCTGGTGAAGGGCCTGCTGGCTCCCGACCGGGTGGAAACCTGCACCGAGAAACTGCTGGTGCGCACCGCCGATGCGGCGCGCGACCTCAATTGCCCGATCCGGCTTCATGCTGCGCAGGGCACGATGGAGGTCGACACCGTCCGCCGCCTGCATGGCAAGACGGCGCCGGAATGGCTGGCGAGCTTCGGTTTCTTGAGCGACCGGCTGATTGCGCCGCATGCGACCCAGGCGACCGACAACGATCTGCGTCTCTATGCCGAAAACGGCGTGAGTATCGTGCACTGCCCGCTGGTTTCGGCCCGCGGCGGCAGCACGCTCAACTCGTTCCGCTCGGTCAAGGCCCGCGGCGTCAATATTGCCATGGGCACCGATACGACGCCGCCGGACATGCTGATGAACCTACTCGTCGGCCTGATCGCTGCCCGCGTCGTCGAAGGCGACCCGTCAGCCGTCAGTTGCGCCGATCTCTTTGACGCTGCGACACTTGGCGGCGCCAAGGCCCTCGGTCGCTCGGATCTCGGTCGCCTGGAAGCGGGCGCCCGTGCCGATATTGCCGTGTTCGATCTCATGGACCATCACATGGCGCCGGCGATCGATCCGATCACGACGCTCGTCGTCGGTGGTTCCGGACGCGTCACCAAGGCGGTCTTCGTCGATGGCCGTCTGTCGATGCGAGATGGCGAGGTGGCAGGCTTCGACATGAACGCGGCACGCGCGCAGGCACAGGTCCAGTTCGATGGCCTGATTGCCAAGTATCCGGAGCGGAGCTTCGGTCACCCGCCTGTCAGCGAGATCTTCCCGCCGAGCTACCCATTGGAGGTGCAGCGATGACTGAACATACCTCATCGGCCGTGCTCGACGTGCGCGGTCTCTGCGTCGAATTCCCTGGCCGCCATGGAACGGTGCAGGCGCTATCCGACGTTTCGCTCAGCATTCGCCCCGGCGAAATTCTTGGCGTCGTTGGTGAATCCGGCGCCGGGAAGTCGATGACCGGTCTTGCCGTCCAGGGTCTTCTGGAGCCGCCTGGCCGCATTTCCGGCGGCGAGGTCTGGGTCGGCGGCCGCCGCATCGACCAGCTCGACGACAAGCAGATGCAGCAGGTGCGCGGCCGTCAGATCGGTGCGATCTTCCAGGATCCGTTGACCTCGCTGAACCCGCTCTTCACCGTCGGGGCGCAGCTTGTTGAGACCATCCGCCTTCACCTGAAGCTTTCCAAGGCCGATGCCAAGGCGCGGGCCATCCAGCTCCTGAAGGAAGTTGGCATTCCGGCGCCCGAGGCACGCTATGACCACTATCCGCATCAGTTCTCGGGTGGCATGCGCCAGCGCGTCGTCATTGCCCTGGCACTTGCCGCGGAACCGAAGCTGATCATCGCCGACGAACCGACGACGGCGCTCGACGTCTCGATCCAAGCGCAGATCACCTCGCTGCTTCGCCGTCTTTGCGATGATCACGGAACGGCGGTCATGCTCGTCACCCACGACATGGGCGTGATTGCCGAGACGGCCGATCGCGTCGCGGTCATGTATGCCGGGCGGCTCGTCGAAATCGGCCCGGTCGCCGAGGTGCTGAAAAACGCCCGTCATCCCTATACGCGGGGCCTGATGGGCTCGATCCCGGCGCTTGGCCGCCGCGTCGAGCGGCTGAACCAGATCGACGGTTCCATGCCGCGGCTGAACGCGATCCCCGCCGGCTGCGCCTTCAACCCGCGCTGCCCGGATGCCGGGCCGCGTTGCCGCAAGGATCGGCCCGAACCGGCGCCAGTCGGGACCGGCGTCGCCGCATGCTGGCTCAATGCAGGAGGAGTGCTATGAGTGATGCCCTGACGGTCAACGACCTGACCTGCAATTTCGACGTTTCGGCACCCTGGCTGAACCGCGTCATCGAGCGCAAACCGCGGCAGTTCGTGCGCGCCGTGGACGACATCAGCTTCAGCGTGCCCATGGGCGGCTGTCTGAGCCTCGTCGGCGAATCTGGCTGCGGCAAGTCGACGGTGGCGCGGCTGGTCACAGGTCTTTATCGCGCCAGCGAAGGCGAGGTGCGGTTTGCACCGAGCAAGAACGGCGAGCCGCTCTCGGCCCAAATGATCTTCCAGGATCCCTATGCAAGCCTCAATCCGCGCTGGCGGGTGCGCAACATCATCGCCGAACCGCTGCGCGAGTTGAAGCTGCGCAACTCCGAAGCCGAGATCATGGACCGGGTCGGCGAACTGCTGACGATCGTCGGCCTTGCGCCCTCGGACGGTGCCAAGTTCCCGCACGAGTTTTCGGGAGGCCAGCGCCAGCGTATCTCGATTGCCCGCGCGCTTGCCGGCGAGCCGGAGTTCCTCGTCTGCGACGAGCCGACCTCGGCGCTCGACGTGTCGGTCCAGGCGCAGATCCTCAACCTCATGCGCAAGCTGCAGGACGAGATGGGGCTGACCTATCTGTTCATCAGCCACGACATGAGCGTGGTTCGCCACATGTCGGACCGGATCGCCGTGATGTATCTCGGACGCATCGTCGAGGAGGCCGACACCGAGACGCTCTTTGCCAATCCGAGGCATCCCTATACCCAGCTGCTGCTGGAGACGATCCCGGATATTACCCATCCAAAGCGCGGGCGCAGCATTGCGGCGAGCGAAGTGCCGAGCCCGCTGAACCCGCCGTCCGGCTGTACCTTCCATCCGCGTTGCCCGTTTGCAGACCAGCGCTGCAAGAGCGAGCGGCCGGAGATGCGCAGCTTCGCTGACGGCTCGCGTGCCGCCTGCCACCGAATCGAAGAAACTGTGAAGGCGATCAACGCAGCGTAACGCCCACCTCTTTCCCTGAAGACTAGGGCTCCGTGTCGTACCAGTCGCGGAGCCTCTTTTTTTGCCGCCGGCGATTTTCAGTATTTGCGCCAAGCAGTTCGCATGCCCCTTTCGCATCGCTGTCGTGGGGCAAGTGCTAGGCTGCTAACCGGAATTCAACGAAATAGACCGATGACCATTCCCGGGCTCCAACACTCACGTTAGGGTAGGGGCCAATGGTCGGACCGCTTCCCGCTCGGGACATCCGGCCGGGATCGAAATGCGTTGATTTGAAGAGTTGGCTTATGAACACGACCTCCGACACCGATTTCCCCGTCCTCAATGCCGTTGAAGCCCGCGTTCTCGGATGCCTGATCGAGAAGAAGGAAACGACGCCCGACGTCTATCCGCTGACGCTCAATTCGGCGTATTCGGCTGCCAACCAGAAAACGGCGCGCGATCCCGTCATGGCGCTCGAGCAGGTCGAGATCCACCGCGCTCTCTCGTCTCTGGGGCAGAAGGGGTTGGTCCGGCAAGCATTTGCCTCGCGGGTCGAGCGCTACGAGCACCTCGCAGCCAACCGCTTCTCGCTGACGTCGCCGCAGATCGTCGTGCTCGGCCTGCTTCTTCTGCGCGGCCCGCAGACGGCCTACGAGCTTTGGGCGCGCAGCGAGCGCATGGCGCGGTTCTCGTCGATCGAGGAGCTGAAGGACAATCTGGATCTGATGATGGGCCGCCGGCCGCCGCTCATCGTTCAACTGAATCGGGGTGCCGGCCAGCGCGAAGACCGCTTCGCGCATCTCTTGTGTGGTGAAGTCGAGCAGCCTGCCGAAAGGGCGGCCGTGTCGTCGGCGCCGAGCGGTTCGGCCCTATCGGCTCTCGAAGAACGACTGGAAGCGCTTGAGCGGAAGGTGGCGACGCTCGAGGAGCAGCTTGACGCCCTGACGCGCTGACAGCACGGCGCCGAAAACAAAATGTCCCGGGCGCCATGTGCGCCCGATGACATATTCGGATGCGCTCAGCTGGCGTCGACCAGCCGGCAGGCCGGCGCTTCCTTGGCGCGCGGATAGTCGTACGCACCGACCTTCGAGGTGGCATAACCGCCCCCGACGAGCGCCTCGGCAAGCTTCACGGCTGCCGTCACGCCGTCGATCACAGGCATGCCGGTACGCGCCTTCAGGCGGTCGCAGAGCTCAGACATACCGGCACAGCCGAGGATGATCGCTTCGGCGCCATCCTCCTGACGTGCTTTCAGGATCTCCTGAACCAGCATCTCCTCGGTGTGGGCCAGATCCTCCTCCAGCGCCAGCACGGGCATGTCGACCGATCGCACCTTTCGGCAGCGATGGCCGGCACCGTAGGCCTCGGCGAGGTCCTCGATGATCGGCACGGAGCGGGGCAGGGTGGTGATGATCGTAAAGCGGGTCGCAATGTTCATCGCCACCTGCACGGCCGCCTGACAGATGCCGATGACAGGACCGCGAGCGATCTCGCGTGCAGCGCCAAGTCCGGGATCGTCGAAGCAGGCGATTACATAGGCATCGATGCCGCGCGCTTCGCCTTTGCGGATTTCCGCAAGCATCGCTGGCACAGCCATCGCTTCGTCGGCATGGCCTTCGATGCTGGCTGGGCTCGATGTCGGGTTGATCGATTCGAGCTGGGTGTCGGCTGCAGCGACGCGCTCGGCGCTGCGATGCGCCTGTTCGGTCATCGAGCGGGTGGAGTTCGGATTGATCAGCAGGATACGCATGGATCAGCTCGTCTTCCGCATGGCGTTTGCAGGGGGGGCATAGGCGGTAATGTCGGGCGTCGGCATGACGAACTGACGATCCGATGTGATGTAGTTGTTGGCGTGCAGCCGTGCGATCGGCTGGTATTGGGACGGGTCGACGTAGCGGCCTTCCTCGTCGAGGCAGTCCTTACGCACGTGCATATGCACGACCTCGCCGAGAACGATGACGCGGCGGTCATATTCGATCAGCCGCTCAACGCGGCATTCCATCGAGCAGGGTGACTCGACGATACGTCGGGCGCTGACCTTGAGGCCGTCAGCCGCCGTCAGTCCGGCGATTGCCACTTCGTCGACATCCGGCTCGAAGGACAGGCCGCAGACCAGCATCTGGTCGGCGATCGCCATGTCCACCATGTTGACGACGAACTCGTTGGTGCGCCGGATATTGGCGACCGTGTCCTTCTCTTCCCCGTTCGGGCGGGTCTGGATACCGAGAATGACGATCGGCGGGTCGTGCGAGAAGACATTGAAAAAGCTCATCGGCGCGGCATTGTCCTGTCCGCTCGGCGAGAGCGTCGAGACCAGCGCGATCGGTCGCGGACCGATGAAGTTCGTCAGCAGGCGGTAACGGTCCTGGGCCGGCAGTTCTGTGAAATCGAAGTCCATCGGAGCTCTCAATTGGCGCCGCGGCCCGGTCTATTTGCCGGTCGCACGGTCGTGTTTAAGCGGTTGCCATTGCACATCAAGTTGCGGTACACAATATTGTCTACAATTTTGTAGTCAATATCTAACTGCAGCGGATGGAATTGACTTTGAGCGCCGCACGGCGAGAGTAAGCGAACGGCTAAGGGAGATTTCATGTATAACGCGGACGAAGTCGCCGGTGCTCCGACGGCGATCATTTGCGAGAAGATCTGGCTTGCGATTGCAGAGCGTCGGCTACGGCCGGGAACGCGATTGAAAGAAGAACAACTTGCCGAAATATTCTCCGTCAGCAGGGCTCGCATCCGCCAGGCACTGACCGCGCTCGAGCGCGATGGCCTGGTGACGATCATGCCGAACCGGGGCGCCTTCGTCTCCGAGCCTTCGGTAGACGAGGCACGCGATGTCTTCGTTGCCCGCAGGGCGATCGAACAGCGGGTCGTCGAGCGGCTTTGCGAGCGCGCCAATCCCAAGGATATCGTCCGGTTGCGCGCCCATATCGAAGAGGAGCGCATTGCCGGCCGATCCGGCAATCTCTCTGATATCGTTCGGCTTTCCGGTGGTTTCCACCTGTTGCTCGCGGAGCTTTCGGGGTCTGCCTTCCTCTTCGGTATCCTGCGCGACCTCGTGTCCCGGACATCCCTGATCACCGCAATGTACCGGTCGAACCACCTGCACAATTGCGGACCGGACGAACATCTGGCCGTGGTCGAGTACATCGCGTCACGCGACGTCGCGAGCGCGATCAAGGAAATGGCCGAGCACCTGAACCACGTCGAAGCGGAGCTGGACCTGGATGAGGAGAAAGACCAGCCCCGCGATCTTCGCACCGCATTGCTTTGATGCGGCGCGCGCGACCCATTGCACCGCACTTTAGAGGAGGCGGTGCCTGCAAGCAGACTGAAGGAAGATATGACCAACCGTAGTTACTATGCGCCGCATGGCGGCAACCCGCCCCAAACCCAACTCCTTTCGGATCGCGCGGTCTTCACCGAAGCCTATGCGGTGATTCCGAAGGGGACGATGATGGACATCGTCACCAGCTATTTGCCGTTCTGGGACAAGACCCGGCTGTGGATACTGTCCCGGCCGCTCTCCGGTTTTGCTGAAACATTTTCACAATATATCATGGAAATCGCTCCGGGCGGCGGCAGCGACCGGCCGGAACTCGACGAAGGCGCCGAGGGCGCGATCTTCGTCGTCGAGGGCGAATTGACCATCACGCTCGACGGTAAGGCGCATAAGATGCAGCCGGGCGGCTTCGCCTTCATTCCGCCGGCGAGCAACTGGACCGTTCGCAACGGAAGTGAAGCGATCGTTCGCTTCCACTGGGTGCGCAAGGCTTACGAGTACGTCGATGGCCTGCCCGCGCCGGAGGCCTTCTTCACCAACGAGGCAGAAATCACCCCGTCGCCGATGCCGGGCACGGAAGGCAAGTGGGCAACGACCCGCTTCGTCGACCCGACGGACCTGCGCCACGACATGCACATGACGATCGTCACCTTCGAGCCCGGCGCGATCATTCCCTTTGCCGAGACGCACGTGATGGAACACGGCCTTTATGTGCTCGAAGGCAAGGCCGTCTACCGGCTCAATCAGGACTGGGTCGAGGTCGAGGCCGGCGATTACATGTGGCTGCGCGCTTTCTGCCCGCAGGCCTGCTATGCTGGCGGTCCGGGCAAGTTCCGCTACCTGCTATACAAGGACGTGAACCGCCACATGAAGCTGAAATCACGCTGAGTAGTTCACCTTAGGCCAAGAAAAACCGCGCATTCCAGGGATTGCGCGGTTTTTCTTTTTTTTCCGCCAGATAAAGCCGTTTCCAGATCCTGGCTCTCAACGCTTCGCCGTTTGCCAACCGTGGACCGGACTATCAGTCCACCAGTTGCGGATCGGCCGGCTGCAGGCTGCGCGGCTGGAGACGCCTGAGCGTGTTGCCGGTCGGGTTCTTGTCGAGGTGGAGCACGCGGGTAAAGAAGTCGCTGCCGCGTTCGGTGCGTCCGATGTTGACGATCGCAACACCTTGAAGCTCGTCGTCCATGAACTTCAGCACGCGCTGGTAAGCGTCGTCCTCAAGGGTGTCGAGCGCTTCGTCAATGATCAGCCAGCGCGGCTTGTGCAGGCTGAGCCTAGCGATGGCGAGGAGGCGCTGCTCGGCCTCGCTGAGGTTCATCTGCTTTCGCGCATCCTGGTCGAGCCGGCCGCTCAGGCGGCCAAGGCCGACCTTGGAGAGAACGGCGGCGAGTTCGCCCTTACTGTAGGTATCGGGCGGGCTCGGATAGGCGAGGACTTCTCCAAGCGTGCCCGGCGGGAAATAGGGAGACTTCGGCACGAAGGCGAGGCCGTCGTCCACCGGCAGTGCGATGCGGCCGTGCCCCCAGGGCCAGAGCCCGGCGATCGCGCGGAAGAACGGCGCCTTTTCGACCTCCGGCGCGCCGGTGACGAGCACGCGTTCGCCCGGATCAATGGTGACGCTCGGCTCGCGAAGCTGGATGCAGCCGGTCGGCGAGACGATTTCGATGTTGTCGAAGCTCATCTGCGGCGTATCGGAGGTCCTGAAGTCGATGCGCTTGTCGCCCTCATGCCGTTCGTCGGTCATCAAGAGCGCCGAGCGGAAGGCGGCGACGCGCAGCAATGTAGCGCGCCAGTCGGCGATCGCGCCGATATTGTCGACGAACCACCGCAGCGACGCATGCACCTGATTGAAAGCGCCGACGGCCATCATCAACCCACCGAAGCTCAGGTCGCCGGCGAAATAGACCGGTGCAGCAATGACGATCGGTGCGACGACGGTGATCCAGCCATAGCCGCCGGTCACCCAGGTGAGCCGCGTAACCGCACGCAGCAGGCCGTAGCTGATCTCGAGCACCGAGGCGAGGTCGCGCTGCAGCCGCTTTTTCTCATTGGCCTCGCCTGATGAAAGCGAAACGGCCTCGATGTGTTCGTTGACGCGCATCAGCGAGAAACGCAGCGCCGCCTCCCGGGCATAGTGTTCGCCATTGAGCGCCACCAGAGGCCGGCCGACGAGCCAGCTCAGCCAGGAGGCGGTGCCCGCATAGAGGATCGCGGCCCAGACCATGTAGCCGGGAATGTCGAAGGAATAGCTCGCGACATGGAAGACGAAACCGTCGGACAGTGACCACAGCACGCCGATAAAGCTCACCAGCAGAATGCCGGATTGGAAGAGGCCGATCGAAAGTCCGGCCGAGAGATCGGTCAGGTGGCGCGCGTCCTCATGGATGCGCTGGTCCGGGTTGATGCCGATGGCGCCGGCATTCGCCAGCCGGAACGCGCGCGTCGGGCGCATCCATTCGGTGATCAGGTCCTGGGTCAGGCCTTCGCGCAAGCGCAGCTTGATGACCTGGCCGAGCCAGGTTTGCAAAACATTGAGAACGAGGAGCACGCCGGCGATCTGGGCGAAGACGACGAGCTGATGGAGAAAGGCCGGAAGGTCGCGTCGCTCGAGCGTGTCGTAGAACGGCTTGTACCATCGGTTGAGGATAATCTGACCAAAGGCTGTCACAACGATGACAACGATGATGCTTATGCTCAGCCAGATGATCTTGTTGCGCAGTGGCGAGGCCATGAAGGCCCGATGCATCATCCGCAATTGATCACCGAGGGATTGTTCGTCGCTGGGTTCTATCCGGCCGCTATTTTTGCCGTTCGTCCGGTTCGACATCGGTGCGAATCTCTCCTTCCCGGTCTCCTCGAGTAGAATATAGCCTGCCTTACCCTCTCTCCCTAGCGCGGATTGTCTGCGCCCACATGTAACCGCGGTCACAGCGCGGATCGTAAAAACCGTGACAATGCGGCACACTACCCGAATTGCGGCGGGAAAGTTGAATTGCAACCCTCCGCAGAGGGTTCATAGTTTCGTGAGCGAGGTCGGAACACGGAACCGAGGGAGGAGCCTGCATGTCGGCGCATCTCGATCAAATCCGCGATCAGCAAAGAGAGACCTGGGACCGCTTCTCCGCCGGCTGGAAGAAGTGGGACGCACTGGTGCTCGGATGGCTCGCCCCCTTCGGCGAGGCAATGATCCGGCAGGCGGCCATCAAGGACGGCGACCGGGTGCTTGACGTCGCTGCGGGAACTGGAGAACCAGGCCTGACGGTGGCGGCGTCGATACCGAAGGGCCGAGTGACTGTCACCGACCTTTCAGAGCGCATGTTGCAGGTGGCGACGGAGAACGCCAGGCATCGCGGTCTTACGAATTTCGAAACGAGAGCCTGCGACGCTGGCGCCTTGCCGTTTCCGGAAGCAACATTCGACGCCGTCCTCTGCCGGTTCGGTTTCATGTTTTTTCCCGACGTTGCAGCGGCAGCCCAACAGTTGACGAGGGTCGCAAAGCCCCAGTCGCGTGTTTGCGCTGCGGTGTGGGGTGCACCGGAAAAGAACGCCTGGGCAACGACGATCATGGCGACGATCGCCCGGCACGTCGACATGCCGAAGCCTCCGGCCGGCGCGCCCGGCCTGTTTCGCTGCGCGTCTGCAGGCCTGATGAAGGCCGTTTTCGAGGATGCGGGATTGCACGACATCCACGAGGAGGAGGTCACCACCACGATGGTCCACGAGACCCCGGAGGACTACTGGGCCTTCATGACCGAGATCGCCGCACCCGTCGTCGCCGGACTGGCACAGGTGGATGATCAGACGCGCAACCGCATCCGCAGCGAGGTTCTCGATCTGGCAGGCCAAGCGATCCGGGCGGGCAACGTGGAACTGCGCGCGACGGCAACGATCATCGCCGGCACGCGACCATAGCAGAAGGGAACGACGGGGAGGGGAGGTTTCCATGGACAAGCGATCGGCAGCGTCCAGCAGGGTGGAGGAAACGCTCGACCCGAAAGACTGGGCTGAATTGCGGGCTCTGTCGCATCGCATCATCGACGATGCGATCGACTATCTCAGCCAGGTCCGGGAACGGCCGGCATGGCGCAACATGCCCGATATGGTGCGGGAGAGCTTTTCTGCCCCGCTTCCCAGGACACCAAAGCCGCTCGAAGAGATCTACGCGTCGATCGCGGAAAACGTGCTCGGCTATCCCATGGGCAACATCCACCCCCGCTTCTGGGCCTGGTACATGGGGTCGGGAAACTTCACCGGGGCGCTTGGCGAATTTCTTGCGGCCGTTCAGGGGTCGAACGTCGGCGGCGGCAACCATGCCGCCGCACTCATGGACCAACAGGTCGTCAATTGGTGCAAGGAAATGCTGGGGTTTCCGACGACGGCCAGCGGCACGCTCGTCAGCGGCGGCTCGGTCGCCAACATTGTCGGCCTGACGGTTGCCCGCAACGTCAAAGCCGGGATCGATGTGCGTGCGCATGGCATCGGCGATCGGCCGCTCTGCTTCTACGGTTCGGACCAGAGCCACAGTTGCCATCGCAAGGCGGTGGAACTGTTCGGCCTCGGCGACCGGGCCCTCCGGCGCGTTGCGACGGATGCCGAGTTGCGCATCGATATCGCGGCCTTGCGCCGTGCGATCGAGCAGGATCGCGCGTCCGGTCGGCTGCCCATCTGCATCATCGCCAATGCCGGAACGGTGAATACCGGCGCCATCGATGACATCCAGGCTCTCGCCGATCTGGCTGCAGAGTTTGGCCTCTGGCTCCACGTCGACGGCTGCATCGGCGCTCTGCTCCGGATCGCGCCCGAGAATGCCTGGCGTGTCGCAGGCATCGAAAGGGCAGATTCCATCGCGCTGGACCCGCATAAATGGCTGCATGCGCCCTTCGAGGCAGGCTGCGTCCTCGTTCGCGATGCGGCCGCACACCGCGGCACCTTCGCCGTTACGCCGGAATATCTGGAGTCGACCGTGCGGGGTCTCGCTTCGGCGCCCTGGCTCTATGACTATGGCCTGCAGACGTCGCGTGGTTTTCGTGCCCTGAAAATCTGGATGTCGCTGATGGAGCACGGCATCGAGAAGTTTGGTCGCCTCGTCGACCAGAATGTTGCTCAAGGCCATTATCTGAGCGGCCTCGTCGAGGCAGAGCCCCAACTCGAACTCGTGGCGCCGACCAACATCAACATCGTCTGCTTCCGTTACCATCCGGAGGAAATGACGGCTGAGCGATTGAAGGCGCTGAACACGGAAATCATGCTGCGGCTTCAGGACGAGGGGACCGCCGTCATCTCCGACACGACGGTACACGGCGAGCATTGCCTGCGCGTGGCAGTCAACAATCACCGGACGCGACGGGAGGACCTGGACCTGTTTGTGCGCGAAGTTGTGAGACTCGGACGGGAGATTGTCGCAGGCGGCGGCATCGACTGACACATAGTTCTGCGAGGCTCCAAGCGTCACCGGGTTGCGGCCGGTTCTTGCGCCGGCAGGGTTTCTGGCGCCGGCGTGGCTTGGAGCACGCGAACCATCTCAGCGATCGCGGCTTCCCGCTGCGGATCCTTGCCGGCCGCATAGGCAAGCGGAAAGGCCATCTGCACATCCGGCGCGATGCCCACCGCCTCAAGCCTTAGCTCGTCGCCGATGACCGCATCCGAAACCGCCACTTCCAAGAGGGTGTCGTCCGGTAGCACATAGGCACGGCCGGCAAGCAGAGCACCGGCCGTCCGCTCGCCGACGAGCGTGATCCCGTGTTGCCGCAGCGTGTAGGCAAAGAGTTCGAGGCCGCTGCGGGTTCCGTTGTCGATCAGCGCGACCACAGGCTTTTGCCAGCGGAAATTGGCAAGCGTGGCTTCGCCCCGGCGTGGAATCAGCCGGAACGTCGGCGTACCACCGACCAGAAACTCGGCTGCGTCTGCCGGCCCGCCGCCCCAGCGGCCGCGCAGGTCGACGACGAGGCCTTCCGCATCCTTCAAGCGGCCGCTCGAAAGCGCCTCGGCGACGAGATTGAGCCCGTTTCGCGTGGAAAGGGTCCAGAGCCGCACATAGCCGACCTTCCGGCCGCCGGTCTCGATGAGCGCGACACTTTCTTCGATCGCGCGCTCGAACATTTGAAGTGGTCGTAAGCTTTCGACCGGAACCTGCAGCGACAATGGCTCCGCATCGCGGTGGCGGCGGAGCCGAAGTTCGACCGTGCGGCCGACCTTACCTTCGAAGGATCCGATCTCATGATAAGCCTGCCCGTCGACCGAAAGGATCTGGTCGCCAACGAGGAGGCCCGCCTTCTTTGCAGCCGATCCGTCGTAAACATCGCTGACGAACCGCTGCCCATTCTTAACCGTCGTCACCATGCCGATGCCGGGATAGCGCGCGGCGCCATCCGGCGGAAAAAGACGCCGCATATCGTCACGGATGGCGAAGCGAAAAATGTCGGCGAGCTCGAAATAGTCGATCGTGTCGGCTTTGAAACGTCCGGTATGGGAAACCCCGAGACTTGCAAGGACGGACGCGATCGCCGCATCGACGCGGGAAGACGCGCTCGTCCTGGATAGTGCCGCCACGGGATCCGTGATCTCAGCCTGGGCGGTGGTATTGAAACGGTCGAGCGCCTTGCCGTCATAGAAGTTCGCGTTCACGAGTTCGATCACCCGGTCGAATGTCGGCTCGCCGGAGCGTGGCAGCTCCGCGGCCCACGCCATAGCGGCCGTCGACATGACGAGGCTGGCGATCAACGCTGTACACCTTAGTCTCGGCCGCATGGTCGTTGCTCCGGTTTCGCGCCGCCGATTATCGACAAAAGCGCGCGCACCTGCCGGCAAAATCGCGTGATCACGCCGTGATCCCAGCCCGGCACCCCGATCTGCCGAACCCACGGCGGCCAAACCTTTCAGGTTCGTGTCAGGTTAGGGTGGCTTGTGTGGTGCATCGATCGCTCCGGGGACAGAGGCGATTGCCCTCTCCTTTGGCGTGTTCCGGAAAAGAAAGGAAAGTGCGAATGGTTGGCAAGGCCCCGCATCTACACGTGCACGACAACAGCCACCGCCGGGACGAGGTTTTCGCCGCACCGGACCAGAATGTCGGCGACTTCGCCTTCAATGCAACCGTGGCCGCCGTCTTCGACGACATGGTCAGCCGATCGGTTCCCTACTACGGCGAAATCCAGCGGATGGTTTGCGAACTCGCCAGCGACTTTGCCGAAGCCGATACCAACCTCTTCGACATCGGTTGCTCGACCGCGACGACGCTGCTCGGGCTCGACGCCATGGTTGATCCCGCCGTGCGCTTCGTCGGCATCGACAACGCTCCCGACATGATCGAGAAGGCGAAGGAAAAGATCGTCCAGGCAAATTCCAACCGGGCGATTGATCTCAGGGGCGGCGACCTGCACCACGGCATCGAAATCCACAATGCCAGCGTCGTCCTGATGCTTCTGACCCTGCAGTTCGTGCGCCCCCTCTACCGCGAGCGCGTCATGCGCTCGATCTATGACGGCCTCAACGAGCGCGGCGCTCTGCTGCTCGTCGAGAAGCTGACCAGCGAGGACTCGACGTTCAACCGCTTGTTCATCGAGCACTACTACGACTACAAGCGCCGCAACGGCTATTCCGAGATCGAGATCGCCAGGAAGCGCGAGGCGCTTGAAAACGTCCTCATTCCGTACCGCCTGGAGGAAAATTTCCAGCTGCTGAAGGAAGTGGGTTTCCGCAGCGTCGAGGTCTTTTTCCGCTGGTATAATTTCTGCGGCATAGTCGCGATCAAGTAGGACGGACCGACCATGATCGCGATCGGCAATTTTCTCTTCCGCTTCCGCAACCAGCTTTTTCCCGCGATCATCGTGGTGTTGTTCCTGCTGATGCCGCCGCCGGCATTGGTGTTGGACAACCCGCTGCTGACGCTGGCCAAGGATGCGGTCGCGATCCTCGTCATTCTGGCCGGCCTCGCGCTTCGCGCGACGGTCGTCGGCTATAAGTACATCCAGCGTGGCGGCCTGAAAAAGAGGGTCTACGCCAAGGACCTGGTAACCGAGGGCATGTTCGGCGTTTGCCGGAACCCGCTCTATGTCGGCAACATGCTGCTCTACTGTGGCGTTTTCCTGCTGCACGGCAACCCGCTGCTCATCGTGATCGGCATCGGGCTCTTTGCCTTCATGTACCAATGCATTGTCTATGCCGAGGAGGCTTTTCTTCTTCGCACCTTCGGCGAAGCCTATCAGGTCTATTGCCGTGACGTGCCGCGCTGGGCGCTGCGCCTTTCAAACTTCAGCCAATCCACGGAAGGCATGGCGTTCAACATCAGACGTGTCGTCGGCAAGGACTATTCGACCGTCTCGGCGGCCATGATCGCGGTGCTCGCAACGGAGATGTACAAGCTCGCGACCTACGAGCCATCAGGCCGGAATGTTGGCGTGCTGGCCGTTCTTGGCGGCGCGATGGCTCTGGTCGGGATCGCGACGGCGGTGATCAGCTACAAGAAGAGGCGCGGGGCCTTTCGCGATCCCGTCGCCTCCTGAAATCCTCCCATTCTTGCGCCCTGTATGCGGCGGCCGAGACGGGCAGCCTCACCGCATTTCGCCGCTTGGGCGCTCAAGGACTTGACGGCCATCCCCGATCGACCCTAGGCAAGGACGAACAAGTGTCCGGTGATATCTTGAGAGTCCTACTAGTCGAAGACGATCAGGTTCTGGGGGAGGCGCTGCGCGACCATGTCGCCGCCGCCGGCCACGCAGTCGATTGGTTCAAGCGCATCCTCGATGCGGTGGCGGCGACCGATACGGTAACCTACGGACTGATCCTGCTCGATCTGCGATTGCCCGATGGCGAAGGGCTGACGCTCCTGCGCTCTCTCCGCGCGCGCGGCGACGGCACGCCCGTAATCATTCTGACGGCGCACGACCAGATATCCGACCGGATCGAGGGGCTCAACAGCGGGGCGGACGACTATCTGGTCAAGCCCTTCGATCTCAATGAACTGACGGCCCGCATGCTGGCCGTTTCCAGGCGCTATACGGGCAACGCGACGCCGACCGTCAAGCTGCCCGGCATCGAGATCGACCAGGTTCACCGCAAGATCGCCGTTAATGGCGACAGCCAGAGCCTGAGCGCTCGGGAATGGGCCGTTTTGGACAAGCTGGCCGCGCATCCCGGCGCCCTCGTGTCGAAAGCGCAGTTGCACGATGCGCTTTACGCCTTCGGTGCCGAGATCGAAAGCAATACGGTCGAGGTCTATATCAGCCGCCTGCGCAAGAAGATCGGGCCTGACCGGATCGAGACCGTGCGCGGCCTCGGCTACTGCCTCAGGTGATCGCATGTCCGACAAGAGGAGCATGACCCGCAGACTGGCCATTGCGCTCACCAGCGTCGTCGCCCTCTTTTGGTTTGTTGCGCTCGGGCTTGGCGTCTATGTGATGCAGGACGAGTTCACCGAAATCTTCGACAGCGGCGTGCAGGAAACCGCCGAACGATTGTTGCAGATCGTGGCTAACGAGACGACGAGGGACGCGCCCAGCGGCTTGGCCCAGGCGTCGGTTACGGCGCCCGCGCTCAATTCGCAATTCCTTACCTACCAGGTGCGCGACCGCGACGGCCGCGTGCTGTTTGAAGACGGCGCGCCGGAGCCCTTTGCGGTTCCCCTTGCGACCGGCTTCTCGCAGACCCCCACCCATCGGATCTACACGGCCGGAACGACTGACGGATCACTCTATGTGCAAGTTGCCGATGCGATCGAACATCGCACAGAAGCGCTCATGGAAGGCGGAACGGCGCTGCTTTTGCCGCTGCTCGTGCTGATACCGGGTAGCATCCTTGCGATCGTCTTCGTCGTTCGCAGCACGCTGTCGCCCGTGTCGCAGCTGCGCGACGATATCCTGACCAAGGACAGCGGTAATCTGGCGCCGATCGACGAGGCGACGCTGCCGCGCGAACTGCGGGCGATCGCGCGTTCCGTGAACCTGCTTCTGGCGCGGCTGAAGGCGGGCCTAGAGGCGGAGAGGGAATTCACCTCGAACAGCGCCCATGAGCTGCGGACCCCGATTGCCGGTGCGCTCGCGCAAACCCAACGGCTGGCGCGCGAGGTGCCGCCGGCATACCAACCGCGAACCGCCCAGATTGAACGTGCGCTCGTGCATCTGAGCCGGCTTGCCGAGAAGTTGCTGCAGATGTCGCGCGCCGAAGCGGAGATTGCCATTTCGGACGAGCAGCACGATCTGCTGCCGGTGTTGATGGTCGTGATGCAGGATCTGGAGCGATCCGCGCTCGGCGCCAACCGCCTGAACGTTCAGGTCGCCAAGGGCACCGTACTTGAACGGCCGATCCGCGTGGACGCCTTTGCGATCGTCTTGCGCAATCTTCTTGAAAACGCCCTGATCCACAGTCCGCCGGGCAGCCGGGTCGATCTCCATGTCGACCCAATGGGTATCCGCGTCACGAACGAAAGCGCTGTTGTCGCCGAGGACGTCCGCGCCAACCTGACCAAGCGCTTCGTCCGCGGGCCGACCGAGGCCTCCGGTTCCGGGCTCGGGCTTGCCATCGTTGAGCGGCTGGTCGCGCAGATGCAGGGCCAATTGCTCATCGCTTCGCCGGCGCGCGGCAAGACGCAGGGGTTTGAGGTCGAAGTCCGCCTTTGACGGCTGCAGGACCGGTCAATCCGGTCGCGTTTCCGTTCCTCGCAATCAAGGTCACGCGAGGAAAGGACGAACAAGCGGGACGCCTGTAACTGCGCCCCGCCTGCCTCTGGATCTTACTGCTGGTCGAGCGCGCGGCTGAGGCTCAGCGCCGCGATCGTGCAGATCGCACCCGAAATCAGGTAGCCGCCGATGAAGATGATGCCAAAGCTGCTGGCAAGCCCGAGTGCCACGAGCGGCGCGAAAGCGGCGCCGACAAGCCAGGCGAGGTCCGACGTCAGAGCGGCACCCGTGTAGCGATAGTACTGGGTGAAGCGCGAGGAGACGGCGCCCGAGGACTGACCGAAGGAAAGGCCAAGGATGGCGAAGCCGATCAGGATGTAAGCGTCCTGGCCCTTGCCGCCGGCATCGAGCAGGAAGGGGGCCGAGAAGCTGAAGATCGCGATCAGGATCGCACCGATCATCAGCTGGTTGCGGCGACCGACCCGGTCGGCAATTACGCCCGAAAGCACGATGCCGATGGCGCCGACGACGGCACCAGCGACCTGCACCCACAGGAATTCAGCCGCCGACTGGCCGCCATTGAGCGTCACCCAGCTCAAGGGGAAGATGGTGACGAGGTGGAACATTGCGAAGCTTGCGAGCGGCACGAAGGCGCCGAGCACGACGTCGATGCTGTGCTTGCTCAGCATCTCGAAGATCGGCCGCGCCTCAAGCTCCTTGGCTTCCATGGCGGCGCCGAATTCCTTGCTGGCGACGATGCGCAGGCGCGCGAAAAGCGCCACGACGTTGATCGCAAAGGCGACGAAGAACGGATAGCGCCAGCCCCAGGCGAGGAAATCTTCCTGCGAAAGGTTGCTGACGAAATAACCGAAGAGGATGCTCGCAAGCGCAAAGCCGATCGGCGCGCCGAGCTGCGGGATCATCGCGTACCAGCCGCGGTGATTTTGCGGCGCATTGAGGTTCAGCAGCGATGCGAGGCCGTCCCAGGCGCCGCCGAGCGCAAAGCCCTGGCCCAGCCGGAACAGCGCCAATAGCGCTACCGCCCAATACCCGATCGTGTCATAGCCGGGCAGGAAGGCGATTGACGCCGTCGAGCCACCGAGAATGACGAGCGCGATCGTCAGCTTCGTGCCGCGCCCGTAGTTGCGGTCGACCCACATGAAGACGAAGGAGCCGACCGGGCGGGCGAGGAAAGCGAGCGGGAACAGCGCGAAGGACATGAGCGTCGCGGTGACCGCATTGGGCGCGAACGGGAAAATCAGCTTCGGAAAAACGAGGATCGAGCCGAGGCCGTAGACGAAGAAGTCGAAGAATTCCGAGGTTCGTCCAATGACCACGCCGATGGCGATGCTGCCCGGGGACAGAGGCTTGTCGTCCTCGTGAATGCGACGTGCATCCCGCTCGAGACCAGACGATGTTGGGTTAGCGACCGAAACCATGAATTTCTCCGACGATCGAACGTCTTGTCGTTAGAGTGTTGACCAATTGGCGTCTGATATCAAGAATGCCGTGCACGTACCTGCGCACATGCCTCATTCGAGTTCGTGCCTAACGTTCGCTGGAACAGCCGGCATCGAACCGACAATATGCCTTTGCGCCCGTACAAACGCGCATAGAGCGATACGGTCGTCACTGCACTGCGGCAAAATGTTGCGCTGCGACGATGGACCTCACTTCCATGCCCGATCATGCCCGAGTAATGCCGACTAGACAAAACGCAAGTTGAGGCCGCAATGCCGAAGCCATACAGTTTAGCCGGACGATCGACGATTGCCGTCCTGTTGCTCTCCGTTCTCTCGGGATGCAACATGGTGGTCATGTCGCCTTCCGGTGATATCGCCGCGCAGCAGCGGGATCTGATCGTTATTTCGACGGTCCTGATGCTGTTGATCATCGTTCCCGTCCTTTTCCTGACGCTGTTCTTTGCCTGGCGCTATCGCCAGTCAAACACGGCCGCCAAGTATGATCCGGAATGGCACCATTCCACCGGCCTCGAAGTCATCATCTGGTCGGCTCCGCTCGCGATCATCATCGCGCTCGGCGCGATCACCTGGGTCAGCACCCACAAGCTCGACCCCTATCGACCGCTCGATCGGATCGATGCGGCGCGCCCGGTGACCGAAGAGATGAAGCCGATCACCGTCGAAGTCGTCGCGCTCGACTGGAAATGGCTGTTCTTCTATCCGGAATACGGTATTGCCACGATCAACGAGATGGCGGCGCCGGTCGACGTGCCGATCAACTTCAAGATCACTGCCTCGTCGGTGATGAACTCGTTCTACGTTCCGGCGCTCGCCGGCATGATCTACGCCATGCCCGGCATGCAGACCAAGCTGCACGCCGTTATCAACAAGGCAGGCGAATACGAGGGCCTTTCGTCCAACTACAGCGGCGACGGCTTCTCGCACATGCGCTTCAAGTTCCACGGCGTGGACCAGGCGGGCTTTGACGCCTGGGTTGCCCGCGTCAAGCAGAACGGCACGATGCTCAATCGCGACGCCTACCTGAAGCTCGAAAAGCCGAGCGTGAAGGAGCCGGTGCGCTACTACGCTTCCGTCGAAAACGGCCTCTATGAAGCCGTTCTCAACATGTGCGTGCGCGAAGGCCAGATGTGCATGGAGGATATGATGCACATCGACATGATGGGCGGAGCCGGCGTCGAAAGCCATGAGAACCGCGCCAAACTCGAGCATGACAACCGCCATACGGGCGGAGTGACCGAAGCGGCCGCACCGGCCGCGACCTTCCCCGAAACCGGTAACCCCGCCAAGAGCGAGGAACCGGCCGAGGGCGTCAAGGAAGAGCAGCCCGCGGCTGAGCCCATGAACCACGACATGCACAAGACGCACTAGGACTTTCGCGCGCTCGCCGGCTTTGATCCAGCGAGCGCCAGGGCCCTTCGGGCCGCAATTCGAGACATATTGGAAGACCCATGTTTGGTGACACCAGCCTCACGCAATTCATCTTCGGGCGGCTTACCTGGGAAGCGATCCCATACCACGAGCCGATCCTTGTCGTGACCTTCGCAGCCGTGGCCGTCGGCGGCCTGGCGATCCTCGCGCTGATCACGAAGTACAAGCTCTGGGGCTATCTCTGGAACGAGTGGTTCACGTCGGTCGATCACAAGAAGATCGGCATCATGTACATCATCCTGGCGATCGTGATGCTTTTGCGCGGATTTGCCGACGCGATCATGATGCGCATACAGCAGGCGATCGCCTTCAACGGCAACGAAGGCTATCTCAACCCGCACCACTACGACCAGATCTTCACTGCCCACGGCGTGATCATGATCTTCTTCGTGGCGATGCCCTTCGTCACCGGTTTCATGAATTATGTCGTGCCGCTGCAGATCGGCGCCCGCGACGTCTCGTTCCCCTTCCTCAACAATTTCTCGTTCTGGATGACGACGGGCGGTGCGGTCATCATCATGATGTCGCTGTTCGTCGGTGAATTCGCGCGCACCGGCTGGCTCGCCTATCCGCCGCTCTCGGGTGCCGACTACAGTCCCGGCGTCGGCGTCGACTATTACATATGGGGCCTACAGGTGGCGGGCGTCGGGACGACCTTATCCGGCATCAACCTGATCGCCACGATCGTGAAGATGCGCGCTCCGGGCATGACCTTCATGAAGATGCCGGTCTTCACCTGGACGTCGCTGTGCACCAACATCCTCATCGTCGCGACCTTCCCGATCCTGACGGCGACGCTTGCGCTGTTGTCGCTCGACCGCTACCTCGGCTTCAACTTCTTCACCAATGACCTTGGTGGCAATCCGATGATGTACATCAACCTCATCTGGATCTGGGGCCACCCGGAAGTCTACATTCTCGTGCTGCCGGCCTTCGGCATCTTCTCCGAAGTCGTCGCGACCTTCTGCGGCAAGCGCCTGTTCGGTTATACGTCGATGGTCTACGCCACCTGCGTGATCATGATCCTCTCCTACCTGGTGTGGCTGCATCACTTCTTCACCATGGGTTCGGGTGCCTCGGTGAACGCCTTCTTCGGCATCACCACGATGATCATCTCGATCCCGACCGGGGCGAAGATGTTCAATTGGCTCTTCACCATGTATCGCGGCCGTATCCGCTACGAACTGCCGATGCTGTGGACGATCGGTTTCATGGTGACCTTCGTCATCGGCGGCATGACCGGCGTCATGCTGGCGATCCCGCCGGCCGACTTCGTGCTGCACAACTCGCTGTTCCTGATTGCCCACTTCCACAACGTCATCATCGGCGGTGTGCTGTTCGGGCTGATGGCCGGCCTTGTCTACTGGTGGCCGAAGGCCTTCGGCTACAAGCTCGATCCCTTCTGGGGCAAGATGAGCTTCTGGTTCTGGCAGATCGGCTTCTTCTTCGCCTTCATGCCGCTCTACGTGCTCGGCCTGATGGGGGTCACCCGGCGTGTCAGCCAGTTCGAGGATCCCTCGCTGCAGATCTGGTTCATCATCGCCGCCTTCGGTGCGGTCCTGATCGCCATCGGCATCGCGTCCTTCATCATCCAACTTGTCGTCAGCTTCCTGCGTCGCGACCAACTGCGTGAAACCTCAGGCGATGCCTGGGATGGCCGCACGCTCGAATGGTCGACCTCGTCGCCGCCGCCGGACTACAACTTCGCCTTCACGCCCGTCGTTCACGACCATGACAGCTGGTACGACATGAAGAACCGGGGTTACGAGCGTCCGCTCGAAGGCTTCAAGCCGATCCACATGCCGAAGAACACCGGCACTGGCATCGTTCTCTCCGGCATCAGCGTCGTTCTCGCCTTCGCGTTGATCTGGTACATCTGGTGGCTGGCGGCGGTATCCTTCATCGCCCTGATTGCGGTCTCCATCGGCCATACCTTCAACTACAACCGTGATTTCTTCATTCCCGCGGAAACCGTCGCGGCGACCGAAGACGCACGCTCGAAACTGCTTGCGGAACGGATCTGAAACGATGAGCCAAACCCAAGTCCAAGAAACAGAAAAGCCGCAGTTCTACCTGAAGGAAGAGCACCACCCGGAGCACAGCACCATGCTGGGCTTCTGGCTCTACCTGATGAGCGACTGCCTGATCTTCGCCGTTCTCTTCGCCACGCACGGTGTGGTCGGGCGCAACTACGCGGCAGGTCCCGCACCAGCCGACCTGTTCGACCTCAACCTGATCGCCATCAACACGGCGATGCTGCTGTTCTCGTCGATCACCTACGGCTTTGCCATGCTTCAGATGGAGCGCAACGCCAAGATGGAGACGCTGTTCTGGCTCGGCGTCACCGGCGTGTTCGGCGCGATCTTCCTCGCGCTCGAGCTCTATGAATTCTACCACCTGATCCACGAGGGTGCCGGTCCAACGCGTTCGGCGTTCCTGTCCTCGTTCTTCACGCTGGTCGGCACCCACGGCCTGCACGTCACCTTCGGCATCATCTGGCTGATCACGCTGATGGTGCAGGTCAAAAAACATGGCTTGAACCCGGAAAACCGCCGCCGCCTGATGTGCCTCTCCATGTTCTGGCACTTCCTCGACGTCATCTGGATCGGCGTCTTCTCCTTCGTCTATCTGTTGGGAGTACTCGGATGAGTTCGCAGCATCCTGGCCACGAAAGCGCGTTCGAGCCTCACCACGCGCACAGCCATCCGGGCGACGCTGCCGGGCATGGTTCGCTCAAGAGCTACATGACGGGCTTCATCCTGTCGGTCATCCTGACGGCGATCCCGTTCTGGCTGGTCATGAGCGGCGCGCTCGACAGCAAGTTGCTGACCGCCGTGCTCGTCATGGGTATCGGCGTCGTCCAGATCGTCGTGCACGTCATCTACTTCCTGCACATGAACGCCCGTTCGGAAGGTGGCTGGACGCTGATGGCGCTGATCTTCACGATCATCATCGTCGGCATCGCGCTCGCTGGCTCGCTCTGGGTCATGCATCACCTCAATACGAACATGATGCCGATGACCCACGAGATGATGAAGAACATGCCCTGATCAGGGGCGGGCAGACGCGAACATGACCGGCGGCCGCGACGTGAAAGGGGAGGGTGCGAAAGCGTCCTCTCGCGCCAGGTTCCTTCTGACCGGCGCGCTCCTGTTTCTTTGCGCCATCTTCGTGGCGCTTGGGACCTGGCAGATCCAGCGGCTCTTCTGGAAGCTCGATCTGATCGCTCGCGTCGATGCGCGTGTGCACGCTGACGCCGTCCCGGCCCCGTCGCGGCCGGACTGGGGTGGCATCACCCGAGAGAACGACGAATACCTTCGCGTCACGGCAACGGGTACCTTTAGCCACGACAAGTCGGTTCTGGTGCAGGCGGTAACCGAGCGGGGCGCCGGGTTCTGGGTGTTGACGCCGATGCGCCGCGAAGACGGCACGACGGTTCTCGTCAATCGCGGCTTCGTGCCCGCCGACCGGCGCGATCGGACTGCCCGCGCCGCAGGCGAAACGCCCGGCACCACCGGGATCACCGGGCTCTTGCGCATCAGCGAACCCGGCGGCGCCTTTCTTCGCTCCAACGATCCGGCTAGCGATCGCTGGTTTTCCCGCGATGTCGCGGCAATCGCGGCAGCACAACAGCTGACGGATGTCGCGCCCTATTTCATCGACGCGGACGCGACGCCAAACCCAGGCGGCCTACCGATCGGCGGTCTCACAGTCGTCAGCTTCCGCAACAGCCATCTTGTCTACGCGCTGACCTGGTTCGCGCTGGCGGCCATGAGTGTGGGGGGCGCCTACCTCGTCTTTCGAAGCCGGAAGAGGCCAAGCGCGGAATAACGATTCTCTTCGCGACGGCTGGCCGCCATTTTCGCGCACTCCTCCTGAAGTTGCTGACCTTGGGGCCGTCACTCGGCGCAGCTGAAGTTCAGTCGGCGGCGGCGCCAAAAAGTGTGATCGATAAGCCACATGGCAACGGCCGACCGCATTTTCTCCGGCAATGGTGAGTTGTGCGATTGACTCAGTACCTTCCACTTTATTAGCTGCCTCGACTGGGAGATGGGGCTAATTTTCCCGGCATATATTGGGGGTATTTATGGGGCTGCGGTGCGGAAGCGTCGCGGGCGGGAAGATTTTTTCGTCTGCATTCCAGGGTTTGTATTTCAGGACATTTTTCGCAGCGATTGGCATTCTTCTGGCTTCTGCCATTGGTGCCTCGGCGCAGGTTGTGACGATTTCGGCGAACCCGGCGACCTTTAATGCGGCTGGCGACACGATCAATTTCAGCTATGTGCTGAACCCCGGATCCTACAATATTCTCAGCATCGCGCCTGCGACCACCGCGAACAAGGGCGTCGTCGTTTCATGCCCGGCAATCCCGGGCGGCGGCACGACGTCTTCCGTGACCTGCACAGGCTCCTATCAGGTCGATTCCCTCGATGCGATGTCCGGCCAGTTTTCCGATTGGGTCACATTCACGGGCACGCGCACGGGCGGCAACTACACCGCCAACAGCAACAACATCGTCGTCACGGCGGCCACAGGGGGACCGGTTGTCGTTGATGTCGTATCTTCCCCGAGACCGTCGCTGCCGGGCGAACAGGTTTCGGTGACGGCAACGGTATCGTCGATGGGCTGTAACGCCGGACAGTCTCCGCCCGGAAACGTGACGATCACGATCGGATCGCAGTCGACGACCCTTGGGTTGACGCCGACCGGGCCCGTCAGCACGGCATCGTCTGCGACCTTCCAGACATCGACGCTGCCGCTCGGACAGCACGCGGTTTCCGCCAGCTACGGTGGCGGCAGCGGCTGCAGCACCGGCACTGCGACCGGCGCCAGCCACTGGGTCGACACCAAACCGACGGTCGCGATCAACCAGGCAGGCTCGCAATCCGATCCCAGCGCCAAGACATCCGTTGCGTTCGATGTGGTGTTCAGCAAGTCCGTCACCGGCTTTTCCGCTGGAGACGTCCAGATTTCAGGCACGGCCGGCGCGACGACGGCGAGTGTTTCGGGATCGGGCGCCAATTACACCGTTTCGGTCAGCGGAATGACGCAGGCAGGCACGGTCGTGGCGTCCATACCCGCCGGCAAGGCCACGAGCGCGGCCGGCTTTACCAACGACCTATCCACCAGCACCGACAATTCGGTTGCCTACGCACCGATTGCGATTTCGACTACAACGCTGCCGAACCCGGTCTACAACCAGGCCTATGCGGCGCAAACGCTAAGTGCCACCGGGGGATCGGGCACCTTGAGTTACGCAACGACCTCCGGTGCACTGCCCGCCGGCATGGCGATCTCGAGCGGCGGCGTCGTCTCCGGCACCCCAACGGCAAGCGGTCCGTTCAATTTCACAGTGACGGCGACCGATCCCGAAGGCTCGTCCGCCTCGCGCGCATTCTCCATCACCATCGCTGCGCCGACGATCTCGCTCTCGCCGGCGACGCTTCCTGATCCGACCGCTGGCACCGCCTATTCACAAACCCTGGCGGCATCAGGCGGCGCAAGCCCCTACACATTCGCCGTCACGCAGAATGCCTTGCCCGCTGGCATGACGCTGGCGAACAACGGGGTGTTGTCGGGCACTGCATCGATCGGTGGCGCCGTCACCTTTACCGTTACGGCAACGGACGCCTATGGCGCGACCGGCAGCCAAGTCTTCACTGTCGACGTTGCGCCGACCGTGCCCGACGCGCCCACCATCGGTGCGGCCGTGGAGGGGGATGCCTATGCAGACGTGTCGTTCACCGCCCCGGCGTCGAACGGCGGCGCGACGATCACGGGCTATACCGTGACGTCGAACCCCGGCGGCATGACGGCCACGGATACGACGAGCCCGATCAGGGTGACTGGCCTGACCAACGGCACGAGCTATACGTTCACCGTGACCGCCACCAACAGCGCCGGGACAAGCACCGCGTCGGCCGCCTCCAATGCGGTTACGCCGCGATCCGCACAGACGATCACGTTCGCCAATCCGGGTACGCAGGCGTTCGGCACGTCGCCGACATTGACGGCGACGGCAAGCTCCAGCCTGGCTGTTGCCTTTACCTCGTCGACTGCCGGCGTGTGCACTGTGACGCCCGAGGGCGATCTGACCTTCCATCAGGCCGGCAGTTGCACCATCGCAGCCGATCAGGTGGGCAACGGAACGTATCTGGCTGCACCGACGGTCTCACAGACGTTCACGGTCGATGCCGTCGTGCCCGGCGCACCGACGATCGGAACGGCAACCGCCGATGTCGCTTCGGCGTCCGTCGCCTTCACGGCGCCGGCGAGCACGGGTGGAGCGTCGATCTCTAGCTACACCGTGACGTCGAACCCGGGTGGCTTCACCGGGACGGGGTCGTCAAGCCCGGTCGTGGTGACGGGTCTCAGCAATGGGTCCAGCTATACATTTACGGTGACGGCAACCAACAGTGCCGGCACGGGGCCTGCGTCGGCGGCCTCGAACGCCGTCACGCCGCGCGCAACCCAGACGATCACCTTTGCCAATCTGGGCGCGCAGACGTTCGGGACCACGCCGACATTGACGGCATCGTCGGACGCGAGTTTGCCCGTTGCCTTCACATCCTCGACCGCAGCCGTGTGCACTATCACGCCGGGTGGTAGCATGACCTTCCACAGCGCGGGGACCTGCGCGATTGCTGCCGACCAGGGCGGCGACGGCACCTATCTGCCTGCGACGACGGTCACCCAGAGCTTTACCGTCAACGCGGTTGTTCCGGACGCCCCGACGGTGGGCACGGCTATCGCTGGCGATGGCGAGGTGTCCGTCAATTTTACCGCGCCGGTAAGCGCCGGCGGCGCATCGATCACCGGCTACACGGTCACGTCCAATCCCGGTGGTTTTGTTGGAACGGGCACGTCGAGCCCGGTCACGGTCGGCAGTCTCAGCAACGGCACCAGCTACACGTTCACGGTGACGGCGACCAACGCTGTCGGCACGGGACCGGCCTCCAGTGCGTCGAATACGGTGACGCCCAAGGCGCCACAGACGATCACCTTCGCCAATCCCGGCCCGCAGGACTATGCAACGCCGGTGACCCTTTCGGCGAGCGCCAGTTCCGCTCTGCCGGTCACGTTCCAGTCTCTGACGACGCCCGTCTGCGTCGTCACGTCAACCGGCGATGTCACATTCCGCAATGGCGGCACCTGCACCATCGAAGTCTCGCAAGGCGGTGATAGCGCTTACCTGGCCGCGTCCAATGTGAGCCAGTCCTTCCTCGTCTCCGCGCCGATATTCGCCTTCACGCCGGCGGCCGGCGCTTTGCCGACCGCAACCGTGGAAACGACCTACAGCCAGAGCTTCACGGCCAATGGCGGCACGGCGGCCTACAGCTACGCCTTGGCCAGCGGCGCGTTTCCGGCCGGACTTTCGCTCGACGCTGCCGGTACGCTGTCCGGCACGCCAACGGCGGACGGCAGCTTCACCTTTACGGTTCAGGCGACCGATACCCATGGCGCGACCGCAACCAGCGGCAGCTATAGCCTGGAGGTTCGCATCCAGGCGCCGATCGCCAACGCCACGACGGCAACCGTTGCCGCCAACTCGTCGGCCAACGGGATTACGCCGAACCTTACGGGCGGCACGGCCGCTTCGGTCGCTATCGCAGCGCCCCCATCGCACGGTACGGCCACGGTCGCGGGTAACACATTCAGCTATACGCCGGCGGCCGGCTTCTCCGGCGCCGACAGCTTCACCTACACGGCGGCGAATACGACCGGAACGTCCGCAGCAGCGACGGTCACGGTGACGGTGTCTCCGCCGACATTCGCCTTCACGCCGGCTGCGGGTGCGCTTGCCGGCGTGACCGTTGCAGACGCCTATGACCTGACGATCATCGCCGCCAACGGAACGGCTCCCTACACCTACGCGGTCACCGGTGGTGCACTTCCGGCCGGCTTGACGCTTGCTGCCGACGGTCGCCTGTCCGGAACGCCGACCGCCGATGGAGCGGCAACGTTCACGGTGACGGCGACCGACGCGAACAATGCGACGGGCACCGCGAACTATAGTCTCGCGGTCGCCGTCGAAGCGCCATCGGCCGGTCCGGTTGCAGCGACTGTTGCTGCGAACTCCAGCCCAAATGCTATCAGCCTCAGTCTGACGGGCGGGGCGGCAACATCTGTGGCGATCGCCACCGCGCCCGCGCATGGCACAGCTACGGCGACGGGGACAACGATCCTCTACACGCCTGATGCCGGCTATTCGGGCGCTGACAGCTTCACCTATACGGCAACGAACGCGACCGGCACGTCAGCGCCTTCAACCGTTTCGGTCACGGTCTCGCCGCCGATGCTGTTGTTGTCGCCGGCAGGCGGGGCGCTTGCCAACGGCGT
This sequence comes from Ensifer sp. Root954, assembly GCF_001429005.1. Lineage (NCBI taxonomy): Bacteria > Pseudomonadati > Pseudomonadota > Alphaproteobacteria > Hyphomicrobiales > Rhizobiaceae > Ensifer > Ensifer sp. Root954. The sequence goes on from NZ_LMJM01000045.1 coordinate 210,464, forward strand.
GCCCGGCGTTTCCTACAGCCAGAACATCTCAGCCAGCGCCGGCACGGCCCCCTACAACTACGCGGTCTCGTCGGGTGCTCTGCCGGGCGGTCTGTCGCTCGATGCCTCAAGCGGGACGATCTCGGGACGACCTTCGGCCGATGGCGATTTCGCCTTCACCGTGACGGCGACCGATGCCAATGGCGCGACAGGCCAGGCCAGCTATCAGATCGCCGTTGCCTCCGCCAGTTTCGTCTTTACCCCGTCGGCCGGCGGGCTTCCCGACGCGATGGTCGGCGAAGCCTATTCCCAACGCGTCTCGGCGACCGGTGGCACCGGCGCGCTGGTCTACAGCCTCAAGAGCGGCGCCCTGCCGAATGGCATGGTGCTGAATATCTCCACTGGCGAATTGACCGGACCGCTCGCGGACGATGCGGTGCCTGACAGCTATCACTTCACCATTGCTGTGACTGACAGCCGCGGCGCCAGCGGTTCGGCCGCCTATACGCTGAAACTGAACGCTCGTGCGGTGACGGTGCCCAATGTCGTCGTCGAGGTTCCCGCCGGTTCGACGCCGAAGGATGTCTATCTCAACGGTGGCGCCACCGGCGGTCCGTTCACCGACGCATCGGTTGCCTCGGTCTCGCCGCCCTTTGCCGGCACGGCCGAAATCATCGAAGGCGAGCTTGCCGCTGCCACCAGCTTCACGCCGGTCGGCTTCTATCTGAAGTTCACGCCGAACCCGTCCTATTCCGGCTCGGCGGTGGTCAGTTATACGCTCAGGAGCGCGCTGGGCTCGTCCAATATTGGCTCCGTCACCTACAAGATCGCGCTCGATCGGGTGGCTGCCGGCGAAGAGATCGACGGGCTGGTGCGCGATTTTGTGCGCAATCGCCAGAACCTGTTGTCGTCGACGGTCAAGGTGCCCGGCCTGATCGAACGGCGGCGGGCGGCGATGAGCACCGATCCGGTGACGACGGCGGTGACGCCGTCGGAAAAGGGTGCCCGCCTCGGCTTCTCCTCCAGCCTGTCGCAGATCCAGGCGGCGCGCGATGCCGCCGATGCGGCAGCGACCGGTCAAACCTTCGTGGCGACCGACCGGCCGTTCGACATCTGGGTGAACGGCAGTTTCCTGTTCCACAAGGATGAAGACGACAGAAACGACAAGTGGGGCAATTTCGCATTGTTCTCGCTCGGCGCCGATTATCTCTTAAGCGATCGGGCGCTCATCGGCCTGTCGTTCCACTACGACTACACGACCGATCCGACCGACGCGGATGCCGAGCTTAAAGGCAACGGCTGGCTGGCCGGTCCTTATGCCTCGTTCGAGATCGGCCAGGGCGTCTTCCTCGACGCCAACCTGCTCTATGGCGGTTCGTCCAACGACATCGACACCGGCATCTTCACCGGCACGTTCGACACCACCCGCTGGATGGCGGACGTCAAGCTGACCGGCGAATGGCAACTGGATGAGGCGACGGTGCTGATGCCGAAGCTGAGAGCCGTCTACTTCAATGAAGAGACCGAGGACTACACCGTCAAGAACCCGCTCGGCGAGGTGATCGATCTCAAGGGCTTCATCGAGGAACAGGCCCGTCTCAGCATCGGCTTCGACGTCGAACGCACCCTGGAGCTAGAAAACGGGCTGATCCTGTCGCCGACAGTCGGCGCCGATGTCGGCTTTGCCTCGCTTGACGGCGAGGGTCTGTTCGGGCGGGTGTCGGCCGGGCTTGCGCTCAGCAACAACGACAACTGGGACCTCGACTTCTCGCTGCTCTTCAACATCGAGGGCGACGGTTCGAAGTCGGCCGGTGCCAAGGTCGGCGCCCGCGTCCGGTTCTGATCGCGCGCAACCGGTTCGGGCAGGCAGGCTGCCCGAACCGGCGCTCCACCGCTGCCTTTTCGCTCCCGGATATGCACTGGTCCATGTGCGTTCTGACCGTTTAAATCGCGTTGGAAAGATTACGGGCTTCCGTCAAACATTAAAGATGAGTAATGGAGGAAGGAATTAGCCGGAGGCGTCGCCTCGTCCCTCGAGCATTGGATACGCCTAGATGTCGTTTCAACCGCGGATGCAGAACAAGATTTCCGGGTTCAAGGTGATCGGCGGGCTCCACCGGCGGGAATGGAACGGGATCATCGCCGACGTCTGGGACGTCGAATGCGAGGCGAGGGCAGGTGGCCACTATCTCTCGGATGATCCGCGCATGTTCATCGTGCTCGACGCTGAAGGCGGTAGCCGTTGCAACGTCAGACTTTCGCCCGATGGGCGCGGCGCGGTCGAGAACGAGCGCCAGCAGGCGCTTTCCTATATCCCGGCGGGCATGGAAATCTGGGCGGACATGGTCGATGTCAGGCGTATCCGCCACCTCGACCTGCATTTCAATCTCGAGGTTCTCGGCCGACGGCTGGAGGAGGAGCTCGATGCGGGGCGATGCGACACGCCACGGCTGATGTTTTACGACGAACGCTTCCTGCAGCTTGCACAGCTGATCGCCGCCGAGTGCCTCAATCCGCAGCCCTTGCACGATCTCTACGGCGATGGCCTGACGGTCGCATTGTTCATCGACCTGATGAAGCTTAATCGCAGCGATGCCCGCAAACGCAGCGCGCTTGCCACCTGGCAACTCCGCCGGGCGGTCGAATACATCGACGAGAACTGGGGGCGCAACATCCGCCTGGAGGAGCTGGCGTCCCTTGCCGGACTGTCGCAGTCGCACTTCAGCCACGCCTTCAAGGCGTCGACCGGCATGGCACCGCACCAGTGGCAGACCAATGCGCGGGTTGAAAGAGCCAAGCAACTGTTGCTGAAGAACGAGGCGTCGCTGACGACGGTTGCGGCCGAGACCGGCTTCTCCGACCAGGCGCACTTCACCCGGGTCTTCCGCAAGGTCGTGGGCGCGACGCCTGCGTCTTGGAAACGCAGCCGATTGAGCTGAGCAAGTTCCATCTTGAAGGGCGGTTGTTCGCATCAAATAGCCCAGAAACGTTCAATTTCCGCTGATCGCGACAAGAGCCACCGCAATAGTTGATATAAACACTCACCTTATTAGAGGGTGTAAGCCGCGCCGCCTGTAAGGCACTGCGGTGGTTCGGGTGAGATGGCAGACAGATGATGGTAAGAGGCAAGGCAGTACGGCTGACGGAGTGGTTGGCAAGCGGGGTCGCCGCCATTGCGGTTCTGGCCACCGGCGCGGCGATGGCGCAGGATGCGCCGGCGACAAGGCTGGAAACGATCGAGGCGACCGGCGCGAGGACGGAGAACGATGCCACAGGTCCGGTCGACGGCTATGTCGCCAAGGCAACGACGACCGGCTCGAAATCCGCAACTCCGATCGCTGAGATCCCGCAGAGCGTTTCCGTCGTCGGACGCGAGGAGCTTGACGACCGCGGCGTCGTCAACAAGGTCGACGAAGCGCTGCGCTACACGCCGGGCGTGATGGCCGAGCCCTTCGGCGTCGATCCGGATACCGACTGGTTCTACATCCGCGGCTTCGACGCGACGCAGACCGGCGTGTTCCTCGACGGCCTCAACCTCTTTTCCTACGGCTTTGGCGGGTTCCAGATCGATCCCTTCATGCTGGAACGTGTCGAGGTGCTGAAAGGTCCGGCTTCGGTGCTTTATGGCGGCGCCAATCCGGGCGGGATCGTCAGCCTCATCAGCAAGCGGCCGACGGGGGAAAACTCCGCCTATGTCGAGACGGGCATCAACAACAACGGCAATGCCTTCCTCGGGATTGACGTGAACCGGCAGCTGGACGACGCAATCAACTATCGCGTCACCGGCAAGGTCTCAGGTGGCGACAACTATGTGGACCATTCGGAGGATCTGCGCGGCTTCATCCTGCCGCAGATCACCTATCAGCCCGACGACGCGACCAGCTTGACCGTCTACGGCCTGCTGCAGGGCCTCGACCAGGTTCATACCGGTGGCGGCTTCCTGCCCTATATCGGCTCGGTCGTCGATGCGCCCTTCGGCAAGATCGACCGCAAGGCCTTCTTTGGCGAGCCGGACATCGATACCGGAACTTATGTGCAGCAGATGCTCGGCTACGAATTCAAGCACGAGTTCGACAGCGGCTGGCAGTTCAGTCAGAACCTTCGCTACGGTCATCTCTACAAGCACGAGAACGGGCCTTACACCTACGGCTACTACGATCCGAGCCTTCCTTTTCCGGTTTCGAACACGCCGGCGACCCCGGACAACCTGCTTTATCGCCTCGGCTTCGAGGCGACGTCGAAGGTCGATACGTTCGCCGTCGACAACCGGCTTGAAGGCGAGTTCGAGACGGGAGCGCTGGAGCATACGCTGCTCGTCGGTCTCGACTACAAGTTCTTCCGGCTGGACCACGTCCAGGCGTCGTCGGCGGGAACGCCGATCAGCGCTACTGATCCGGTCTATGGCGCGCCGCAACCCGCGAACGCCATCTACATCAACCAGGTGATTACACAGCAGCAGATCGGCGTCTACGCGCAGGACCAGATCCGCTTTGGTGACGGCTGGCTCGTCACGCTCAACGGTCGCTACGACCATGTCGACACCAAGACCGACAACGGGCCGACCTTCTGGGCGCCGACCCAGAATTCGAGTTTCGACTACAGCGAAGGCGCGCTTAGCGGTCGCGCCGGCCTTGCCTATGAATTCGACAACGGCCTCACCCCTTACGTCAGCGCCGCGACCTTCTTCAATCCGGTCGTGGCGGTAACGGCGACCGGCAATACCAAGCCGGAAGAGGGCGAGCAGTTCGAGGCCGGGATCAAGTACCAACCGACCTTTTTTGATGGCGTGCTGACGGCGTCCATCTACCAGCTGACCAAGCGCAACGCTCTCGTCACCGATCCGCTGACCAGCATCTCGACCCAGACCGGCGAAGTGCGTTCCCGCGGCATCGAGTTCGAGGGCAAGGTCAATCTCGACGAAAGCTGGAAGCTGATTGCGGGCCTCGATTTCATGGATATCGAGGTGACCGAGGACGCAAACCGTGCGCTGATCGGCAAGTCGCCCTATCTCGTCCCCGATACGCAGGCTTCGCTGTGGCTCGACTACACGGTGCAGCAGGGCGCGCTGGAAGGCCTCAGCCTCGGCGCCGGCGTGCGCTATCGCGGCGAGAGCTGGGCGGACAAGGAAAATACCGCGAAGGTGCCGGCGTCGACCGTCTTCGACGCAGCCCTGCGCTACGAGAAGGACGGCTGGGGCGCTGCCCTCAATGTCACCAACCTGTTCGACAAGCACTATGTCAGCGGCTGCAATGGCCTGCTTGTTTGCGGATATGGCGATGCGCGCACGGTCACGTTGAAGCTCAGCAAGACCTGGTGAGATCGTTCGGCTGATCGATGACCTGCTAAAGCAAACAGGGCGCTCGACCCGTGCCGGGGAGCGCCCTGTTTTTAACCCGGAGTGCCGCTATCGCACGCCAAAGGCGCCGACGGCTGAGAGCTCTCGAAACGGGTAGTGGCCTTTAAATGGAGAGGCCCGCCGCCTTTTCAAGGGCGAGAGCCTCCCTTGGAGCGAATTACTTCGCGCCGATTGCAGCAAGGCCTGCGGTCGCGCAGTTTGCGTCAACGTCGCCCGACGGCGCACCGCCGACACCGATGCCGCCGACGAGCGCCTTGCCGAACTTGATCGGCACGCCGCCGGCCTGGATGACCATGCGTGCGTCCATGTCGCGGAGACCTTCATTGGCGGGCTTGGAAGCGATGAATTCGCCGAGGCCAGCCGTGTCGCGCCCCATGGCCGCCGAGGTGAAGGCCTTGCCCTGGGCGCTGTTTCCGGTGTGCGGACCGGAATTGTCGGCCTTCAGCAGCACCTTGGTCGAACCGTCCCGTGCAACGACCGCGACGCTGACATTGTGGCCTTCGGCGGCGCATGCCTTCAGCGCTGCGTCGGCCGCCTTGACGGCCATGTCGAGCGGCAGGTAGGCGGCGGTCGGAAGCTCCTGGGCGGTGGCGGCAACGGGAGCGAGAAGAGCTGCTGCAAGCACGATATTGCGGATCATCAATGGGTTCCTTTCCTGTTGATATGGAAAGGTTATTGCGGAACGCCGCCCATCGATATTCGTAGCTCTTCCATCACCATCCGTAGTTCTACGGAGTTTGCGTCCCTTCGAGCCAGATGCGGGTCATCTCCGCCTGCGAGGTGCTGCCGAGCTTGGCGCCGATCGCCGCGCGATGGCTTTCCACCGTTCGCGGCGAGAGCCCGAGCCCCTCGGCGATCTGGCGGGTGGTGAAACCTGCAGCGATGCGATCGAGAACCTCGCGCTCACGCTGCGTGAGCGCTGCCAACAGAGCAAGAGTTTCCGCCTTTTCCGCCCGTGCCTGCATCGTACGCGCCAGTATTTCCTGCCCCTTGTGGATCGCGTCGATCAGGTCCTCTTCGTCTATGGGCTTGGAGAGAAAGTCGATGGCGCCGTTGCGGAAGGCGCGCCGGCAAGCTTCGATATCGCCATGGCCGGAAATGACGATCGTCGGCCAGTCCACGCCATTTTCGCGGAGCTTTTCCTGCAGCTTCAGCCCGGAGATCGCCGGCATGCGGATGTCGAGGATCAGGCAACCCGGCTCAAGGCGCGACAATTGCCCGAGAAAAGCCTGCGGATCGGCGAAGGGGATGACCTTGACGCCGACCGTCGAGAGCAGCAGGCCGAGCGCGCGGCGGACCGCATCGTCGTCGTCGACGAGATAGACGGGAACGGTCATTGTGTCTCTTCCAGACGGGCTCGCGCCTTGGGCAGTGTCACCCGGAAGGTGGCGCCCTCGTCGCCGGCCACCAATGTAATCTCGCCGCCGACGCGTTCCACCAGGCGTTGGCTGAGGGCGAGGCCAAGTCCCGTGCCGCCCGCCCGCGTCGTCATGAACGGGGTGAAAAGGCGCGGGCGCAAGGCTTCGGGAATACCTGGGCCATTGTCGACGACATCGAAAACCACCATGGAGTCTTCTTGCCTCAAGGTCACGACCACGCCGGGCGCTTCGCCTGCGTGACCGTCAAGTGCTTCCATCGCATTACGCACCAGATTGAAGGCTACCTGCTCGATTTCGACCGGGTCGCCTGTCACGATCACCGGCGTTTCCGGCAGGTGGAACTCCAGCAGGATGCTGCGGGACCGGGCGTCCTGCTCCAGCAGCGCCTCGACATTGCCGAGCGCTCGGCGCAGGTCGAATGCACTCACAGGTACCGCATTCGGCTGCGACCAGTTGCGGAACCGCTCCAGAATACCGGAAGCCCGGCGCGCCTGGCTGATGGTATCGTCGAGCACGGAGGCGAGGGCAGCGTGGTTCCCCTGGTTGAGGAGGCGACGCCCGGCTTGAGCCTGCGCGAGGATTGCGGTCAAGGGTTGGTTCAACTCGTGAGCCATGCCGCTTGCCATCTCTCCAAGCGCATTGACCCGTGAGGCATGGCTAAGCCGCGAATCGAGCGCGCTCAGCCGTGCCTGCTGTTCCGCCGCGCGGGTTCGCGCCCGTTGGCGCAAGGCCGCCAAGCCTGCGAGATAGGCGAGCGTCAGGGCGACGAACGTCAGGCCAGTCTGTAGGGGCGGAAACATATCGGAGAGACCGATATCCATACCGGTTTCGAGCAAGAGCGGTTGTGACGCGCTGCTGAGCGGCCTGGAGAAGCGGATGGCATTGGGCAGCGTGGCCGGCTGAAGCAGATTGTGCCCGTCCGGCAGCGAAAGCCGGACGGCCGTGCTCGATCGGGACCAGAAAGGCCCGCCATCGCCGATCAGCTTGCCGGCATCGATGGCGAGCATCAACCCGTAGCGCGCCTCGTTCGTGTTGGGGCTGCGCTTGACCATCATGTAATGATCGGGGCGCTGCGGATGCGGCAGAAGCGCAATCCGGCCGTCGGAAGCTTTGGCCGCCGCACGAATGCGCTTGGCCGTCGCCGCATCCAGCGGACCGGTCCCGATCGTCTCTGTCTCCGGATCAAGCGAGACAAGCTGGACTTCATCAATGCGCGGATAGAAGCGGGTAATCGTGCGCGCGACATCCAGGAAGAGATCGTGCCGGCGCCCTTCGGACGCAACCGCCACGGCCGAAAGCGCCGTCAAATGGGCATCGTGCTGATCGGCGCGCTGGGAGGCCAGCCCATGGAGCACGGTACTTTCCTGCTCCAGTTCGGCAACGAGGGACTGTCGCTCACGAGCGCCGAGAGCCACGGCCCCGACAAGCAGGAGGAGACACCAAAGGGCAGCAAGAAAAAAGGGCCGCTCAAGAAACGGACGGTTGTTCGGTAACATTGATCATTCTTGTCATTTGCAGGCTTTCTTGCACAGCCTTCCATTGCTGCTGTCCGGCTGCGCGGGGCGCCTGCCGGGGAAAATACGGTCCCGACGACAGAAAATCCAGAGCGCGTCGCGCGGCGCTACCCCGAAGGATCGCCAAGCACGGCCGGCCGTTTCAGCCCGGCTTGCGCGCGATCACGAGCTTCGCCTTGAGGATCTGCACGACCTCGTTGCGCTGGTTGATCGTCTGGCTGACGACGACGGCGATGCCGCGGTCCGGTTTCGAGCGCGAGGGAATGATCTCGACCACCTCGCTTTCGACACGCAGGGTATCGCCGGGCCGCGTCGGGGCCGGCCAAGTGATGTCTCCGCCCGCGCCGATGAGGCCACCGGCGAAAGGCAGGCCGGTCTCCACGTTCAGCCGCATCGTGATCGCCGCCGTGTGCCACCCGCTTGCGGCCAGGCCCTTGAAGAGCGTGTCACTGGCGGCCGCCTCGTCCAGATGAAACGGCTGCGGGTCGAACTGCGCGGCAAAAGTCTTGATCTGCGCCTCGTCGACCGTATGCGTCGCGCTGGTAAAGCGTTGTCCGACGTGAAGATCCTCCAGATAGAGACGATCCGGTCTGGAACCATGCATGGGCCTTCCTCCTTCCATCGTATCTTCGAATTAGTGTGCGCCACCCGCGCCGGCGCCGCCGAGTTGGATCTTGCGGGTGAAGAGCAGCGCGATGGCTGCAAGCGCCAGCACGATCCCGATCACCGCGAAGGTATCACTGAAACCGAGGATCAGCGCCTGCCGGCGAACCGTAGCACCGATCACGGCGATCGCCTTGTGCTGTGCGACGGCGGCATCGGTGACGCCATGGGCCATGAAATGCCGCGTCAGATCGCCGATCCGGTCGCGGACTTCGTCGCGATAGACAGTCACCGACTGGCCGATGATGTTTGAGTGAAACTGCTCACGCTTGGTCAGCACCGTCGCAAGGGTGGCCGTGCCGACGGCGCCGCCGAGATTGCGCAGCATGTTCGACAGGCCCGAGGCGGCTGCCGCGTCGTTCGGGGCGATACGGGCGGTGGTGATCACCGTGATCGGCGTCAGCACCAGCGCCTGACCGATGGCGCGTACGATATTCGGGATGAAGAACTGGTCGCCGGCACTGTCGAGCGACAGCGTCGTGTTCATGAAACAGCTGGCCGCGAAGATGCTTATGCCGACGAAACCGATGTAGCGCACGTCGAACCGCTTCATCAGCGCCGGCACGAGCGGGATGATGAGAAGCTGCGGCAGCCCGGTCCAGGCAAGCACGAGGCCAATCTGCTCGGCATTGTAGCGCTGCACCTGGCCGAGATACTGCGGCAGGATGTAGACCGTGCCGAACAGGGCGACGCCGACAAGCACGTTGACGAGAACGCCGACCCCGAAATTGCGCTGCTTGAGCAGGCGTAATTGCACCAGCGGCTTTTCGACCTTGAGCTCTATGATGATGAAGGCGATCAGGAACACGGCCGCCGTCAAAGCGAGCTTGACGATGAACGGCGATTGGAACCAGTCGTCCTTGTTGCCTTCCTCCAAAACCGTCTGTAGCGCCGAAAGGCCGATGGCCATGGTAATAATGCCGGCCCAATCGCCCTCCTTGAGCAGGGACAATTGCAGCGGCTTCTTCTCAAGGGTGAAGTAGAGCGCAATTACCATCACCAGGCTCGGCGGGGCGTTGACGAAGAAGATCGACTGCCAGCCATAATTCTCGGTGAGATAGCCGCCGATCGTCGGGCCAATCGCCGGGGCGAAGGTGACCGAGAGCGCAAACAGCGCCAGGCCGAGCGGCTGCTGCGCTTTGGGCAGGCGGGTCAACACCATGGTGAAGGCCATCGGAATGAGCACGCCGCCGGCAAAACCCTGCAGACCGCGCAGCGCAATCATCGAGCCTAGATCATGGGCAAACGCACAGGCCGCCGAAAACAGCGGAAACAGGATGGCGTTCGTCAGCATATAGCGCCGGAACGAGAAGACGCGGCTCAAATAGTCGGTGAGCGGGATCACGACGATTTCGCCGATGAGATACGAGGTCGATATCCAGGCGCCGTTGTCGACGCCGGTACCGATGCCGCCTTCGATATCGAGCAGCGAGGCGTTGGTAATCTGGATGTTGAGGATCGCCATGAAGGCGCCGATCAGGCCGGCAAGAACGGAAATCCAGGCCGTCGTACTTGCCTTGTCGGGCGACGTTGCTGCGGGCTCACGCACGCCGGGCGAAACCATGGGCATCGTGGTGGTGGACATTGCATCCTCCTGCCAGCCCTTAAAGCTGGGAACGGCGCCTGAGCGTCCTTCAGTTTATGCTTGCCGACACGGCGGCCACCGCCGTTCCTGCGGTTCGGGTGTCGATCGTCGGGTAGACGGACATGCCGGGCCGCAGCACCACGTCGAGCGGACTGTCGCGATTGATCACGATCTTGACGGGGATGCGCTGCACCACCTTGGTGAAGTTTCCCGTCGCATTGTCGGGCGGCAGCAGCGCAAATTCCTGGCCGCTTGCCGGCGAGATGCTGTCGACGTGGCCCTCGAAGACCTGGCCCGGGAAGGTGTCCACCTCTATCGCCACGGTCTGGCCGGGAACGACATCGGCAAGCTGTGTTTCCTTGTAGTTGGCAACGATGTAGGCCGCGTGCGTGGGCACGACTGCCATCAGCTGTGTCCCGGCCTGCACATATTGACCGACGCGCAAGGTGCGGTTGCCGATCACGCCGTCGATCGGTGCTGCGAGCGCGGTGTAGGAGAGATTGAGCTCGGCCTGATGCTCGGCCGCTTTCGCGCTGTCGAGCGCGGCCTTTGCCTGCGCGACCTCGGCCTTGATTACATCGAGCTGCTTGACCGCGCTTGCGAGCGCCGCCGTGTCGCGCGTCACTGCGGCCCTTGCGGCGGCGATGCGTGAGGCGGCCTGTTGCGCGTTCTGCAGGGTACCGAAGCCTTGCCTTGCGAGTTCCGAATAGCGCCTGTCGTCCTGCTCGGCGAATGTCTGATCCGCCTTGTCGGCCTCGACCGTCGCCTTGGCCGAATCAATCACGGATTGCTGTGCGATGAGAGCCGATTGCTTGTTTGCGATATTGGCCTCGGCGGCTTCGACGCCGGCCCTGGTCTGTTCGAGGCTGACTGTGAAGTCCCGATCGTCGATGCGGGCGAGAACCTGTCCGGCCTTGACCTGCTGGTTGTCGGTGACCAGCACCTCAGCGATATGGCCCGAGACCTTTGGGGCAATGGTCGTGCTATCGGCCTTCACATAGGCGTCGTCGGTCGACACCTCGAAGCGACCCGTCGTCCAGTAGGCCCAACCGAAATCGGTCGCGCCGGCGACGGCGGCGATGGCAACGGATGCGAAAAGCACATTGCGAAGCCGGCGCCTGCGGGTTCCGATAGCGTTCGTGGCGATCACAGTCGGGATGACAGGCAGCGTCCGCTGTGCCTCCACGCCGGGCACGGCCTCCATCGTTTTCATAGGTTGGGCATTTTCGATGCTGAATGACTGCTGGCTCATTTCCGGTTCCTTTCACCGGTGCGGCGCGCGTCGAAATGAACGGTTGGCCAAATAAGGAAACTTTATGCTTTCCAAAATATTCGCGCCGCCGATTGCTGTCAAACGAATTTGGAAAGTTTGGCCGTTCCATAATCTGAGCTGTCACCCAGGTAACATGATTACGAGGCGTTCGGGATCGACGGCGCCCGCGCCATCTTCAGGTGGCCGAACATGACAGCTATCTGAATGCGGCTACCGGGACGCATATTCCGCGTGAACCTCACGACTCGGTTCTGAGGTATTGTCACGCCGAGCCCTTAAAGCCCGGCCTGTCGCATCTCGCTTGCCAGAAACTCGGTGAAGGCCTTCACCTTCGGCAGCAACAGCCGATTGGTAGGATAGACCGCGTAGATGCCGCGTTCGGCGAGCTTGTGACCAGGCAGCACCTGGCAGAGCTTGCCCTCGGCAAGCAACGGCGTGGCGATGAAGGAGGGCAACACGCCAATGCCGATGCCCGCCTGTATCATTTCGCTGAGCATCAGGCTGTTGTCGGCGACGAAACGCGCCGGCAGGTCGATCATGACGGCGCCGTCAGGCCCTTCCAGCCTCCAGCTGCCGGGCTGGTCGGCCAGGCGATAGGTGAGGCAATGGTGGCTCTTGAGATCGGCAACGGTCGCGGGCGTGCCATTGTCTGCGAGATAGGCCGGGGCGGCGCAGATGACTTGGCCAATGTCGCCGAGCCGCCGGGCGATCAGCGATGAATCCGTCAGAGCCGCACGCACCCGGATGGAAACGTCAAAGCCTTCCGAAACGACGTCGAGCACGTGGTCGTCGAGCGTCATGTCGACCTTCAATTGCGGATGAAGTGTCATGAAGCGCGCGAGCATCGGCGCAAGCACGGTCAATCCGAAGGAGAGAGGCGCATTGAGCCGGAGCCGGCCGTTGATCTCGCCTGCCTCGCCGGAGGTGGTGCGCTCCAGATGATCGAGCTCGTCGAGAAGCCGGCAGCATTCGGAAAAATAGGCGCGTCCGTTTTCCGACAGGCTCATGCGCCGGGTCGTGCGCACGATGAGCACGGCCCCGAGCCGTTCTTCCAGTTGCCGGACCTGCTTGCTGATCGACGCGTTCGACTGTCCGAGCTCCTCCGCCGCCTTGTTGAAGCTCTGAAGTTCGATGACGCGGCGGAACGAACGCATGGCGGCCAGCAGATCCATATTTTCTCCAGAGTAAATTATATTTTCAATTCATCGCTGATTATTCGCTACATTGCCAGCAATAAGGTGAGCCCAGCTTCCTGATATCGCGGGAAGACCAGAAGAAGGAGTTCATCATGTTCAACACCGCAGTCCTGGAGCGTGTCTTGATCGCTTCTCTTGTCGCCAGCCTCTTTGGCGGCACGGCCTTCGCGCAGGAGGTCGGCAAGAGCCCGTGGGGGCCGAAGGACGAGATCGGGCGCCTCAACCTCATCACGCCGGAATCCCGCGCCGCCATTTTGTCGCGGATCGAGGGGAGCAAGTCCTACGACCTCGCGGTCGAGTATTTCATCGGCATGCCCAGCTGGGAGGCAGCCGGGGACCCGCCCTACCAGATGTGGATGACGCACACGCCGAATGGCACTCTGGTCTCCGATCCGATGAAAGTCGGCAAGGAGATGAACGCCCATGTCAGCTACACCGGCTCGGCGGTTTCGATGTATGCGCATATGGGCACGCACATTGACGCGCTCAATCACTTCGGCCTGAACGGCAAGATCTGGAATGGCTATGCGGCCGCCGACCACCTTGGAGATCAGGGCTGGACGGTCACCGGCGCCGAAAAACTGCCGCCGATCGTCGCGCGCGGCGTGATGATCGACGTCGCGGCAGCCAAAGGCATGCAGATGCTGCCCGACAACTACCGGATCACGCGCAAGGATCTCGAAGACGCGCTGAAAAGCCAGGGCGTGACGCTGGCGGAGGGCGATGTCGCCTTGATCCGCACGGGTCGCATGCAGAACTACGAAGACAAGTCCGCCTATATGAGCAACCCTCCCGGCCTCAGCATCGACGCGGCAAAGTTCCTCGTCGAGGACGGCGGCGCCATGGTGGTGGGCGCAGATAACCTGAGCTTCGAAGCCTTCCCGGCCGAAACGGAAAACAACTACATTCCCGTTCACACCTACCTGCTCGCGCAGCAAGGCGCTCCGATCATCGAGCTCATCAATCTCGAACAACTGTCCAAGGACAGGGTCTACGAGTTCGCCTTCGTTGGTGCGTCGTTGAAGTTCCGTGGCGCCGACGCAGCTCCGATCCGGCCGGTCGCCTTCCCGTTGCGATAGGCGGATGCCGTTAGGCCATCGACTGACGCGAGTGCCGCGGGATTGCGCCCGCGGCACTCGCCGTTTCCGCAACAAACGCCGCCCGATATACCTGCCGCATGGCGACGTCCGTACACGAAAAATCTTGACATTGCACGAACGTGCACGAAATTACTGGACCGCATCACAACCATTATCAATGGAGGGCAGCATGAGCATTGCGCACCGAATTCAAGTGGAAGACGTCACTATTCTCTCGGATGATTGGTACGTCCTGAAGAAAACCACCTTTTCCTTTCTGCGCGGCGACGGGAGCTGGCAGCGGCAGTCACGGGAAACCTACGATCGCGGCAACGGCGCGACGATCCTGCTCTACGATCTGGTCCGCCGCACCGTGATCCTGACCCGACAGTTTCGCTACCCAGCCTTCGTCAACGGCCATGATGACCTGCTCGTCGAGGCGCCAGCGGGACTGCTCGACAACGCCGAACCGGAAGCGCGCATCCGCGCGGAAACGGAGGAGGAGACGGGCTTTCGCGTGCGCGACGTGCGACAGGTGTTCGACGCCTTCATGAGCCCAGGCTCGGTGACCGAGCGCCTGCATTTCTTCGTTGGCGAGTACCAGCCCGGCGACCGCACATCCCAAGGCGGCGGTAACGAAGACGAAGGCGAGGATATCGCAGTTCTCGAACTTGGCATAGACGAGGCGCTTGCCATGATCCGCTCTGGCGCCATCCGCGATGGCAAGACGATCATGCTTCTGCAGTACGCCGCCTTGAACCTGTTCTCCAACCGAGTACCGGTCGGCGGCGTTGCAGATTGAGGCTGCGGCGTCCAACCGCCTCTGGGTCGGCGTCGATAACCCGGTTTTCCGACGGCTGTCGAAAATGCTCCGCGACGTCAGCCGGTGACCGCACCTTCGCTGGCCGGGCGCACCAGGGCCGCATACTTTGCCAGCACGCCGCGCCGATAACGCGGCGCAGGCTGGCGCCACAACGCCCGCCGTCGGGCGATCTCGTCTACCGGCAGGTTAAGCTGCAGGAGCCGCTTGCCAGCGTCGATTGTGATCTGGTCACCATCCTCGACGAGGGCGATCGTTCCGCCTTCGAACGCTTCCGGGGAGACATGGCCGACGACCATGCCCCATGTGCCACCGGAAAACCGCCCGTCGGTGACAAGGCCGACGCTCTCGCCGAGACCGCGCCCGATGATCGCCGATGTGGGAGCGAGCATTTCCGGCATGCCCGGTCCGCCCTTCGGGCCGAGATAACGAAGGACGAGGATATCACCTGGCCTTATTGTGTCGGAGAGAATGGCATCCATGGCGGACTGCTCGTCCTCAAAGACCCGCGCCGGACCGGTCATGACGGGGCGCTTGAGCCCGCTGATCTTCGCAACCGCCCCGCCTTCGGCGAGATTGCCATTGAGGATCGCGAGATGTCCTTCGCGATAAAGCGGTGCACTGAGCGGCCGGATGACCTCCTGCTCTGCGGTGGGCCTATCCGGCACGTGCGAGAGTTCCTCTCCGATTGTCCTGCCGGTTATCGTAAGACAATCACCGTAGAGCAGGCCCGCGTTCAACAAGAGTTTCAGTACCTGCGGCACGCCACCGGCCTTGTGAAGGTCGACGGCCATGTAGCGGCCGGACGGCTTCAGGTCGCAGATCACCGGAACCTGGCGACGCACGCGCTCGAAATCCTCCAACGTCCAGTCGACCTCAGCCGCATGCGCGATCGCCAGGTAGTGCAGCACGGCGTTCGTCGAGCCACCCGTCGCCATGACGAGTGTGACTGCGTTTTCAATCGATTGCCGCGTGACGATGTCGCGCGGCCTGATGCCCTTCTTCACGGCATCCACCAGGACGCGTGCCGATTCGACGGTGCTGTCGATCTTCTCCCGGTCGGGATTGGCCATGTTCGACGAGTAGAGCAGGGACATGCCCAGGGCTTCAAACGAGGAACTCATCGTGTTGGCCGTGTACATGCCGCCGCAGGATCCGGTCGTCGGACAGGCATTTCGCTCTATGCCTTCGAAATCCTCCGCGCTCATCTGGCCTGCCATGTAGGCGCCGACGGCCTCGAATGCCGAAACGACCGAGAGGCTCTGCCCCTTCCAGAGACCGGGCTTTATCGTGCCGCCATAGACATAGATGGCCGGGACATTGGCGCGGAGAATGCCGATCATGCCGCCCGGCATGTTCTTGTCGCAGCCGCCGAGCACCAGAACGCCGTCCATCCATTGACCCTGCACCGTCGTCTCGACGCAGTCAGCAATTACCTCACGCGAGACGAGGGAGTATTTCATGCCCTCTGTTCCCATGGACATGCCGTCCGAAATCGTCGGCGTCCCGAATATCTGTGGGTTAGCTCCAGCAGCCTTGATCGCGGTTACGGCCGCGTCCGCGAGTGGCTGCAGCCCGGCATTGCAGGGCGTGATCGTCGAGTGGCCATTGGCAATACCAATCATCGGCTTGGCGAAATCGGCCTTCTTGTATCCGAGCGCATAATACATTGCCCGGTTCGGCGAACGGGCGACGCCTTCTGTAATCTGTCTGGATCGTTGGTTGTGCATCTTGGCCTCCCGAATTGGCCTCCCGAAATCGAGACCAACCTACTGGCGCGCAAAAGAGTTGTGAAATATATTTCTGACGCCAATTTAGGTCTCTGAACATATTAATGAGCAACATGGACCTGAGACAGATTCGCCAGTTCGTGGCGGTTGCCGAGGAACTTCATTTCGGCCGCGCCGCCGAACGCCTCAACATGACGCAACCGCCGCTCAGTCAAGCGATCCAGGCGCTGGAAAGAGAACTCGGATTGCGGCTTTTCGATCGCACCAAACGCGAGGTGAAACTCACGCCCGTCGGCGAGCAATGGTTTGTGCATGCCCGACGCGTTCTGGCAGAGGCGACAGCGCTGCCTGATATCGCGAGAAAGCTTGCACGCGGCGAAATGGGGCTCCTGCGCCTGTCCTTCGTCAGTACTGTCGACTATAGCCTGCTGCCAGCAGCCGTCGGTCGCTTTCGGGCTGCCTATCCAAACGTCGAGCTCTCTCTGCGCGAAGCGACAAGCGACGTGCAGATCGATGCCCTGCTAAGGAGCGAAGTCGATGTCGGCATCGTCATCGCTCCGCCATCCAGTTCGCTGAGCCAAACCCTGAGCTATCGCCCGATCCTTCGCGAACCGCTGATTGCCGCGGTCCCGTCATCCTGGATAGACGAAGGGCGCGACGGCTTCTGCGAGGGGATACTCCAACCTGCCGCGTTCTTCGCCGCGCCACTGATCCTCTTTCCACGGCGGTCCGCGCCGATCTTTCACGACCTTGTTTCGGGCTACTTCGCCGAGCATCGCTCAGCCTTCTCCGTCTTCCAGGAGGCTATACAGATGCAGACGATCATCGGACTGGTAGGCTCCGGGATGGGTGTCGCACTGGTTCCGCAGTCCATGACCAGGCTGCAGCGAGACGGGGTGACCTATCTGCCGCTTTCCGGGCGCGTCCCGACAGTTGAAACTGGCTTGCTTTGGCGCACCAATGATCGGAACGCGGCATGCGCAAACTTTCTCGCTGTCGCCAATGCGTCGGTTCATCAGCCTGCGCAAGCGCTGTAACCGACAGGTGGATCCTGCGAAGGACGCAATTCGCAAATGCGAGGCGATGTATGCGCCTCCTCACCTCGCTAACTTGCTTCGGCGGATATCCATGCCGCTCCTGTCTGACCGTGGTGGAAACCATTCGAAAACGGCCTGTTTGGGTAAACGCCGCCAAGATCCGCCTGTGCTTCACGTGGTGAGCATCGCCCGGCGATGACATCGTCGAAGATGCGGGCCACGGCCGCCATGTCGCAATCCTGCGGCGACAGCCGAATGCGGGAAACGCCGGCGGCGGCAAGCTCCGGCAGTTCCTGGATCAGCGCCTGGCAGGTGTGCGACATGGTCTGTACGCCGTTCAGCGCCAGAAAAGCCTGGCTGTCGAGGGTCTCGACGGTCAGGCCGTCAGGGTCTTCGCCGCAGATGAACTGGCAATTGTCCTTGATCAGCCCCTTGGAGCGGGCATGGGCGCAACGCGCCGAAATCGCGAGCGGTACGCGGCCGAACGCGAAGACCTCGAAGGCGACCCCCGGACTTTCCTCGATAATGCCGCGCACCGACGTCATCGGCAGTTCTGGCGGCAGACAGATGCTCATCGCGCCCCTCGAGGCCAAGAGCCGGGCAGTCGCGCCGTTATAGACGTTGACCAGCGGCCCGATAGAATGCGGCTTGCCGGCAAGCAGGTGCAGCGCGGATAGGTCATTGACCTCGATCGGATGGGCGCTGTCACGCACCAGCCCGCGCACCAACTGGCTTTCACGTTCCAGCGTCACCAGCGCGAGCGAGGCGAGGCTCACCTGCTTGCCGGCATTCTCCAGCCGTTCGATGACCTCGCCGACATGGGGCTCGATGAAATGCAGCCGCTTCGAGCAGACGGCCTCGCCGATCGTGACGTGGGCGATCGGCGCTTCGTCGGCAATGCGGAAATAAAAATCGCGCCATTTGGGGCCATCCCAGAGATAGTAGACCGGGCCGAGGCTCAGGACGGGCTTGGATGGGCTTGTTGATATGGTCATGGGCCGATTACCTCCAGCGCTTTTCGTAGGCGCCTGTTGTCGTCTTCTGGCCTTCGCTGAGCGCCTTCAGCCGCGACACCAATGCGGGCCGCTCGGTGGCGCTGGCGGTCAGTGCCCGCCGCATCACTGACACGACCTCGGCGACATAGGCTTTGCCGCGCTGCCGGCCCTCGATCTTCAGCGCGCTGACGCCGGCGCTGCGCAGGGCATCGATATGGTCCATGACGTCGAGTGAAACCGGGTCCTCGAAGGCGTAGCCGCGGTCCTCCGCAATGTCGAAGCGCCCCTTGCAGAGCGTCGGATAGCCAGCGGCTTCGCCCGCCGGGAAGCGGTTGATAGTGTAATCGCCGAGCTCGGACACCAACTCGCGTCCGTCCTGGCGATAGCGCACGTGGCTTGCGGGCGAGCAGACACCGTTCATGTTGGGCGACTTGCCGGTGGCGTAGGAAGAAAGCGAACAGCGCCCCTCGGCCATGACACAGAGGCCGCCGAAGGCAAAGACCTCGATCTCGCAATCGATCTGTTTGGCAAGGCGAGCGATGTCGGCGATCGTCAGGGTCCGCGGCAACACAACGCGTTTTGCCGCGAAGGTCTCGACGAGGAAGCGCACGGCGTCGGCATTCGAGGCCGAGGCTTGCACGGAAACGTGCAGCCGCTGCTGCGGATGGCGTTCGACCGTATAAGCCATCAGGCCGAAATCCGCGAGGATGACGGCATCGGCACCAAGTGCCACGGCGTCATCCACCGCCTGATGCCAGAGCGTCTCCTGGCCGGCGCGCATGAAGGTGTTGATCGCAACGAAGGTCATCACCCTGCGCTGCTTGGCATAGGCAATTGCCGTTCGGAGTTCGTCGCGCGAGAAGTTCAAGCCCGGAAAATTGCGGGCGTTCGTCTCGTCGCGAAAGCCGCAATAGACCGCGTCGGCGCCGGC
Source organism: Ensifer sp. Root954 (assembly GCF_001429005.1). Taxonomy (NCBI): domain Bacteria; kingdom Pseudomonadati; phylum Pseudomonadota; class Alphaproteobacteria; order Hyphomicrobiales; family Rhizobiaceae; genus Ensifer; species Ensifer sp. Root954. The sequence continues at coordinate 230,001 of NZ_LMJM01000045.1, forward strand.
ATCGACGGCTTCGCGGAACGCAGCTGGCGTGCCGGCGGGGCAGATCAGTTCCATTGGGGAGCCTCCTCCTTGAGAACGCGGCCAAGCGCCCGTTCGCGGATCTGTTCTCCCGCGCGGCGCACGAGCGGGGCCAGCGGTCCGGCCATGTCAGCGAGATCGCTTGGAAGGTCGATCTCGCAATCGTCGAGTGCGTTGCGCAGCGCCAGCATCGCCTCCATGTCGCCGCTGACGGCAAGATCGCGCGAAAAGAACACGGCGTCGCCGTCGATGCGGCCCTCGAGCAGCGCCAAGAGCAGTACGAGCTCACCTTCCATGCAGGCATCGGAAACCGGCGCACGCTCCTTGCGATGTACGGAGATGCGCGGCACGGCCGGTTCGACAAGGAAGCTGATCGGCAGGTCAGACGGCTGGAAGGCGTAGCGCTTGGCTGCATGATCCGCGAGACGGTCGAAGAGGCCCGGATGGCTCGCGATCACATGGGCAAAGACGCGCTGCACCACGCTTTCGATGGCGACGATGGGAACGAAGCTAAGGGGGGCGGTGATCGCGAGCGGAAGTGTCATTTGCTACCTGTGGAGCGTCGGAATCGAACGATGCGGCGCATGCTAGTCGCCTGCTGCCGGTCGTTGTTTGCGCCACGTCAAAGACAAGGGCCATTCGCCGCCACAAACAGGCTCCATGAACAGGACCTTTCGCCCGTCAAAGGGCTTTGCAACGCTTCAGGATTTTATCGACGTGCTCGAGCGCGAAGGCGATTTGAAGCGGATTTCGCGACCGGTTTCGCTGGTGCATGAGGTGACCGAAATCCACCGCCGCGTGCTTGCCGCCGACGGGCCGGCGCTTCTCTTCGAGCGGCCGGTCGATGCGACAGGCACCGCACAACCGATCCCGCTTCTGACCAATCTCTTCGGGTCGGAACGCCGGATCGAGCGTGGTTTCGGCCTGGCGCCGGGCGGGCTCGATGCGCTTGCGGGTGAACTTGCGGAGCTGCGCGATCCGAGAGCGCCGCAGTCGCTGCGCGACGCCTGGGATCGGCTGCCTCTGCTCCGATCGGCGATGTATATGCGGCCACGAAAGGTAACGCGTGCGCTGTGTCAGGAGGTCGTCTGGCGCGATCAGGAAATCGACCTTGGGCGCCTGCCGGTTCAATGGTGCTGGCCGGGCGAGCCGGCGCCGCTGATTACCTGGCCACTGGTGATCACGCGCGCGCCGGATGATCCGTTCGATGTCAATGTCGGGATCTATCGCATGCAAGTGCTGGGGCCCGATCGCGCCATCGTGCGCTGGCTCGCCCACCGCGGCGGCGCCCGCCACCATCGTCTCTGGCAACGCCTGGGTCAGGACATGCCGATCGCGGTCGTCATCGGTGCCGACCCAGCGACGATCCTTTCTGCGGTCATGCCGCTGCCGGACGGACTGAGCGAGCTGAATTTCTCAGGCCTGCTTCGGCGCGGCAGGACGCAACTCGTGAAGGCGAAGACCGTGCCACTTTCAGTGCCGGCCAATGCGGAGATCGTGATCGAGGGTACGGTCTCGGCGAGCGAGACCGCGGAGGAGGGCCCCTATGGCGACCATACCGGCTATTATAATTCGGTGGAGCCGTTCCCGGTCATGCGTCTGTCGGCGATCACCATGCGTCGGAATCCGCTCTATCTTTCCACCTATACCGGCCGACCGCCGGACGAGCCTTCGCGGCTCGGAGAGGCGATGAACAGGCTGTTCGTGCCACTGGTTCGCAAGCAGTTTCCGGAGATATCCGATCTCTGGTTGCCGCCGGAGGCCTGCTCCTACAGAGCCATGGTCGTCGCGATCGACAAGCGTTATCCCGGTCAGGCCAAGCGCGTGATGATGGGGCTTTGGTCTGTCTTGCCGCAGTTCAGCTACACCAAGCTGATCATCGCCGTCGACCCGGATATCGACGTGCGCAACTGGTCCGACGTAATGTGGGCTCTTGCGACCCGCTTCGATGCCAGCCGTGACGTGACCGTGATCGAAGGCACGCCGATTGACTATCTCGACTTCGCGTCGCCGCGCTCCGGCCTCGGTGGCAAGCTCGGGCTCGACGCCACCAACAAGATTGGCACTGAGACCGACCGTGAATGGGGGCGGGTGCTCGAAATGTCGCCGGAGGTCGTGGGTCAGGTCGATGCGATCTGGGCCGGTCTCGGGCTTGGAGGGCTGACCCGATGATCAGGTTGAAGATCGTCCTCGGTGTCACCGGGGCTTCGGGTGCTGCGATTGCGGTACGCATCGCGGAGCGGCTCAGCGAAATCGAAAGCGTCGAGCTGCATCTGGTTCTGTCGCCGGCGGCGCACCGCACGCTCGCGCATGAGGTCGGCGCAGACGCTTTTCCATCCCTGCTGCGTCTGGCCGCGCGGACCTATGACCACGCCGATATCGGCGCGGCGATTGCGAGCGGATCGTTTTCGACGGCCGGCATGATCGTCGCGCCGTGCTCCATGCGCTCACTTGCGGCGATCTCTGCCGGCATGGCCGATAACCTCGTGGTACGTGCAGCCGACGTGCATCTGAAGGAGCGGCGCAGGCTGGTGCTGATGGCACGCGAGACACCGCTGCATCTCGGTCACCTGCGCAATATGTGCGCCGTCACGGAAATGGGAGCGATTATCATGCCGCCGGTGCCGGCCTTCTATCATCGGCCTGAGAGCGTCGCGGCCATCGTCGACCATCTGGCGGCCCGAGCGATCGACCTGCTGGCACTGCCGATCACCCCGCAGGCTATGGCTTGGCAGGGCGAGGACCAAAAATCATCGTGATCTAGAAGACGGTGGCCTGAAGCAGCGGATCGGCGCCGAACAGGACCTCGTGACCGCCAAGCAGTAGCCACACGGCAATCGCGACGGTGGCAAAGGCGGCGATGATCATCACGGGATCGGCGCGCAAACGGGTTTCGCCTCGGATAATGGCCGCAAAAGGCCAGACTGACGTGCCCTTCGAGGCCGTTTGCCAGCCGTCACCCAAACGCCGGCGGGCACGCTTTTCAAGCATGAAGAAGCCACCGGCGGAAAACAGTGCGAAACCGCCGAAAAGCACCAGCGCGCGCAAGTCGCCATTGGGCACGATGTGACCGGCGGCCCAGAACAGGAAGCCCCAGAGCACCGGGTGACGGGTGATCGTTACGATGGCGCCGGGCCGCTCGTTTCCCTGATAGATGGAGATCGACAACGCGTTTTCGCTGAAGAGGCCAGCCAGCACGAGAAAGATGCCGAGTGGCGCCAGCACGAAGGTTACCCAGGCCTGCCAGGCTGACGGTTCCCAGAGTGGGATGAAATCGAGCTGAAGGGCCGCGTGAAAGACGAAGCCGAGAGCGAGCACTGATAGAAGCGAATAGACCGCGAAATAGGTCGAGCGACCGAGCCGGTTGATCAGGCCCTGGCGTAACGCCGGCCAGGCCGGCACCAGATGGAGCAGCAGGAAGACGGCGAAGGCGAGGAGAAAATAGGTCATATCGGTTGTCTCACGCATGGCGCCAGAGAAGCAGGCGCTCCGTTGCGACATGGCGGCGAACAGTTTCGAAGAAGCCCCGCAGCATGTAGCCGATCGCATCCCAGCTGAGCGATGGCCTGTTGTCGAGAACCGCCTTCAGCACACGTACCAGCTCGACGGCTGCCCGATCGTCCTGGTCATGCTCGGCGCGCAGCCGTGCGATCAAGGCGTAACGGCCGTCGTCTGCCCGCTGAATTTCGACTGCTGGAAACAGGATCATTTCCTCCAGCGCGTGGACGCGCCTGAGCTTTTCCGGCAGCTCCGTCAGGATCACGCGGCAGCTCGTCAGGTCGATGCGGCGCGGGATGGAATCGGCCAGCGTCTCGAGGCGATCACACAGGGATAAAAGCTCGCGGTAAGCCTGCCCCAGCTCGTGATGTTCTGAAAATTGCTGCTGCATCGATCTGCTCCGTTGAGTGTTGGTTCGAACTACACCCGACGGCAATGATCCTCTTTGACATTTCTCAAAGTCTGCAGATCAGCGATCGAGAAACAGAACGATGGCGATCGCAACGGAGGAGAGGATCGCCGACAGCGTCGCGCCGCGCTGAAGCACGCCCATGCGATAGAGCACGAGGGCGAAGACGATGATGATGGGGGTGGCGACGGAAAGGCCGATCTGTGCGTCTGTCATCGGAAGGCTCCTTTGTTGTCAGCCAATAGCCCCGCCCCCTGCCGGCTTCTTTGCTCAATCGCAAAGACAGGGTGCGCGCTCGCGCCTAGCTCGAACGATGTTTTTTGAACGGAGGCGCTGACATGGATGCCCGCAGTCATCCGATTGCCGCAACGGTGGAAGAGGATACGACGGACGCCTTGCTGCTCTGGGTGCTCGTCTGGAGTGAACTTGCCGCGTTCGGTATTCTGCTTGTCGGCTTCCTGATTGTGGGTCTTCTCCAGCCGGACGCGTTTGCCGCCGCCCGCTCGCATCTCGATCCGCTGCTTGCCGGCATCAACACGCTTGTTCTTTTGACAAGCGGCTGGCAGGCGGCCTTGGCGGCGAGGCCGAGTGCATCGCTTAAGCAGCGTCGGCGGGCGCTGGTGAATGCAGCACTTTTCGGCTTCGCCTTTGTGGGGATCAAGCTCTTCGAATATAGCGCCGAGGCCGGCGTTGCCGGCGATCCTCAGTTCGGCTCCTTCTTCGAGCTCTATTTTCTCGTCACGGGCTTCCATCTGCTGCACGTCGTCTTCGGTGCCTTCGTGCTCATCATCGTTGCCTGGCGACCGAAACCCGGCAATGTCGAGCTGATCACCACGCTCTGGCACGTGATCGATCTGGTCTGGATCGTGATGTTCCCGCTCGTCTATCTCGTGTGAGTGCCATGACCGATCGCAATCCCAGACAATTGTTCAAGACCTGGCTGGTGCTTGCCGTAGCCGTGATGTCGGGCATGGCGCTGATGGCGGTCGCCGGGCCGGCCACCCTCGTCATCGTCGTGTTGCTCGGGCTCGCCATAGTCAAAAGCCGGTTCGTCGCGCTCGATTTCATGGGGCTCCGGCAGGCGCCGTCGGCCCTTCGTCTTGGCCTTTTGATCTGGCCCGCAGCACTCGTCCTCGTCGCTGCAGCGAAGCTGGTCCTGAGCACTGCTTTCATCAGCTGAGGCTAGCCGCGGACTTGTTTGCCGAAACGCAAAGAAGCCGCCGCCGATTTCCCTAGACATGAGGTCGCCCCGATTGTTGCCGGCTGCGCCGCACGGGGAGGGGATCAGATCAGCCGGCCGCACTCTCAGCGGCCAACTGAAATCGAAAGGACGACGTGATGGCAGAACGCCTCACCAAAACCGGGGCCCGTAACGTCTTTTACGGCGGGTCCTTCTTTTTCTTCGCAATCTTCGTCGGGCTGACCGCCCACAGCCACTACTACATGCGGACGACTTCGACGGATGAGTCGACGCTGACCGATGCGGTCGCCCGCGGCAAACACGTCTGGGAAAAGAACTCCTGTATCAACTGCCACACACTTCTCGGCGAGGGCGCCTATTTCGCGCCCGAGCTCGGCAACGTCTGGAAGCGATTCGGCGGCGAGGCCGATCCGGATGGCGCCCGCGATACGCTTAAGGCCTGGATGGCTGCCCAGCCGACCGGCATCGAGGGACGGCGGCAGATGCCGCAGTTCAATCTCACCGAACAGGAACTCAACGACCTCGCCGACTTCCTCGAATGGACGAGCCGCATAAAGACCCAGAACTGGCCGCCGAACGAGGCAGGTTAAGCGAACCGAGTGGAGTGTGACACCATGAAATACCAAACCCAAAAGGTCGCGATGCTCTATTTCTACGGAGCGCTTGGCCTGTTTCTCGCCCAGGTGCTGTTCGGCGTGCTTGCCGGCACCATCTACGTCCTGCCCAACACGCTCTCCGAGCTGCTGCCCTTCAACATCGTGCGCATGGTCCACACCAACGCGCTGATCGTCTGGCTGCTCATGGGCTTCATGGGCGCGACCTACTACCTGCTGCCGGAAGAGGCAGAAACTGAGCTCTACAGCACGAAGATCGCCATCGCGCAGTTCTGGATCTTCCTGATCGCCGCGGCCATTGCCGTCGTCGGCTACCTCATGCACATCCACGAGGGGCGTGAGTTCCTCGAGCAGCCCTTCGCGATCAAGGTCGGCATCGTCATCGTCGCGCTGATGTTCCTCTACAACATCACGCTGACTGTGTTGAAAGGCCGCAAGACGACCGTCACCAACATCCTGATCTTCGGGCTTTGGGGTGTCGCGATCTTCTTCCTCTTCGCTTTCTACAATCCGATCAACCTGGCGCTCGACAAGATGTACTGGTGGTACGTCGTCCATCTCTGGGTCGAAGGCGTCTGGGAACTGATCATGGCATCGGTGCTCGCCTTCCTGATGATCAAGCTCAACGGCATCGACCGTGAGGTCGTCGAAAAGTGGCTCTATGTCATCGTCGGCCTGGCGCTCTTCTCCGGCATCCTCGGCACGGGCCACCACTACTACTGGATCGGCGCGCCGGGCTACTGGCAGTGGATCGGTTCGCTGTTCTCGACGCTGGAAGTGGCCCCCTTCTTCACCATGGTGGTCTTCACCTTCGTGATGACCTGGAAGGCCGGCCGCAAGCATCCGAATCGCGCAGCCCTCCTCTGGTCGATCGGCTGCTCGGTCATGGCCTTCTTCGGCGCCGGCGTCTGGGGCTTCCTGCACACGCTGTCTTCGGTGAACTACTATACCCACGGCACCCAGGTGACCGCAGCCCATGGACACCTCGCCTTCTTCGGCGCCTATGTGATGCTGAACCTCGCGGTCATGGCCTATGCCATCCCGGAGATCCGCGGCCGTGCGCCCTATAACCAGTGGCTGTCGATGGTGAGCTTCTGGATCATGTGCACCGCCATGTCGGTCATGACCTTCGCGCTGACCTTTGCCGGTGTTCTCCAGGCGCATCTGCAGCGCGTGCTCGGCGAAAGCTACATGGACGTCCAGGACCAGCTGGCACTGTTCTACTGGATCCGCCTCGGTTCCGGTGCCGTCGTCCTGATCTCGGCGCTGATGTTCATCTGGGCCGTTCTGGTGCCCGGGCGCGAGCGTAGCGAGAAGCTCGCCGGTATCGTCCAACCCGCTGAATAACTGCCCAGCCGGCGCGGTTCGCCGCGCCGGCATCTCCCCAAAAAATCCCAGCATGGAGACTTGCCATGAGCCCTGTCCAATCTGCCGTCAGTCGCGCGGCGCTCGATATCCCCGCCTATAGCCCCTCCGGCAATGAATGCGCGTTGTTCGAAAGCGCCTGGGTGCGCCAGCTGCCGCTGCTTCTGAAGGGACCGACAGGATGCGGCAAGACCCGCTTCGTCAGCCACATGGCAGCGAAGCTCGGCCTGCCGCTTTCGACCGTTTCCTGCCATGACGATCTGGCCGCCGCCGACCTTACCGGTCGCTATCTGCTCAAGGGTGGCGACACCGTCTGGGTCGACGGCCCCCTGACCCGGGCCGTGCGCAACGGTGGCGTCTGCTATCTCGACGAGATCGTGGAAGCCCGCAAGGACGTCGCCGTCGTCCTGCATCCACTGACCGACGATCGCCGCATGTTACCGCTTGAACGGACCGGCGAACTGCTCGAAGCACCGTCGAGCTTCATGCTGATCGTGTCCTACAATCCCGGCTACCAGAACCTTTTGAAGAGCCTGAAGCCGAGCACCCGTCAGCGCTTCGTGGCGATCGAGTTCGATTTCCTGCCGCGCAACGCGGAGATTTCAGTCGTTTCGCAAGAGAGCGGACTGCTGGAGAGCCAGGTGGCGCCGCTCGTCAACCTCGCGCAGCGCCTGCGCGCTCTGAAAGGGCATGATCTCGAAGAAGGCGTGTCGACCCGGCTGCTCGTCTATTGCGCCTCGCTGATTGATGCCGGAATGCCGGTGAAGGATGCGGTGCGGGCCGCGATGATCGAGCCTCTGACCGACGAACCGGATGTGCGCTCAGCACTTCTCGAAGTGGCCGGTTCTCTGATCGCCTGAGGTGAGCCATGCTTGATTTCCTCGAGCTCGAAGAAACCGTCGGACGAGCCTGGCACCGTTTCGTCGGCAACACCAGAACCTGGCGGCGTTATCCGGAGGAGGCGGTGAAGCTCGCCGACATGCTGCCGGTGCTCGGCGTTTGCTTTCGCGGACATGGCGGCGAGCCAGCGGTGCAGATCGTGCCCGCCCGCGGGCGCACGTCGACCCATCGCTTGCGGTGGCGGCAGCGCATGGGACTTGGCGAAGAGAAACTCGTCCAGCCGGCGCGCGACCACGCGTCCTTGATGCTGCCGGGCGAGATCGACATTTTTCCGACGAAAGACCTGAACCGGGATCTCTATCACTGGCTCGTCGCCTATATGGCGACGATGCCGGTCGACCCCGTCAGCGAGACCGATCCGCTCCGTCGTGACCTGGCGCTGATATCGCGCGCGCTGGAGACGGTCGAGGACGTCTTCCAACGGTTCCCAGGCCTTAGGCGGCGCTATCGGCGTCTGGCCGAGGCGACCCTTGCCGAGCGGAAGCGGGGCGCTCTGCCGTCGATCGAGCAGCATCTTGAAAACCGCATCCTGCGGCTGTTGCGCAGGGCCACAGGCGAGGCAGATACGACGCTGCCGGTGATCTTCCCACATCGTGCGCCGCCCGGCTACCTGCCGATGCTGCCGATGCCGCTATGGCCGGACACGCTGTTGCGGGGCGAAACCACGACCGTGCGTGACGAAGATGTGGCCGCGACAGCGGGCACGCAGAGTGAGGGTGTCGAGGTTGAGCGCCACGTGGCGGTGCGCGAAAACCCGGAGAACCGCAAGGGCGAACGCAGCCCGTTCATCCTCAATCGCTTCGAGAAGATCCTGGCCATGGCCGAGATGGTCAACGTCGACCGTCCCGGCGACGACAGCGACGACCACGACAGCAAGGCTGCCGAGGAACTGGACGACATGACGCTCGGCGAGCGCAAGGGACGGCCCTCGGCGCGATTCCGCTTCGATCTCGATCTGCCGCCGGAAGCCGTCGATCCGACGCCGCTGACGGCCGAGCTGACCTATCCCGAATGGAACTACCGGACCGGGCAGTACCTCAAGGACCATTGCCGCGTGCTGGCAATGCCGGCTTCCGCCCAGGAAGAGCGGAGCGAACTGACCGAGGAAAGCCGGAGCTTGATCCGCCGGGTGCGGCGCCAGTTCGAAGTGCTGCGCCCGCGGCACGAGATGCTGCGTGCACAACTTGACGGCGCCGATCTCGATCTCGACGCGGTCGTGCGTGCCCGCACCGATCTCGCCGCCGGCGGCCAGGGCAGCGACCGCATCCATCTGATGAGTCGGCCGCAGGTGCATGACCTGGCGGTGACGATCCTCGTCGACGTGTCGCTGTCGACCGATTCCTGGTCAGACAACCGGCGGGTGCTCGACGTGGAAAAAGAAGCTTTGCTCATCCTTGCGCACGGGCTGTCGGCCTGCGGCGACAACCACTCGATCCTTACCTTCACCTCAAGGCGGCGTGACTGGGTGCGGGTGGAAACCGTGAAGGCCTTCAACGAGGCTATGGGGCCGCTGGTCGAAGCGCGCATTGCCGCACTGAAACCCGGCTACTATACCCGCATCGGTGCTGCGATCCGGCATGCCTCGGCCGAGCTTCGTCGGCAGCCGAACCGCAAGAAGCTCTTGCTTGTTCTGACCGATGGCAAGCCCAACGATATCGATCACTACGAGGGGCGTTTTGCGCTCGAGGATAGCCGTCGCGCGGTCACGGAGGCACGGCGCAGCGGCATAAACACCTTCGCTGTCACGGTCGACCGGGAGGCGAAGTCCTACGTGCCCGCCATGTTCGGCCAGAACGGCTATTCCGTAGTCGGCAACATCTCGCGGCTGCCGGCGGCACTGCCGGCGATCTACCGCAATCTGGTGGGGTAGGGCGGTCCCCAAGTCGAGAGAGAAGCAAGAGGCCCTGCAACCGCCGGGCCTCTTTGATTCAACGGAAGCCGTATGCCCGCCGCGCGTGCGCCGTTTCGCGGCCATTCGGGACGGATTTGCCGATCCGCTCGCGGCTATTCTCGGGGGGAGGAGGCTGGGTCTCGATGCTCGGGAAAAGCCGGGCATGACGTGTTGGATGGGCAGTTTTGCCAAAGTGTATCGCTGAGCTGCCAGCGATGGCTGCCGGCGACAAGCTTGGAAACGGCTCGTTTTCAGGGAGCGCAGTTGCCCCAAACTTCGTCATCGTCACCCTTGAGGCGAGGATCCAAGGCGCATCCAAACGTATTTCGTGGCACAAAACAACGAAGTGCTCGGGTCGAGCATGACGTAAGAGACGGACGGCGCTTTGCCGGCGTGATTGCGCCGGGAATGCTTGGCAATAGCCAAACCTTCCCGGCGACCAGCGCCCTCAAGCCGCCTTGCTGTGCACCCTCTGGGACTCGTCGATATAGGCATCGAAGGCCGCCGCCACCGCGCGGATGACGAAGCGGTGCTCGGGACGCACAGTGATGACGCCATCAGCGATATCGATCACGCTATCCTTTCGCAGTTCGGCCAGTTTGCTATTGCCGTCGACGAACGATTGCCAGTCCCGGCCATGCGCTGCGGCGATTGCGGAAATATCCGCGCTGAAATCGCACATCAGCCGCTCGATGATCGCGGCGCGCAAACGGTCCTCGTCGGTCAGTCGGTAGCCCTTGGTGGTTGCGAGCCGTCCCGATGCGATGCGGCTTGCATAGACGCCGGGGGGCACCTCGTTCTGGACATAACCGTCGCGCGAGCGGCCGATTGCCGAGGCGCCGAAACCGATCAGCGTTTCGCAAGTGTCGGTCGTGTAGCCCTGGAAGTTGCGGCGGAGTTGCCCAGCCTCCTGGGCGGTGACGAGATCGTCGTCAGGAAGCGCAAAATGATCGAGGCCGATCTGGCGGTAGCCGGCTTTGACCAGCGCTTCGCTGATCGCCATCGCCTGTTCGGCGCGGGCGGCACTGTCGGGCAGCGCGTTCTCGTCGATCATACGCTGGTGCTTCTTGAAGCTCGGCACATGGGCGTAACCGAAAACCGCGAACCGTTCCGGCCGCATCGCGACGGCCGCTTCGACCGTCTCGACGCAGGAGCGCACCGTCTGATGCGGCAGGCCGTAGATCAGGTCGAAATTGATGCCACCGATGCCCGCGCCGCGCAGATGGTCGACGGCTTCGGCCGTCTGCTTTTCGCTCTGGATGCGGTTGATCGCCTTCTGCACGACGGGATCGAAGCTCTGTACGCCGAGGCTGGCACGCCTAACGCCGCCTTCGCCGAGTGCCTGGGCCATGGCAAGCGTCAGCCGGCGCGGATCGATCTCGACGGCGACATTGGCTGATGGTGACAGCGCGAAGCGCTCGCCCATCAACGTCATCAGCGCAAGGAATTCACGTGGCTCGATGATCGTCGGCGTGCCGCCGCCAAAATGTACCTCCGAGACCGGAAGCGGCCGGCCAATGGTATCGGCGACCATGCGGATCTCGTCTCGGAGCACATCGAGATAGTCGAGGATCGGATCGTCCTTCTTGGTGATCGTCGTGTGGCAGCCACAGTACCAGCACATGGAACGACAGAAGGGGATGTGCAGGTAGAGCGACACGTTCTGCCCCTCGGGGATCGCCTTCAGCCAGTCGCCGTAGGTGTGATCGTCGACATCAGCGGCAAAGCGCGGTGCGGTCGGGTAACTCGTGTAGCGCGGCAGGCGCATTTCACCGTATTTCAGGAGCGCGGAAGCTAACATTTCGTCCTCATCTGGGTGGCGATGGATACAGCTTTTGTAGGCCGCGCTGGCAGGCACCTCTTTGCGAAAAGTCAAGGACGGGGTTGGTCGAGGCCAAAGCGAGATTTGTTTGCGCTTCGACAAAATGTCGCGGCGGCGCTGTCGCTAGGTTGCGGAAATCCGGGGCGTGTGCGCCGGCGTTTCCCGGATCATCATCAAACCACGGCGCTCAGAATCGGATAACCATGACCATTGCAGAGACCGACAAGCCCTTTATCGATGTGCGGACGATCCCGCCGGTAGAACGCCATCCGAAAATCTTCGGCATGTTGAACGCACTTGCCGAGGGTGGCGCCTTCATCATCGTTAACGACCACGATCCGCGTCCACTGCACTACCAGCTGGAAACCCGCTATCCGGGCGAATTCACCTGGGAATACCTCGAGCAGGGGCCGGAGGTCTGGCGAGTTGAGATCGGTCGGCAACAGTCCTCCGGCTGTGACTGCTGCTGCGGCGGGCACTGAGCCCCTGGTGTCCTTCAAGAGCGGGGTGAGAAAAAGCGTGCGTCATTTTCCGCTCTCATCCCGCTCCCACTTAGCAGAATCGATCACGCTTGTTCGGCTCGACCAGAGCCATCGTGATCCAAGGGTTGAACCACCATGTTCGCAGCCACGCTATCCCGCTGGACCATGTCCTATTTCGCGGCCGCGCTGATTTTCCTCGTCCTTGGCGAGACCATGATGGTTCTCGGCTTTGGTTATCCGGTCTTAGCCCTTGAGGCGCCTGAAACGCTGGCGCTCGTCCATATTGTCGCTCTCGGTTGGCTAAGCCTGCTGATGACCGGCGCATTGCTGCAATTCGTACCTGTTCTCGTCGGCCAGCCGCTGTCCTTGCCGACCGTCGCCCTTCCGGCGCTCCTGTTTCTTATCGTCGGCATCGCCACCCTGACCCTCGGCTTCGTCGGTCTTTCCGGTGCGATCGATGTTCCCGTGACGCTGCTTCCTCTTGGAGCCGCTTTCTCGATCGTTGGCTTTTCGGTGCTTGGCTTTTCCTTCGCAGTCACGCTTTGGCATGCACGCCCCCTGCCACTACCGGCCCGCTTCGTCGCGGTCGGCCTTGCCGCTCTCTTCGGCACGATGCTGCTCGGCGGCGTCTATGCTGGCGTGCTCTCGGGCCTGATCGACGCGGCGGGCGCGATCGACCTCACCGTCGATGGTCTCTCGCTTCATGCCTCCCTCGGCCTCTGCGGCTGGTTGAGCTTCACCACCATGGGCGTCAGCTATCGACTTTTGACCATGTTCATGCTGTCGCCAGACAAAGAGCGGACAAGCAGCCGTGTTGTCTTCATGCTTGGTGCCTTTTGCCTCGGCGTTCTGGCGGCCGCAGTGCCCGTCATTCTCGTGGGCACCGTTGGTCGCTCGCCGCTTTTCCTCCTTGCCGTCGGTTCCGGCGCGGCCGTGGTCGCGATCTATGTCGGCGATATCCTGCGTATCTATCGGGAGCGCCGGCGCAAGGCGATCGAACTCAACAGCCGCGCCAGCATCGGCGCCTTCGTGTCACTGGTCGCCGCGGCTATGCTCTTCGTCGCGCTGCTCTCGGCCGGCCGCCTTGATGAGGCTATCGGCGCCGTTATTTATCTCGCCACCTTTGGATGGCTGACGGGCATGGGGCTCGCCCAGCTCTACAAGATCGTGCCGTTCATGACCTGGCTCGAATGTTACGGGCCGGCGCTTGGGCGCATGCCGACCCCGAGGGTCCAGGACCTCGTCAGCGAAACGTCCGCCCTTCGCTGGTTCCGGCTCTTTTATCTGACGGTCGCGGTTGGCTCGCTCGCCCTCCTGATCGGCAGCGCGCCTATTTTTCGTTTTGCAAGCCTCGGCCAGTTGATTGCCGTCAATGCGCTCATCCTGGAGTTCGTGCGAACACGGCGACTGATCAACGTTCCGGCCGAACTTCGATTGCCTGATGGACTTGTTCGACCAGGCCTGTTTCTGCCATCTTTTCCTCACGGAGGTTCCCATGAGCCAAGATCCTTATGAACTCGACGTCCGACCGCACTTGCGCGGCGGCAGCGACCCGTTCCAGGCCATCATGAATGCAGTCGACAGCCTGGCGCCGGGCCAGGCGCTGAAGCTGATCGCGACCTTCCGGCCCGTTCCGCTCTTCAGCGTCATGGCGGGTCGCGGCTTCACCCATCAGGACCGCCCGCTCGACAATGGCGACTGGGAGGTTCTGTTTACGCCCGAAGGCGAGGTCGAGGGGATCAGGCTTTCGGTCAGCGAAACGGATCTCGACGCCTGGCCCGACCCGAGCCGCCAGCTCGACCTGACGGAGCTCGATCCGCCGGAGCCTATGGTGCGCATTCTGGCAGCGGCCGAGAAGATGGCCGAAGGCGAGGTTCTGTTCGCCTTGCTCGCGCGCGAACCGCTATTCCTTTATCCGGAGCTCGCCAAGCGCGGCCACAAATGGGCCGGCAATTTCGATGCGACCGGCGAGACCTACCGGATCCTCATCCGCATCGGTGGGAGGCGCTCCCATGTCGGCGCCTGAAACCCTGGACCTCGAGGCGAGGATCCGCGATGCCTTGCGCATCATCATCGACCCCGAAATGGGCAAGAACGTCGTCGATCTCGGCCTGATCTATGACATCGACGTTCAGGAGGGCGGCATTGCCCGTGTCACCATGACGACGACGATCAAGGGCTGCCCGGCGACTGCCTTCCTCAAGGAAGCGGTGCAGAACTGCGTCTGGTATGTGCCGGGTGTCGAATATGCCGAGGTCCGGCTGACGTACGAGCCGCCGTGGACGCCTGACATGATCGCCGACGGCGCGTTGGAACTTGGCCACGGCAGCATCTTCTAGGACCAGCCTTCTAGAAAAGAAAAGGCGCCGCATCTGCGGCGCCTTTTGCGTTGGGTATCGACGTCCGGTCAGGGTGAGGCGCGCGGCGCGCGGCGCTCGCGCACCAGCATCGGTCCGTATTCGAGCGTGAACAGCACAAAGGCCGCGATCCACAATGCACCCGAGAGCGCGATCAGGTGATGATAATGCTCCGGCAGCACCTCGGCCAGCGGCCGGATTAGCGCGGCGCCCGCGATCGCGACATAGGAGGCGCTGGTGAGTGCCGATCCCACCAGCGGCCGCCCGGTATGGCCGCGAGTGGCGCGCGTCATCACGGCGAGCATCATGAAGGCGATCACGCCGACGGTCAGCACATGCATGACCGGGTAGTCGCTGAGGAGCTCGATCGCGCCGGCCGATATGGCCAGGAAGCCGAGCGGCACGAAGGCGTAAGCCGCGTGCAGAACGAAGAGCAGCTTCTCCGGCCAGGTCGGTGATCCGTGCCAGCGCAGCAACCGTACCGTATGAAAGGCGCACGCGATCACCGCAATCGCTGCGGTGACGATGTGAACGGGCGCGAAGGTCCAGGCACCGAGCGCTGCAACGCCGATCAGGATCGCCGCGGTGTCGAACCTGTTGTAGGGCACGGGGAAATCGGTGCGGCCAACTTTGTTCAGCCAGTTGCGAGTGAAGCTCGGCACGATGCGTCCGCCGACGATCATGATCAGCATGGTGTAGGCCCCGATCGCCAGCCGCGCTGCGGCGTCGACATCGAGATTGCCGAGGACCGAGAGGTGGAACCAGATATTGGCGGCCGACAAAATTATGAGCCCGCCGATCACCTTGAGGTCCTTCCACTTGCGACCGACGATCACCTCGCGCGCGCAGATCAGCAACAGCACCGGCAGAAACAGCGCCTCGACAGCGGCTGCGACGGGTAGGCCGATGATGCCGCTCGACAGGAGAGCAACCCGACCAATGACCCAGAGTCCGAAGAGGGCAGCGAGCGGTCGGCCGGAAACCGGCAGCCTTCCCGTCCAGTTCGGGATCGCCGTCAACAGAAAGCCGCCGAGAACGGCGGAGGAAAAGCCAAACAGCATCTCATGCGCGTGCCAATGGGCGGCACCGTAGTCGCCGGCTAGGTCTAGTCCGAGAATCAGTGCGGCGATCCACAGCGCCATGGCGCCGATCGCCCAGAGGGCGGCTGCGAGGAAGAACGGCCGAAAGCCATAGGAGAAGAGCACCGGGCCGGTGGTCGAGAGTCCGCGCGGAATGCCGCCGCTCGGTTTCGGTCTTATCAATCTGTCCAACATGGTCGTGTTCCTCGTCGTGCGTCCTTGCGGACTTGCGGATGAGGCTTGATCTATCAATGGGTTCGAAGGCCCTCTTTGCGAAAACGCAAGTATCGCTGCCCGGTCGGACCGCCGACGTCGCAAGGCGTAAAGAAAAGCGATCTCCTCGCAACGATTTGTTCCAAGACAAAGACGAGATTCGTCTGTGGTTCTACTTCTCTAGTGACTGCTGGGGGACCGGTGGTCGAGACCGGAGGTGAGGCCGCCCAAGTCGGCGCCGCCCACCCTAACTCGTTGAATACAGGCGCGTTTCGCAGAAGGCCAATCCCGGCCGCTGGAACGCGCCGAAGGAGAGCAAGATGACTGAACAACTTCAGATGACCCGCCGGACGATGCTTGCCGGCGCTGCCCTGGCGGGCGCGGTTGCGCCGCTTCTCCACACCGCTCAGGCGCATGCCGCTGGCGCTGCCGCGGCAGCCGGTGCTGCCCCCGTCGATATCTCGACCCTGCCTCGCGTGAAGGTCGACCTCGTCAAGCCGCCTTTCGTGCACGCCCATGACCAGGTCGCCAAGACCGGACCGCGCGTCGTCGAGTTCACCATGACAATCGAGGAAAAGAAGCTGGTGATCGACCGCGAGGGCACCGAGATCCACGCGATGACCTTCAACGGTTCGGTGCCTGGTCCGCTGATGGTGGTGCATGAGAACGACTATGTCGAACTGCGGCTGATCAACCCTGACACCAACACGTTGCTGCACAACATCGACTTCCACGCCGCAACCGGTGCGCTCGGCGGCGGGGCGCTGACCCAGGTGAACCCGGGCGAGGAAACCACGCTTCGTTTCAAGGCGACCAAGCCCGGCGTCTTCGTCTACCATTGCGCGCCGGAGGGCATGGTGCCCTGGCACGTCACCTCGGGCATGAACGGCGCCATCATGGTGCTGCCGCGCGACGGACTGAAGGACGAGAAGGGCCAGCCGCTGACGTACGACAAGATCTACTATGTCGGCGAGCAGGACTTCTACGTGCCGAAGGACGAGGCCGGGAACTACAAGAAGTACGAAACCCCCGGCGAAGCCTATGAAGATGCTGTCAAGGCGATGCGCACGCTGACCCCGACCCACATCGTCTTCAACGGTGCGGTCGGCGCGCTGACCGGCGACCATGCTTTGACTGCGGCCGTGGGCGAGCGTGTGCTCGTCGTCCATTCGCAGGCCAACCGCGATACGCGGCCGCACCTGATCGGCGGGCATGGTGACTATGTCTGGGCGACCGGCAAGTTCCGCAACCCGCCGGATCTCGACCAGGAAACCTGGCTCATTCCGGGCGGAACCGCGGGCGCTGCCTTCTACACCTTCCGCCAGCCGGGTGTGTACGCCTACGTCAACCACAACCTGATCGAGGCGTTCGAGCTGGGTGCCGCCGGCCACTTCAAGGTGACCGGCGAATGGAACGACGACCTGATGACATCGGTCGTTAAGCCGGCGTCGATGTAGCCGGGTGACAGCGGATGATCGTGGGGCCGCGCTCACAGCGACCCCACGCGCGAACAAAGGCACGCGCTTGCCGGCGCGTGCCACTTCCCCCGGAGACCTTCCATGCCCACCACCAAGAAAACTGCGGTTTCGCTCCTCTCGCTAGCAGCACCGGTCGTCCTTTTGGCGGCAATCGGCGGCGTACTTTCGGCGAAGGTGGGGCTGTTCGACGATCTCAAGGACGGCATCGATCCGTCGATCAGGCCGCCGGTGACCGTGACGATCGCGCCGCGACAGATGAGCTATCGGGCGGAGGGACACTTCCTGAAGAACGGTTTTGCCGTCGACGCGCCGATCGTGGTGGCAGCCATCAAGCAGCCGCTCGAGATCATGAAGTATCAGGTGACGCGCGACGACTACGAACGCTGCGTCGCCGATGGCGGCTGCCAGCAGCCGGAGGGCGGCCATGGCGCCGGCCTGTCGGGTGTGCCGATGACTGGGGTCAACTACACGGACGCGACCGACTATGCGGCGTGGCTGACCAAGAAGACCGGCGAGGTCTGGCGCCTTCCGACCGACCAGCAATGGGCGTTTGCCGCCGGGTCCAAATTCCCCGACGATGCGCTGGGGATCGACGGCACCAAGGACAATCCGGCGCTGCGCTGGCTTGCGGACTACGAGCGCGAATCCAGCCGGCAGAGGGCGAAGAACCCCATGCCGCTGCCCACGGGCGCCTTCGGTGAGAACGAGTATGGGGTTGCCGACCTCGACGGCAATGTCTGGGAATGGACCGAGACCTGCCACCGCCGCGTCACCCTCGGTGACGATGGCGAGGTGCTGAAGGAGGCTCCCGCTTGCGGCATCTTCGTCGTCAACGGCAAGCACCGGGCGTCGATGAGCTTCTTCATCCGGGATCCGAAGAGCGGCGGCTGCGCCGTCGGCGTGCCGCCCGACAATCTCGGTTTCCGGCTCGTGCACGACGGCCGCTGGTATTCGGGCTACCTCTATGCCTTTGAACGGCGGCTCCACGGTGCGGGCTGAGATGAGACGGCCGATGAAATTGCTGGGAAAACCGTCGCTCGGGCATAAATGCCGGGTCCTTTTGCAGGACCCGGCACTATGCTAGAGCAAAGGCAATTTCAAATCGGCAGGATATAGGGCCAACGTGGCTGCACTCGATCGCACACTCGTCAAATCGCTTCCCCTGTTTCAGAAGATGAGCGACCCGGAACTGGACACGCTGCTGACGCGCGCCACGGTGCGGCGCGTGCCGCAGAACGAAGCCGTGTTCGAACAGGGGGCGACGGCCGATTTCTTCTTCCTGCTGCTGAATGGCCGGCTGAAGGTGACCCAGGTCACCAAGGACGGGCAGCAGATCATCGTGCGGGTCGTCAATCCCGGCGATCTCTTCGGTTTTGCCCGAGCGCTCCAGCGCAGCGACTATCCGGGCACCGCAACGGCGGCGACCGAAAGCCTGGTTCTCGCCTGGCCGACGGAGCTCTGGAACATCTTCGTCGAGAAAAATCCTCACCTTGCTGTGAATGCCCTCCACACCATCGGCCAGCGGCTCGACGAGGCGCATACCCGTATCCGCGAGATGTCGACCGAAGAGGTCGAGCGCCGCGTCGCGCACACGGTGCTCCGGCTCGCCGAACAGGCTGGCAAACCCGAAAGCGGCGGCATCCGCATCGACTTTCCGATCTCACGCCAGGATATCGCCGAGATGACCGGGACAACGCTGCACACGGTTTCGCGCATCCTCAGCGCCTGGGAGGGGCAGGGTCTGGTCGTCGGCGGACGGCAGAAGCTGACGCTGAAGGACATTCCCGGGCTGCGGCGCCTGGCGGAGCGCGCCGACAACTAGCCCGACCCTTGATCGCCTCCATATGGGGCAAGGCCGTCCGTCCCAAGAACGACAGATCACCGACCCTCAACGACCGGTCGTTTCTCGAACCCTGGTGATGCCGGTCCATGAATGGTTGAATCGGCTCGCGTAATTCACCAGTATCGGCAATTGCATGACAATGGCCATGACACGGGGGATGGTGTGGTTCGACTTAGCATGCGTGCCGGCCGCCGGCGGTGGACGATCGGGCGCGCACTTTTATCGGTGGGGATGCTGACGGCCGCGGGGTGTACCCGGGATCCGCTTGCCCCTTCGATCGTGGTGTTCGGGTCCTACTTTCCAGCCTGGCTGCTTTGTGCCGGGCTTGGTATCGTCACTACGGTTGTCGCAAGGCTGATCCTCGTCCACGCCGGTATCGACGAACACCTGCCCGTGCCGCTTCTCGTCTACCTCTCGCTCGCGCTCACCACCAGCATCGTCTACTGGTTTCTGGCCTTTGGCGGAGCGCCGCATTGAGTGCCGATGACGTCTTCCGGCGTGCAGTTGCACGCACTCTCGGCCCGCTTATTATCGCCAGTGCGGCCGTTGCGGTCTATTTCGCTTTCTGGCAGGTCGATCGCAGCCCGCGCACGGACGTCGCTGAAATCGATGCGCCGACGGTTGCGATCGCCGCGAGCGTGCCGGGCCGAATAATCGCCGTCGAGGTGCGTAACAATGCGAGCGTGAAGAAGGGCGACGTGCTCTTCCGCCTCGATCCGGAACCCTATCGCCTGCGTCTCGAACAGGCGCAGGCCGAACTGAAGGCGACGCAGTCGGAAGTGGCGCAGGGAGAGCGCAATCTCGATCTCGAGCGCGCCAATGCCGACGTTGCGGACAGGCAGATCGCCCGTGCTCAGAACAATGTCTTGCTTGCGCGCCAGACACAGGAACGGCTGGAGCCGCTCTTGCCGAAGCGCTTCGTGACGGCGCAGCAAGTCGACGAGGCGCGAACCGCCGTCAAAGACGCCGAAGTCAGCCTTGCTCAGGCGTTGCAGTCGGCCCACGGAGCCAACCGGGTGATTGGAACCCTCGACACCCGTAAAGCCCAGGCGGATGTCGCACGCGCGACGGTAGCACTTGCCGAGCGGGACCTGGAGAACACCGTCGTGCGGGCGCCCTTCGACGGCAAGATCGTCGGCTTGCGCACGACGGTCGGCAAAGTCGTGGTTCCCGCCGAAACGCTGTTCACTCTGATCGATACCGCCGAATGGGAAACCGTCGCTTTCTTCCGCGAAACAGAACTCAAGGCGATCGCCATCGGCAGCCGCGCCGATGTCTTCGTAATGGCGGATCCGGAGCGCCGTATTTCCGGCACGGTCGAGGGTGTCGGCTGGGGCGTGCGTTCGGAAGATTCCGCCACGATCCTCGGCATACCGATCGTTTCCAACTCGCTGAATTGGGTGAGGGTCGCCAAGCGCTTTCCCGTGCATGTGCGGCTTGAAAATCCGCCGGAGGACCTGATGCGCGTCGGCGCCTCCGCCGTCGTCGTCATCGGGCCCGCGCATAACGACGCCGATGCTGTTCCAGCCGCGAAGTAGCGTCCGCTACACGTCGATCCTCTGGGACGAATTGCAACCCTATCCGGGCCGGCTGGACCTTTCCCTGCGCATGGCGCTGGTCACCACGCTGGTTGCTGTAACGGCGATGGCGCTGCGGGTCCCCGAAGCGGCGATCTCCTGTTATCTCGTCTTCTTCGCGTTCAGAGCTGATGCCGGCTCCGGCATCCTGATCGCCATCGGCTTGCTTGTCGGGGCGACGATCGGAATTCTGCTGGCCATCGTCTGCCTGATGGTGGTGGCGGACGAACCGGCACTGCGCCTGGCACTTGTCGCCTTTTTTACCTTCGGCGGCATGTACCTGACGCAGGCAAGCCGTGCCGGGCCGCCGATCGGTACGGTCGCCATGGTCTTTGCCTTCGTCATGACGCTCTACGATATCGTGCCGATCCCGGAACTGCTGATCCGAGGGCTCGCTTGGATGTGGGTGGTCGTGTTCTTCCCGGTGGTCTACCTGATCGCGATCCATCTCATCACCGGCCACAGCCCGGCGCGACGGCTACGCTCGGCGATCGCCGAGCGGTTGGAGGTGGCGGGCCAGCTCCTGTCCAGTGGAGACCACGCGGCGAAACGCGTGGCTGCGACGTTGCTGGCCGAAGGCAATGGCGAGCTCAAGAAATATGCCGGGTTCTCAAAGCTTCTGGCGTTGATGGACAAGCACGACGTGCCGCGCATGCAGGCGGCGACGGACGCGTCCTATGATTTGCTGACGCTGGCACTCGCCCTATCGCTTGATGAACGAAGGCCGCGGGAAAACGCTGCGGCGCCGGAGGTTCTTCGCCGCATTGCCGAAGCGATCCGCAGGCGGAAGCCGCCGGAACAGACGCTGCTAAGCTCACCCGATTTTCGCGCCTTTGAAGCCGGTGATGCGCTCCCGGCGCATCAGGTCGAAAGGATCGTCGATATCCTATCGGAAGCAGACCCGCCCGGGCCGGTGTCAGATGCGCATAAGGGAGGGTTCTTCCTGCCGGATGCTTTCAGCAATCCGCTCTACACGCAGTTCGCGCTGAAGGCTCTGCTTGCGGTGATGATCACCTACATCACCTACACGGCCCTCGATTGGTTTGCGATCCACACCGCCCTGATCACCTGTTTCATGGTAGCGCTTGGAACGACGGGCGAGACCATGCACAAGCTGGCACTGCGGCTGACGGGCTGCCTCCTTGGCGGCGCCGTGGCGATTGGCTCGACGATCTGGCTCGTGCCGCACATGACGGATATCGGCCAGCTCGCCTTTCTTGTCGGTGCGGTCAGCCTCATTGCGGCATGGATCTCCGTCGGCTCGGAGCGCATTTCCTATATCGGCTGGCAGATGGCGCTCTGCTTTTTTCTCGTCGTGCTGCACGGCTTCGGCCCGAGTCTGGATCTCAACGAGGCGCGGGATCGCATCATCGGCATCGTCTTCGGCAACATCGTCGTTTCGGTCGTTTTCTCGACGATCTGGCCGGTCAGCATCGGGCAGGGAATACGCAAGAGCCTTGCTACGAGCGGTGCCACGCTTGCCAATCTGTTAGCGCGCCGCGGCGGCCCCACCGGCGACTATGCCGACCTGATCAGCGGTGTCGCTGGCGCATTGCGCCAGAGTGAACTGCTGCGTTTCGAGCCTGCAAACGTGCGGCGGGGAGACATCGATGCCCGGACGACGGAGCGCATTGCCCTCAGCCTGCAGGAACTGGCCGCCCCGATCGTCGAATTGCGCGAACACGACCGGGCCTTCGGTCCGTTGCGGGGCGCGCCGACGCCGCTGAAGCGCGCGGTTCTCGGCTATGAACACGCGGTGGCGCAATGGCTGAACGATCAGGCCGAGGGATTAGAGGCATGGCACCGGCCGAAGCCCAGTGCGGATCTGGCCCTGGCGCTTCGGCGGCTGAAAGCGCGTCTCGCCCGCGCCCGGAAGGCAAGCATACATGCCGGAGGTTTTCCCCGGCGAATTCGCGACGAGCTCGCCTGGAGGCTTGCACTCTACGAGAAGATCGAGACTGTGGTTCGGCGGCTGGCAGCGGGGGATGCCTTGGAATGATGGTTTCTGCGGGGGCGAGGTGGGTTTCGGTAGGGGTGATCGCCCTTTGCCGAAGCATGTGCCGTGCTGCCCGAGGCTCTCTTCTCCTTGGCGCATTGTCGATCCCGGCAGCCTGCACGTCCGCTGCACTCGATGATCTGGCGCCACCGAGCGCCGACCGGCCGGCCGTTTCGGGAACGGGCACCAAGGACGCCTCGAAGGTGAGTGCCGGCGCGCCGGATTTCTCTCTCGCGCCGAACCCTGAGATCCCGATTACGATCGCGACGCCGTCGATCGATCCGAAACACGATTACAGCTTGCCGGAACTGGTCGATATCGCCCAGCGAACCAATCCGATCACCCGTGCCGCCTGGCAGCGCGCCCGGCAGGCGGCGATTGCCGTCGGCATCACCGAAGCGGTGTACCTGCCTCTCCTGACGGCCGATGTACTCGCCGGTCTGGAGCAGACGTCGGCGACTGCGCCCGGCATCGGCGGTCCCATACCGATCGCCCCCGGCACGCTGACGACAACTGGCGCGCAGTTCATTCCATCCCTTACGGTCAAGTGGCTGCTTCTCGATTTCGGCGGGCGGGATGCGGGGAGAGAGGCGGCAACGCAATTGGCGTTTGCCGCAAACGTGACCTTCAACGGTACGCACCAGAAGCTGATCTTCGATGTTTCCAACGCCTATTTCGTCCTGACGGCGGCGCGTGTTCAGCTGAAGATCGCCCGCCAGACGGTGCAGAATGCCGAGCTTGTCCAGGCAGCCGCCAAGGCGCGCATGGGTCGCGGCATCGCCACATCGATCGAAGTCGCGCAGGCAAACCAGCAAGTGGCGCAGGCGCGCTTCAACCTGACCCAATCGCAAGGGCACGAGCGCAATGCCTATATGACGCTTCTCGAAGCGGTCGGGGTCTCGCCAACGCTCGAGATCCGCATCGCCGACGGCAGCAATCGTGCTCTGCCGAAGGCTGTGCCCGAGGACCTCAACCGGCTGATTGCGACATCGCTCCAGCGTCGCCCGGATGTGCAGGCGGCTTTTGCCCGCCTGCAGGCCGACAAGAACGGTATTGCGGCCGCCCGCGCGGAGTTCATGCCGAAGGTCGCGCTGGTGGGCAACGTGAACCGCAATATCGGCTCGCTCAGCGTCGAAGACACCCGTTTCGACCAGCGCTCGACGATCCGCGTCAACCAGCCGAACGCCAACCTGATGATCGGCCTGAGCTTCCCGATTTACGATGGCGGACTGCGCGACGCGCGGTTGCAGTCGGCGATGGCGCAGGTCGGCGCTGCCGAGCAGGAGATGGCGCAGTTGCAAAACACTGCGGCGCGGGAAGTCGTCGTCGCCTATGATCTGCTGCGCACCAGCCTGGCCGGCTATGCGGCCGCAAGCGAGCTGACGACGGCCGCTCAGACGACCTACGATGCTGCGGTCGACTACTACAAGCAGGGCCTGGGCACGATCACCGATGTCAGCATCGCGCAGACGGCGTTGCTCCAGGCGAAAGTCGCAAAGGCGACCGCCTACAGCGACACGCTTGTCGCCGCGGCAAGCCTTGCTTTTGCAACGGGAACGTTGACGAACCGCAATGCGGTCAATCGCTTCTGACGGCCTGAGGCGACGGGTCGCCCAGTGCCGAACTCACCAGAGGTTCGACGACGCCTCGATCAACAGTCCATCGAATCCGCCGGCAAGAATCCCTGCAACGGCCGTCGTCCCGGCGTACGCGGCAAGAACGAGCAATCCCAGCATCGAGATAGCCGATCCGATCCGGATTGCCGAAGCGCTTTCGCTTTCAACGGTCAGTGAAATGGCTACCGGCGCGAACGATATCGGCCGTGGCGCACCTCGGAGGTTCTGGTTGGCAGCACGCAGGAGGCGGGGTGGCCGCGGATACTTCAGGCGGTTTTTTTCGCATATTCCGGGATAGGTTTCGCAAACTGAGCTTGGCATCTGACGTGTCCCTGATCAACTGGATTTAAAGCGATCTTAAGCGCTCCGTCCGCATTGGCCGTTCCCGGGGGAACTCCTAAGTTGAGGGCTTGTTGCCTTCGAGGAGCGGCCGATGTTTCGCGAGCGCCTGGCCAACAAATTCGGTGAAGGCGCTGACGCGGGCCGTGCGCCGCAGATCCTCGTGTGTGAGAAGCCAAAGCTCTCTCGTCATATCGGCGACCGGTGCGCCGATACGGATGAGACCGGGCGTCGTGTCTCCGAGATAACAGGGCAGGGCCGCAAGACCGATGCCGGCCTTTGCCGCCTCGCGGGCCGTAACCAGCGAATCGCAACGCAAGACCGCGGGTGCCACGAGCGTCGCGCGCATCCATCGTGCCACGCTCGTGGACGCAAGCGCGTCACCAAGCCCGATCCAGTGCTCCCGTGCAATATTCAGCGTGTCGGCTGTCAGCTCCCGCACATCGAGATAGGACGGCGCCGCATAGACGGCGAAAGCGACCTTCGCGATCCGGCGACCGACCAATGCATCCGGTGAATCGACCGCGGGGCGGATGGCAACGTCCGCGTCGCGATGCGAGAGGTTTGCGAGCGCATTCGAGGTGCTGACCTCGAGCAGGACGCCGGGATGGCGTTGACGGAAATCCGCCAGGATCGACGGCAGGATGGACGCCATCAGCGTATCCGTGGTGGTGATCCGCAGGCTACCCTCGAGCCGCAGATCCTGACCCGTCAAGCGGCGCTCGAGCTCCGTGACCGTTTCAGCCATCTGCCGGGCCACGGCCAGCAGCTCCTCGCCGCCGGCGGTGAGCATGTAGCCGGACGGGAGGCGGTCAAACAGCCGGACCCCGAGCTTCTGTTCGAACGACCCGACACGCCTTAACACTGTTGTGTGATTGACGCCAAGCGCCCGGGCAGCAGCAGCAAGGGAGTTCGCCTCCGCGACTGCCAGAACGAAGCGGAGGTCTTCCCAGTCGATACGGTGATGGCTGTGCATGATTGGGCAAACCTAAGACAGGTTGTTCATCGGATGAGCGAATTTGCACCGCTATCACCGCGTATTGTCAATCGCTCTGCGCAATCGAGCTCCACGGTCAAACGCCTTATTCGCTGTGGTACCGTCATTGAAGCGGCTGTGCAAATATGCAGAGGCAGTAGGCGAAACGACAGATCGTTCTGCAACCGAGCACCGTCTAAAGATGGTGTCACGATCGGATGGGCCGATCGGTGGAGCGACGCAAGATGATCCCATTCTTCAGCGATCTGGTGCCTGAGACGAGTGATCACCCGACCGCCCCGCACCTTCCTCAGGTCCAGGCGCACCAGAGCACGTCCACCTGATCAACCCTTCCTCCATTTTCAACTCATTCTCATCAAGGAGGTCCCGTCATGGAGACCCTGTTCGTCCCATTGGCCTTGTTTGCGGGTGGTCTGCTCGCTGTCCAGGCGGGTGCCAACGCACAACTTTCCAAAGCTGTCGGATCGCCTTTTGCGGCGACCACACTTCAGCTCGCGATTGGTACCGGTCTGCTGCTTCTCGTCACCCTCTTGACGGGAACAATCGCCGCGCTTGGTGCAATTCCCGCGGTCAAGTGGTGGCATCTCGTCGGAGGCACCGCCTCAGCCGTCTATGTCGTCTCGACCATCGTTCTCTTCCCCCGCCTTGGCGCCGTCGTTTCCGTCGGATTGTTCATAGCCGGACAGATGCTCGCCTCCCTGACGCTCGATAGTTTCGGCTTGCTGGGCGTTCCGCCGACGGGACTGCGGGTCGGGGCCGCCGTTGGCACGCTCGTCGTGCTCCTCGGGGTTGCTATGGTGGTGTTCGGGCAAGGCGGAAAAGACAATGTTAAAGTCGACCGGCTTGGCTGGATTGCCCTTGCGCTGATGGCAGGGGCCGTGCTCCCGGTCCAGGGTGCCGTCAATGCGCTCCTGCGCCATGATCTCGGGGGTGCGCCGTTCGCGGTGGGTGCGATCTCGTTTCTCGTCGCCACGCTCGCCATGGCCGCGGTGATGCTTCTGGTGCTCGCCGGGCAAAAGACATCCCGTCCCAACATCACCGGCGTGCAGACGATGCCCTGGTGGGGTTGGCTCGGTGGTCTCGCCGGAGCGACCTATGTCACCACGGTCTTTACCGCAATCCCAGCGATTGGTGCGGCCGCGGCGGTTGGTCTCACCGTGGCCGGCCAGCAGGTCGCAAGTGTCTTCGTCGATCGCTATGGCTGGTTCCGTCTGCCGCAGAGGTCCGTGTCGGGGCTGCGCCTGGGCGGCGTGGTGCTGCTGTTGGCCGGTGTCGCCGTTATTAAACTCGTCTGAAGCCGCAACCGATCGCGATCTGCCGAACCCTGGAGAATTGCCATGTCATCCACATCGCTTGCCTGGATCTACCTCGTGCTATCCGGCGTTGCAGACGTCGCCTGGGCCGTCAGCACCAAGTTCTCGAACGGTTACAGCCGCCTGTCCTGGACGCTGGTCTCGATCGTTGCCCTGGTGATCTTTCTGTCCCTGCTCACCCAGGCGCTCAAGACCTTGCCGCTCGGAACAGCCTACGCGGTCTGGACCGGCATCGGCGCCGTCGGTTCCGTGCTCTGCGGTGTGCTGCTCTTTGGAGAAACCATCACAGTCTCGCGGGCAACCGCAATGCTGGTGATCGCCGGCGGTGTCATCGCGCTGAAGATCGTGCCGGCCTGAATTCCGGGCCGGAGTCGGCATTAAAACGTAGTTTCTTCAATATATTGATCGATGTTTCTCAGCAAAGCTCTTGGGAACGTCAGCCAGCGCGATCCGCGTCTTGCGTAATGGGTCCCGTAGCGGCAGTTTTCCGTCCCAAGATGACCAAACCACGGACTGGGCGAGGACCTACAGAAGCGGCCGCGCAAGCATTTCGGCGCCGAGGACGAGCAGACTGATGAGGAACCAGCGCCGGAATACGGGCGGGTCGACACGGTTGCGAACGACTTGCCCCGCCCACATGCCGGCGAGCGCCGGCGCAATCGCGAGGCCGGAGAAGAGCAGATTGTCGGCCTCGAAAGCGCCCCGCCAGACGAGCCCGGCGGTGAGGGCGACTGTGGAGACGGTGAAGGAGAGGCCGAGCGCCTGCACCAGTTCGTCCCGTTCAAGACCTAGCGCCTGCAGATAGGGCACGGCCGGGATGACGAAGACGCCGGTTGCGCCCGTGACGATCCCGGTTGCCGCGCCGACCACGGGAGACAGCCACGGCTCCCACTTCGCCGGAACGCGAAGCTGGCGCGCAAAGAGCGTGAAGGCGGCGTAGAGAAGGAGGGCCGCACCAAGCGCGCCCGTCGTGAGCGCGGTGCTGCCACCGGCAAGCACCGAAGAACCGCTGAGCGTGCCAAGAACGATCGCCAGCATCATCGGCCAAAGCCGGAGCGCAAGCGCGCCGAAGCTCGGGCCCGCGAGAAGCTGCCAGACATTTGTCACGAAGGACGGGGCAATCAACAGGCTGGCGGCCGCAAGTGGAGAGATGAGCGTACCGAGCACGCCCATCGCCAAGGTCGGCAACCCCATGCCGGTGACGCCCTTGAGGATGCCGGCGGCGAAGAAAGTTGCGGCAATCGCAACGACGAGGGACGGAGCAAGATCGAACATGCCATCGGCATAGCGTATACCCGCATCGGCACAATGCGGATCATCCGCAGTCAGACTTCGGCTGGTCCGAAGGCTGTTTTTCCGTTAGCCTCCTTTGCATGCGTTTCGATCTTATCGACCTTCGTCTGTTTCTTGCCGTGGTGGATGCCGGCAGCATGACCCATGGTGCTGCGGATGCCGGGCTTTCGTTGCCGGCGGCAAGTGAACGTCTGCGCGACATGGAGATGATCGGCAAAGTCAAACTGCTCGAACGTGGTCGCCGCGGGGTGCGGCCGACGCCGGCCGGAGAAGCGCTCGCGCATCACGCCCGGCTGATCCTGCGCCAGATGGCGCGGATGCGCGGCGAGCTTGGTGAACACGCCGATGGCCTTCGAGCAACAATCCGGCTTGCGGTGAACACCGCCGCACTCACAGAGTTTCTGCCACAGCGGCTCGGCGCCTGGATGACGGCGCATCCGCGGATCGACGTCGATCTGAAGGAACGGCAAAGCATCGAGATTGCGAGAGCCGTCGCCGCCGACCTCGTGGAGATCGGCATTCTTTCGGACGCGGTCGATACTGGCGGCCTGCAACTGCGTCCCTTTGCCGTCGACCGGCTCGTCGCCGTCATCCCACGCGATCACGTATTCGCGGCACGCAGGCGGGCACTCTTCGCCGACATTGCGGACCAGCCTTTCGTCGGCTTGGCAGATGGCGCATTGCAGAGCCATATCGATGCACAAGCTCGGAGATTGGGGCTGACGCTGAAGATGCGCTCGCGCATGCGTAGCTTCGAAGGCATGTGTCACATGGTTTCGGCGGGTGTCGGCCTTGCCATCATGCCGGAGACGGCGGCACGGCGCGGCGGCAGATCTCCCAAGACCGCGTTCGTGCGCCTTGCTGATGACTGGGCGACGCGGCGGCTGTCCGTCTGCGTGCGCGCGGAAGAGGAACTGTCCCCGCCGGCGCGAGACCTGTTCGAGCATCTGGGCTCGAGCGGTTCGCATTGACCTTAGAAACGCGCCGGTAGCCTCACGCGCTCCCTTCCATGCGTTTGGCGTCGTCGCGCGAAGGCGACCTTTGATCGCAAAAGTTGATTTTCCCTTGGAACTCTTCGCGCCTTTGGCGGTTGGGCTCCCATAGGGATATCCTTCGGCCCGATCCTTGCCGGGCCTATAGCGTGAGAAGGAGATGGAGCATGATACTTTTCCGAACAGGACAGGACACGCCCCGGACTCCCACCTTCTCTCAGACGGACCGCCCGTGCGTTCCCACGCACGAGACACCATGCCGGACCTCTTCTGCAGGCAGCGGGGCATCATCATGATCGGAAAATCGATGCCGGCCTATGTGATCGATCTCGCCTTTGTCGAACGGATGCTGGAGATGGCGGAACGGCGTATCGCCGAGCCCACGTCGAGCGAAGCTCTCTACCGAGAGATCGCCGACGAACTTGAGCGAACCGAAGGAGATCCGAAGATGGCGCGCATCCTGCTCGTCACCTTTACCAATTCCTACGCCGCGCACGTCACAAGCGGCGATCGCCTCCGAAAGCTGAGAATTGAAGCCGAATGGGGATCTTTCTTGCGCCGAAGGTGGCTTTGAGGCCGCGAACAGAGCGCGTCCACGACAGGCGTCCTGAAACGCGGCAGTCGAGCTTAGCAGAGCAACAGGAATACGGGCATCAGCGCGACCAGATAGGCGAGACCGTCGGCCGCCAGGCGATCGCGGAGGTTATGCGCAGCGAAGGAGTTGCCCGATAGGCGTCCATTATTGTTCATTTTTATTCTTCCTGGGTCGTTGTTGTCGAGCCCGCCGGGAGGAGAGGCCGGGCTCGTCGCATATGGGAGACAGCTCGGTCGGGATCAACGAAGAGCGCCAGGCAAAGCAGTGCCCCACTCGAAATTCCGACGTCGACCGCTTGCTGATCTTCCAACGCGGTGCTTGAGGAGCCGGGTGTTAGCAGGGTTTCGACCCGATGCAATCCTTTGCCGGTCACGTCCTTGCACGTTTGCGTGAGCCCTGCGGTTTGCGACTGGAAACCAGGTGCGCCCTAGCCGGCAAACCTGACGACTATTTGCACTTGCGCTCAGTTCGCCAGGCCGATCGGATTTGCCTTCGGACGGGAGGCATCGCACGTGGCCATCTGGCTTCCCGACATGACCGCGTGCGATGGTTATGGTTGGTTTAGGCTCGCTGTTCCAGCGACGCCCCTTCAGGGATTCGGCCTTTTTCCCGCCGGATCGCCAACTTCCGCACCAGAACATAGAATACCGGCGTCAATACGAGGCCGAACAAGGTAACGCCGAGCATGCCGGCAAAGACGGCGATGCCCATGACGTGGCGCATCTCTGCGCCAGCGCCTTTAGCAATCACCAGCGGAACGACGCCTGCGATAAAGGCAAGCGACGTCATCAGGATCGGTCTGAGCCGAAGGCGGGCCGCCTCAAGCACGGCGGACAGAGGATCGGCACCTTCATCCTCTTTCGCTCGCGCGAACTCGACGATCAGGATCGCATTCTTGGCCGCGAGCCCCACGAGAACGACAAAGCCGATCTGCGTGAAGATGTTGTTGTCGCCGCCGGTAAACCAGACGCCTGCGATTGCGGAAAGCAGCGCCATCGGCGCGATCAGCAACACGGCGAAGGGCAAAGACCAGCTGTTGTACTGGGCGGCGAGAATGAGAAACGCCAGCAGGACAGACAGAGGGAAAATGTACATCGCGGTGTTTCCGGCCTGCTTTTCCTGATAGGCGAGCTCCGTCCATTCGAAGGTCATGCCGGGTGGCAGCGTCTCCGCCGCGATCCGTTCTATGGCCGCGGTTGCTTGGCCGAACGAATAGCCGGGCGCCGGACCGCCGCTGATATCGGCCGACGGGAAGCTGTTGTAATGCATGACGCGATCCGGTCCCGAACTGTGCTTGACCGTCAACAGCGCCGACAAAGGTATCATCGCGCCCGCCGCGTTGCGCACCTTCAGCCGGCCAATGTCTTCCGGCTGCATGCGGAATGGCGCGTCTGCCTGGACCACCACGCGATAGGTCCGGCCGAAGCGGTTGAAATCGTTGGCGTAGAGAGAACCGAGGTTGACCTGCAGCGTTTCGAAGATGGTGTTGAGCGGCACTCCTTGAGACTTGGCTTTCACCCGGTCGATGTCCACCTGCACCTGCGGCGCATTCACCTGAAAGCTTGCAAGCATTCCGGCAAGCTCCGGCGTCTGCATCGCCTTGCCCATAATCGCGCCCTGCGCTTCGGCAAGCGCCGCAAAGCCGAGCCCGGCCCTGTCCTCGACCTGGAACTTGAAACCGCCGGTCGTACCGAGACCCGGGACGGGCGGCGGCGGGAAGATGCCGGCAAAGCCGTCGGGTATCTGGCTGAATTTGCCCATCAGGCGACCTGCGATCGCGAATGCGGACAAGGACGGATCCTTGCGCTCGTCGAAGGTCTTCAGCATCGTGAAGATGACGGCGGCATTGGGAATATTGACCATGCCGTTGACCGAAAGCCCCGGAAAAGCGACGACGCTTTCGACGCCCGGTTCCGCGAGGGCTATCTCCGACATCTTCTTGACGACCGCCTCGGTTCGGTCGAGCGAGGCTCCTGTCGGCAATTGGGCGATGCCGACCAGGTAGTATTTGTCCTGCGCCGGGACAAAGCCGTTCGGCACGGTGTGGAAGCCCAGCCATGTCGTGGCGACCAGGCCAGCGTAGACGAGAAGGACGAGCGCGCTGAACCTGACGGCACGGCGGACGGACCAGACATAGGCGTTCGAAGCGCGCTCGAAGAACCGGTTGAAGAGCCGGAAGAACCAGCCGAACAGGCCGTCTATCACGCGCGTCAGGAGATCGCGCTTCACCTCGCCGTGGTGCGGCTTCAGAAGCACGCCGGCTAGCGCCGGGGAAAGGGTGAGGGAGTTGACCGCGGACAGGATCGTCGAGATTGCGATCGTCAAGGCGAACTGACGATAGAACTCGCCTTGCAGGCCGGATAGGAACGCTGACGGAATGAACACGGCCGAGAGCACGGACGTGATCGCAATGATCGGCCCGGTCACCTCGTCCATGGCCTTGCGCGCCGCTTCCTTCGGCGTTTCGCCAAGCGCGATGTGACGCTCGACGTTTTCGACGACGACGATCGCATCGTCGACCACGATCCCGATCGAGAGGACCAGGCCGAACAGCGACAGCGTGTTGAGCGAAAAGCCGAACATGTACATCAGCGCGAATGTGCCGACCAAGGAGATCGGCACGGCAACCAGCGGGATGATCGACGCGCGCCAGGTCTGAAGAAAAAGCACGACCACGATGACGACCAGCACGATCGCTTCAAGTAGCGTCATCACCACGGCCTCCAGCGAGGCCTTCACGAAGACGGTGGGATCGTAGGCGATGCGATACTCTATGCCCTCAGGAAAGCCTTTCTGCAGGTCTTCCATCGTGGCGCGAATGGAACTCGCCACGTCGAGCGCGTTGGCGCCGGGGCTTTGGATGATCTGCAGCGCCAGCGCCGGCTTGCCGTCAAGAAGACTGCGCAGCGCATAGGAGTCGGCGCCCAACTCGATGCGGGCAATGTCGCGCAGCCGGGTGACCTGGCCATCGGCGCCGGTCTTGACGACGATGGCGCCGAACTGCTCTTCGTTGGATAGCCTGCCGAGCGTGTTGACCGTGACCTGCAGCGCTGCCGAGGCATCCGGTTGCTGGCCGACGGAGCCGGCGGCCACCTGAGCGTTCTGCTCCTGGATTGCAGCAACCACGTCGGAAGCGGTCAATCCGCGCGCCGCGACCTTGGCCGGATCGAGCCAGACCCGCATGGAGTATTCGCCGGCTCCCCAGACGAGCACGTCACCCACACCCGACAGGCGCGCGAGCTGGTCGCGGACCTGCAGCGTCGCGAAGTTCGATAGGTAGAGAGGATCGTAGCGGTCATCGGGCGAAACCAGATGCACGACCATCAGGATATCGGGCGAGGTCTTCTGCGTCACGACACCGATGCGCTGAACTTCCTGCGGCAGACGCGGAAGCGCGCGCGAAACCCGGTTCTGAACCTGGATCTGCGCCATGTCGGGATCGGTGCCCTGCTGAAAGGTCACCGTCAGCGTCATGCGCCCGTCAGTTGCGGCCTGCGAGCTCATGTAGAGCATGTTCTCGACGCCGTTGATCACCTGCTCCAGCGGAGCCGCAACCGTTTCGGCGATCACTTCGGGGCTGGCACCCGGATAGCTTGCGGTCACCTGCACGGTCGGCGGCGTCACCTGGGGATATTCGCTGAGCGGCAGCTTTAGGAGGGTCAGGCCACCGCCGATCAGCATCAATACGGAGAGAACGACCGCAAAGATGGGGCGGTCGACGAAAAAGCGTGGAATGTTCATCGACGCGCCTCCTGCGAAGCGGCGGCCGCTAAGTCACCTTTGGCCGCTTCGCCCGACACCATCGAAACCGTCTGCGGGTCAACCTCCATACCAGGGCGCACGAGGCCCTTGAGAATGATCTTCTCACCCGGCCTGAGACCGCTTGCGACGACACGCAAGCCGTCGATCATCGGACCGAGTTCGATCGGCCGGTACTCGGCCTTGTTCCCCGAGCCCAGCGTCAGCACATAGCGGCGACCCTGGTCGGTACCGATCGCCTGATCGTCGATCAGAACGGTGCGGGCTGGCTGGGCCGTCACAAGGTTCACCCGAGCAAACAGACCCGGGGCCAGCAGTCCGTCCGGATTCCGGACGATCGCGCGGGCCCGGATCGTGCCGGTGCTGCGTTCGACCTGGTTGCTGATGAAGTCGAGCACGCCGGCATGGGGGAAACCGGCATCCGTCATGAGGCCAATCCCGACCGGCAACTTCTCGGTTCCGCCTTCTCCATTGTCAGGACGCGCTCGCCCGCCAAAATCGAGAAACGTCGCTTCGTCGATGTCGAAGTAGACGTAGAGCGGGTCCGTCGAGACGATGGTGGTGAGGAGCGTGGCGGCACCCGCATTGCCGCCTGAAACAAGGTTGCCCTCGGTCACCCGGACACGATCGACCCGCCCGCCAATCGGGGCTGCGACGCGCGTGAAGGAGAGATCAAGCTCTGCCGCAGCCACTGCTGCCTTGGCGATTTCGACCTCGGCCTGCCGTTGGCGCCGCACTGCCTCGGCATCGTCATAGGTCTTGCGCGACACGGTCCCGTTCGGAGCCAGGGATTTGGCGCGGCGGAACGCGATGTCGGCGTGATCGAGAAGAACGATCGCCTGTTTCAAGCGCGCCTTGGCGGCGTCCAGGGCGACTTGGAACGGTCGCGGATCGATCTGGAACAGGACCTGTTCCGGTTTGACGAGAGCGCCTTCGGGAACACTCACCCTGTCGATGGCGCCGCCGACACGCGGACGCAGTTCAACGGATTTTGCCGCCTCGAAGTGGCCCGTGAACTCTACGGCTGGCGCGACCTCTCGCGTGATGACCTCGGCGACCGGAACCTTGGGCATGGGCGCACCCGTGGTTCCGGTCGCCGCGACTGCCTCCGACGCACTGGTCGAGGAGGCAAGCCCAAGAAGCCGACTGGCGAAGGTTCCCATTCCATCGCCGTCGGCAAGCGCAAGCCCTCCAACGGTTGCGATACCGGCTAGGAACAGGGCGGCGGCCTTTTTACTCATTCTCGTTCACCTTCATTTTGTTCACGCTTGCGGCCGGGGCGGCCACGGCAGCGATCAGTTCTTCGCGAAGGTGCGGTTTCCAACGATGGAAAGGTCAAGACCTCCTGAAACTTCTTTCGCTCACCCTGATGCGAATGGTCAAGTTCTGCCGATAAGAGATTGGAAAATCTGGATTTTCGTCTTGTGTATTCCCCGCGGCTGGCACTCCGGCGGGGGGCGCCGACCACGACTGAGCTGTGCTCTTTGCTGGGGCGCCACGCCACCGTCATTCGTGTGGTCGCGCCGAGAGTCCCACTAGGCGATCGGTCCAGGTTCGCCGTCGCATTCCAATCTCCGAAACTGAGAACGTCGGCGGTGATCCGATACCCCTTGACCTTACCAGCGCTGGAAGCCGCAGCCTGAGGGCATTTTCGCTTGCCGCCGTCAGGAACCGGCCCGCGAGAGGATTCGAACGCTGTGAGGAAACATTTGATATGACCGTCAAACGCATAGACATACGATCGGCACGAACAAACCTCGAAGTGCACGCCGACCAGACCATTCTCGACGCTGCGCTCGCCGCCAAGCTTCCTTACCCCCATGGCTGCAGATCTGGGCGGTGCGGCGCTTGCAAGTCTCGGCTGATCGAAGGCGAGGTGGAGCTTCTCCAGCATTCGCCCTTCGCCCTCACCGATGAGGAGAAAGCCGGCGGTCTCATCCTTGCCTGCCGGGCGCTTCCGGTAACGGACACCGCCGTGGCATGGCTTGGAGGCGGCGAAGAAGATGCCGTCCAAACGCCCCAACGGCTAAGCGGCATCGTTACGCATCTGGAGGACCTCACGCACGACATCAAGCTGGTGCGCATCGATGCGGAAGATGGGGGCAGCTCTCGTTTCGTCGCTGGACAATATGCGCAGGTGAGTTTCGACGGGGTCCCCGCCCGCAGCTATTCCATGGCCAACCGGCATGGCGACGGCCGGGTGGAGTTCCACATTCGCCACGTGGTCGGCGGAGCGACCTCGCAATATGTGCACGGCGCTCTGAAGGCCGGGGACAAGGTGACGCTCGAATACCCGATGGGATCCTCCTATCTGCGGGAGAACCACTCCGGCCCGATCCTGTGCATCGCCGGCGGCTCCGGCCTCGCCCCCATCAAATCGATCGTCGAAACCGCCCTTGCCCACGGCCTGAAGCAGCCGATCCATCTCTACTTCGGCGCACGCAGCGAGCGTGATCTCTACCTCGTCGATCATTTTCGCGCGCTCGCCGAGTGGCACGCCAATCTCGTCTTCCAGGCCGTGTTGTCGGAGGCGGATTCGGCAGGATACCGCCGTGGATTCGTGACGGAGGCAGTGGCCGAGGATCTGTCTGACCTCGACGGATGGAAAGCCTATGTCGCCGGCCCGCCGCCGATGGTGGATGCGGCAATGGAGGTTGCGTTTGCCCGCGGCCTGAACCGCTCAGACATGCATGCCGACGTGTTTTTCACGCCCGAGCCGGCGGAATAGCCGCTCTCGGGCGCAAAATCGGCGGCGCAACTGCTTCATCTCAGCCTGGCGGAAGCTCAGCGAAACTGGGCGCCCGTCAGTTCCTCCATCTGCGGCCTTCGGATCCTGACCTTGTCGACGTTGCGGCCATCCAAGGCGACGACTTCATAGGTCAGGCCACCAAAGCTGACGCTTTCACCCTGGTTGGGCAGATGTCCGAGGCGCCAAAGAACGAGGCCTGCCAGTGTGGAGTAGCGGTCGGCCTCATCCACGAGATCGACCTCCAGCAGTTTTGAGACATGCCGGATATCGATCCACCCGTCGACGAGGAGCGCTCCGTCTTCCTCGCGCTCGACCGTCAACTGATCATCATCATCGTCGGCAAAGTCGCCGGCGATGGCTTCGAGCAGGTCTGTTGGTGTCACCAGGCCTTCCATCGAGCCATATTCGTCAAGGACGATCGCGACCTGAAGGGGAGACTGTCGCAACTGCTCAAGCAGGCGCAGCGCGCTGACGGTTTCATGCACGACCAAGGGCTGGCGAAGGGATCGGCTGAAGTCGATCTTGCCGGTCTCGAGCAGGTCTCTCAACAGGTCTTTCGCCAGCGCGACGCCCAGGAACTCATCGAGATTGCCGCGTCCGATCGGGAAGCGCGAATGACCTGTTTCGATGATCTTGCGGCGCAACTCGTCGTCACTCTCCTCGATATCCAGCCACTCGACATCAAGCCTCGGGGTCATGACCGATTTTGCCGGGCGCTCTGCAAGTGTCAGTACGCCTTCGATCATCTCGTGCTCCACCGGCGTGAACAGTTCGTCCTCCGTCGCCCGCTCCGCGATGACATCCGCCGTTTCGCCGAGCGACGTCTCGCTCTTGCGTCGACCGAGGAGGGAGAGAACGGCATTTGCCGTACGCTCGCGCAAGTCACCCGTCGTCATGAAGCGTTCGCGGTTGCGGCGTCCGATCTGGTTGAAGGCCTCGATCAGCACCGAGAAGCCGATCGCCGCATAGAGGTAGCCCTTGGGGATATGGAAACCGAACCCTTCGACGATCAAGGAGAAGCCGATCATCATCAGGAAGCCGAGGCAGAGGATGACGACGGTCGGGTGTTTCGACACGAAGGCCATCAGTGGTTTGGACGCAAGCAGCATCACGCCGACGGCGACAATGACCGCGATCATCATCACGGAGAGATGCTGAACCATCCCGACGGCGGTGATGACGCTGTCCAGCGAGAAGACGGCATCGAGGACGACGATCTGCACGAGGACCTGCCAGAAGACCGCATGCTCCACCTTGCCTTCCTTGTGACCGGCATGGCCCTCGAGGCGCTCGTGCAGCTCCATCGTCCCCTTGAACAGAAGGAACAGGCCGCCGAACAGAAGGATCAGGTCGCGGCCGGAGATCTCAGCGCCGAGCACTGTGAACAACGGAGTGGTCAGCGTCACGATCCAGGCGATCGAGGCAAGCAGGACGAGACGCATGCCCAGCGCCAGTCCGAGGCCAATCAGTCGGGCTCTTTCCCGTTGATGCTCTGGAAGCTTGTCCGCGAGGATGGCGATGAAGACGAGGTTGTCGATACCGAGCACGATCTCGAGAACGATGAGGGTGGCGAGACCCGCCCAGGCGGCCGGATCAGACATCCATTCGAACATCATTGGGTTTAAAGGCCAGCCCTCAAGGCAAGGCCAATCCTTCTATTGTTGATGGGAAAAGAAAAAGCGTCGCCCGCCCGTCTGGTCGACGGTTGCGGGCGCAAAGTAGGTGACCGCGAAACCGCTTCAGCGGAGCCGCGCTTGTAGGGTCTGATGAACGTTGGTCAGGGTCGGCGTCGTCAGGCATGCCGCGTGGTCCGCCTTGTCGGATAGGCCATGGAGCGGGCGGCAAACAGCAAGCCGAACTCCGCCCACCCTGCGCGACCGACAAGGTGGCGGGTCATCGTGACCGGATGGGGGACAGGCGGTGGGCTTGGTGCAGCTGGGATCATGAGAAAGGGTTGGCTCTGAGGGAAGGCTGGCTTCCGGGGGAGGGGGATGGTCCCCGGAAGCCAAAAGCGGCGTCAAATATCTTCGTCGCCGCCGAAATCCATGTCGTCAACGGGCGCTTCCGGCTCCGGGGCAGGGGCGGCTGGTTGAGCGGCCTGGGCCTCGTTACCACCCAACATGCCGGCAATCGCATTGCCGAGCAGGACGCCACCGGCGACGCCCATTGCGGTCTGCGCGGCGCCCGCGAGGAAGCCGCCGCCGGTGCGCTGTTGCATCGGCTGGCCGTAAGCCTGGCTCTGGTTGCCCCATGGCGAGCTCGGGGCCGCACGGCCATACCCGGCCTGTTGTGGCGCCGGGCGCTGAGGAGCAGCGTTGCTGCCGAACATCGAGGAGAAGAAGCCGCCGCGCTGCTGGCTTTGTGCGGTGTGCGCTTCCAGTTCTTCGATACGGCGTTGAGCCGCCTCCAGTGCCTGTTCCTGTACGACGATCGTCTGCGCCATGTAATAGGGCGCGCCCGGCTGCTGGCCTATCCGCTCTTGAATGAAGCGGTCGGCTTCCGCGTCGCGCGGAGCGGATTGGCGCTCCGCCTGGGCGAGCTTGGAGAACAGGCCGTCTATGGCCTGCTGATCATTGCGATCCATAAGATATGTCCTTGATATCGGCGACTGTTACTCTTCGCGCTGGCCGGTGAAATTCAGCAGCAGCTGGAAGATGTTGACGAAGTTCAGGTAGAGCGAGAGAGCGCCGAAGACCGCCAGCTTCTGCTGGGATTCCTGGTCGAAGTTGTCGGCATACTGCTCCTTGATGTTCTGCGTGTCCCAGGCGGTCAGACCGACGAAGACGACGATGCCGATCACCGAGACGGCAAACTGAAGGGCGCTGGAACCGAGGAAGATGTTGACGATCGAGGCGATCATCACGCCGATCAGACCCATGATCATGAACGAACCGAACTTCGCGAGGTCCCGTTTCGTCACATAGCCGTAGAGGCTCGTCGCTCCGAACATGGTAGCGGCGATGAAGAATGTGCGGGCGATGCTGGCGCCGGTGAAGACCAGGAAGACCGAAGCGAGCGACAGGCCCATAACGGCGCAGAAGGCCCAGAAGGTCATCTGTGCCGAGGATGCCGACATCGAATGCATCTTGAAGGAAAAGAAGAAGACGAAGGCGAGCGGCGCCAGCATCACCACCCATTTCAGCGGCGTGGAGAAGATCGGCACGTAAAGCGCCGGCGTGGTGCCGACGATGAAGGCGACAAGGCCCGTCACGACGAGGCCGAGGCCCATATAGTTGAAGACGCGCAGCATGTGCTGGCGAAGGCCCTCGTCGAGGGCGGCGGCCGAAGCCTGACTCATACCGCCGAAGCGGTTCTGGTTCTGATACATGAAGGTTTCCTCAGTAAAGTGAGTTCTTGAGAAGCTCGGCCTCGTCGCTGAGGCCGATGCCCGGCGTGCTTGAAACGACGGCATAGGCAACCTCGCCGACCTGCCACCAGGCAGCCTCGGCATTGGAAAGGTTGAGGTCCTTCACGGGTTCGACCGCGAAACGACCGGGCCTGCCGGCGAAAAGTGAAATGACCGTGCCCGCGTCGGTCTTGACGCTCATCTCGACGCTGGGTCCGAATTCCGAGGGGAACACCTGGACATCGACGACGTTCCAGCCCTTCGGGAGCTCCGGCATGACGATGGCGGTCGCGGCACGAATGTCGTCCCGGTCATAGGTCTGAACCTCAGGCTGCGACGGCATTCCAGCCCTTACGACCGAGGTCTGATGGGCGCGGATGGCGTGCTCCACGAAAGCCGGCGGATGGGCCGAGGCATTGACTTCGCTCGGGCCGACCGCCGAATGGGCAATCCACCCGACCGACACCATCAAGCCGACCGCCGCAACCTTTTGCAGCGCGTTCCAAACGCGCGCATTCGCAAGCCCAGAAGAAAGGCGCCGGGCCGCCTCGCGCGTCTCTGGACGACCGGCAACGACATCCGACGTCATCGCCAGTTTGAGCGTGGTGCGCATGCCGAGGTCGGCCATGACGCGCGCCGCCGCATCCGGATTCCTGGCAAGCCAGGTCTCGACCCGCAGCCGACCGGTCGCGTCGAGCTGATTGTCGATGTAGGCGTCGAGATCGCCATCGGTAATCGTATCGACGTCAGTCATTGTCGCCTCCGACAAGCTTCAGATGGTTAGGCTTCCTCCGTCCGCTTTCGAAATCTCTGAGCGCTGCTCGTGCGCGGGAGACGCGCGACATCAAGGTCCCGACGGGGATGTCGAGTATGTCGGCGGCCTCCTGGTAGGAGAGATCTTCGACAGCAACCAGATGTAGGGCTTCGCGCTGCTCCTCCGGCAGCAGCATGAACGCCTCGCGAACCTGAGCGAGCCGGACGCTGTGTTCCTGGTGGGCCGGGTAGGACGATACGGCTTCCTGCGCCGTCTGGCTGTCACGCTGGCCGCGCGACAGCGCCGATCGTACGCGGTCGATATGGGCGTTGCGAACGATGGCAAAAAGCCAGTTTCGAAGGTTCGCTCCCGACCGGAACGTCGAGCGCCGCTCGTAGGCTCTCACCAAGGCATCATGAACGAGATCTTCTGCGTCAGGCGAATTGCGCGCAAGCGAACGCGCGTAGCGCCGCAGCGCGGCCAGCTGCCCAATAACGTCGAAAGCGCCTTTTTTCGATTCCATACCCGCATATACGGAGCCGATGCGATTTCTCATCCATCGTCGACGAAAAAAATATGATCCATCCGGATGCAGCAGTTTCGGAGCGCATGCCCGCTGGCAACACCGAAGCGCGCCTGCGCTGGCTACAGGGGCGGCGAGCAGCACCCGCGCGCGCTCTATGCGCCCGCAGCAAACGCTTCGAGGGTCGCGGCAAGCAGCATACGGGCACCTTCGATGGAATGCGCGGGCTCGACATATTCCGCTTCGTTGTGGCTAAGCCCATCGCGGCAAGGCACGAAGATCATGGCTGCCGGCGCGACACGACTGACGAACAAGGCATCGTGGAAGGCGCCGGAGAGCATACGCCTGGTTGTCAGTCCGAGCGATGCGGCAGCGCGATCGAGGCAGGTGAGCAGGTCGTCTGAAAAGAGGGCCGGCGGCATGTCGAAGATTTGCCGCGTTGTGCTCTGGCAACCGTTGGCTTTAGAGGCGTTGTCACATGCCTGCCGGACCCGCTCTTCCAGGTCGTCGATGGCGTTGGTCTCCGGGTGGCGCAGATCGACGGTGAACGTGACCGACCCCGGAATCGAGTTCACCGAACCTGGTTCGACTGCGAAGCGGCCGACGGTAAAGCGTGCGCGCCGGTCGCCCGGCATGGCGCTCCTATACAGTGGTTCAAGCGCGGTAACGGCCGCGGCCATCGGGTCGCGACGGAATTCGAGCGCCGTCGTGCCCGCATGCGCTGCCTGCCCATCGATCCTGACCTCCAGCCACCGCGTGCCCTGGATGCCATAGACGATGCCAACCGGTATGTTCTCCCGTTCGAGCGACGGGCCCTGTTCGATATGAAGCTCAAGGTAGCCGGTGATCGGGAAGCCGAGCGGGCGCATTTCGGCTTCCGGCAGGGCTTTCAGTGTTGCCTCCAACTCATCGACGAACAACGCTCCGTCGCGGCCGCGAAGATCGGACCAGGCCCCGGGGATGGCACCGGCGGCAAAAGCCATCGATCCCATCGTGCCGGGGGCAAAGCGGCTTCCTTCTTCGTTCGTCCAGGCAACGACCTCAAGCGGAAAATCAGTCTCGATGCCGGCATCTTCGAGACTTTCCATCACCTCAAAGGCCGCCAGAGTGCCGAGCGCTCCGTCAAAGCGCCCGCCGGTCGGCTGGCTGTCGAGGTGGCTGCCGATCACGAACGGCGGCCTTTGAGGAAAAAGGCCCTCCCGCCGGATGAACAGGTTTGCCATCGGATCCTGGAAGACGCGGAAACCGCGCGCAAGCGCGAGTTCCGCTAGCAGCCGGCGGGAGCCCCGATCTTCCACCGACAAAGCCTGCCGGTTGACGCCCCCGGCCGGCGTCCCGCCGATTTTTGCGAAGTCATCAAGACGCTTGAGCAGGCGCTTGCCGTCCACTGTGGTGCGAGAGGTCATGGTCGTTCCCAAATGTCGCCTTGATCAGACGTAGGCTGCGTCATGAAAGGCGATTTCAAGTTGCTGCGCTCGCCCGAAGATAGC
Organism: Ensifer sp. Root954; assembly: GCF_001429005.1. NCBI lineage: Bacteria > Pseudomonadati > Pseudomonadota > Alphaproteobacteria > Hyphomicrobiales > Rhizobiaceae > Ensifer > Ensifer sp. Root954. The sequence goes on from NZ_LMJM01000045.1 coordinate 272,510, forward strand.
GCTCAGGCGCTTGCGCTCGGAAGCCTCGAGCGCGTCGCCGGCTACGTCGAGTTCTTTTTTCAGCCACTTCGCCTGAGCCGCAAACTCATCATCGGCGTGCATTTCGACCCATTCCTTCAAATGTGGATCGGCAAACGATGAACGGGCGGCCCTTTTCGACCAGGTCCAGTACATCCACTCGGCCGCAAACATGGCAGCGACGGTATCGAGGAAACCGCCGTTGCGGGCGATGTCCAGCATACCCGTTCGGAAAGCATCGACCTCGGCAACATTGAGATCATAGGTGCCGGGATTGATATTGCGTTCGGCAAAAATCCGTTCGAAGTAGGCGATCTGCTGGTTGGCGAGCGCATCCAGAACGGCAATCAGCCAGCGCTTCTGTTCGATCGTCTCGGCCTTCGCCGCCGCAAAGGCGAAGATCGAGATCGCGCTTTCGACGAAGGCCCCCTCATAGACGAGATAGCGTTCGAAAACCTGCGGGGACAGGCGCCCCATCACGATGTCCTCGACGAAGCGATGGTTCACCATGGCTTCGAAGACGGTGGCGTTTTCCCGCAGGATCTGTTCCGAAAGCGTTTCAGCCGCCATCGTCACGCCTCCAGCGCGGGTTCGGCAGCGGCGCGGAAAGCCTTAACCCGCTCGATATCGACCGGGTTCCACCAGACCCCGCCCTGCTTCAGAGACGAGGCGACGATCACGCCGTTGGTGCGCCTGAGGATTTCGACGATGTTGTCCTTGGTCACGCCCGAGCCGACCAGAAGCGGCAGGTGCGTCGCCGAGCCGATCTCCTCGATCTCCTCGATGGTTGCCGTATTGCCGGTGCGCTGACCGGTGGCGATCACACCGTCGGCGTCGAAGAAGGCGAGGTCGCGCGTCAGTTCCTGGATCGAGCGATCGGCCACGATGGCGTGGGCGCCGTGCTTCACATGGCTGTCGGCAAAGACCTTGATGTGCTCGGCACGCAGCAATGAGCGGTAGCGCATCGCTTCTGCGGCCCGCCCCTCCATGAAGCCTTCGTTGGCGACATAGGCGTTGGCCCACTGGTTGACGCGAATGAACTTGGCGCCGCCCGCCATGGCTATGGCAAAGGCCGGGATCGGCGCATTGGCAAGGACGTTGATGCCGAGCGGCACACCTGTCGCCCGCGCGATCCGGTCGGTGACGACCGACATGAAGGCTGCCGTTTCGTGGCCGATATCTTCCGGCTTGGAGAACGGCACGTCGCCATGATTTTCGATCATCAGGCCATGCAGGCCACCCTCGACCAACGCCTCGGCGTCACGCATGCAGGCATCGTAGATAACAGACATATCGGCACCCCGATAGCGCGGCGCACCGGGGAAGGCCGGGCAATGGATCATGCCGATCAGAACCTTGTCAGTCCCAAATATTTCCCTTATGGCGCTTGTGGACTTGTCAGATATTTCCTGCATTTCTCTCCCTTTCGAAGGTATGTTCATGCACGCTTACGTAATCGGTAATGTGACGGTGGACGAGACCATCGCCGTGTCGGAAATGCCGGCCGCGGGCGCATCGATCCACGGTAGCCAGCGGTCCCGGGACCTCGGTGGCAAGGGCGCGAACCAGGCTGTTGTCATGGCCCGCACCGGCCTGCCGACGAGCCTTGTCGCAGCCTTCGGCGACGGCTTTCGCGCCGACATGATCCGCCAGCATCTGGCAAGCGAACCGGTGGTCAGCAGACTTGTGCCGGTCCTCGGCAAGTCCACCGACTTCTCGATCGTGCTGACCACGCCGGATGGAGAAAACGTCAACATCACGACCACCGACTCTGCCCAGAACCTCACGCTTGCCGACGCCGTGGCAGCGCTGGCCGACGCGGTTCCCGGCGACCTTGCTGTGCTCCAGGGAAACCTGTCGGACGAAACGACGCGGGGTGTCCTTGAAGCTGCGCGCGCCCGCCACATGATCACCGCCTTCAATCCGTCTCCCTTGCGTCCTTATTTCAGCACCCTGTGGCCCTTGGTTGACATTGCTTTCCTCAACCAGGGTGAGGCGCAGGCAATGACCGGTACCAGCGGCGAAGAGGCTGCCCGCAAGCTGCTTGCGGCCGGCGTTCGCGAAGTCGTCCTGACCTTCGGCGGCGACGGAGCCATGCTCGTCACCGCCGAAAGCAGCGTCCCGATCGGCGCCGTCGAATGCGACGTCGTCGACACGACAGGCGCCGGCGACACGTTCATGGCGGTGGCGCTCGCATCCGCCACACTTCGTGGCACTCGCCTCGATCGCACCGCGATCGAACATGCAACGCGCGCCGCCGCCATCACTGTCAGCCGTCCCGGAACCCGTTCGGCGTTTCCATCGATCGAGCAGTTGCAAGCGATCCTGGCCGCGCGCTGAGGCTCTCCTCAGCGCGCGCTCCTCGCTGCGGTTAGCGCTCCGTTGCCGTCATCCACCCAAGGATGTTCTTCCAGAGGCGGCCGTAGCCCTCCCACTCGCAGAATGCCGGCGACAGCCAGTGGGGGCCGATATCGGACGTCCAGGCGGCGGTGCGCCCCTTGCCGAAACCGCCAAGGACGAGCAGCGGGTGTCCGCCCTGATCTTCGGGAAGCCGGGCGACGACCTCGGCTCCATCGCGAACCTCCACTTCATTGACGCCGAGAAGCAACGGCCAACTGCCCGAAAGCCCCGCCATGGTCGGATGGTCCGGCTTGACGACGTCGGCAACCGCGCCCTCGGGAATCTCGACGCGGTCGTCATAGGGAAGGCACGTCACCGGAAGCGTGTCTTCGACAGCCGTGCGGCGCCAGCGCGCCTTACCGTCGATACCCTGGAAGGAGAAGTAGCCGCCGACCATCAGCAGCGCTCCGCCCTTTTCGACCCAGGCCTTGATGAGCTTCAACCGGTTCGGAACGGTGCGCGAATGCAGCCATACGGCCGGCGGCAGCAACAGCGAGTTGGCGCCGATATCCGACAGGATGATCGCATCGTATTGGTCGAGGCCTGCCATTTCATAGGGGAACTGGTCCACGGCGTCGTGTGCGGTCATGTAGGTCAGCTCGAACTCGCTGTCCTTGAGCACCTTGACGAGCGGTTCCGCGCCCAGATGGAAGGTCACGCTGCCGAACTGGTCGAAACCCTTGTAGTGGGTGGCGGAGCTTACCCAGCTCTCGCCGACGAGAAGCACTTTCTTTGTCATGGTCTATCCGTCTGTCTTGAATTGCGTTGGGAGCCGATATCAGGCCCCGGTTTGGAATACCGAGCGGGGGTTGTCCCGCATCATTCTGTCGAGCGCGCCGTCCTCCAGTCCGTGTCGTTTGAGACGCGGCAGGAAGTGGCGCAGGACGTAGGCATAGCCGTTGCCTCCGTAGTGGCTGAGCATCATCTTCAGGAACACATCGTGCGAGAGCAGGATGCGGTCCATGTGGCCGGCGTCCACCAGCCTGGCGATCGCTCGTGCTGCCTCTTCGTCGCTCGGGCACTGTACCTGTTGATCGGCATAGAAGAAGTCCATGCCGATCATGTCGTATTCGATGAACGCACCGCGTTCGGCGAGCTCGCTTTGATAGGCGAAATCGTCGTGGGACGGGTTCATGTGACAAAGCACGGTGTGGCGCAGATCCGCCCCTTCCTCGGCGACGACATCGAGCACCCGATGGCCGAGCCGGAACCAGCCCGGCAGATGCACCATCAGCGGCAAACCGGTCCGGACCTGCGCCCGGGCGGCCCCACGCAGGGACTTCTCCTCGGCCGGGGTGAAATCGGAGGAGACGCCGATCTCGCCGATCAGTCCGATTTTCACGCCCGTGCCGTCAACACCGTCGATGGCCTCGCGGACGATGCCGTCGGCGATCTGGTCGACGCTCATGTCCGCGACCTCGGCCGGATGCGAGGAGGCAAGATAGTATCCGGCCCCCATCACGATATTGAGACCCGTCGCCTTGGAGATGCGCCGTAAGGCGAGCGGGTTTCGACCGATGCCATTGCAGGTAGGTTCGACGACTGTACGGCCGCCTGCGGTCGCGAAAGCCTGCAATTCGGCGATAGCCAAGGGTTCGTCGTCGAGCGTAATGTTGTGCTTGTTAACGAAGGGGTCCTGGCGAAGTTCGCCGAGGATCTCCATGCAGACGAAGCCTTCGGCGAGATACTGACGCTCCTTCGTTTGCGGTGCGTTCCACCAGCAGCGGCAATCGTTGAGGATATGCTCGTGCATCAGTGTGATGCCGAGTTGATCCGCGTTGATCGCGCCGTTCACCGTCATCACCTTGCCGGACCGCACATGTCCTTCTGACAGCTCCTTGCTCATGACGGTTATCTCTTGCCGCCGAAGCGAAAGTTGGCGGTGAAGATCCGGGTGTTGAGCCAGATCGCAACGAGAATGATCGCACCGGTAACAATCTGCGTGAAGAACGGCGAGATATGCATGAGGATCAGGCCGTTGCCGATGACCGCAATCGTCATCGTGCCGAGCACGGTCCCGAGGATCGTGCCGCGCCCCCCCATCAGCGATGTCCCGCCCAGCACTACGGCGGCGATAACTTGAAGCTCGAAGCCGACGGCCGCATTCGAGGAGCCGGAGCCGAGGCGCGCGGCGATCAACAGGCCAGCAAGGGCGCAGGCAACGCCGGCGATCATATAGACCGAGGCGATCACCCATTTCGCCGGCATGCCGACGCGGCGAGCCGCTTCCATGTTGGACCCGACGGCGACGACCTGGCGGCCGTATTTGGTCGAGGATATGACGACATAACCGGCGACCGCGACCGCAACCGCGATAAGCGCAGGCATCGGAATGCCCAGCAATTCGCCGCGGCCGAGCATGAAGAAGCCGGGAGCGTCCTTGATCGGGATCGAGTACCCTTGCGTCAGATAGAGCGCCAAGCCGCGCAGGATCGACAGGCCGGCAAGCGTGACGATGAAGGCCGGAATACCCTGATAGGCGGTGAACCATCCCTGCACGAAGCCGAGAAAGGCGCCGAAGAAGAGCATCGCGACGACGACGAGAGGCCAGGGATAGCCCATGGCCAAGACAATGGCCGCCACCGCATTGACCAGGGCGACCTGCGAACCGACAGAGAGGTCGATGCCGCCGGTTATGATTACCAGCGTCATGGCGACCGCGACGATGAGAATCGGCGCTGCCTGGCGGATGACGTTCAGAATGTTGCCGAGCGTCATGAAGGTATCGGTCGTGGCCGCGAAAAAGATGACGCAGGCCAGGAAGAAGAAGGCGATCGACAGAACCTGGGCGTTTTCCGAAAGGAAGTCTGCCGCCGGCGAGCCTTTTGCGCGTTCGGTATAGGCCGTCATTGCTTGGCTCCTTCCCCGACGATCAGCTTGACGAGGTCTTCCAGGTTGGTCTTGCCGATTTCGCGCTCGGCGACCTTGGTGCCTTCGTACATCACGGCAATGCGGTCGCAGACACGGAACAGGTCCTGGAGACGGTGGGTGATCAGGATGACCGAGACGCCCTTTGCCTTGACGCGGTTGATCAGCGCGAGCACGGCTTCGACCTCCGCCACGGCGAGCGCCGAGGTGGGCTCGTCCATGATGAGGACTTTCGGATTGAACGAAGCGGCGCGCGCGATCGCGATCGCCTGACGCTGTCCGCCCGAGAGTTGAGCGACCTTGCCGGTCAGACGCGGAATGCGGATTTCCAGCGCATCGAGCATCTTGCGTGCTTCCTCGAGCATGGTCCTCGTATCGAGGAATGGCCCTTTGCTGATTTCTCGACCGAGGAAAAGATTGCCGACCACATCGATGTGGTCGCAAAGGCTCAGGTCCTGAAAGACCATTTCGATATTGCGGTTACGGGCGTCCGCAGGTCCTGAGAACCGAACCTCTTCGCCTTCCAGCGTAATGGTCCCGCCATCGGGAATGTAGGTGCCCGAGATGACCTTGGTCAGCGTCGATTTGCCGGCGGCGTTGTCGCCGACGAGGCCAAGGCACTCGCCGGGATAGATGTCGAGGTCGACGCCACGCAGCGCCTGGTGCGATCCGAACGTCTTGACGATCCCTTTGAGGGACACGCGGGGGCTGACACCGGTGCGGGAGGGCAAAGCCCCCCCGACACCAGCGACAGCGGGAGGATGCTGTCTTTCAGTCGTCATCATTTGAAGATCGCCCGATATGGCTCGACGTTGTCCTTGGTGACGATCGTTACCGGCACGGCGATGGTCTTTTCGACGCTGCCGCCGTCGGAGACCTTCTTCAAGGCGTCGACGGCAGCGGCACCCATGGCAGCCGGATCCTGCTGAATCACGGCGGTGACGTAGCCGGCGTCGATGCCGGCGATCGCCTGGGCCGTCAGGTCCCAACCGAAGACCTTCACGCTATCCTGCTTGCTCTGGCTTTCGACCGCGGCGATGGCACCCATCAGGGCCGGCTCACCGGTCGCATAGATTGCGGTCAGGTCGGGATTGCCGGTAATCAGGTTCTCGGCGGCAGCGAGCGCGTTGTCCTGCACGTTCTGTCCATCGACGACGCCGGCCGAGCTGATACCGTCGACATCCTTGATGGTCTTTTCAAATCCTTCCTGACGAACGTTCTGAATGAAGGAGTTGAGCGCGCCGACGACACCGATCTTGGCTTTGCCATCGGCGTTGGCCTTGATGTAGTCGAGGAAGAACTTGCCCATGTCGGCGCCGGCCGTGGCGTTGTCGACGCCGATCTGCGCCTTCTGCGGGCCTTCCGGAAGGATCGCATCGATGGCGACGACGGGGATCCCGGCTTCGGCTGCCTGGTTGACCGCCGGCATGATGCCGTTGACGTCGATTGCGACGACGGCGATGCCATCGACCTTCTGCTGAATGTAGGTTTCGATCGCACTGTTCTGCGCGGCCGGGTCGTTGTTGGCATTGAAGATGACGAGCTTCGCGCCGGCAGCGTCAGCCGCCTTCTGCGCGCCTTCGTTCATCTGATTGAAGAAAAGCGCCTGCTGGTTGATTTGCACGAGCGCAAAGGTCTTTTCGGCGGCAAGGGCCGGCGAGAGAGCAGCGCCGAGGGTCGTCAATGCCGTGAAACCAAGCGTGGCGACTAAAGTCCTGCGTTTCAAATTCCAGTTCATGTTCTCATCCTCTGTTGGTTCTCCATTGCGTGATTTATCGTTTCGCAGGCGGAGCAACGGATTTCCGCACGACGATTTCGACTGGCAGGAGCTCTTCGACGAGAGCCTGTTTGCCCTGCCAGTTTGTTTCGAGAAGAAGGGAGAGGGCACGCCCGCCGATCGCGCGGACCGGCTGGCGAATGGCGGTCATAGGCGGACCGAAAAGATGGAGCGGGCCGACGTCGTCAAAGCCGATGACCGAAACATCGTCCGGGATCGACACCCCCTGGTCCCGGAAGACCTCGATCATGCCGATGGCGATTTCGTCCGAGCTGGCGAAGATCGCCGTTGCCGGGCGACCTTCCTCGATGAAGCGCTTCGCCGCCTGCCGACCGAAGGCCACGGTGTAGTCACCGGCGTATTTTAAAAGACGGATATCCTCGCCGAACGCATCGCGCAGCGTCCGCTCAAGACCGTTGGAGCGCCGACGCGAACTGATCATCGCTTGCGGGCCGCCGACGAACAGCACATCCCTGTGCCCGAATTCCGCCAGATGCCGGCCTGCGAGCGCTCCGCCCAGCTCGTTATCGCAGAAGAGCTTGGGCGCCTGCGCGCCGGGAACGTCTTCGTCGGCGATCACGACTTTGCCGGTGCGGTTTATCAACGTGGCGAGTTGACCGTCGTCCGGGTGGTTGGTGACGAAGATCAGGCCATCGACGTGATTGCGTTCGATCAGCTGGAGATAGGCTACCTCGCGACCGGCCCGGTTCAGGGTGGCGTAAAGCGAGACGGCAAGCCCGCGGGTATCCGCCTCTTCTTCGACGGCTGCCACGAGCGTCGCGAAGAAGGGGTTGGCGATATCGGGAACGACAAGACCGATCGTATCGGAACGACCGCGGCTGAGCCGGCGGGCATGCGGGTTGGGCTGGTAATTGAGGTCGCGGATCGCATCCGAGATCCGCTTCTTCGTTTCGGAAGGCAGGTCGAGCGATCCGTTCAGCAGGCGCGAGACCGTTGTCACGGAAACGCCGGCAGCTCGGGCTACATCCTTCAGACCTGTGACGCGTCGTGTGGTCACCTTGGCTCCATCCCCTGCCGTTGTAAACCGATTTACTAAAACGCTTTACAATAAGATTTCGACTTTCGTGTTCTGTCAAGAGACTTTCTCTGACACGAGGTCGGTGCGCCTATGGGGCCACGGATCGAGGCTCGGCCTGGGGCCGATTGGCCGCGGCGAAAAGGCCGCAAGGTCAATGCCGTTCGCACCTGAGAAAGCAGCATCTTGGCGCCGCGAGGCGGGAACAAATCAGGGGCTGATCGATTGAGAGATCATGAAAACCAAGGTTCTATTGGCGGCGCTGATGCTGCTATCCCCCGCCGCGCTGGCCAATGCCCAGACGCTTCAGCCAGAAGCCATCGACGGTGCATCGATTACGCCCACATTGTTGGAACGGACGACCGAGACCTCGGACAAGCCAGACCCCGCCATCGTCAGGCTCCAGGTGCTTCTCGATCGGGCGGGGGCGTCGCCCGGTGTGATCGACGGTTTCGCCGGTGAGAATGTCGCCAAGGCGATCGCCGCCTTCGAGACCATGCAAGGTCTGTCCGCTGACGGAACATTGGACGCCGACGTCATCGGGCGACTGCCGGACCAGACGACGGTGGTCGAGCCCTACGTCATCTCCGAGGACGATGCTCAAGGATTGGTCGCTGAGATCCCCGAAGACTACTCCGAGCAGGCGAAGATGGCTCAGCTCGGATACACGAGCGTCGCCGAGAAGCTGGCGGAGCGCTTCCACATGGATATCGATCTTCTCAAGGCGCTCAATCAGACTTCGGAGTTCTCGGTCGGTGACACGGTTTCCGTTGTGAACCCAGGTCCACCGACGCAGGGAACGGTCAAGCGCATTGAAGCGCACCGGCGCACCGGTCAAATCGTGGCACTTGGCGCCGACGATACGCTGATCGCAGCCTATCCGGCAACGATCGGCAGCCGGGAAACGCCATCTCCTTCGGGAACGCACAAGGTCAAAGGCGTCGCCCGAATGCCGCCCTATGTCTACAATCCAAAAATCAACTTCAAGCAGGGCGACAACCGAAAGATCTTGACCTTGCCGGGCGGCCCGAACGGTCCGGTCGGCACGGTCTGGATCGATCTCTCGAAGCCCACCTACGGAATTCACGGCACGCCGGAGCCGTCGATGATCGACAAGTCGGGATCGCACGGATGCGTTTGCCTGACCAACTGGGATGCGGAGGAGTTGGCGGGGATGGTCAAGCCTGGCGTGATTGTCGAGTTCGTCGACTAAGGTAGCGAAGACGTTTAGGAATTTCTGAACGGGCAAGAAGTCGAAACCGGCCACCGATCACGCGGTGACCGCTCGCGCAATTCCCATGTCGAAGCTTCAGCGGATACGCGTCTGAACGCGCACGATGTTCATCTGGAGCTCGTGGCTGGTTGCCTGTCTACCGAGCACCTTGATCAGGCGCTGCTCTTCGGTTTTGTGAATACCGGTCCGCCGGCAATAATCCGCGACGTCCCAGATATGTCTGATCTGGGCGTTGGCGACTGTTCGAACATCCGCGTGTTTCATTCCGTGCCTCCCCTAACCCAATACAACGTTTGGAGGCTGGTTTGGTTCCGCCAGGATGCGTTCCTGGCGGCTGTGGGTGCGTTCGTACCGATCCGGCGTGTATGGGCGCCAGCTACAAGGTGCAAAGCGATCGCGACGTCGGGGTCAGCCGAGAAACCTCGATCCTTCGCCAGCACTGGCTATCCATTCGAGGAAAGACCTCACTGGTCCATCTGACGTCCTTGTTCAGTTGCTCCCGATGCCGTGAAAGGCCGTCGTCGTCCTCATGCATTTCAAACCAGATAAACACCGTTTCGCCCTCACGGACGGGGAGCCTCGGGAAGGCGTTTGCGCTGCGTTCGGTAACGAACACCGCGTCGATGCGAGCACCGGCGTCTTCGAGGATCGGCAGTGCCTCGGCGATGAAGAATGCAGCGAAACGGTCCTCCGTGCCGGGCGCCAGCGAGCAGAGGTTCACGGTGACGACACCTCTGGTCGATTGTGCCTCTTGCTCCCTTGCAAGGTTGTGAGGAAACGGCTGCGTGCCAGCGACTGGCTTGACCAGCAACACATTGTCCGAGTTGAGCATCGTCTCGTTGGCGCGAGACCCATGGTCCTTCCAAACCGGGCCCGAATAAAAGGCCGCCAACGCGTCGGTTCGCGTTGGCATATCGGCAAAGGAACGTACCCAGACGAAGGCGTCGGGATCGTCGCAGTCGCGGAATTCGCCTTCAAGACGCATTCCGAGCGCTTCCTGCGGTTCAACGAATTCGCGGTCAAACAAGTCGATCAGGCGATCCCTTCCGCCGGGATGAAGTCGGTAGCGGCGAAGTTCGTAAACGGCGTGCGGTTCCATGAATCCTCCAAAACAGGTCAATTGTCCTGTTTCTAATAACAGGTTGATCGACCTGTTTTGTCAAGGCACTATGGCGAACGATTTTTCAGGCGGCGGTCATGAGCGAACACAAAAGAACCAACGATCCTCAAGCGGTGCGCCGCAGGATCGTCGATGCGGCCTACCAGGCCTTTGTCACCCAAGGATATCTCGCGACGGGAATGCAGGAATTGCGCGCGAAGGCATCCGTCTCAGGAGGCGCTATGGCCCATCACTTTCCGGCCAAACGGGAACTTGGATTGGCGGTTATCCGCGACCGCGTCGCCGTAGCGGTGCGGCAAACGTGGATCGACCCGCTGCGTACCTCGAGCGATACACCCACAGCGATCGATCAGATCTTCACCGAGATCATCAGCGAGCTCTCCGAAAACGGCTCCGTCTCCGGCTGCCCGCTGAACAATATGGCGATCGAAGTCTCCAGGCATGATGACGAGATGCAGCAGGCGCTGGGTGCAATTTTTGAGGCTTGGGAAGAAGCGCTCGCGGCGCGATTCCAGGAAGACATCCGCCTGAAGCGCGTCGCAGGCATTCAACCCGACAGCCTCGCCACCCTGATCATCGCCGCCTATTCCGGCGCGATGGCGATGGCAAAAGCCAATCAGCACACACGTCCGCTCGTGAACTGTCAGGCGGAGATCGCAGCACTTCTCGCGTCGAAATACGTCTAGGCTGGGTCCGCTCGGCTCCCTCGTGGGGAGGCCGCTGCTCCGGATTATCCGCAAATGTTGGGGGTGTGGGCGACAGCTTGAGATGCTAGAGGTGCTCATCGGGAAGGGGCACTCCAATAAACAGGAGACTTCTCGATGAGCAGAACTGCCATGAACGCCCTCGGACAACCGCTCCATTACAGCGGAAGTTCGACCGCATGGTTTTCCGCAACCGGATCCGGGTCCACGCTCTACGGAACTCCCGGCAACGATTCGATCTGGGGCGACGGTTCCGTCGATGTGACTATGTTCGGCGGCACGGGCGACGACGTCTACTATCTCTATTCATCGACGAACCGGGCCGAAGAGGCACCCGGCGAAGGGATAGACACGATCGATACCTGGATGAGCTACAGCTTACCGGAGAACTTCGAAAACCTGACCGTCACCGGTGACGGTCGACACGCCTTCGGCAACAGCGCCGACAACATCATCACCGGTGGCTCCGGCAGCCAGACCATCGACGGACGCGCAGGCAATGACGTGCTGGTCGGTTCCGGAGGCGCTGATACCTTCGTGTTCGAGCACGGCAACGGCAGCGACCTTGTCTCCGACTTCAGCTCCAACGATACCATTCGCCTCGACGGATACGGCATTACCTCGTTCGAAGAGGTGCTGGCGAATGCAGGCCAGCAGGGAGACGATCTCCGCCTCCATCTCGGCGATGGCGAAAGCCTGGTCCTGGCCAATACGACAGCCGACCAACTGCAGGAGGGCCAGTTCCAGTTGAGCCTGGACCGATCCGCCCTGACGCAGACCTTCTCGGACGATTTCGACACGCTTCAGCTCACCGACGGCACGGGCGGCATCTGGGATGCCAAATACTGGTGGGCGCCGGAAGAGGGGGCGACGCTCTCGGAAAACGGTGAGCTGCAATGGTACGTCAATCCGAGTTACGGGCCGACCGCATCGGCTAACCCGTTTTCGGTCGAGGATGGTGTACTGACGATCACCGCAGAGCGTGCACCGGACGCAATCCAGTCCGAGATCGGCGGCTATGACTACACGTCCGGGATGTTGACGACCTATTCGTCCTTTGCGCAGACCTACGGCTACTTCGAGATGCGGGCCGACATGCCGGACGATCAAGGTGCCTGGCCCGCTTTCTGGCTGCTGCCCGCCGACGGCTCCTGGCCGCCGGAGCTCGACGTCGTCGAAATGCGCGGGCAGGACACCAACACTGTCATCACCACCGCCCATTCCAACGAAAGCGGCGAGCACACGATCGTCAGAGACGGCGCGCAAGTCGCCGATACCGACGGGTTCCACGATTACGGCGTGCTTTGGACGGAAGACGAGATCGTCTGGTACTTCGACGATACCGAGATCGCCCGCGCCGATACCCCCGCGGACATGCACGAGCCGATGTACATGCTCGTCAATCTCGCGGTCGGCGGAATGGCCGGCACACCCGATGGCGATTTTGACGACGGGTCGCAAATGAAGATCGATTCCATCGAGGCCTATGCGTTGGACGCCGACTGGCTGATCTAGGCGGAGAAGCACGAAGGGGGCCGGCAGCGTCCGGGCTGCCGGTCCCGGCCTGTCGGAGCCCGAACGTTCGCCGTTCCAGCTCCGCAACAGGGCTAGTCCGCGATATGCGTGAGCCAATGGCGCGGCTTGTTGTCGGCGAGCTGAGCGACCTTATCGATCTTGTTGCTCATCACCCAAGCCATTGGCTGTTGGTGCAGCGGCAGCATGATGATCTCGTCCTTGACCATCTGCAGTGCCTTGGTCTGCAGATCGAGCCGCTTGGTCCGATCCATTTCGGTCGATGCCTGGATGATCAGCTTGTCGATATCAGGATAGCTCCAGCCGCCCCAGTTGAAGACGCCCGCCTTGTCGCTCCTCGTCTCGATCATCTGAAGCAGGATCGAGTAGCTGTCGAGCATCGGCTCGTTTGCCCAGCCGATGATGTAGACATCCGACAGACCGCCCGTGCGTTTGGGCGCCTGTGCCGCCGTCGGGCCGATGTCGAGTTGCGGCTTGAAGCCGGCGCGGCTCAGCATGTTGACGATGCTCTGGCAAAGCTCCTCTTCGTTGACATAGGCCTCGTTCGTGCAGACGAGCGTGAAGGGGAGATCGCTTGCGCCGGCCTCGGCGAGCAGCTTTTTCGACAGTTCGGGATCGTACGGCACGACCTTGTCCAGTGCTTCGACATATCCCGGGATTTCCGGCGCAACGATCGCACCCGCTGTCCTCGACTTGCCGCGCATGACCCGCTTCTGGATGAGTTCTGTGTCGAGCGCATGGGCGACGGCCTGGCGGACACGCAGGTCGTTGAACTTGTTGTCGACGCCGTCGGCCAGTTTCGGTTTGCGGTTGAAGCCCATCATGATGGTGCGAAGGTCGGTGCGCTCCATCACCTTCAGGTCCGGCTGCGCGACAAGGCGCGGAAGATCCTGCGCCGGCGCATTCTCAGTGAAGTCGATCTCGCCTGACAACAGTGCCGCCACGCGTGTCGCGGCTGAGACAATCGGCGTAAACTCGATGCGATCGATGTTGGACTTCGCCGGGTCCCACCACTCGCCGTTCTTGACCAGAACGGTCTTACTGTCGGGCGTGCGGCTCTCGAGCTTGAACGGACCCGTGCCGTTGGTGTGGTAGGTAGCGTAGCCTTCTATCTTCTTGCCGACATCCGTCGGCTTCAGCGAATTGTTGTCGGCGAGCCACGTGGCGTCGAAAATGTGGATGTTCGTCAGGTCGTTCAAGAGCAGCGGATAGGGGCCGGTCAGTTCGATATCGACAGTGCGGTCGTCGACCTTCTTCGCCGACTTGTATGCCGGTAGGTTGCCCCGCAGCGGAGATGCCGGATCGCTGACCCGCGTCAGCGAGGCGATCACGTCATCGGCCGTGAAATCAGCGCCATTGTGGAACTTGACGTCCTCGCGCAGATGGAACCGCCAGACCGTGTCCGATACCGTTTCCCAGGAGGTCGCCAGTGCCGGCTCGATCTTCAGGTCGGCGTCAAAGCGGACGAGCCCTTCATAGACGTGATTGAGGAAAGACAGCGTGTAGCTGTCGCCATAGGAATAAGGGTCGAGCGAGTAGATATCGCGCGAAGAGCCCCATTTGAGCGTCTCCGCGTGAGCAGCCGCGGAAAGCGCCGTCGACATGGCGGCTGCGAGGATCAGTTTCTTGAGCATTCTGCTGTTCTCCTTTGTTGAGGTCACCGGCCCCCTTGAACGGGGAGCTTCTATTTAAGAGGCAAGGACGGCTCACAGGCCGTCCATCTCGCCGCCCGACAGGGGCGGCCAGTGGCGTGATCTGCTGTTGCGCGGCATGACCTTCTCGGTCGTGTCGATCACCGCAAAGACCTTCGGCGGCCTATGCGGGAATCTTGATCAACTGGCGTTCCTGGACGGCGATGCACCCAAGCGAAAGCCTCCTGGCGATGCTTGAAGCACCAAGTCCCGTTGTCGATCGGCGGTCATTCGATGGCCAACGCCAAGCATCAACTCGAACAGGGGCATATCTCTGCGCCGCTTCATGGAGGCGGTTCAGAAACCCGAGGTCGGTGGTTGGACGCCGCAATGGCGATCGAATGAGGAGATGTCAGGCGAGCCGGCCCGGCGGTGCGGGCTCGTACGTGCGGCATTGCGAAAAGTCGTGCGAGTACGCGGTCTTCTGGAGCCCTTGCATCAACCTGCTCCTCCCTAGCTCGTTGCTGCTAAGCGGCACCATCGCACGCCAAAAGTATTTGTCAACGTCTTTGTCGACAATCTTGAATACGATTATGGCGACAATCCAAATGACCGATTGATCTGCACAGGCGCGAGCAACATTGTGGGCAATGGAGAGGACGCCTTAGCCCAAGGTACGCTACGGCCAGCTCGATAGGGAAAGCCACAAGCGGTCAACCTGTCACTTCGCCACGGAGGCCTGCTCGCTGCCGCCGCAAAGACTGTCGATGCGGGCGCGAACCCGGGCGACGCCCTCGGCAATGCTTGTGCTTGGAATGGACGAATATCCCATCCGGAAGTAGCGGCAGGGCTGGTCGCTTCTGGGGAAGAAGGGCGAGCCGGATTCGACCAGCACGCCGTCCTGCCGCAATTCGCTGACCAGCCGGTCGGCATCGAGCCCTTCCGGTCCCTCCATCCAGAAGGACGTGCCGCCGAAGGTCGAGGAGCCTGCGACTTTCAGGTTCGCCCTACGCAGTGACTCGGCCATGATTACGTGGCGCTTGTGATATTCGGTCCGCATCCGGTGGAGCACGGCGTCATAATGGCCGAGCGCCAGGAAATAGGCTGCGGTGCGCTGAAGGTGTCCGGGCGGGTGGCGCAACATCAGCGAGCGAAGCGCACGCGCCTCGCGAATGAAGGGGGCTGGCGCCACGAGGTAGCCGAGCCGAAGCCCGGGAAAAAGCGATTTCGAGAAGCTGCCGATGTAGAGCACCCGGCCTGACGGATCGAGCGCCTTCAGCGCCGGGGAAGGCGGAGCGAGGTAGCTGATCTCGAACTCGTAATCGTCCTCGACGATGACGAAATCCCGTTCTTCCGCAGCCTGCAGCAGTTGCGTACGCCGATCCACTGGCATAGTCGCGCCGGTCGGCGAGTGGTGGCTCGGGGTCACGAAGACGGCATCGACGTTTTCCGGCAAGGCATCCGGTGACAGGCCCTCGACATCGACATCGACGGTGGTGACGTCGGCGCCGCTCAACAGCAGCGAGGCGCTGATATCGGGATGGCAGGGGTTTTCGCAGACGGCGGCGGAGCCCTTCTCCAGGATCAGACGGGTCACGATCCAGAGCGCATTCTGCGCGCCGACGGTGACGAGGATTTCGTCCGGCGTGGCGTGGATGCCCCGGCGCGGCAGCGTGCGCGAGCAGATGTAGTTGACCAGCCGCACATCGTCGGCCGCGGCAAAGTCGCTCGCCATCAGCACGAAATCCTCTCGCGCCAGAGCCCGGCGGGCACAGTCGCGCCAGGCATTGAGATCGAACAGTGTCGGGTCCATCTGGCCATAGAGGAAGGGGAATGGATAGCGCCGCCAGTCCAGCGGCTTGGCGACCTGGCGCACGACGCCAAAGCTCATCTTGATCTTGCGGCTCCAGTCGATCGGATTGGAGCCGGCGGATGGGCGCTCCCCTTCCACATCCATGCCCGGCGGATTGCCGGAGATGCGATAGGAGCTGCGGTTGACCGCCTCGACATAGCCCTGGTTGATCAGTTCCTGATAGGCGAGTGTCACCGTGATGCGCGATATTCGCAGATAGTCGGCGAGCTTGCGGCTGGATGGCAGATGCGCGCGCGGCTGCACCCTTCCGGCGAGCACGGCCGAAACGACCGTCTCGCGCAACTGCGCCTGCAGGCCGATCCCACTGTCGCGATCGATGAAAAAAATGGTTTCGGAAACGTTCATCTGCACGACGCCTGCTCCCCCGACGGCGCTAAACTGGATCTATTCAACTTCCAGACTGGATATAACGCAAGCCGGATCTCGGCCTTATCGTCATCAGCAAGACCGGAGAAACGGTCAGCGAATAAACAAAGAGGAGGAAGACAAATGCTACATGGACATTTCAGACGACTGGCCGCAGCCGCCAGCATTGTCGCGAGCCTGGCCGCATCCGGCGTCGCTTATGCCGAAACGAAACTCGTCGTCGGCTATCAGCAGATCGTTGGCCCGTTCGTGGCTGCGATCGCCGATGGCCGCTTCGATGCAGCCGCCAAGGAGGCCGGCTATTCGATCGACTGGCGCCAATTCAGCTCGGCCGGCGACATCACTACGGCGCTTGCCTCCGGTGACGTGCCGATCGGCGTTCTCGGTTCGACAGGTACTGCGGCTGCCGCGACGCGCGGCGTCGAACTGCAGCTCTTCTGGATCCTCGACAATATCGGTCAGTCGGAAGCGCTGGTCGCCCGCGAGGGCTCGGGCATCGAGACGCCGGCCGATCTCAAGGGCAAGAAGGTCGCCGTGCCTTTCGTCTCGACGTCGCATTTTCACTTGCTGGTCGGTATGAACAAGGTCTGGAACGTCGATCCGCGCGAGGTGGAAATCCTCAACCTGAAGCCGCCGCAGATCGTTGCCGCCTGGCAGCGTGGCGATATAGACGCGGCCTATGTCTGGCCGCCGGCGCTCTCAGAAATCCAGAAGACCGGCAAGACGATCTCGGATTCCGAGGTGATTGGCGCGGCTAGCGTGCCGACCTTCGACGGGCTGGTGGTCGACAAGGCCTGGGCCTCGGAGAACCCGAAGCTGATGGAAGCCTTCACCAAGGTTCTGGCGGACGCTTATGCCGACTACAACGCCAACAAGGCGGCGTGGACGGAGGAGTCGCCGCAAGTGGAAGGCATCGTCAAGCTGATCGGCGGCGATGGCCCGAGCACCGTCGAAGCCTTGCGCCTGCTTTCGTTCCCGAATGCGGATGAGCAGGCCTCCGAGGTCTGGCTCGGCGGCGGCGCCACGCGTGCACTGACCGAAAGCGCCAAGTTCCTCGTCGAGCAGAAGCAGATCAGCCAGTCGCTCGACGACTACGCGCCTTATGTGAACGCCGACTTTGCCAAGGCGGCCGCACAATAGGCTAATCTGTCGATTGCCCCGGCCGTTGAGGAGCGGCCGGCGCACCACCATAGACCGTGACCGAGGTGCAGGGAGGCATTTCTCATGGAAACATTGAGCGTCAGAAACATCAGTTTGACCTACCCGGGCCTCTATTCGGACCAGGCAATCATCGCCTTAAAAGGCGTCAACCTTACCATCAACAGCGGAGACTTCGTCGTTGCGCTGGGCGCATCGGGCTGCGGAAAGACGACGCTGCTCAACCTGATGGCGGGCTTCATGGCCCCGTCGGAAGGCGACATCACCCTTGGCAACCACCAGGTCAACGGACCTGGCGCCGAGCGCGGCGTCGTCTTCCAGAAGCACGCGCTTCTGCCGTGGCTGAACGTCATCGAGAATACCGAGTTCGGCCTCAAGCTGCGCGGCGTCGACAAGGCGACCCGGCGGGATCTTGCCACCAAGAACCTAGCTCTGGTCGGCCTTCAGGATTTCCACCGCCACATGATCTATCACCTCTCAGGCGGCATGCAGCAACGTGTTGGCATCGCAAGGGCGCTGACCTGCGATCCCGCGATGCTGCTGATGGACGAACCGATGGCAGCACTCGACGCGCTGACACGCGAGACCATCCAGGAACTGTTGCTCAAGGTCTGGCAACTCACCAACAAGATGTTCTTCTTCATCACCCACAGTGTGGAAGAAGCGTTGTTCCTCGGCTCGCGGCTGATCGTCATGTCGCCGCGCCCGGGCCGCATCACCCACACCTACGAGCTCAACTTCAACAAGCGGTTCCTCGCTGAGGGCAATGCGCGCGCAATCAAATCCAGCCCGGAATTCATCCGCATGCGCGAAGAAGTGCTCGGCATCATTTATGGCGACGAACGTGCGTCCGGCAACCCGGAGGTGGCCCATGCTTGACAGAGTGACACGCGCCAAGCCCGTAAAGGCCGGCAAGATCTTCGGCGCGCCCGGTGAAGGCAGCAGCGGCCTCATCAGCTTTTCGACGACGGTCGTCATCGTCGCTCTCTGGTTCCTCGTGACCGAAGGCGGCTGGGTCAAGCCGCTGTTCCTGCCGTCGCCGCTGGCGGTCTGGGACAAGTTCATGCTGGCGATGACCGACGGTGTTTCGAACTCGACGCTGATGCAGCACACGCTTGCCAGTATCGGCCGCGTGTTCGGCGCCTTCCTGCTGGCGCTGCTGACCGCCGTGCCGATTGGCGTGCTCATGGGCGTCAATCGCTTCGTGCGCGGCCTGTTCGATCCGATCATCGAATTCTACCGGCCGTTGCCGCCGCTCGCCTACCTGCCGCTCGTCATCATCTGGCTCGGCATCGGTGAGTTCCCGAAGGTGTTCCTGATCTATCTGGCGATCTTTGCGCCGATGGCAATTGCCGCAAGGGCAGGGGTGCGTTCGGTCTCGACGGAACAGATCCACGCTGCCTATGCGATGGGCGCCACCCGCGGGCAGGTCATCAGTCAGGTGATCATGAAGGCCGCCTTGCCGGAGATCTTCACCGGCATGCGCATCGGCATCGGCGTCGGCTGGACCACCCTGGTTGCCGCCGAAATGGTGGCGGCCAACCGAGGCCTCGGCTTCATGGTTTTGAATGCCGCCGAAAACCTCGAAAGCGACACGGTGATCATGGGCATCTTCATCATCGGCATCTTCGCCTTCGCCTTCGATCTTCTGATCCGCTACCTCGAAAAGGCGCTGATCCCCTGGAAGGGCCGCCTCTAACCGGCGACCACCTCCGACACTTCAACTGAATACGGCCTGGCGGCCTTTTGAAGACGGCCTTTCCCGTCTCCGGCGAAGCCATGCCTTACGACCAAGCCAAAGGACTGGACCATGACACTGACGGCAACCGATCTCAAAACCTTGTTCGATGCCTTCAACCGGCATGACATCGACGGGGTCATGCACTTCTTCGCCGAAGATTGCGTATTCAACGCCGTCGGCGGCCCGGAGGTCTACGGCAACCGTTTCGTCGGTACCGGTCCGATCGCAGATGCCTTCAGCGGCGTCTGGAAATCGATGCCGGACGCCGAATGGGGCAACCACAGCCACTTCGTCGAAGGCGATCGCGGCGTGTCCGAGTGGACCTTCTCCGGCACGGCTGCCGACGGCAGCCGCATCGAGGCAGAAGGCTGCGACCTCTTCACCTTCCGCAACGGCAAGATCGTGCGCAAGCAGGCGTTCCGCAAGAACCGCCCGGTCCTGCAACCCCGCTACTGATGGCCTGGAGCTAGAGCCATGCAACTGCGCGCCACACCCTTGAAGCCTGAAAGAGAGCCGTTTGACCCGGCCTATGACCCCAACCATGCCCGCAGCCCCGGCACGGGCAAGGACTATGCGCCGACCTACTGGATCGGCACCGCCGGTCCCGAACCGGAGGACGACGGTCCGATCACGGGCGATATCGATGTCGATGTTGCGATCATCGGGTCCGGCTATACCGGTCTCTCCTGCGCCATTCATCTGGCGCGCGAGCACGGCATCAAAGCAACGGTGCTGGAGGCCAATGGCGTCGCCTGGGGCTGCAGCACCCGCAACGGCGGGCAGGCACAGATTTCTGCCGGCCGCCTGAAGCGCTCGCAATGGATCGCCCGCTGGGGCGTGGACGTTGCCCGCAAGATGCATGCGGAGATTTCCGAGGGATTCGACCTCTTTCGCTCTCTCGTCCGCGAGCCCGAAATCGACTGCGATCCGCAGGATGGCGGCCATCTCTATATCGCCCACCGCGACAAGATGCTGCCAGCGCTGCAAAGCGAGGTTCGCGTTCTCAACGATACCTTCGGCTATCGCGCCCGCATGGTCTCGCGCGACGAGATCCACCGCGATTTCGTTCGCGACGAGGAAGCCCGCGGGGCGATGTATGAGCCCGATGGCATGGGCATCCATGCCGCCAAGCTCGCCTTCGGCTACCTCAGGCTTGCCCGCAAGCTGGGGGCAAAGGTGCATACGTCGAGCCCGGTGCTTGATTGCACCGCCAAGGGCGGCATGCATTACCTGACGACGCCTGGCGGAACGGTGCGGGCGCGTGCCGTCTGCATTGCGACGGCCGGCTACACGTCACCCGGCATGAACGCGCTCACCCGCCACCGACTGATGCCTATCCTGTCGAACTCGATCGTCACTCGGCCGCTGACGGAAAGCGAGCAGAAGGCGCTGAACTTCAAGGCGCGCATCCCGCTCACTGATACGCGGACGCTGCGTCACTACTATCGCATGCTGCCGGATGGCCGGGTGCAGATCGGCAGCCGCAGCGCCATCACCGGACGCGACGCGAGCAATCCGAAGCATCTCGAGCTTCTGCTTGCCGGTCTCTACCGCAAGTTCCCGGCACTCCGCGGCATCGACATCGACTACTCCTGGTGGGGGTGGGTGGATGTCAGCCACGACATGATGCCGCGCATCTTCCAGCCGGACCGGAGCCAGAGGCTGTTCTACGCCATGGGCTATGGCGGCAACGGCGTGATGTATTCCGCCCAGGCCGGCCGTCGCATGGCCCAGATGGTCGCCGGCAAAGGCGGCGGCCTCGACCTTCCCATCTTCACTTCGCCTCTGCCGGGCCACGGGCTTCTGACGCCGTTCCGACGGCTCGGCCAATGGGGAATGTACCGCTGGTACTACCTCCGTGACGAGATCCTCTAACTCTCTGAAATAATACCAGGAAAGGAACCACCCCATGAAAATGACCACCGAGGAAGCCTTCGTCAAAGTTCTTCAGATGCATGGCCTCGAACATGCCTTCGGCATCATCGGCTCGGCCATGATGCCGGTGTCGGACCTGTTCCCGAAGGCCGGCATCAAATTCTGGGACTGCGCCCATGAGACCAATGCCGGCATGATGGCCGACGGCTTCAGCCGCGCCACGGGCACGATGTCGGTTGCGATCGGCCAGAACGGCCCCGGCGTCACCGGCTTCATCACCGCGATCAAGACCGCCTACTGGAACCACACGCCGCTTCTGATGGTCACGCCGCAGGCGGCCAACAAGACGATCGGGCAGGGCGGTTTCCAGGAAGTCGACCAGATGGCGATGTTCGAGGAGATGGTCTGCTACCAGGAAGAAGTACGCGATCCCTCGCGTATCCCTGAAGTCCTCAACCGGGTGATCGAAAAGGCCTGGCGCGGCTGTGCGCCGGCGCAGATCAACATTCCGCGCGACTACTGGACGCAGGTGATTGACGTCGACTTGCCGGCGATCGTTCGCTTCGAGCGCCCGGCTGGTGGCCCGCAGGCGATTGCCGAAGCGGCCAAGCTTTTGTCCGAGGCAAAATTCCCGGTCATTCTCAACGGCGCCGGCGTCGTCATCGGCAATGCCATCTCCGATTCCATGAAGCTCGCCGAGCGTCTCGACGCGCCAGTCTGCTGCGGCTACCAGCACAATGACGCCTTCCCGGGGAGCCATCGCCTGTCGGTCGGCCCGCTCGGCTACAACGGCTCGAAGGCTGCGATGGAGCTGATCTCCAAGGCCGATGTTGTCTTGGCGCTCGGCACGAGGCTCAATCCGTTCTCGACGCTTCCGGGCTACGGCATCGACTACTGGCCGAAGAACGCCTCGATCATCCAGGTCGACATCAACGCCGACCGGATCGGGCTTACCAAGAAGGTGTCGGTCGGCATCTGCGGCGATGCCAAGCAGGTCGCCCGCCAGATCCTGGAGCTGCTCTCACCGTCTGCCGGCGATGCCGGCCGCGAGGAGCGCAAGGCCGCGATCCACCAGACCCGCTCGGCCTGGCAGCAGCAACTCTCCTCGATGGATCACGAGGACGACGATCCGGGCACGGAATGGAACGAAAGCGCACGCTCGCGCGAGCCGAACCGCATGTCACCGCGCCAGGCCTGGCGTGCGATCCAGGCGGCCCTGCCGAAGGAAGCGATCATCTCCACCGACATCGGCAACAACTGCGCGATCGGCAATGCCTATCCGACCTTCGAAGCGGGCCGCAAATATCTGGCGCCGGGCATGTTCGGCCCCTGCGGCTACGGTTTCCCGTCGATCGTCGGCGCCAAGATCGGTTGCCCTGATGTGCCAGTGGTCGGTTTTGCCGGTGACGGTGCCTTCGGCATCTCGATGAACGAGATGGGCTCGATCGGCCGCGAGGGATGGCCGGCGATAACGATGGTGATCTTCCGCAACTACCAATGGGGTGCCGAAAAGCGCAACACGACGCTCTGGTACGCCAACAACTTCGTCGGCACGGAGCTCAACCCCAACCTCTCCTACGCCAAGGTGGCGGAAGGCTGCGGCCTGAAGGGCGTGGCGGTCAACACGACCGCAGCTCTCACCGAAGCCCTGTCCACTGCGATCGCCGACCAGAAGAAGGGCGTGACAACCTTCATCGAAGTCATCCTCAACCAGGAGCTCGGCGAACCCTTCCGCCGAGACGCGATGAAGAAGCCGGTGCCCGTTGCCGGTATCGATCGCGCCGACATGCGTCCCCAGAAGCGGGCCTGATCCTCGATTACGTCAAGCCCCGCCCGGTACCCGGGCGGGGCGAAGCCTCCCGCAGATGACCGGAACAGAACCATGACCTTCGTCGCCTCCGTCCACGAACGCTTCCGAAGCGTGCCCTCCGGCTTTGCGGCCTACTGGCCTGGCTTTGCCGTTACCGCGGCGGTGGCCGTCGCTGCCCAATTCCTTTCCGACCACTACGGCGCGCCGGCCATGCTCATGGCGCTCCTGCTCGGCATCGCCTTTCACTTTCTGTCCGAGGAAGGGCGTTGCGTCGCCGGCATCGATTTCTGTGCCAAGAAGGTGCTGCGCATCGGTGTGGCGCTGCTCGGCATGCGCATCAGCGTCGACCTCCTCATCGGGCTTGGCGCAAGCACGATCCTGCTCCTCATCTCAGCCATCGCCGCGACCATCGGCTTCGGCCTGCTTGCCGCAAAGCTTCTCGGGCGTGGCTGGCGGCTGGCGCTTATCACCAGCGGTTCGGTCGCAATCTGCGGAGCGTCTGCAGCGATGGCGATCGCAGCCGTTCTTCCCAAGAACGAGTTCTCCGAGCGCAACCTGATCTTCACCGTGCTTTCCGTCACCGTGCTCTCGACACTTGCGATGATTGCCTATCCGATCCTCGCCCAGACCATGGGGCTCGACGCGCGCGCCACGGGCATCTTCTTCGGTGGCACCATCCATGACGTCGCGCAGGTCGTCGGCGCAGGCTTCTCGGTCTCGCCGGAGGCGGGCGAAACGGCGACGCTCGTCAAGCTGATCCGCGTCACCATGCTGGCGCCGGTCGTGCTCATCTTTTCGCTGTCACTGCGCAAAGTACCGCAGCCTGAGGGCGAGACCGGTAAGCGCCCGCCGCTCTTGCCCGGCTTCGTCGTCGCCTTCCTGATCTTTGCAGCGCTGAATTCCTTCGGTTTCGTGCCGGAACTGGTGGCCAAGGCCGGCATGGAAACGTCGCGCTGGGCGCTGCTTGCCGGCATCGTCGCCGTCGGCATGCGCACGTCGCTTCGCCGCGTGCTCGATGTCGGTGGCGACGCCGTCGCGCTGATCGTCGCCGAAACCGTCTTCATCGCTCTCTTCATCCTCGTCGGCATTCACTATCTGGGGCACGCCTGATGAAACCGCTCGATCGCATTATCGAGGCCGCTAAAGCCGCCCCGCGCCATATCGTGCTCGCCGAGGGCGAAGACCCACGCATCGTCGAAGGCGCCTTGCGCGCCGTGCGCGCCGGTATCGCCAAGATCACGCTCGTCGGCGACAGGAAAATCGTCGCGGAGGAGTTGCACGCCGCCGGCGGCGCACCAGACGAAATCCGCATCGAGGATCCGACTTCGTCTGCGCTGACTGAGCACCTTGCCGTTGCCTACCACGATCTCCGTCGTAGCAAGGGTGTCGACGAAGCGGCCGCGGCAGCAGCCGTACGCTCGCCTCTTGTCTTTGCGGCCATGATGGTCCGCGAGGATCAGGCAGACGGAACGGTCGGGGGCGCTGTCGCCACCACCGCCGATACCGTGCGCGCCGCCCTCCAGACCATCGGCCGGGCACCGGATGTCGGACTGGTGTCGAGCTTCTTCCTGATGATGCTCTGCGCGCCGCACCACGAAAAGAAGGGCGCCTTCGTTTTCGCCGATTGCGGGTTGGTTGTGGATCCTGACGCCACCGGCCTTGCCGATATCGCCGTGACCTCGGCACGCTCCTACGAGGCGCTCTCCGGCAAACCGGCGAAGGTGGCGATGCTCTCGTTCTCGACGGCCGGCAGTGCCGCGCATGAGCGCGTTTCGAAGGTGGTGGAGGCGACGCGCCTGGCCCATGCCTCAGCGCCGGGATTGGTGATCGACGGGGAATTGCAATTCGACACCGCTTTTGTCGAGGCCGTCAGCGCGGCAAAGGCGCCGCAATCGGCGCTGCATGGCGAGGCCAATGTCTTTGTCTTCCCCAACCTCGACGCGGCAAACATCGGCTACAAGATCGCCCAGCGCATCGGCGGCGCCACCGCCATCGGCCCGATCCTGCAGGGGCTTGCGAAGCCTGCCAACGATCTCTCGCGCGGCTGCAACGCCGACGACGTCTTCCACATGATCGCCGTCACCGTCGTTCAGGCGTCGGGCGGGCAGTCGACCGGCTAAGTCGCGCAAGTGACAGCGAACCGCCTTGCCGGTTGAGCCTGGCAAAGCTATCACCTTTGGGTCGAATTGGACCATCGGTGGTCTATCGACTGCCGATCTAAAGGAGAGACCGAACAATGACTTGGGCGTCAAGGATCATCTTCTTTCTTACCATGGCCTTCGTATCGTCGGGTATGGCAACGGCAGAGGAGGCCGCGTCGCCAGACGATGATCTGACGATCCTATTGAGGGCGGATAAGGGCGCGCTCACGCTCGAATACCGCAAGCCAGGCCAACGTCTCGAAGATGATCCCTCCGTCCAATGCGCCGTTGGCGCTCGGTTCACGCTTCCCGCCGGCGCGGTGGTGAACCTCGAACTCGTCTCGACGGACATCGTCTATAGCTTCGAAGTGCCGGGCTATGTCGAGCAGGTGGATCTCGTGCCCGGCCTCGTGAGCTATCGGCAGATCGAGACCCCTGCCGAAACCGGCCAGGCCGACGGCGTGCTTCAAGTGCACCCGGATGGTTTGAAGAAGGCCATCGCAGTGCGCTTCAACAAAGAGCAAAGCGCTTTCGACGCCCGAATGCTGTGCGCCAACTAGGCGCACGATCTTCTCGCAGCGAATCCTTCGTGTTCGCGGCGGAGCAAAGCTCGGTTGCCGCGCAGGCTGTCGGTCACGACGTCATGATGAAGGGCCGGCATGTCTCCGGCGGCAGACCATCAAGTACAAGTTTTCGGAACGCAGCGTCGACTTCCCGGGGAGGCATTTCCGGTCGCTCCTCCAGCCACCAGCGCAGAACGGCGTTGAACGTGGAGACCATGTGACGGATCACGAGGTCACGCGGAAGAGCGGCATGCATCGTGGCGGGGAGCGACTGGCGAAGGACCTCCGCAAGCACCTCGTCAACCGCATCGCGAACGATGCCGCCTCCGCGTCCGCCGGCAAGTGCGACCTGGATGTCCGCGTGTTCGGCGACATGCTCGAACAAGGCGCGGCTGGGATCCCACGCCTCTTCTCGCACCCGCTCGCGTGGCGATGAGATCGTCTTGTCCTTTGCGGTCACCAGCAGATCGCGCAGACGCTCCAGACTGCGTTTCAGAAGGTCGTCTTTCGACGTGAAGTGCGCATAGAACGTCGACCGCCCGATATTCGCCTCGGTCAGGATGTCTTCGACGGTGATCAGTTCGTAGTGCTTGCGGCGTATCAAGGCGAGAAGAGCTTCATAGAGCGCCGTGCGCGTTCGGGCCACGCGTCGATCGATCGGCAAATTTGTTCTCCTTTTTCCGGACGAGCGCGCGTTGCAGTCCCATTCGGTACACGAGGCACCCTTCTGTTTCGCAACTTCCGAACACCGTGTTCCGGATCGTGCTAGCCGAATGTCGTCTAGTCAACATCGAGGAACAGCCATGGTTGAGCTTTCTGCAAAGTCCCCTCTCTCTTCCCCATTTCGAAAAGCGGGTGCCTGCGCGCTTCTCCTGCTCACCCTGACGAGCCTGCATCACGCCTATGGCGCCTACATCTATGAAACACCGTGGCGTCTCCATATCGTCCAGTTGGCCGTGCCGGCGGCAATAGTCATTGCGGCCGCGCTGTTCGTTGGCCGGTCGAGGAGCGGGACCACGGCTGGACGTGTCGCGACCTGGCTGGCCGCCCTTGTCGTGCTCGCCTTTCCGGTCGCAATGATCGGCATCTACGAGGGCGGCTGGAACCATGTGGTCAAGAACGTCGCCTATTTCGGCTTCGGAACAGATGCAGCACGGTCCCTGTTTCCCGAGCCCGTGTACCGGTTGCCGGATAGTTTGCTTTTTGAATTGACGGGGATCGCCCAGTTCCCGCTCGCCGTCATCACCGCGCTGAATACGCTCGCTCTGTTGCGGCCGCCCGCCCGGTGATCGGATTTAGGTGCCGGCGGCCGCGCCGGTCGTTCGGATAAGGCAACGCTGCGAACAAGCGCCGTCAGGCGATTGTTCGTGCGCTATCCGTCATCAGCTTCAGCCCCAGTGCGCCCACCACGGCGCCGGCGGCGCGGTCGATCCAGGTCTTGGAGCGAAGGTAGACGACCCGCGGGCCGTGGGAGGAAAAGCCGAGGGCGACGATTGCGTACCACGCGAACTCGTTGATGAAGAGCAGCGGGGGCAGGGCGAGAAGCATCCAGGTAGGCGCCGGCGACGGCAACAGCGCGGCGAACATCGAGGCGTAGAAGATCGCCGTCTTCGGGTTGGAGATCTGAACGAAGAGCCCCCGCAACAGGGATTTCCAGAGCGTGCTCGGCTGGTCGGCGGGTGTCTCGGCAATCATTATCTTCTGCGGTGCGGCCCGCCAGATGCTTATGCCGATCCAGACGAGATAGGCGCCACCGACGAGCCTCAGGAGGATGTTGAGCCATTCAACCTGAAGAAGGATCGCCGTCAGGCCGGCGACCGCAATACAGGCGAAGAAAAAGCCGCCAATGCCCATGCCGACCGCTGCCATCAATCCATCGGCGCGGGACCGTGCGATCGCGATCCGCGACACCACGATGAAGCTCGGCCCGGGGCTCATGGCTCCAAGCAGGAAGACGCCCAGGATGGAGGCAAGAATTGCAAGTTCATGCATGTCATTATCCTCTCTTTAGAACGCTGCCGCCGCCGACGCAGGGCGAGTATGAAACGCGTTGCGTCATCCCACAATCGGGCATGTCCTCTCCCGCTCTCTCCGTCGAGAAAGCGGGAGACGTTCGTCAAGAATGACCTTCCTCGATCTTCGGGAGGAACCACGCGAGAAGCCCCGCAAGCGGAAGGAACGAGCAGATATAATAGACCGTTTCGACGCCGTAGCTATCGGCCAGTATCCCGAGAAGCGCTGCCGCAATGCCGCCGAGACCGAAGTTCAAGCCGTAGAACAGCCCGCCGATAAGCCCGATGCGGTTCGGCAACAGCTCGATGGCGTAGATCAGGATCGATGCGAAGGCGCTTGCCATGATGAGGTTGATCATCACCGTCAGCACGCCGGTCCAGAACAGATCGGCATGTGGCAGGATCAGCGTCAGCGGAAGCGGGCCTAGAACCGAGATCCAGATGATCCGGTAGCGTCCGATGCGATCGCCGACAATCCCTCCGATCAGGGCGCCTGCGGCCGAGGCAAGCAGGAAGATGAACAACATCATCTGTGCGGAAGGGATGGAGAGGCCGAACTTCTCCATGAGGTAGAAGGTGTAGAACGAGCGGAAACTTTCGCCATAGGCGTTCTTGGTGAACATCAGCAGCGTCAGGACCACCAGAGCGGCGCCAATCGTCGCCGGCGCGTGGCGGATGCTGCCCGCCTTCTTGCTGTCCGCCCGCAGCGCCATGAATGCGGCGCTGATCTCCCGCTGCTTGCCGCCGATCCACGCGAGAAGCACCATTGCCAGCAACGCCAGGGCGGCGAACCAGGCGAGGCTCGGCTGCCCCCAGGGAACGATGATAACCGCGGCAAAAACCGGACCGAGTGCGCCGCCTGCCTGGCCGCCGACCTGAAACAGTCCCTGCGCCAATCCCTGCCGGCCGCCGGCGGCATAGCGCGCCATGCGCGTGGCTTCCGGGTGGAAAATGGACGACCCGATGCCGATCAGCGCGACAGAGACAAGGATCATGGCATAGCTATCGGCAAGGGCGAGGCTGACCAGGCCCGAGAGCGTGAACATCATCCCGACGACTGGCGAATAGGGGGCGGGGTGTTTGTCCGTGACCATGCCGATCGCCGGCTGCAGCAGAGACCCGGCAATCTGGAAGGTCATGGTGATCATGCCGATCTGCACGAAGTCGAGCGCATAGGCGTCCTTCAGGATCGGATAGGCGGCCGGGATCAGCGACTGCATGAGGTCGTTGAGGAGATGGGTGACCCCGAGAACGACCAGGACGGCCAGATGCGTCTTCGGGCGTGTCACGGCAGGGATGGCGACTGTCATGGTTGATTTCTTGACTCCAGGATGCCGTGAAACGGCCTGCGGCGATGCCGCGCGGCGGGGAGCTTATGCATCCTCCGATAGGCGGGCAACCACCGGATGACGCTGCGCGCGAAAAAATGAGCTGTCGGGGCGGGAGGTTAGGCTCGCACGGGCACTTTCTTGGCCAGCCTTCCTCTGAGGACGCCCCGGAGCTTGCCGGCAAGGCGCGGTTCTTGCCCCGCCGCCTCGTTCGCCCCGACTCAGGCCTTCCCCCGCGAGACAGGTCTCACGGCGCTGTCGGCTTTCGGGTGGCAAGGTCCGCGATCGCGAGGAAAACACCGATCGCGAGGAATACGGCAAGGACCAGCGCCGCTCCAGTTGCACCAGTCGCGTCGAGCTGCATCGCAGCAAGCGGCAGCACGGCCAGGATCATCAGGTTGTTGAGGCTTTCCGAAAGCGAAAGCACCTGACCTTTTTCCTCTCCGGCCAGGCTCGCAAGAATGGCGGTGCTCGTCGGTGCGGCGAGCCCCAAGGCAAAGCCCCATGCCGTCAGGAAAACGAGGTCCCCCGTGAACGACAGGGGGGTGAGCATGAAGCCGCCGACCGCCGCACTCAGGAGGAACAGCGCAACGATCAGCGTGCGATCGTCACCGCGAAACAGCCGTGCGGCTCGGCCGACGCCGAGGTTGCCAAGCAAGAGTCCCAGACCGAAAGCCGAGATGGAGACGCCGGTGGCCGCAACGCCGAGGTCATAACGAAGCCGCAGGACCTCGCCGGCAAGAAGGAAACCGGCGACAGCCGTTCCGTTCCAAAGGCCTTTCGCGGCCAGGGGGCGGATCAAATTGCCACGGCCGAGCCAGACAGGACGCCTCATCTTCGGCACTGGGGGATTTCCCGCCCGGGCGGGAATCGCACTCCGGGCTATGGCAACTGTCGTGAGGCAGCCGGCGGCAGTCACCAGGAAAGGCGCACGCCAATCGAATGCCTCCGTCAGGACGCCGGCGATGACCGGCCCCGAGACGATGCCTGATGTCATGCCGATCATCACCGCTCCCATCGCGGCGGATTGTCGGTGCGCGGGGATGATGTCTGCCACCAGGGCAAAGACCGTCGGAATCAGAGCCGCCGACGCCAGGCCGCCGAAGACCCGCAGGACGATCGCTGCCCCGAAGCTCGGCGCGATCGTCAGCGCGAGGCCGTCAATCGAGAACAGAACCAGCGACACGAGCAGAAGTCGGCGACGGTCTATGCGATCGGAAAGGTAGCCGAAGATCGGCGCGGCCACGGCATAGGAAAGCGCGTAGCTGCTGACGAGCCATGCGGCGTGCGCCGGCGTCGTCTCGAAGGCCACGGCCAGGGGCGAAAGCATCGCCGACAGCATGAACTCGGTCGCGCCGACAAAGAAAACGGCGAGCGCGAGGGTGGGCAAAATGAAGCGTGAGGGCACGGATTATCGTCCTTGAGCTTGAGAAGCAGGAGAGAACCGGCGCGCGAAGACGTCTAGCCCGTTCGTGGCGCCGGAAGGATCGAAGCGTTTTTTTTGGGGGGGGAGAGTGTCGGCGCTGCGGACCCCGATGGTTCGGGTCATGGCGATGCGAATGAATGCTCGCCTAAGCTGAATACGACAAGGAACCTCTAGCAAAGAGGTTTAGGGAACACAACAGTTCTTCCCGATCGGTATCCGAAACGAACCGCTGGGTGGCCAGCCGCGCTATCGCGCGACCGGCCCATTCAGGCGCTCGTGGTCAAGGCAGACCCTGGCCTCACATGATCTGCGGTGGAACGCTCAGACCTGCCGGTCAATCGGCCGGTCCAGCGCCCAGCGTCCGATCCCATGGGCGCTGAGATAGGCAAAGACGCCGATCCATACCGTCGAAAGCTGAAAGCCCGTGCCGCGCGGGATCATCACCACAACCAGAATGACGATCATCTGGATGAAGAGCATGAAGGCGAGGGCGCGCGTCAGAAGCCCGAGCGCAATTGCGATACCGCCGAAAAGCTCCAAGGCGATAGTCAGATAGGCGAGCGGCCGGATCGAGGCCCCGACTCTGGAAAAGTTCGATGTCACGGGGCATGTCGCCGTTGAAGAGCTTTTCCCAGCCGAACCAGCTCACGACTTCACCCGTTGTGATCCTCAGCATCAAGTAATGCGACAAAGGCCGCGGTGAGGTTGAAGATCAGATAAAGTCCGGTGCTGCTCCCAGATCCGGCAGAACCATGGCATTCGCATGCGTGGTAGCCTGTGTCACGGGAAGTTCCTTCCATGAATGAGCATTCGTTGTGAGGAGATGCGTGCGGCTCAGCACATGCCGCCGTTTGCCCGGATGACCTGGCCATTGATCCACGCGCCTTCCGGTCCGGCGAGGAACGAGACGACACGGGCGATATCCTCGGGTTCAGCGAGCCGTTCGAGGGGGTTCATCTTTGCCATGCGGAACAGCAGTTCAGGGCTCTTTCCGCTCAGGAACAGCTCCGTCGCAACAGGCCCAGGGGCGATCGCGTTCACGCGAATTCCGCGGCCACGCATCTCTTGCGCCAGCACCTGGGTCAGTCCTTCGACCGCCGCCTTGGTGGCAATGTAGATGCCATAGGTCGGCAGGCGCATTCCAATCACGCTCGACGAGACGTTGATGATCCGGCCGTCGTTGCGCAGTCGTTTCGCCGCCTCGCGGCAGACGTTGAACGCGCCCTTCAGGTTTATCGCGATGGTATCGTCGGTGACGTCGGCAATCGGTGCAAGCTTCATGATGCCGGCGCTGTTGACGACGACGTCCACCCCGCCGAAGGCTTGCGTGGCCGTGTCGAACATCGCGGCAACCGCGCCGGCGTCGCTGACATCCGCTTGAATGACGCGTGCGTCGCCACCGCCGCCGATGATTTCGTCCGCGACCGCCTTGGCCGCCTCAGTGCGTCCCGCATAGTTCACGACAATCTTGAAGCCGTCACCGGCGAGGCGCCTGGCGATTTCCGCCCCAATGCCCCGCGACGCTCCGGTAACCAGCGCGACCTTGTTGCTGTTGCTCATGTGCCAAGCCTTTCAGGTGTTCCGTCTATTGATCGCGAGGAGGATACGCCTGGCATGAGAGAAGAAAAAATGCATAATTTGCAGGAGATAAATTACTGAAAGTATGAGTTGTCATGACGTTTGATGCGCGCTTGCTCAGCGGGATCGGAGTGCTTTCAGCAGTCGTCGAGGCCGGCAGCTTTGCCCGGGCCGGTGAAGCAATGGGGTTGACTTAGCCTGCGGTCAGCCGCGCAGTGGCCCGATTGGAGGAGCGCGTCGGCATACGTATTTTCAATCGAAGCGCCCGGGCAATCTCGCTGACGGACGAGGGGCGGCGCTTTTATGAACTCGTCGCGCCACTTCTTTCGGCAATCGAGGAGGCCGCGATCATGGCCGGCGGCACCAAAACGCACGTGCGTGGCAAGCTGCGGATCAATGTCGATGGGACCTTCGGGCACTTCGTGCTCGCCCCGAGGATCAATGACTTTCTCGAACGCTATCCGGAACTGTCGGTCGAGATCTTCGTGCGTGACTCGATCGGCGATTTTGTCGGCGAGGGGACGGACGTTGCCGTACGCTTCGGCGAGCCTGGCGCCCATTCGATGCATACGGAGCTGCTGCTGGAAACGCGTGTGTTCACCTGCGCGTCGGCGCAATACCTAAAGAAATATGGCAGGCCGCAAGTGCCAGCCGATCTTTCGCACGGGCACCAATGCGTCCTCATCCGCGACCCGGCGACCGGGCGCCCCTTCGCCTGGGAGTTTCAGAGCCGTGGCGAAGCCATACCGTTCGCGGCGACCGGCCGGGTCATGGTCAATGACACGGGCTCGCTGATTGCCGCCTGCCGCAGCGGCGCGGGGATCGCGCAATTGCTCGAGATCTATGTCAGGGACGAATTGTCGGACGGCGATCTGATCCAGATCCTGCCGGACTGGTCAGAAGAAACCTTTCCGCTCCATGCCTATTATCGCCGCTCGGACCTGATGCCTGCAAAACTCCGCGCCTTTCTCGACTTCGTACGCGAGATCGTCGCTTAGCCGCTTCGGATCGCTCTATCCCGCGTTGGGCCGCCACCGCACATGCTCGATGAGCGCGCGCAGCTTCGGCGCAAGGTTCCGTCGATTGGGAAAGTAGAGATAAAAGCCCGCGAACGGCGGGAAATAGTCCTCGAGAAGCGGCACCAGCTGTCCCGCAGAAACATAGGGTCTGAAGGTTTCCTCCATGCCGAAGGTGATGCCGCCTCCGGCGCAGGCGGTCCGGATCATCAGCGACATGTCGTTGGTGGTGATCTGCGGGTTCACCGCCACGTCGAACTCGCGCCCATCCTTGCCGAACTCCCAGCGATAAGGTGCAGTTTGAGGCGCCGGACGCCAGCCGATGCATCGGTGCTGGGCGAGGTCCGACGGTTGCATGGGCTTGCCGAAGCGTTCGATATAGGATGGCGCCGCGACAGCGGTCTGGCGTTGCTCGGCCGATACCGGGACTGCGATCATGTCCTGCTCGATGACTTCGCCGAGCCGCACCCCGGCATCATAGCCTTGGGCCACGATGTCGAACTCCTCGTCCGTGACGGTCACATCGATCTGGATCGTGGGGTAGGCCTCGGCAAAGCTTGCGAGCAGCGCCCCTGATATGAACCTTTCGGCGATCGAGGACACCGCCAGCCGCAACAGCCCGGTTGGGGCCATGTCCCGGTCGGCTGTGGCGTCCAGGGCCAGGCCGACCTCCGCGAGGGCCGGGGCAACACGCAGGTAAAGTTGCGCGCCAGCCTCCGTGAGGCTGACGCTGCGTGTCGTCCGCTGCACGAGTGCAACGCCGAGCCGATCTTCCAGCCGCCGCAGAGACTGGCTTACGGCCGATCGGGTAACGCCCAGATGCTCGGCAGCCGCGCGAAAACTCCGCGCCTCGGCGACGGCCATGAAGACGGAGATGGCATTAAGATCGACGGCCATTGGACGGCTCAACTTACCAGTGTCGGTGTGATTGGGCAGAGTGGTGATGCAATCTTGGCCCGCCGATCGACAACCTTCAAGGCATCAAAGAATGTCACCGCGAGTTCTACCGCGCCTGTGATCGCCTCCAGAAGGCTTGCCGCGATCGCAAGAGCCCGGCAGAGCCTTCACTTCTTCCCCACCTCCCGCGCGAGAAACGGCGCAATGGACATGCGGCCGCAGAGGCGGGGCGGGAGACACGCGGCAACCATCATTGGCACCAAAGGATCGGGGCGATCCCGGTAACGACGGTCTTCACGTGCTCCCCTTCCGCAATCACCTTTCGCGGTAAAACACCATGCCGCCATGGTGCAGCACGTCATCGATGAACTCGCCATCGGCCGTGAAGCCGGTGTCATCCCAGTAGTCGATCTGGTTGCCGGTCACTTTGTAGCGCCCCTGATAGGCGCTCTTTCGGTTTCCGCGCGCCTCGTCATAACGGCCGTTCGGCAACAGTTCCTGGCGGATCCGCCCGTCCTCGGTCACCCACATGCCGACATAGGGATGATCTGCTTGCTTGCTTTGAGCCTCGCTGCTCATGACGTCCTCCGCGACGGCTTGACGGGAGATCGGCGCGTCGGCAGATGCCAGACCGGCAACAAGGGTGGCGGCGGCAAGCTTGGGGAGATTGTTCATGGCTGCTCTCCCGCAGACTTGTCCTTGCCCGCTTCGGCCCGTTCGGCAAAGAGCTGCGACAAGGATTGCGAGGCAGCAATGGCGCGGGGAAATCCGGCCGGAACGGTTACCATGTAGATGATTTCCTTGAGCTCATCCTCGGAAACACCGATGTTGAGCGCGTATCCGGCATGGACATTCATCAGCTCCGTCAGGCCCATCGCAGCGAAGGCGGCGACCGCTGCCAGTTGCCGCGTCCGGTTGTCGAGACCCGGGCGAGCCCAGACGTCGCCAAGGGCATAGGCCTCGGTCGCATCGGCAAGGAAGGGAAACTCCTGCCGCATCCGTTCCAGATTGGGCTGCGTCACGCCATTGTTGAGGGTCCGGATGACGGCGGCGCCGCGTTCGCGACGCTCCTCCAGGGATTGGGCGAAGGCGACCTCCGGCGAAAGGCCCAGGAAAACCGCCGCACCTGCTGCTGCGAATTGCGATTGAATGCGATCAAGCACGTTTCTCTCCTCGATAGATTGTCTGTTGGGACGTCAGCCGATCGCGAACGTCGCCATCCTCCGGCTGTTCGATGCCGGGGAGGGCGCGACAAGCGCGCGTCCTATCCGCGTCAGCTGAATTTGGGGGAGGCGCTGTCATTCGGAGCGTCGAAAGTCAGCGGGCCCTGTCCAGTTCCTCCTCCGTCTTGCGTTGCTGTGTCGACGCAAAAGGTAGGCGGGGAAGATTGGAACGATAAGACGCCGATTTCGATCCATACTGGTAAATCTGACTAACCAGTCGGAATACTGTTCAGTGGCACGCTCATCGCGACCATGTCAGTTATGACAGGCGAATTTGTTCTCTCGGGTACGGGCCCTTGGCGTGATTGCGGCGGCACCACCGTTTGACTTCGAAATCACTTACAAAAACGCGCCAGCCTCGCGGCTCAGCGTGTCGATCAGCAGGCAGACACCGGGCAGCATGCCGCGGCTCGCAGGATGTATCAGCGAAATATCCAGTCCGGGGCCGGCCCAGCCAGGCAATATCTGTATGGCGGTTCCCTCGGCGACCATCCTGCGGCCGATGACGGTTGGCAGGCGGCCGATGCCGATCCCGGCCTCGATAGCCTCCGAGATGCCGCGGACGCTATTGGCACACATGCGCGGCTTGAACTCAACCTTCACCGGGTCTTGCGCCGCATGGTGGAGTGTCCAGGTCTGGCTTTCGCCCGGTGCGATCTGCTCGTCGATCAACTGATAGGTTGTTAGGTCGGAAGGCAGCAGTGACATGCCCTGTGCCGCGAACAGCGCCGGTGCTGCAAAGATAGACGCTTCGGTGCGTCCGATCTTGCGGGCGATCAGGGACGCATCCTCGAGATTGCCGACCCTCGGGAACATTCCGTCGACCTCGGCATGGACAATCTCCAGATGATCCGCAACGCCCAATTCCCGCCGGCGCTATCGCCGCCGGCCGTGCAGCCACAGGAACGCTTCATCGCGGGCGGCGAGGGAAATCCGAAGCTGCGGGTCGTCGTCCTGGATCCGGCGCCGGAGCGCCCGAACAAGCCGGCAATCCAGCATCTTCACGGTGGTGGACTGGTCGTTGGCAAGCCCGAAGTCGCCGTTCCCGAACTGCAGCAATTGTCCGCGGAACTGGGCGCGCTTATCGTTTCGGTCGACTACCGCCTTGCACCCGAGCATCCGTTCCCGGCTGGGCTCGACGACGCATACGCGGCGCTCGGCTGGTTGCATCAGGCTGCGGTCGAGCTTGGCGTTGATAGGAAGCGGATCGCCGTGATGGGCGAGAGTGCCGGCGCCGGGCTTGCCGCTGCCGTCTCGCTGAGGGTACGTGACCGCGGCGAGTGGCCGATCCGCTTCCAGTTGTTGCGTTATCCAATGCTCGACGACCGCACTGTGTTGCGCTTGCCACCGGCTCACGTCGGAACCTTCATCTGGAACGCGCAGTCGAATGCTTTTGGCTGGACTTCCCTGCTCGGTCGCAAGCCGCTGATGGCGGAACCACCGGCGGAGGCGGTTCCGGCACGTGCCGTCGATCTTGCCGGCCTGCCATCCGCCTGGATCGGCGTTGGCACACTCGACCTGTTCGCACAGGAATCGATACATTTCGCATCCCGTTTCGTCGTGGCCGGCGTGCCGGTCGAAATGTCCGTGGTTCCCGGCGCCTATCACGGCTTCGACACGATGGTACCGCAGGCGCGCATCTCGGCGGATTTCATCGCCGGCTGGAAATCGGCGCTGAGCCGATCTTTGGAAGTCGACTAAGGGGCAGGCGCACTGCACGGTTCGCGCCGCATGACTGCCAGGGCGCAAGAGGCTTTCCGCCCGAAGGCGGCATCTCGCTTGACGACCGCCGCCATTTCTTCCGATAGGGTCAATCTACGAGCAGGTGTGCGGGGAGGTGGCGACTGTGGCAATGCTCTTTGTTCCGGGCTTCATGCTCGACGCCGATCTCTGGCGCGATGTGGTTCCCGCACTCGGCGAGTACGGTCCCGCGACCTATGCCGACCTGTCGCAAGACGGCTCGATCGAAGCCATGGCCCGTCGCACGCTGATGGATGCCCCGGATCGCTTCATACTCACCGGTTTCTCCATGGGAGGCTACGTCGCCCGGGAAATCGTCCGGCAGGCGCCCGACCGGGTGACCGCGCTGATCCTCATTGCCACGTCCGCGCGCGGCGACAGCGACGTCGAGCGCCAGCGAAAGGCTGTCGTCGCCGGGCAGGCCGCCGGCACGGCATTCAAGGGGCTCAGCCGATCGGCTATCCTCTCGTCCCTGCACCCCGACAATGCGGGGCGGACCGATATCCTCGATCGCATCCAGGCGGCAGGCTATCGAATGGGAGGCGACACCTTTCGTCGACAATCTCTCATCGAGCGGAGGGACGAACGGGACGCTCTGGCGTCGATCCAATGCCCAAGCCTGGTCATTGCCGGCGAAGAGGATCGGTTGAGGTCGCGCGCCGAAGCGCTGGAGCTTCACATTGGGCTCGTCGGCTCAAGCTTCGAAGTCGTCGCCGACACTGGCCATATGGTCCCGATGGAAGCGCCGCAACGCCTCGCCACCATCATTCGGGAATGGCTCGCTCAACAGAAGGCCGAAGCGTAACGCGCCCGAGCCAAACTCCACCGTTCGCCTCCCGTTGTCACCCAATTCTTGCCGTTTGCTGCCCTTGCCGTTCCAAATCCGGCGGATGTCACGCTTGGGCTGAGGACGCTTTGGCA
This sequence comes from Ensifer sp. Root954, assembly GCF_001429005.1. NCBI lineage: Bacteria > Pseudomonadati > Pseudomonadota > Alphaproteobacteria > Hyphomicrobiales > Rhizobiaceae > Ensifer > Ensifer sp. Root954. The sequence goes on from NZ_LMJM01000045.1 coordinate 310,499, forward strand.
GTCTCGCCAAGCAGGACTTTCCACGGAGGAGAAGGATAGCAAGCCGGCATTTCCGCTCACCCTCCACTTCGGTTACAGAACAGCTAGAAGAACGTTGTTGACAAAACACACCGATGACTGGCAAATGTCAGAAATGTACAGAGGACGCCGGTTGTCGGTTGGTTTCAGGGGAGACAGGAGCCTGGAGCCGAAGAACCGGGAAGCATTTCCGTCTGCACAGATGCCAGCATGGGAGGGGACATCGTGGCTTTTCAGATGGATCGGCAGCTCGGCTTTCTCGCCACTGTGAACGTTGCCGCCATTGTCGCCGGTGCGATACTCGTCGGCGCGAGTTTCGTCGAGCTCTATAACTTCCAGTCCATGGCGTCGCAGGTCCCCGAACTGGGGTTCCTCGCCCTTGGCGTCATGCTGGCCATGATGTCCGGCAACGGCGGCATCGACCTTTCCGGCATCGCGCTTGCCAATCTCTCGGGCGTTGCCGCCTACTTCTTTCTGCGCGACGTGATTTCCGCCGACGAGGCTCCGCTTCTCTTCACCTGGAGCCTGATCGGCGTAGCGCTTGGCATCGGCCTTGTCGGCGGCATGCTGAACGGTTTCCTGATCGCGAAGGTTGGATTGACGCCGATCATCGCCACGCTCGGCACGCAATTGCTCTTTACCGGCCTGGCGATCGTTCTCACCAATGGTTCGGCGCTCAGCATCGGCTATGTCGAGCCGCTCGACGATTTCGGTAATGCCACGATCCTGAGCGTGCCCCAATGCTTCGCTCTGTTCCTGGTCGTCGCGCTCGCGATCGGCGCCATCCTGCGTTTCACGCCCTTCGGCCAACGTCTGCTTCTGCTCGGCAACAATGCCAAGGCCGCGCGCTACGCGGGCATCCCGGAAAAGCGCATCCTGTTCCTGACCTATACGGTTTGCGGGCTATTGGCGTCGGTTGCCGGCATCGTCATTGCCGCGCGCACCTCGAGCGTGAAGTGGGACTACGGCACCTCCTATGTCCTCATCGCTATCCTGATCGCCGTCATGGCCGGGGTTCGCCCCGAGGGCGGCTATGGGCGAGTCATCTGCGTCGTGCTTTCGGCAACGTCGCTGCAGATGCTCTCCAGCCTCTTCAACTTCATGAACATCTCGAACTTCTTCCGAGACCTCGCCTGGGGCGTTCTTCTGCTCGTTTTCATCGCCACCTCCGGCTTCGACTTCAAAGCCTGGTTCAGGGCGGCCCGCAGCTAACCCCGTTTCCGCCAGGGCCGGGCGCGAGCCTTCGCGCGCCACAGCTCTTTCCTTTCGAAGGCGCAATGGGAGGAACTATGCCTGATTTTCGTAAAATTGCCGCCTGCACCGTGGCTCTCAGCACCATCTGGGGTGCCGCGGCTGCCATGGCCGAGGAGAAGCCGAGCATCGTGACCGTCGTCAAGGTCACCGGCGAGAATTGGTTCACCCGCATGGCCGAGGGCGTCGCCGCCTATGGCAACGACAACGATACGGTTGCCACGAGCCAGATCGGCCCGGGCAAGGCGGATGCCGCCCAGCAGGCACGCCTGATTGAGGACCTTGTCGCCAAGAAGGTCAGCGCGATTGCCGTCGTGCCGATGGATGCGGCGTCGCTCGAAGGCGTGCTGAAGCGCGCCGCCCAGCGCGGCATCAAGGTGGTGACCCACGAGGCCGACAGCATGAAGAACACGCTCGTCGACATCGAAGCCTTCGAGAACAAGGCCTTCGGCGCCCGCTTCAACGAGAAGATCGCCGAGTGCATGGGCAAATCAGGAAAATGGACGTCCTTCGTCGGTTCGCTCGGCAGCCTGACGCATGTCCAGTGGGCTGACGGCGGCGCTGAGAACGCCAAGAAGTACCCAGAAATGGAGCTGGTCTCGGAGAAGAACGAATCCTTCAACGACGCCAACCGCGCCTATGAGAAGGCCCGCGAGATCCTGCGCAAGTACCCCGACATCAAGGGCTTCCAGGGCGGCTCCGCCATCGACGTCATCGGCATCGGCCGCGCCGTCGAAGAGGCCGGCCTGCAGGACAAGACCTGCGTCTTCGGCATCGGCCTGCCGAAGGATACCGGATCCTATCTTGAATCCGGCGCCGTCGATGGCATCAGCTTCTGGGATCCGAAGGATGCCGGCTACGTCATGAACAAGGTGGCCGACATGGTCATCAAGGGCGAAGAGATCAAGGACGGCATGGATCTCGGCGTGCCCGGCTACGAAAAGGTGACGGTCAAGAAGGGTGCCGGTGACGGTATCATCGTCGTCGGCGAAGCCTGGGTCGACGTCGACAAGTCGAACTACGGCAAATACCCGTTCTGATCGGTTCTGCCGATTAATGCCGTCGCGCCATAAACCGGCGCGGCGGCGTGTCCCTCGAACGCCCTCATGCACCATCAGGACAAAGCCATGCAGCCCCAGCCCACTGGCGGTGAACCGCATCTCAAGCCCGCGACCCCTTTTCTGGAGGTGCGCAACATCGAGAAGCACTTCGGTGGCGTGCGCGCGCTCAAGGGCGTGAGCCTTTCGATCGAGGCCGGCAACATCTATCACCTGATGGGTGAGAATGGCTGCGGTAAGAGCACGCTCATCAAGATCATTTCCGGGGCTCAAGGGGCTGATGCAGGCGAACTATTGATCGACGGCAAGACGGTCACCGGACTGACACCGGTCGCAGCCCTCGCTGCCGGCATCGAAACGGTCTATCAGGATTTCTCGCTGCTCCCCAATCTCTCCGTCGCCGAGAACATCGGGCTGACTCAGCAGTTGGTGTCCTCGTCGGGCAAGCTTGCGCGGCGGCTCGACATACCGAAGATGCGGGCGACGGCCGAGCGCGCCCTTGCGGCCGTCGGCCTGCCGGCGAGCAGGGCCTTTCTTTCAACGCGGACGGACGAGTTGCCGATGGCGACGCGGCAGCTGATCGCCATTGCCCGCGCAATCGCCTCCGACGCCCGCCTCGTCATCATGGACGAGCCAACGACCGCGCTGACCAAACACGAGGTCGACAATCTCATCGGCGTCGTCGACCGCCTGCGCGCCAAGGGCGTGGCCGTGCTGTTCGTCACCCACAAGCTCGACGAGTGCAAGTCGCTCGGCGGGCGCGCGATCATCATGCGCGATGGCCAGAAAGTCGCCGAATGCGACGTCGAGGGCCATTCGAAGGCCGATCTAGCCTTCTGGATGACAGGCAAAGTGCTGGACGACACCCGCCAGCGGTCCGCCGTCACGCTCGGCGAGAAGCTGCTCAATGTCGAAAAGCTCTCACGAACCGGATTTTTTGCAGACGTGTCCTTGTCGCTGCGCAAGGGCGAGATCATCGGCATTACCGGCCTGCTCGATTCCGGGCGCAACGAACTGGCGCTTGCGCTCGCCGGCGTTTCGCCGGCCGACGGCGGCGGTGTATTTCTCGAAGGCAACGAGATCCGCCTTGGCAAACCCGCCGATGCGATCGCTTCCGGGATTGGCTACGTTCCCGAGGACCGGCTCTCGGAGGGATTGTTCCTTTCGCAATCGATCAAGGACAATATCGTGGTTCCGGTCCTCGACCGGCTGCGCAATGCCTTCGGCATCGTCGACGGGCGCCGCAGCCGAGCGCTCGCCGAGCGCACGGTCGACGACCTTCAGGTCGTCTCGGCCGGCGTCGACAAGCCGGTGCAGTCGTTGTCCGGCGGCAACCAGCAGCGCGTGCTCATCGGGCGCTGGCTGACGATCGAACCAAAACTGCTCATCCTGCACGGCCCGACCGTCGGCGTCGACGTCGGCTCCAAGGACACGATCTATCGGATCATCCAGCGGCTCGCCGGCGACGGCATGGGCGTCATCATCATCAGCGACGACCTGCCCGAACTGCTGCAGAACTGCGACCGCATCATGGTCATGCGCAAGGGTCGTGTCGTCAAAACCTTTGCCGCCGAGGGGCTGGCGGAAGACGTTCTCTCCCGCGCGCTGACCGACGATACCATTGCGAGGCTTCAATGAGCGAAACCACCTTCTCCCCGGCAGAACCCCGGTCTGAAAGCGCGGGCGCTGTTGCCGGCATCTGGACGTGGCTCATGCGCCACCCACCGGCCTTCACGCTGATCCTGATCGTCGCGGTTTCGCTCGTCGTCGGTGCGATCAACACGGACTTCTGGCAGGTGTCGAACCTTTTCGACATCCTGCGTGCGTCCGTCGTCCGCGGCCTCTTCGCGCTCGGCGTGCTCGTCGTCCTTGCCTCCGGTGGCATCGACGTCTCGTTCACGGCGATTGCCGCATTCGTCATGTACGCCGTCACCATGCTGGTCGTGAATATCGTGCCCGACATGCCGATCGTCGCGATCCTCGCGCTCGGCGCCATCGGCGGCGCCTGTTTCGGCGCGCTCAACGGCGTTCTGGTTCATGCCCTGAAAGCGCCATCGCTGATCGTGACGATCGGCACGCAATATGTCATCCGCAGCTTCCTGCTCACCTTTGTCGGCACGGCGCTGTTCATGAACATTCCTGCGGCAATGGACGCGTTCGGAAAGCTTGCGCTCTTAACCCATCACAGCGCCAACGGTTCGACCTCGACGTTGCCGGCCTTCGTGCTCATCCTCGCCGTCGCCGCTGTCGTCACCTGGTGGATCCTTGAGCGAACCCTCATCGGCCGTGCAGTCTACGCCGTCGGCGGAAACGCCGGTGTGGCCGAGCGGCTCGGCTACAACCTGCGCACGGTCCGTATCTTTGTCTTTGCCTATGCGGGGCTTCTCGCCGGCGTCGCCGGGATCATTCACGTCTCCAGCAACCGGCTGGCGAACCCGTTCGATCTCGCCGGCGCCGAGCTCGAAATCATCGCCGCGGTGGTCCTCGGCGGCGCGCGTATCACCGGCGGCTCCGGCAGCGTCATCGGCACGCTTCTGGGCGTCGTGCTGATCACGCTCGTCAGTAACGTCCTCATTCTCGTCGGCATTCCGAGCACCTGGCAGCTGGTCATTGTCGGCATCTTCATCATTCTCGCCGGCGCGATCTTCTCGATCCGCGGCAGAGGCCGCCAAGCGCGGTCAGGGCCGGCGTCGTTCGACAACCCTGTTTCCTTGAGAAAGGTTTGAGTGCATGGCGCACGATGTTTCGGTCATCGGACTTTATATTCTGGACATCCTCGGTCGCCCGGTCGATCGCATTCCCGAGGGCGGCAATGTCGAGTTTATCGACGAGATCCGCTTGACGGTTGCCGGTACCGCCGGAGGCACCGTCGTCGACCTTGCAAAGCTCGGTCTCAACTGCCTCGCGGTTGGCGCCGTCGGTGACGACGAGAAGGCCGATTTCGTACTTTCGACCTTGCAGCGCTTCGGCGTCGACACGGCCGAGATGCAGCGGATCCCCGGCGTTCCGACGTCTGCCACGATCCTCAACATCCGCCGCAACGGCGAAAGGCCTGCTCTTCACGTCCGCGGCGCGTCCGGTCATTTCGAGATCGCAGCCGAAGCGCTCGATCGCGTGACGGCGGCGCCGATTGTCCACCTTGGCGGCACGGGCCTGCTCGACCGCCTCGACGGTGAGCCGAGCCGCGTGCTTCTCGAAGCGGCGAAGGCCAAGGGCCGGATCGTCACCTTCGATCTGCTCGGCGCCAGTGAGAAGACGCTTTCCCTCATCCGCCCGCTCTTCCCCTATATCGACTACTTCATGCCGTCGGTGGAGGAGGCCATGCTGATTTCCGGGCGGAAAACCGCCGAGGATGCGTCGCTCTTCTTCTGCGATCTCGGTGTGAAGCATTGCGTTTTCACACTCGGCGGCGACGGCGTCTATTTCATGGATCCGGACCGAAAGACCGTGAAACTGCCGGCCTTCGAGATCGACGTCGTCGATACGACCGGCTGCGGCGACGCCTTCAATGCCGGTTTCATCACCGGCCTGCACCACAAAATGGACACGGAGACATCACTGAAGTTCGCGCAGGCCTCGGCCGCGCTGGTGGCGACCGGTCTCGGTTCTGATGCCGGCATCACCTCCTTCGAGGGGACGCAGGCATTCATGCGCACCGCGCGCGTCAAGGCAAACTGACGGGCTGGCAGGGCGCTCCTGACGGAGCGCCTCAGACCCCTTCGGCCAGCAGCATCTCGGCGGTTTCGATGTCGGTGACAAGGTGAGTGGCGTAGCCGCCATTCATCGTCGCGCGGATTGCCGTTACCTTGTTCGCGCCGCCGGCGACACAGACGCGGCTCGGGATGCGCACGAGTTCGTCGAGCTCGATGCCCACCATGCGATCGTCGAGTTCGCCGCTCACCTGTCGGCCCGCCTCGTCGATGAACCGGCAGATCAGCACCGCGACTGCGCCGTGCGCCTGGTAGGAGTCGAAGTCCTCCTGGCTTGCGACATTGGCCGACCGGATCAGCGTGTCAGGACCGATATCGCCGACGCCGAAGACCAGGATGTTGGTCGAATGGATAAGCTCGAACTGCTTGACGAGCACCGGTTCGGAGAGAAGCCAGCGTTTCAGTTCCGGCGTCGACAGCAGCGCCGGCGCCAAAAGGTTGACGCAGCGCGCGTGAATGCGCTGGGACATCAGCGAGGTACAGAACTCCGGCGAGAATTCGGGATTGGCGATGGAACTACCCGAGACCTGGACGACAGTCAGCCCATCGAGTGCTTCGGCCAGCGAGATCTGATCGGCGACTGCAAGTACGGTCCGTCCCCAGGCCACACCGATCGTGTCGCCTTGCTTGATCATGTCGGCAAGCAGGCGGGCGCCCGCCTCACCGAGCCGCGTCACCAGCGACGCAGGCTCTCCCGCGGGAATGACCAGCGCTCCTTCGAGCCCGAACTTCCCCTTGAGCTTGCGAGCCACGGCGACGCGTCCGCCGACATCGGTGTTGACGCGGATGGTGACGAGGCCGCGCTCGCGGGCCTCCTGAAGGTAGTTGACGATGGTCGCGCGCGACATGCCGAGGATCTTGGCGATGTCGCTCTGGGTCAGTTGATCGACGTAGTAGAGCCAGGCGGCCCAAACGACCCCGTCATCGAACTCGGGCGGCAACGACTTGCCTTCGCCGATCATCCAACTCGCCCGCGCGCTCTCCGTCATCCGTCACTCCGCTTGATACCGTTTGCGCCACCTCAAACCGGAAAAGCGGCTGCCGTCAAACAAATTCGAACGCTCAATTGACATTTGACACACTATGCTGTCATTTGTTTATGTTCCGTTGTGACGGACGATCGAGAACGGAATCGCGCTTGAGCACGCGGCCGCGGATGTGGCCGCATGGGCAGGCGAGACCGCGGCAGACAGGATCGGACCCGCGCCTCTTCGACGCGGCCCGCGCCAGACGCCGATCCCAAATTTCCCAAGCGGCCTTTCCCGTCAGCCTCCTGTGGCTCGGTGGGCATGGTCCCGCCATGTCATTTTTGTCCGGAGCCGTCGCAGGTGATGTCTGCCGGAAGCTGAGGAGCCTTTGCATGAAATCGAGATGGTCTGAAACCGAATATGCCAGTGTCGTCGACGCCTACGTCCGCAACGGCGTCAACCGCGACCTGGCGATCCGCACCTACACCACGCGCCTGCTCGGATCCGATCCGGAACTGGTGCTGCACGGCGGCGGAAACACGTCGGTGAAGACCACCTTTACCGATCTCGACGGTTCGGAAATTCCGGTTCTTTGCGTCAAGGGAAGCGGCTGGGACATGGGCACGATCGAACCGGCAGGACTGCCGGCCGTCCGCCTGCAGCCGCTGCAGGCGATGGTCGGTTTCCAGACGCTTAGCGACGACGACATGGTCATGCTGCAGCGCCGGTTGCTGCTCGATCCAGCGGCGCCCAATCCTTCTGTCGAAGCGATCCTGCACGCCAACCTGCCGTTCAAGCACATCGACCACACCCATGCCAACGCGATCGTGTCGCTGACCAACCAGCCGCACGGGGAAGATATCGTTCGCGAACTCTTCCCCAAGGCGATCATCGTTCCCTATGTCATGCCCGGCTTCGATCTCGCAAAAGCCTGCGACGAGGCCTTCCGCGCCGATCCGACCGCCGACGGCATGATCCTGCTGAAGCACGGCATCTTCACCTGGTCGGAGGATCCGCGCGAAGCCTATGAAAAGATGATCGCGGCGATCGACATGGCCGAGCGCCGCATTGCCAAAGGCAATCCGCGCCCGTTCGTTCAGGCAAAGCAACCGGCAGCGATTGCGTCGGCCGCCGAAATCGCCCCGATCCTGCGGGGCGCCGTCGCCATCGACACCGGTGTCGAAGGCTCTCCGAAGCGCTTCGTGCTCGAACACCGCGCGAGCGAGACCGTGCTCGCGTTCTGCAACGCAGAAAACGCTGCCGATCTCGCGCGCCGCGGCAATGCGACGCCGGAACATGTCATCCACATCAAGCGCTTCGGACTGGCCCTGCCGGCGCCGGTTACCGGAGAAATGGCCACCTGGGCAGAGACGGTGCGCACGGCGGTGGCGGATTACATCGCCGAATACCGCGCCTACTTCGAGCGCAACAACGCGCGTGTTGGCGGCAACAAGAAGATGCTCGACCCGATGCCCCGCGTCTTCTACGTCGCCGGCGTCGGCCTCTTCGCAGCAGGTCCCAGCAAGAAGGCGGCACGCGTCGGCGCCGATGTCGCGGAAGCCACGATCAACGTCATCCGCAACGCCGAGGGCATCGAGAGCTTCGAGGCGCTGTCGGAACAGGATCTCTTCGACATCGAATACTGGTCGCTTGAGCAGGTGAAACTGGCGAAGCAGGTGGAAAAGCCGCTCAGCCGACAGGTCGCGGTGGTGACCGGTGGCGCCGGCGGCCTTGGCCTTGCGATTGCCGAGGCGCTGCGTGCGGAAGGCGCCGAAATCGCCCTCGTCGATCTTGCCGAAGCGGCGGTCAAGAAGGAGGCCGCCCGGCTTGGCGGCCTTGGCGTCGCCTGCGACGTGACCAACCCCAAGGCCGTTGAAGCCGCTCTCGCCGGCGTTACCGAACATTTCGGCGGTGTCGACATCGTCATTTCGAACGCCGGCGCTGCCTTCCAGGGCGCCATGATCGAGGTCTCCGACGAACTCTTCGAGAAAGCCTTCGCGCTCAATTTCTGGGGGCATCACTACATTGCCCGGACTGCGACCAGGATCATGAAGGCGCAACGCACCGGCGGCGCGCTGGTGTTCAATGTCTCCAAGCAGGCGGTCAATCCCGGCCCCAACTTCGGTCCCTATGGCACCTCGAAGGCGGCGCTGATGGCGCTGATGCGGCAATACGCCGTCGAGCATGGCGCGGACGGCATCACTTCGAACGCCGTCAACGCCGATCGCATCCGCACCGGTCTCATGACCGACCAGATGGTCGAGGAGCGCAGCCGCGCCCGCGGCATCACACCGGAAGCCTACATGCGCGGCAATCTCGTTCATCGCGAAGTCGCAGCCAAGGATGTGGCCGAAGCCTTCGTGCACCTCGCCAAGGCACGCACGAGCACAGGCGCGGTCATCACCGTCGACGGCGGCAATGTCGCGGCGATGATGCGATAGCCAGATTGTGCGGCCGCGGTGAGCACCACCGCGGCCGTGCCCTGCGATATGAAGAGCATCGGCTCGACCTGCCGATTGTGTCGCCGTGGCGAAGAAAGTTCGACAACGCGACGGCCTAAGCCAACGGACAGCGAAGGTCTACCTGACGAGCTGGCGCCTGGGCTCCTAGATCCCGGAGCCGTCCAGTTCCTGTTCGTCCTCGCCTTCCCAGGGCAGGGGCATCGCGGCGCGATCGAGATTTGCCATGGGCATCGGCATCCAACACTTCAGCTCAGGCTCGGCATACTCGATGATGCGACCGGGCGAGGAATCGGAGGCGCGCCAGCCTTCGGACCCAAACTGATCACCCTTCGACCAATAGGCGAGATCGACTTCCGCGGCGCCTTGTTCGGACGGGCGGATCGTGACGAGGATCCGGCTCCCGTTTTTCGGCGCGCTTGCCATATGACGCCAGTGGTCCGCCTCAGCCATCATTTACCTCCTGCCTTGCTGCACCTCGCAAGTGTCGCCTCGGCGCTTAAAACGGTCAACTCATTGTTTGCGTGGGCGAGGGGAGGAGGCAAGGCCAAGCGACAGACCTAGGCAAGCGCGGAACCGGGCTGGGTAATAGATGAGCGGGATGATCAGGTCTTCCTCGTCGTCCAAATGACGAATCCGAACTCGGACGCGGAAACCTGGCCGGCGAGGCTGTCGACCGCCGGCCGGCTTCGCCCGCAGTTCCCGAAATAGCGTCGGCGCCAGCAAACTTTACGGGATGGCGATGACCGCTTCGATCTCCACCTTCGCGCCCTTCGGCAGAGCGCTGACCTCGTAGCAGGCGCGTGCCGGGAACGGCTTGGTGAAGAAGCCCGCATAAACCTTGTTGATCTCCGCGAACTGTCCGAGGTCGGTGAGCAGAACCGTGGTCTTGACGGTGTTGGAAAGGGTCGTGCCCGCTGCGGTCGCAATAGCCCCAAGGTTCTTGAGGCACTGCTCGGCCTGCGCGATCGCGTCGTCCGAGTTGAACTCTCCGGTGGCCGGATCGATCGGAAGCTGACCGGAAACGAACAGGAGGTTGCCGACCTTGATTGCCTGTGAGAAGGGACCGACGGCACCCGGCGCGTCGGTGGTGTGGATTTCCTGGATCATGATCCGTCTCCGAGATTCGTGGTTGATTGGAACACGCTTATGCGTAGCGGGCGATCGCGAGATCGGTGGCGTCGATTTCCGGCTGGCGTCCGCTGACGAGATCAGCGATGACGCGGGCCGAACCGGAACTCATCGTCCAGCCGAGCGTACCGTGGCCGGTGTTGAGATAGAGGCCGGCGACCTTCGTCGGGCCGATCACAGGCGTGCCATCCGGCGTCATTGGGCGAAGCCCCGACCAGAAGCTTGCCTTCGACACGTCGCCACCCGGGAAGAGATCGGTGACGGAGTGCTGGAGCGTCAGGCGGCGAGGCTCGCCGAGATCGTTGGTATAACCGGAGATTTCCGCCATGCCGCCGACGCGGATGCGATCGCCAAGCCTGGTGATGGCGATCTTGAAGGTTTCGTCCATAACGGTCGATTCCGGCGCGCGCGAAGCGTCGGTGATCGGGATCGTCAATGAGTAGCCCTTGACCGGATAGACCGGCAGACGGATGTCATGCGGCCTGACGAGGAGAGGGGAGAAGCTGCCGAGCGCCACGACGACGGCGTCGGCCTTGAGCGTGCCATGCGCCGTGACGACGCCCTTGATCCGGCCGCCTTCCACGTCGAGGCTGCGGATGATGCTGCCGTAGTTGAAGCGCACGCCGAGCGCTTCCGCTTTTTTCGCAAGTTCGTTGCTGAACTTGAAGCAGTCGCCGGTCTCGTCCTTCGGCGTCAGCAGGCCGCCGACGATCTTTTCGCGCACATGTTTTAGCGCCGGCTCGACGCGAATGCAGCCGTCGCGGTCCAGAACTTCGTAGGGAATACCGTCGGCGGCGAGCGCCTTGACGTCTTTGCCGGAGGCGTCGAGCTGGGCTTGGGTGCGGAAGAGCTGCAGCGTTCCCTGCATGCGCTCGTCATAGGCGATGCCGGTTTCAGCGCGCAGCGCGCCGAGCGAGATGCGGCTGTAGTCGGCAAGCCTGAGCATGCGGCTCTTGTTGATCGCGTAGCGCCCGGACGTGCAGTTCGAGAGCATCTTGATCATCCAGGAGATCATGGCGGCATCGACCTTGGGTCGAAGGATGAGCGGCGCGTGCTCCATGAACAGCCATTTCATCGCCTTCATCGGAATCCCGGGTGCTGCCCAGGGCGAACAGTAGCCGAAGGAAACCTCGCCGGCATTGGCAAAGCTCGTCTCCAGCGCCGGTCCGGGCTGGCGATCGATGACGGTGACCTCATGTCCGCTCTTGGCAAGCTGGTAGGCCGAGGTGACGCCGACGATGCCGGCGCCGAGAACGATAACTTTCATGATGTCCTCAAAAGGAAAGGAAGCTCAGCGATACTGCCGTTCGTAGCGATGCCCGAGACCGGTCAGGATTTCGTAGGAGATGGTGCCGGCATCGCGTGCGATGTCTTCGAGTGTCTGGTTGGGGCCGAGGACCTCCACCAGGCTGCCGAGTTGCAGGCGCCCCTCCGGCAAGGCGGAGATGTCGATGGTGATGCTGTCCATCGACACCCGGCCGACGATCGGCAAGCGAACACCGTCGCAATAGACCGCACCCCGATCGCTCAGGCTGCGCGGCAGGCCGTCGGCATAGCCGGCAGCAATGGTGGCAAGCCGGGTCGGGCTTGCGGCGACATGGCTGCCGCCATAACCGACGCGCGCTCCGGTCGGCACTTCACGCGTCTGTACGACCGCAACATCGAGCTTGATGACCGGCTCCATCGGGTTTGGATGACCATCCGTCGGAGCACCGCCATAGAGTGCAATCCCTGGCCGAACGAGCACGCCGTGATAGGCTTCGCCGAGGAAAATGCCGCCCGAGTTGGCGAAGCACAGTTCGTATTCCGGAAACTCCGTGGCGATGCGTCGGAGTTCGGCAAGCTGGTTGCCGTTCTGCTCGCTCAAGACATCGTCGGCAGAGGCCAGGTGGCTCATGACAAACTGGATGTCGATCATGCCGCAGGTCCGCAGCATCGATGCGATCGCCGGTCGTTCCTGCGGCGGGACACCGAGCCGCGACATGCCTGTGTCGAACTGCAGCGCCGCGGGAAGGCGACGGTTGAGGTTTACAGCCGCACCGGCCCATTGCCGCAATTGTTCGAGGGAATTGATGACTGGAACGATGCCATCGTCGGCGCAGGCGAGCTCATTGCCCGGCTGCAGGCCATTCAGAACGAAGATCATCGCATCGCGGGCAAGCTGAGGTCGCAGGCGCCGAGCTTCCACGAAATGGGCCACGAAGAAGTGCCGGCAGCCATGGTCATAGAGGCGCGCTGCGACCCGGTCCGCGCCAAGCCCATAGGCATCCGCCTTGACGACTGCTGCGGCCCGCGCCGGCGCAATTTCAGACACAAGCCGGTCGTAGTTGCGAACCAGCGCCACAAGATCGATCGTGAGGTAGCCTGAGGCGCCGCCCTTGATCGCTTTCTGCTGCGTATTTTCCCTGACTGCGCCGTCCATGGCCGAGCCTCCCAACTTGTCCGGAGGGTAGTGAAACGATCGCAGAATTGTCGACGAATTGTCGATTGATCGTTGCGCGGATTCGTGATCTTTGAATGAAACAGCGAAGAATTGGAATAATCTGCAATGCCCGCGCTCGACACCATAGACCGCAATATCCTTCGGCTGCTGCGCCTGGACGCGCGCCGGAGCAATGCCAGCCTCGCGACCGAGGTCGGGCTCTCGCCATCCGCTTGTCTAAGGCGGATAAAATTGATGGAACAGTCCGGCGTCATCCGCGGCTATACCGCCCTAGTGGACACCTCGAACGTCGAGGCCAGCATTGCCGTTATCATCAACATCACGCTGGACCGCCAGACGGAGGACTATCTCGACCGGTTCGAGGCGGCTGTACGAAGACATCCCGAGTTGCGGGAGTGTTTTTTGATGACCGGTGGATCGGACTATCTCCTGCGCGTCGAAGTCGCCAATGCCGGCGAGTTCGAACGCATCCACAAGGAGATTCTCTCGGCTTTACCGGGGGTCTCCCGGATCCATTCGAGCTTTGCGATCCGCAACGTGCTCGCGACACGTCCCAAGGCGCGTCGATAGGCTGCAGTGTCAGAACCCCGGCGGCCGCCCCTAGCAGAGCAGGAGGGCGACAGGCATCAAGGCGAGGAGGCGGGCAAGTCCATCGGCCGCAAGTCGGTCGCGCACGCTGTGGGTGGTTGGCGATTTGTATCTCGCCCGGGACAATTGTACATCCAGCGTTCATATATGAAACAGAACGAATATTCCGAAGGCGGAAATTTGCGAATTCTGCATTCTATTTTCTCTTGCAGGTTCGTTATCGTTCGTTTTTAATCAGCGCACTTTCGCTGCGAAAGTCAGGCGCGACTGATTGAGGAGGATCAACGCGACTGAGCACCGAGACTTGTCGTCTCAATATTGGGAGGAACCGCCATGAGAGTTTTGAAATGGACGCTTGCGGCCACATCTGCAATCTCGATCTTCGCCGCCTCGAACGCCTTCGCGGCAACGGAGCTTGCCTGGTGGCACGCGATGACGGGCGCCAACAACGAAACCGTTGAAAGGCTTGCCAAGGAATTCAATGAAAGCCAGTCGGAGTACAAGATTGTCCCCGTGTTCAAGGGCACCTATGGCGAGACCCTGAACGCGGGTATCGCCGCGTTCCGCTCCAAGCAGGCTCCCGCCATCCTGCAGGTGTTCGACGCCGGCAGTGGCGTGATGCTGGGCGCGGAAGGTGCCGTGGTCCCCGTGGCGGAGGTGCTTAAGAAGGGCGGCTACGAGTTCAATAAGGACCAGTATCTGCCGGGCATCGTCGCCTACTATTCCAAGGCTGACGGGACTATGTTGTCCTTCCCCTTCAACTCGTCGTCCCCGATTCTCTATTTCAACAAGGACGCCTTTACGAAGGCTGGTATCGATACGGCCAAGCCGCCGGCCACCTGGCCCGAGGTCTTCGAAGCGGCAAAGAAGATCAAGGCGAGCGGCGCGGCAAATTGCGGCTTCACCTCGACCTGGCTGACCTGGATCCAGACCGAAAACTTCTCGGCCTGGAACAATGTGCCCTACGGCACGAACGAAAACGGGCTTGCCGGGCTCGAAGTGGAACTGAAGATCGACGCGCCGCTCTTCGTCGACCACTTCCAGTCGATCGCCGACCTCGCCAAGGACGGCACTTTCCGTTACGGCGGTCGCACCTCGGAAGCCAAGCAGCTGTTCATGTCGGGCGAGTGCGCGATCCTGACGGAATCCTCCGGTGGCCTCGGCGACATCGTCAAGTCGGGCATCAACTATGGTGTCGGCGAGCTTCCCTACTATGAGGGCCATGGCCCGCAGAACACCATCCCGGGTGGCGCAAGCCTCTGGGTCTTCGCCGGCAAGAGCGATGGCGAATACAAGGGCGTGGCCGAGTTCTTCCATTTCCTCTCGAAAACGGAAACTCAGGCCCAGCTTCACCAGGTTTCGGGCTACCTGCCGGTCACACTTGCAGCCTATGAGGAAACCAAGAAGTCCGGCTTCTATGAAAAGAACCCGGGCCGCGAGACGCCGATCAAGCAGATGATGGGCAAGGCGCCGACCGAAAACTCCAAGGGCGTTCGCCTCGTCAACCTTCCGCAGGTTCGCGACATCCTCAACGAAGAGTTCGAAGCGATGCTTGCCGGCCAGAAGGATGCCAAGACCGCGCTCAGCGAAGGTGTCGTGAAAGCAAACGCAGCGATCAAGACTGCAGTCGGAAACTGACCTCCAAAACGAAATGTCCGCATCGCCGAAAGGCGGTGCGGACCGGTCTTTGATGGGGAGGGGAGTCCATGCAGTCCGTCGTGTTTCCAAACAAGGTGCTGCCGTATCTTCTGCTGGCACCTCAGATCGTCTTGACGGTCATCTTCTTTTTTTGGCCCGCCAGCCAGGCGCTCTACCAATCGGTGCTGCGCGAGGATCCGTTCGGCCTTAAATCCGGCTTCGTCGGTCTCGCCAACTTCCGGGCAATCCTTGCCAACCCGGACTATCTGCATTCGCTAAAGGTCACCGTGGCCTTCAGCCTTGCGACCGCGCTGCTGTCGATGGCGCTCGCGCTGCTGCTCGCCACGGCGGCCGACCGGGTGGTGCGCGGGCGCAACGTCTATCGCACGCTGCTAATCTGGCCCTATGCGGTTGCCCCGGCTGTTGCCGGCATGCTGTGGCTGTTCATGTTCAACCCTGCAATGGGCACCTTCTCTTACATTCTGCGCCGCAATGGCTTCGCTTGGGATCCGCTGCTCAACGGCAACCAGGCGATGTTTCTGGTGATCGTGGCGGCAGCCTGGAAGCAGATCAGCTACAACTTCCTCTTCTTCGTCGCCGGCCTGCAGGCGATCCCGAAGTCGCTGATCGAAGCGGCAGCCATCGATGGTGCCCGTGGCACCAAACGGTTCTGGACCATCGTCTTCCCGTTGCTTGCGCCGACGACGTTCTTCCTGCTCGTCGTCAACACCGTCTACGCCTTCTTCGACACCTTCGGCATCATTCACGCGGTCACAGGCGGAGGCCCCGCCAAGGCCACGGAGACGCTCGTTTACAAGGTCTATAACGACGGCTTCGTCAATCTCGACCTCGGCAGTTCGGCAGCCCAGTCGGTGATCCTGATGATCATCGTCATTGCGCTGACGGCGTTCCAGTTCCGCTTCGTCGAGAAGCGGGTCCACTATTCGTGAGGCGCAGATGATCGAGAACCGTCCCATATCAACTGCGATCAGCCACCTGATACTCGTCATCGGGATCATCATCGTCGCGCTGCCGATCTACTATACCTTCGTCGCCTCGAGCCATAGCTCGATCGAAATCGTGCGGCCGCCCATGTCGCTGGTGGTCGGAGACCACCTCGTCGAGAACTATCGGGAGGCGATCGGCGGCGGCGTCGAGCGTGTCGTCGGCGTCAGCCTCGAGCGGCTGTTGTTCAATTCGACGGTCGTGGCGATCGCGATCGCTGTCGGCAAGATCGTTATCTCCTTCCTGTCGGCCTTTGCGATCGTGTTCTTCCGCTTTCCGCTGAAGATGCTGTTCTTCTGGATGATCTTCATCACCCTGATGCTGCCGGTCGAGGTGCGCATCCTGCCGACCTACAAGGTGATCGTCGATCTCGGCTTGATCGACACCTATGCGGGGCTGACGCTGCCGCTGATGGCGTCGGCAACGGCGACGTTCCTCTTTCGCCAGTTCTTCCTGACGATACCAGGGGAGCTGGTGGAGGCCGCGCGCATCGACAATGCCGGTCCGTTTCGCTTCATGAAGGATATCCTGCTGCCGCTCTCGGCAACGAACATCGCGGCGCTCTTCGTTATCCTCTTCATCTATGGCTGGACCCAGTATCTCTGGCCGCTGCTCGTCACCAATGACGCGAAGATGAACACGATCATCATCGGGCTCCGGCGGATGATCGATTTTACCGACGCCTCGACGCCTTGGAACTATGTGATGGTGACGGCGATCCTTGCGATCATCCCGCCGATCCTCGTGGTCGTGCTGATGCAGCGCTGGTTTGTCAAAGGTCTTGTGGAGACAGAAAAGTAATGGCTGAAATTACCCTGAATGACGTCCGCAAGACCTATGGCACGGTGGAAGCGATCAAGGGCGTTTCGCTCGAGATCAAGGACGGAGAGTTTGTCGTTCTTGTCGGGCCGTCCGGCTGCGGCAAGTCCACGCTGTTGCGCATGATCGCCGGGCTCGAGAACATCAGCGGCGGAGATATCCTGATTGGCGGGCGTCGGGTCAACGACGTCGAGCCGGCGGAGCGCGACATTGCGATGGTCTTCCAGAACTACGCGCTTTATCCGCACATGACGGTGCGCCAGAATCTTGCCTATGGGCTCAAGAACCGAAAGACACCGCCGGCCGAGATCGACCAGCGCATTGCCACGGCCGCAAGGACGCTTGAGATCGAGCCCTATCTCGACCGCAAACCACGGCAGCTTTCGGGCGGCCAGCGCCAGCGCGTTGCCATGGGGCGGGCAATCGTTCGCCAACCCGCCGCGTTTCTGTTCGACGAACCGCTCTCGAACCTCGATGCCAAGCTGCGCGGGCAGATGCGCATCGAAATCAAGCGGTTGCAGCGCTCGCTCGCAACGACGAGCGTCTATGTCACGCATGATCAGATGGAAGCGATGACGCTTGCCGACCGGCTTGTCGTCGTCAGCGCCGGCCGCATAGAGCAGGTCGGCACGCCACTGGAGCTTTACGAGAAGCCCGCGACCACCTTCGTCGCCACCTTTATCGGCTCGCCCTCGATGAACCTGCTGCACGGCAAGGACATGTCGGCGGGCTGGTCGCTTGCCGCGGATGTGACCAGGCCGACTGGCGATTACACGCTAGGCGTCCGTCCGGAAGATATTTCGCCGATGTCAGCCGATGCTCCAGCGCGAGCCTTCGAAGCGACGGTGCGCATCGACGGCATCGAGTTGGTCGGCGCCGAAAGCCTCATACACGGTCGCCTCCAGAACGGCGACGAGTTGGTCTTTCGCGTTTCCGGGCGCGCGCGCAACGAGATCGGTGACGAGGTGAAGGTCGGGGCGAGCACCGAAGCGCTCCACATGTTTGATGGCAGTGGGAACCGGCATGGATGATAGCCGGAAGGTCAGGGGAAGGGTTCCGGCGGAACTTCCTGCCCACCCTTAAAGATCGGCGAGAGCTATCCGGCGCTGAGTAGCGGGAGCCCGATTTGCGCCAGCCTGGTCGATAGCCAGTCTTCCAGAATACGATCAACGTGATCGGCGCCGGGCCTTCGGAGTTTGATCGCAGCAGATTTAGTTTGCCGCGCCTCGGATCAAGAAGCCGAAGGTGTCATGTGAGCGGCCTCGAGTTGCCAAGCGCGGCAAGACGAGTGTGCGCCAACAGTCGGCATGTTTTCTTCGGCGAAACGGTGTTGCGGGTTTTCAAGGTCGAAGCCCCGATGCTCCAGCCCAAGAATGCAGCAGTCACCGTCCGGCTGGATTGTCCAGTGCAGCTCGAAATCAGCAAACGTGTAGACCAGCGTCTTGCCGGGATCGACCTCGATGACACGGCACGGAACCGCTAAAGCGGCCCGAATGGGTGTTTGCAAGTTAGTTCCATAATGTATGTTATGCCACAAAATCTGTGTAGTGGCTATTTAGTAATGCGACAGTTGGGCCAGTTAGAGATGCGACAGTCTCGCCTCTCG
>NZ_LMJM01000046.1:0-74537 GCF_001429005.1 Ensifer sp. Root954
CCCCAGTCCTTGTAATAGATCTCGACGCCATCGCGGGTGATGATGCGGCTGCCCATGGTGTTTTCTCCCTTAGTGCCGGAGGCGCCGGCGGTTGCTGCGGTGGTGGATGCGGCCTTGGCCGACGTGTTCATGGCATTGACCGCGGCTGCGGTGGCGGCAGCGCCAAAGGCGGCCGAGAGAACCGTGCGGCGGGAGATGCCGTTGGCTTCGGTCTTGCTGATTGCCTTGCTCATGGAAACGCTCCTTCTTCCCTGCGGTCACACCGCTGTTAAATACTTAGCGATTAAATCGTGCGCGACTTATGTGGATTTATGTCGCTATCGATTAGATCGTGCACAATATTTATACCGTAGCCGCGCTATAGTCAATGTCTTGCGATTATATCGTGAACGATTTATTTTGAGAGCATGACAGGAGAAAGCGATGATTGACACCGATCCCAAGGGCGATGAGGCAATGCTGGCGCTCGATAGTTTCCTGTGCTTTGCGGTCTATTCCGCAAACCACGCCTTCACGCGCATCTACAAGCCGCTGCTGGAAGAGCTCGATCTCACCTATCCGCAATATCTGGTGATGGTGCTGTTGTGGGAAAAGGACGACCAGACGGTCGGCAGCCTCGGCGAGCGGCTCTTTCTGGAATCGAGCACTTTGACCCCGATGCTGAAGCGCCTGGAGGCCGCCGGCTACATCGCCCGCGTGCGCGATAAGGCGGACGAGCGGCAGGTCCGGGTACAATTGACCGAGATGGGCAAGGCGCTGCGGCAGAAGGCAATCGACGTACCCCGCAACCTTGGCGAAGCGACAAAGCTCGGCCCCGACGATCTCGAGCGACTGCGCGCCGAAGTCTCGTCGCTCAGAGACACGCTATTGAAATAATAGACCGCTGCGCCGAGCGTCACCAAAAGAAAAGCCCGGCGATTGCTCGCCGGGCCCCAACCACTCGGACACAAGGTCCGAAATCAGAACTACTCGTTCTGGAAGTAGTTGTACTTGCCGTCGTCACCCTTCTTCCAGGTGTACATGACGTAGTCCGGACGCGTGATGTCGCCCTTTTCGTCATAGCCGAGTTCGCCGATTGCGGTCTTGAACGGACCCTTTGCCTTGATGGCTTCGGCAACTGCCTGCGGGTCGTTGCCACCGGAAGCCTTGGCAGCTTCGGCGATGACCTGGAGAGCGGCGTAGGCGTAGAGCGTGTAGGCTTCCGGTTCGAAGCCGGCAGAGCGGAACTTCTCGACGAGGTCCTTGGCAGCCGGGTTCTTGCGCGGATCCGGAGCGAACGTCATCAGCGTGCCGTCAACGGCGTCGCCGGCGATCGAGGCCAGTTCGTTCGAAACGATACCGTCGCCCGACATCAGGGTAGCCTTGAGGCCCTGGTCCTTCATCTGGCGCATGATCAGGCCGGCTTCGGTGTGCAGACCGCCGTAGTAGACGATCGAAACGCCGGCTTCCTTCATCTTGGCGATCAGAGCCGAGAAGTCCTTGTCGCCGGTGTTGATGCCTTCATAGAGGGCTTCGGTGAGGCCGGCTTCGTTCATCGACTTCTTGGTTTCGTCGGCAAGGCCCTGACCATAGGGGGTCTTGTCGTGAATGACGGCGATCTTCGCGTCCTTGAAGTTGGCAGCGAGGTAGGCACCGGCAACCGCACCCTGCTGGTCGTCACGGCCGCAGGTACGGAACGTGTTCCAGAGACCGCGCTCGGTGAACTGCGGGTTGGTGGAGGCCGGGGTTACCTGCAGGATACCGTTTTCGGCGTAAACTTCAGAAGCCGGGATGGACACGCCCGAGTTGAAGTGACCGACAACGAACTTCACACCGTCAGCAACGAACTTGTTGGCGACCGAAACGCCCTGCTTGGCATCCGAAACGTCGTCGCCGAGCACAACCTTGATCTGTTCCCCATTGATACCGCCAGCGGCATTGATGTCAGCGGCGGCCTGCTCTGCACCTTTCTGGAGCTGTGCACCGAAAGCGGCGTTCGGGCCAGTCAGCGGGCCGGCGACACCAACGAGAATATCAGCCCAGGCGCTGCCGCTGAAGGCAACCATAGCCGTCAGCGCGACCGCCGACAGAAGAGACTTTTTCATCTTGTTACTCCCAATTATTCGAGCGGGTCTCGTTACCAACCTGCGCAATGCCCACCATAGTTGCGCCGGTGTTTCTTTCGCACCGGCCGCGGCGGCCGGCGCGCGCTGTTCCCTTTACTTGGCTTTCCAGGAGAAAGGCGAAGCCTTCTCATAGAGCCAATAGTAGTTATTGGTCATTTGCTTGGTCCGGTAGTACCGGAAACCTGCGGTAGCAAACAACAAAAGTACGATCGTGTCCACGATATAGTATTGCAGGCTGAACATGGTGCCTTCGAACAGCGCATGGTGGACGAAACGGATGCCCAGTCCCAGCAACGCCACGTAGAGGATGAGCCGCGGCATGCCTTCCCAGCTTTCAGCCACGCTCTTGCCCGTGCGCCAGGCGGTCCAGCCGCCGAGCACGCAGCTTATGAAAAGAAACTGCCAGATCGACACTTCTTCGTAGAGAATTCCCTGCATGTCACTTGCTCCAGATGCGGCCGGTCAATGACGGCCGCCTTCGAGATAGGCCGCGCGCACTTCCGGATTGGCGAGGAGTTCCTTGCCGGAACCGCTCATCGTCACCCGGCCGTTCACCATCACGTAGCCGCGGTCCGAAAGCTTGAGCGCGCCGAAGGCGTTCTGCTCGACGAGGAAGACCGTCAGCCCCTCCTCCTTGTTGAGTTTCTTGATCGCTTCGAAGATGCCCTTGACGATCAGCGGTGCGAGACCGAGCGACGGCTCGTCGAGAAGCAAAAGTTTCGGCCGGGCCATCAGCGCGCGGCCGATCGACAGCATCTGCTGCTCACCGCCCGAAAGCGTGCCGCCGCGCTGCGCCTGGCGCTCCTTCAGGCGCGGGAAAAGCGTAAACACCTTTTCCACGTCCTGGTCGAAGTGCTTCAGGTTGTCGAGGCTGGCGCCCATCTGCAGATTTTCGAACACGGTCATGCGCGGGAAGATGCGCCGACCCTCAGGCGATTGCGCAATGCGCAGCCGGGCGATCTCGTGCGTCGGCATGCGGGTGATGTCCTGCCCTTCGAAGAAGACCGAACCGGTACGCGCCTGCGGGCTGCCACAGATGGTCATCATCAGCGTCGACTTGCCGGCACCGTTGGCACCGATCAGGCAGACGATTTCACCACGGTGAACTTCGACATCGACCCCGCTGAGCGCCCGGATGTTGCCGTAGTAGGTCTCGACGGCTTTGACTTGGAGAAGTGGCGCCGTCATCAGTGGGTGCCCCCCTGCCCGCCTTCGATTTCCTCGATTTGTTCGATCACCTCTTCAACCTCTTCATCCTCGACACCCAGATAGGCCGCAATGACCCTCGGATCGTTCTTCACGAAATCCGGTGTGCCGTCGGAAATCTTCTGTCCATATTCCAGGACCACCACGTGGTCGGAGATCTCCATGACCACGGACATGTCGTGTTCGATCAAAAGAATCGACGTGCCGGTATCGGCGCGAATGCTTTTCAGCAATTCGTTGAGCGCCAGAGACTCGCGCGGATTGAGACCGGCGGCCGGCTCGTCCAGGCAGAGAAGCTCGGGCCCGGTGCACATGGCACGCGCGATTTCGAGGCGACGCTGGGCGCCATAGGAGAGATCGCCGGCCGGATCGTCGGCACGGTCGATCAGCGACGCCTTTTCCAGCCAGTGCTTGGCAAGTTCGATCGCCTCGTGCGACGCCTGGCGGTAGGCCGGGAAGCCGAGCAGACCGAGGAAGGTGTAGCCGGATGCCTGCATCAGCTTGTTGTGCTGCGCGACGAGCAGGTTTTCGAGCACCGTCAGACCGGAGAACATCCGGATGTTCTGGAAGGTACGCGCTACCTTGGCGAGCTTGGTGATCTCGAAGTCGGGCAGACGCTCCAGCAGGTATTCCTTGCCGGCCTTCTGCTTCATCGTGATCATGCCCATCGTCGGCTTGTAGAAGCCGGTGATGCAGTTGAACACCGTGGTCTTGCCCGCTCCGTTCGGGCCGATCAGCGCGGTGATGTCACCGCGATAGGCTTCGAAGGAGAAGTCGTTGATGGCCATGAGACCGCCGAAGCGCATCGACAGGTGCTCAACCTTGAGAATGGGGTCTTTTGTCATTGTCGTTGTCTCGCGGGCCATCAACCGTGCCCTTCCTTGGTGAAGCTGCCGGAGACTGCCTTGCGTTCGTGCAGGAAGGCTGTCGGTTCGCGTGATCCGACGAAGCCGCGCGGCTTCCAGACCATGACGACGACCATGGCCAGGCCAAAGATCAGCATACGGTAGAGTTCAGGTGTGAAGTCCGGTCCGAAGACCATCTTCAGGAAGGAAAGCTCGCGCAGGATTTCGGTGCCGCCGATCATGACGGCCGCAGCGACTGCGATGCCGGTAAGCGAGCCCATGCCGCCGAGAACCACGATCGCGAGAATGACCGCGGATTCCAGGAAGACGAAGGATTCGGGCGACACGAAGCCCTGGCGCACCGCGAAGAACGAGCCGGCGATACCGCCGAACATGGCGCCCGTCGCAAAGGCGGTGAGCTTGGTCGTCACCGTGTTGATACCGAGCGAGCGGCAGGCGATCTCGTCCTCGCGCAACGCTTCCCAGGCGCGGCCGATCGGCATGCGGCGCAGCCGGATCGTCACGTAAGCCGTGAGCAGCGCAAGTGCCAGGATCAGATAGAACAGGAAGATCTTGTAATAGGCCGACGACATCGGCAGGCCCATCATTGCTGCAAATCCGTCCTTCGAGGCATCGAACTTGATGCCGAACAGCGTCGCCTTGGCGATACCGGAGACGCCGAAGGTACCCTTCGTCACTTCGGTCCAGTTGATCAACACCAGTCGGATGATTTCACCGAAGGCGAGCGTCACGATCGCCAGATAGTCACCGCGAAGACGCAAGACCGGGAAGCCGAGAATCATGCCCCAGAAGGCGGCGAGAATGCCGGCGACCGGAAGAAGAACCCAGAAGGACAGGCCGAAATAGGTCGACAGCAGGGCGTAGGAATAGGCACCGACCGCGTAGAAGGCGACGTAACCCAGGTCCAGCAGGCCAGCGAGGCCGACGACGATGTTGAGCCCCCAGGCCAGCATCACGTAGATCAGGATCTGGATGCCGAAATTGTCGACCCACTTCAGCGAGCCCTGGACGCCGAAGATCGCGACGACGAGCGGCGGATAGATGAGCAGGAACGCAATCGCGAGCTTGGAGAAGTTGCGGCTGAAGAAGGTCTCCTCCTTCACCGCATCCTCGGCCTCGGCCTTGGCGGCCTTGCGCCGAGCCATGGCCGGCTGGACATAGGCAACCATCAGGAAGCGGCCGACGGCAGCGACAATCACGAAGATCGCCAGCAGTCCCCAGCGCTGGTTGAGGATCAGCTCGTTGCGGATGTTCTGGTCGGACTTGAGACCGACGAACAGCACGAAAAGGCCGAGCGAAATCAGGCCCGCGAAGACAGCCTCGCGCAGGGCCCGCGCCGTCACGTCAGTGCCGGCGCTTGCAGTCGTAGAAGCAATGTTTGCCATGGAATTATACCTTCTCGACTTCCGGTCGTCCGAGAATGCCAGACGGCTTGAAGATCAGGACGATGGCGAGAATGGAGAAGGTCGCGACGTCCTTGTAGTCGATGGTGAAATAGGCCGACCAGAGGGACTCGATGAGCCCGATCAACAGTCCGCCGAGAACGGCGCCCGGCAGCGATCCGATGCCGCCGAGAACGGCCGCGGTGAACGCTTTGACGCCAGGCACGAAACCGTCGGTGAAGACGACGACGCCATAATACATCAGATACATCGTGCCGGCGACGGCAGCGAGTGCTGCACCCATGATGAAGGTCACCGAGATGGTGCGGTCGACGTCAACACCCAGCAGCGCCGCCATCTTGCGGTCCTGTTCGGTCGCGCGCTGGGCACGGCCGAGCGGCGTCTTGTTGACGATGTACCAGAAGATCGAAAGCAGAGCCGCCGTGATGACGATGATGATGATCTGCTTCAGCGAGATGGTGATGCCGAAGACTTCGTAGACCGAGGAGACGAGCGGCGGGATCGGCTTGTTGCGCGGGCCCTGCGTCACCTGGATGAAGTTCGACAACGCAATCGACATGCCGATCGCGGTGATCAGCGGCGCAAGCCGGAACGAACCGCGCAGCGGCCGATAGGCCACTTTCTCGATCGTCCAGTTCCAGAGACCTGCGGTCAGCATGCCGACGATCATCATCAGCAGGAGAGCAAGTACAACCGGGACGCCCCCGATGAATGTTGTGAGAATAAGAAAGACAATCAAAGCAGCAAAGCCGCCGAGCATGAAGATATCGCCGTGGGCGAAGTTGATCATGCCAATGATGCCGTAGACCATGGTATAACCGATTGCGATCATACCATAAATAGACCCAAGAGTCAGCCCGTTGACGAGCTGCTGGACGAAATACTCCATCAATCTTCCCCTGGACCAGATCCATAACGGTCCGGTCTCTTGTTTTTTGAGCTCATTGTTGAGCGCTGTGTTTGCTCGATTCCATACCTCTTTCAAACGAAAAGGAAAGCTAAAAAACGCGACTTCGCCAAAAACTTCCTCGATAAAATCGATTTGACGCTTTTACAGCCAGAAAAATCAAATCTTTCGCAGCTTTCGCCCGCGAAAGCATCAACTTTAGTCGTAAAAGCGTCGGGTATTCTATGAAGCTTCGACAGCCACTTCGGTCCGCATTACACCTCGAATGCTTAGGCGCGCATGCGCTGACCGTTCGAATCGAACAGCGGATGCGGCTGAAGACGGGCCGGCAGGATCTCACCCAAGAGTTCGATCGACCAGCCATCACTTCGGTCGGCGATCTCCTTGGGCACGTAGCCCATGGCGACCGAAACCCCACTTGCATGCGCATAGCCGCCCGATGTCACCCAGCCGCGCACGACACCGTCGAGATAGATGGGCTCGTCGCCGATGACGTCCGCATCCCTCGCATCGAGCACGAAGGTCCGCAGCCGCATCGCGCCGCCATCCGCCTTCTCCTTCACGGCCGCCGCCTTGCCAATGAAATCCGCATCCTTGCCGGTCGCGACGAAACGGCCGAGCCCAGCCTCGACCGGGCCATAGAGCGGACGATATTCGCGCGCCCAGCTGCCGAAGGATTTTTCGACGCGCAATGCATTCAGCGCCCTCAGGCCGAACAAACGGATCCCGGAAGCCGCCCCCTTCTCCATCAGCAGTTCGAAGAGATAACGCTGGTACTCCGGTTTCATCCAGATCTCGTAGCCGAGATCGCCGGTGTAGCTGACGCGGCCGACGAGCGCGGGCGCCATGCCGAGATCCATCCGGCGGATGTCCATGAACGGGAAATCGGCGTCGGAGACATCGAGATGGGTCAGGCTTTCAAGCACATCGCGCGCCTTCGGCCCGGCGATCGACAGGCCGGCCAGCTCCAGCTTCAACGCCTTCAGCGTCACCGAGCCGTCCGCCGGCAGATGCGCCTCGAACCAGCGCATGTGGTAGTCCTCGGCGATGCCGGATCCAACAAGCAGGAAATCCCCCTCTTCGAGCTTGGCAAGGGTGAAGTCGCCGATCAGCTTGCCGTCCTCCTTCAGCATCGGTGCCAATGCCATGCGCCCGACCTCAGGGATGCGGCAGGCAAGCATGCGGTCGAGCCAGGCTTCAGCGCCCTTGCCGGTGATCGCATATTTGGCAAAGCCCGATGTCTCCATCAGGCCGACGCCTTCGCGCACGGCCCGGGCCTCCGCGCCCACCGTCTCGAAGTCGGTCGAGCGCCGCCAGGAGAAGGCGTCCTTGACGCCTTCGGGTGCAAACCACAGCGGCGTTTCAAGCCCGTAGGACGCGCCGAAGACGGCGCCCGCAGCCTTCAGCCGGTCGTAGATCGGCGTCGTCAGCAGCGGCCTTGCCGCCGGCAGCTCCTCGTTCGGATAACGGATAGAGAAGCGACGCGAGTAGTTCTCGCGCACCTTGGCATTGGTATAGGCAAGCGTGGCGAAATCGCCGTAGCGCGAAACGTCCATGGCAAAGACGTCGAAGCCGGGGTCGCCATGGATCATCCAGTTGGCAAGCGCCAGGCCGACGCCGCCACCCTGGCTGAAGCCGGCCATGACGGCGCAGGCCGACCAGAAATTCCTCAAGCCCCGCACCGGGCCGACCAGCGGGTTACCGTCCGGCGAGAAGGTAAAAGGACCGTTGATGATCTTCTTGATGCCGGCCTTGTTGAAGGCCGGGAAGTGCCGGAAGCCGACCTCGAGTTCGGGCGAGATACGGTCGATGTCCTCGGCGAGAAGTTCATGGCCGAAGTCCCAGGGCGTCGTGACGGGCGACCACGGACGACACGCCTTCTCATAGGTGCCCATCAGCATGCCGTTCCGCTCCTGGCGGAGATAAATCTCGCCGTCGAAATCGACACAGTGCATCAGCTCCTTGCCGCGCGTCTGGTTGAACTCGATGACCTCGGGCATGTCCTCGGTGATGAGATACATGTGCTCCATAGCGAGCACAGGCAGCTCCAGCCCCACCATGCGCCCCACCTCGCGGGCCCAGAGGCCGGCGGCGTTGACGACATGCTCGGCGACAATCTCGCCCTGGTTGGTGATCACCCGCCAGCAACCGTCTTCCCGCTGCACCAGATGCTCGACCTTGGTGTGCAGATAGATCTCCGCACCGTTCTTCTTCGCCGATTTGGCATAGGCATGCGTCGTGCCATAGGGATCGAGATGCCCCTCGACCGGATCGAACACCGCACCGACGAACTGGTCGGGATCGAGCAGCGGCATCAGGTCATGCGCTTCCCTGGGCGTCAAAAGCTCGGCTTCGAGCCCCATGTAGCGGCCCTTGGCAAGGATCGACTTCATCCAGTCGAAACGTTCCTTGGTGGCGGCGAGCATCATGCCGGAGGTCATGTGCAGGCCGACATCCTGGCCGGAATACGCCTCGATCTCCTTGTAGAGCTCGACCGTATATTTCTGCAGCTTGGCGACGTTCGGGTCACCGTTGATCGTGTGCATGCCGCCGGCCGCGTGCCAGGTGGAGCCGGAGGTGAGTTCCGATCGTTCGAGCAGCACGGCATCGGTCCAGCCGAATTTCGTCAGGTGATAGAGCACCGAACAACCGACGACACCGCCTCCGATAACGACGACCTTGGCATGGCTTTTCATGCGTACACTCCGTCTCCCCATGCTCCTGTCGGAGGCATGGCCAAATTGTCAGGAAGAAACTCAGGCACGGCCACCACTTGCTTCAGAGACAGAAGTGCAAGCGGCGAATGATGAAAGCCTAGTCAGAAAGACGGCGCCGATAAAGACACGGCTGCGAAGGACGCTTGTCCATTTCCGCCGTTTGCTGGTGGATGGGCGACCTGTTTGCGGCATTTCATGCCGCATTTGATTTCGACCTCTTGAAGGGGCCGTTTCAATCCGAGAAGGCGGCGGTGAGATCGAAGGCCCGCCCCATCTTCATCAGGTCATCGAAGAGCGATTCCGCATAGCTCCGCGGCACGATCAGCTCGAACGTGTCCTCGTCCGTCCGGGCGAGATTGACCGGGATGTGACCGCACAGCGCGTTGGTGCTACCGCCAACCGTGAAGGCTGAGGGATGAAGATCAAGGCCGATGCCCTTGGCGAGGATGCTGCGCACGTTCGGGCCGGCGATCCGGAAGACGACGCGCCCATCGCTTTGGTCGACAACATAGGCACCGCCGTCGCAAAGCTCTTCGAGCCAACGCACGAGCCCGCTCGGCGCTTCCACCTCGGAGACGACAAGCCATTCCCCCGGTGCCGAAAACCGCATGGACAAGTCGGACTGTGCGGCGATCGCCTCACGCACGGTCTCCTCCCGGCCAACGCGCGCAAGAACCGTCGCCATCGTGCGCCAATGCCCGACCATCAGGTGGTCGGCCGCCGGCGACGTGGGTGCCGATCGCAGTTTCTGCTCCAGTGCGTGGCGGTTGTTGTAGTCGCGAACCATCACCGCCTCCTCAGGCCTTCAGCTTTGCGTTTTGCGGATCGACGAAGACCGGGTCGCAGACCTCGGCGACCATCTCCTGATCACGCAGCTTGTCGAACACCACGACCTTCTCGCCATAGCGTTCGCGCCCGGATTTCAGGAAGGCAAGCGCGATGGCGTGGCCCAGGACCGGCGAGAAACCGGCCGAGCTGACCCAACCCTGATCGTTCAGCGTCGAGGGCTTGGTCCCCTCCCTCAGAAGATGCGCTCCGGCCCGCATGTCCTTGTCGGCATCGACGGGCTTCAGACCAACGAGCTGCATGCGATCCGCCGCCGTCAGGCCGTAGCGCGTCGACAGGCGCTTGCCGATGAAGTCGGTCTTCTGCATCGAGAGCATTCGGCCGAGCCCGGCATCGTCTGGCGTCACGCGACCGTCGAATTCGGCATGCGTCAGCAGACCCTTCTCCAGCCGCAGCACGTTCAAGGCTTCGACGCCATAGGCACAGATTTCATGCGGCCGGCCGGCCTCCATGATCTGGTCGGCCACCGCCTCGCCATAACCTGCCGGCACCGCCAGTTCGAAAGCCAGCTCCCCGGAGAAGGAAATGCGGAAGAGCCGCGCCGACACGCCGCTTTTCAGGACGATCTTGCGGGCGCACAGGAACGGAAACGCACCATCGGAAATATCGCCATCGACGATCTGCTGCAGCACCGCGCGCGCTTTCGGACCAGCGATCGCCATCTGCGCCCATTGGTCGGTCGACGAGGTGAAGCGGACTTCGAGTTCCGGCCAGAGCGTCTGGGCGCAATATTCCAGGTGCGCCATGACGGGACCGGCCATCGCCGTCGTCGTTGTGACGAAGAAATGTTCCTCGTCGAAGCGGCTGACCGTACCGTCGTCGAAGACGAAACCGTCTTCGCGCAGCATCAGGCCGTAACGCGCCTTGCCGATCGGCAGCTTCAGGACCGGGTTGCAATAGAGACGGTTGAGGAACTCCGCAGCGTCGGGGCCGAAGACCTCGATCTTGCCGAGGGTCGAGACGTCACAGAGGCCGACATTGGCCCGCACGTTCAAGACTTCGCGATCGACGCTGTCGCGCCAGGTCTTTTCGCCGGCGCGCGGGAACCAGGCGGAACGATGCCAGAGCCCGGCCTCGACGAAGGTCGCGCCATTTTTCATCGCCCAGCCATGCAGCGGCGACTTGCGCGCCGGTGCTGCATGCTCATCGCGCGCCGTGCCGGCAAGTGCACCGAAGGAGACCGGGGTGTAGAACGGCCTGAAGGTGGTGGTGCCGACCTCTGCCGGGCTGACGCCGCGCATGCCGGCAAGAATGCCGACGGCATTGATGTTGGAAAGCTTGCCCTGATCGGTCGCCATGCCGCTGGTCGTGTAGCGCTTGGCGTGCTCGACATGGCCGAAACCTTCGCGCAGCGCCAGGCCGAGATCCTTCGCATGCACGTCGTTCTGGAAATCGACAAAGGCCTTCGATTTGGCGCCCGGCACATACCAGAGCGCTGAAAAGGACGTGGCCTCTTCGCCATCGACGACCGGTGCTGCGGCCGAGCTGGCGCTGAAACCGAGGTCGGCCGCAATCGCTGCGGCCTTCTCCGCACCATCGGACAGGCAGCCCGAGAGCGTGTAGACACCGTTTGCAGCGCCCACGGGACGCAGCCCGCCACCGACATCAGGTGCGACGAAGGCCTTCAATTCCTCCGACCAGACCGGTCTTGCGCCGCGCTGGCAGGCAAGATGCACGACCGGGCTCCAGCCACCGGACATCCCCAGCGCATCGCAGACGATCAGTTCCTCGAAGCCGGAGCGTTCGACGACGATGCCCTTGAGGCGCTGCCTGCCCTTGGTGTCGACGACGGAAGCCGAGCGGATGACCCGGATGCCATCAGGCGCCTGATCGGCGGATTCCGCTCGGGCGTCGACGATCGCCGCGATGGCGACGCCCTTGGACGCAAGGGCCCGCGCCGTGCGGTACCCGGCGCTGCCGCTGGTAAAGATCGTGATCTGCTTGCCGGCGGCCACACCATAGCGCTCGGCATAGGTGGTCATGGCTCCCGCCATCATCACGCCGGGCCTATCATTGCCGCCGAACACCAGCGGGCGTTCCTCGGCACCGGTTGCCATCAGCGCGCGCTTGGCAACGATGCGCCAGACACGCTCGCTCACGAGCTTCGAAGACGGTTCAGCGACGTGTTTCTGCACGCGTTCAACCGCGCCGAAGACGTTGTCGTCATACCAGCCGAAGACCGTGGTGCGCGAAAGCAGCGTGACATTGGGCAGCGCTTGCAGTTCGGCGACGGTGCGGTCGGCAAAGACCGATGCCGGCGCGCCGTCGATGGTCTCGCCGGTCGCAAGCAGGGAGCCGCCGAGCCGGAAATCCTCGTCGGCGACGATGACCCGAAGGCCGGCGCGGCCGGCCGTCAGTGCTGCCATCAGGCCGGTGGGACCGGCACCGACGACGAGCAGGTCGCAGAACGCCCAGGACTTCTCGTAGCTCTCGGGGTCGCGCTCCAGCACCACCCGGCCGAGGCCGGCGGCGCGGCGGATGAAGGGTTCGTAGACGCGCTCCCAGAACTGCTTCGGCCACATGAAGGTCTTGTAGTAGAAGCCGGCGCCGAGGAACGGCGAAAGGACGCCGTTGACCGCCCCGACATCGAAGCCGAGAGACGGCCAGCGGTTCTGGCTTTTGGCAGTCAGCCCGCCATAGAGCTCGGCGACGGTCGCCTTGGTGTTGGCATCGGTGCGGGCACCAGAGCCGACGGTGACGAGCGCGTTGGGCTCGGAGGGCCCGGCGCTGACGATGCCGCGCGGCCGGTGGTATTTGAAGCTGCGGCCGACGAGCAGTTGGTCATTGGCAAGAAGTGCGGAGGCGAGCGTATCGCCGGAAAATCCGCGCAGCGGCCGGCCGTCGAAGGTGAAGCTCAACGTTTTGCTGCGATCGAGGAGACCGCCGGAGGAAAGACGATAGCCGGTCATCGCGCAGCCCTCCGCGCAAGCTCGGCCGCATCGACGACGGAATAGACCTCGTGGGTGGCCGTATCGCGCTCGACCACCAGGAAGCGGCGACAGCCGGCAATGTGATGCCAATGCTCCAACGTGCGCCCACGCGGGTTGGAGCGCACATAGACGTAATCATGCCAGGCCTCGTCCGAATCCATCGGCTCGGGACGGCCGCGCGAGGCGTCGCCGCGGATCGCGAATTCTTCCTTCGGTCGGACCCCGCAATGCGGGCAGGTAATCAGGCTTGCCATCGTCTTCCGTGTCCTGAAGCCGCACTCCGGCTTCCTGTTCATTCCATACGAGCCGGCGGGCCGGCCCTGTCCTGTCAGTGAAGGTTGGGCTGCGGGCCGGCGCCGGCCTCGTCGACGGCATAGCCGCGGGCGAAGCGATCGAGCCTCAAGGCGCGCGCCACCGGATGGGTGTCGTTCTTGGCGATCAGGTGGGCGAAGCAGTAGCCGGAAGCCGGCGTCGCCTTGAAACCGCCGTAGCACCAGCCGCAGTTCAAGTAGAGATTGTCGATCGAGGTGCGGTCGATGATCGGCGAGCCGTCCATGCTCATGTCCATGACGCCCCCCCAGGCGCGCAGCACCCGAACGCGCGACAGGCCGGGGATCATCGTCACCCCCTCCTCCATCACGTGCTCGGCGGTCGCCAGATTGCCGCGCTGGGCATAAGACGAATAGCCGTCGATCTCGGCGCCGAAGACGAGGCCGCCCTTGTCCGATTGCGAGATGTAGAAGTGGCCGCCACCATAGACGATCACGTGATCGATGCAGGGCTTCAGCCCCTCGGTCACGAAGGCCTGCAGCACATGGCTTTCCAGCGGCAGCTTCAGATCCGCCATTTCGCCGACGCGCGAGGTGTTGCCGGCCGCCGCCAGCGCCAGCTTGCCGCAGCCGATGAACCCCTTGGTCGTTTCGACGCCGGTGACGACACCGTTTTCGCGTCGGATGCCGGTCACTTCGCAATGCTCGATGATGTCGACACCATGCTGGTCGGCGCCGCGGGCATAGCCCCAAGCGACCGCATCATGCCGCGCGGTACCGGCGCGGCGCTGCAGCAGGCCACCGAGGATCGGATAGCGGGCATGATCGTAGTTGAGGAAGGGGATCATCTTCTTCAACTGCTCGCGCTCGATCAGCTCCGCTGCCACGCCTTCCATCCACATGGCATTGCCGCGGCGCACATAGGCATCGCGCTGGCCGTCGCTGTGGTAGAGCATGATGACGCCGCGCTGCGACAGCATCACATTGTAGTTGAGATCCTGCTCCAGCCCCTCCCAGAGCTTCATCGAGAACTCGTAGAAGGGTTCGTTGCCGGGCAGCATGTAGTTGGAGCGCACGATCGTCGTGTTGCGACCGACATTACCCGAGCCGAGATAGCCCTTTTCCAGGACCGCGACGTTCTTCACGCCGAATTCCTTGGCGAGATAATAGGCGGTCGAGAGCCCATGGCCGCCGCCGCCGACGATGATCACGTCATAGTGGGATTTCGGCTGTGGCTGGCGCCAATGCGGTTTCCAGTTCAGGTTTCCGGAAAGGGCGTTCCTGACAAGCGAGAAGGCGGAATAACGCATGAAGGCATCCAGTTCAGTTGCGCCGGCACATTTGCACAGCCGGAACGCGGAAGCAAAGACGCAAAGCCTCTCGCAATTGCAAAAAAGCTTGAGATGCTCCGCCCCGCAGATCAGTTGCGACCACGCGTAAAGAGCCGCCTGCCATGTCAAAAGCATGGCTATAATCTTCCTCTCAATATGCTATGGGCCTGATGACGGACCGAAAGACAGGGCGAATGCTGGAGATACTGCAACAATCGGCAATAACGGCGGGTCGGGCCATTCTCGACATCTACAATGCCGGGCCGGAGGTCACGCACAAGCCTGACTGCTCGCCGGTCACCGATGCCGACACGACGGCCGAACGCATCATCCTGGCAGACCTCGCCTCCGCCTTTCCGGACATCCCCGTGGTCGCCGAGGAAGCGGTGTCCGCCGGCTTCGTGCCGGAGATTTCCGGCAAGTCGTTTTTCCTTGTCGATCCGCTCGACGGCACCAAGGAATTCATCAGCCGCAACGACGACTTCACCGTCAACATCGCGCTGATCGAAAACGGCGCGCCCGTCGCGGGCGTCGTCTACGCCCCGGCGCTTGGAATCCTCTATGCGGCACACCATGGCAAGGCGGTAAAGTCGGTTATTGATGGCAGCTTTCGCCTGACCGAAGAAACGATCATCGGCTGCCGCAGCTGCGGGGATCGCATGGTGGGGCTCGCCAGCCGCTGGCACAACAGCGCCGAGACGATCGACTACCTCGAAAAACACGGCATCGCCGATTACCGGACGGTCGGCTCGTCCTTGAAATTCTGCCTGCTCGCCGAAGGCGTGGCCGACGTCTATCCCCGCTTCAGCCGGACGATGGAATGGGACACCGCCGCTGGCGACGCGATCCTGAGGGCCGCCGGTGGCGAAACGCTGACGATGGATGGCACGCCGCTTACCTACGGCAAGCGCAACCAGAAGGACGACAGCGACTTCGCCAATCCCTGGTTCGTATCGCGCGGCAAGCCCTGAGCAGGTCGCGCAAGGGCTGAGCCGGTTCCTAAGCCTCTCTCGTCTGGATCCCAGCGGCGATCAGCTGGCCGATCGATTTCTCGTTGAACGGTTTGTCGATCCGCGGAACGTGCCTGAGATAGGTCGGGAAGTGCTCGGCATCGCCGTAGCCGCTGGTGAAGCCGAACGGCATTCCGCGGGCAAGCATGGCATCGGCAACCACGAAACTCGTGTGATCGCCGAGATTGACGTCGAGGATCGCAAAATCGAAGGCCTGGAGCGCCAGCAGCTCCAATGCCTGGTTCGCATTCCCGGCGATCGTAACCTGCAATATTCCGAGAGAAGCGAGGATTTCCTCGACGTCCATGGCGATGATGAAGTTGTCCTCGAGAACGAGGACCGTCCGGACGGACGGTGAAAGCTCGGCCATGTCAATGCACTCCATTTTTCACGCACAGCGACGGCAGTCATCGTCGCTGCAGGCGCATTTCCAGGCGGAATGCCGTCCAGAGTCCCGGAACCTCCACTGAGGCAACGGCAACGACTGAGCTTAGGCTCCAATGGCCTGACCTGGCATTTAAAAAAGACATGTGAGCGTCATGACGGGATCGGGAACAACCCTTTCGTCGCGGCGTTCAGTTCATGCGGCGTGGCCTCGGCCGCCTCCGCTCGACATTCCAAGACAGAACTGGAGCAGAAGAATGAAACAGACTGCCGCCGTGCTGAAGCCCAAGGTCAGGGACGAAGAATTCGACATCGGCCTGACGAAGGCCTATCGCCAGCAGATGGCAACCGCGCTTTCCGATATCCTTGCCGATACCTACAAGCTGGTGATCAAGAGCCACATCTACCACTGGAACGTGGTCGGGCCCCTGTTCAAGCCGCTGCACGAACTGACCGAAGAGCACTACAACGCGCTGTTCAAGGCAACCGACATCATTGCCGAGCGTATTCGCGCT
Source organism: Ensifer sp. Root954 (assembly GCF_001429005.1). Taxonomy (NCBI): domain Bacteria; kingdom Pseudomonadati; phylum Pseudomonadota; class Alphaproteobacteria; order Hyphomicrobiales; family Rhizobiaceae; genus Ensifer; species Ensifer sp. Root954. The sequence goes on from NZ_LMJM01000046.1 coordinate 16,490, forward strand.
CTTGGCCACCTGGCGCCGGCGAAGCTCGCCGAAGCAAAAACCTTCGCCCCCAGCGCCGCCTCGGTCAACCACACGACGGCGGCCGAGATGGTGGCAGACCTGATCACCGATCACGAAGCGGCGGCGCGACGCATACGCGAGGCCGGCACCAAGGCCGATGAAAACGGCGACCTGGTCACGACGGACATGCTGACCGATCGCCTCAACTTCCATGAAAAGGCTCTGTGGATGCTGCGGGCGACCGTTGCCGCCTGATCTCCCCCACCTTGACATCGATGCGGCCCCGGCGCCGCATCGATCGGCTTCGACTGGGCACGTCAGATGAACGGCCGCTTGGGTTCGCGGAGCCCTTCCCAGCCTGAAACCGCAAGCAGGCCGTCGATGTCGCGGACATTGCAGCCCTTCTCCGCCCAGCGGATCAGGCCCCGTTCGGCAAGTTTCTTCAACGTCTTGTTGGTGTGAACGATCGAAAGGCCGAGCGTGTCGGCTACATGCTGCTGGCTGATCGGAATGGCGACGCGGCTGTTGCTGAAGAGGTCGAGCACCTCCGCGCGCTGATAGAGGAAGGCGATGAGATAGGCCGCCCGCTCCAGCGCGGATCGGCGGCCGATGCTCAAGAGGTTTTCATCCAGAATGCGCTCCTCGCGTGCAGCGATCCACGTGAGATCATAGGCAAGCTCAGGGTAGTTCTCGAACAGACGGTTGAGCTTGCCGCGCTCGAAGACGCAGAGAGTGACGGGCGACAGCGCTTCGATCGAATGCTGCATCTCCCCCATCAGGCTGCCCTGCAGTCCGATCAGATCGCCGGGCATCACATAGTTGAGGATCTGGCGGCGGCCGTCATCGAGCATTTTGTAGCGGAAGCCCCAGCCGGAAAGCACGGTGAAAAGGTGCGCACTGTGCGCGCCTTCGACGAGTATGGTCGCGCCACCATCGACCGCCAGTTCGCCAGTCTTGAACTGCGAAACGAAGGCAAGTTCTTCGCCGGTAAAGGCACGAAAATGATCGAGCTTGCGCAAGGGACAGCTTTCGCAAGGGGTGCGCTTTTCGTTGCGGGCTGTCATTTCGTTCATCGTTCCATCCACCGCATGCGTTCGTCCAGGCTTTTGCGTTCAAAACTGCAAGTAGCGCCGGCATCACAGGTGACAAGATACAACCCTGAAAACACTTGGTTTTCCGAAGCGCCATCGTTGCCATGATCATGGACAGCCAGCCCTTGGCGCCCTATCTCTTGCACTCGACCCCGCCACAGGAGCTTCACCATGTCCCACCCTGCCTTCGCCCCCGGCAATGTCGCCGTCGTTACCGGTGCTGCTTCCGGCATCGGCCTTGCGGCTGCCAGACACTTCGCGACACTCGGCATGTACGTCGTGCTCACCGACCTCGCGGGCGACAAGCTGGAGAAGGCGGCGGCCGAAGTCGCAGCCGCCTCGCCCGGCGGGGCGCGGCACGTCACGGCCATCGCGACAGACGTCTCGCGGCTCGACACGCTGGAAGCGCTCGAGCGGGAGGTTCATCAGCGGCTCGGCGACGTGCATGTGCTCATGAACAATGCCGGCATTCAGCCCGGCAGCGCGATCCTCGGCCCCTTGGCCGCCTGGGAGGCGACGCTCGGGGTCAATCTCTGGGGCGTCATCAACGGTTCGCGCGTCTTTGCATCCCGGATGATCGCCCACGGCAAACCGGCCGTCATCATCAACACCGGCTCGAAACAGGGCATCACCACGCCGCCCGGCGACCCGGCCTACAACGTCTCCAAGGCGGCCGTGAAGGTCTTTACCGAGGCGTTGGAGCACGAGTTGCGCAACACCGCCGGAAGCCAGGTCCACGCGCACCTGCTGATCCCCGGTTTCGTCTACACCGGGCTGACGGCTGGCGGCCGCACGGAAAAGCCCGCCGGCGCCTGGACGTCGGAACAGACGGTCGGCTTCATGATGGAGAGCCTGGCGCGCGGGGATTTCTACATCCTCTGCCCTGATAACGACGTGTCACGCGCGACCGACGAACGGCGTATCCTCTGGGCCGCCGGCGACATCGTCGAGAACCGGCCGCCGCTGTCGCGCTGGCATCCGAAATATGCGGATGCCTTCAAGGCATTCCTCGACAAGGATGGCGATTGATCCTCCTACGTTGACACTGCGTTCTCGGCGACCGTTCTGGTGCTGGCCGGACACATCGTGTTTTGTGGGACGACGATAATGAGGGAATAAGAATGACGAGCGGCATCCATCACATCACCCTGATTGCCCGGAAGGTCCAGGCAAACGTCGACTTCTATGTCGGCTTTCTTGGCTTGCGCCTGGTCAAGCGGACGGGCGGCTATGAGGACGCCAACCAGCTGCACCTTTTTTACGGCGACGCCGAGGGTTCGCCGGGTTCGCTCGTGACCTTCCTGATGTGGGAAGACGGCGGCCGCGGCCGCGTGGGCCATGGCCAGCCGAGCGAAATCGCGTTTGCCATCCGGCCGGAGAGTATCGGCTTCTGGCTGACCCGCGCGCTGCAGTTCAACATCGCCACATCAGGGCCAGCGCAGGAGTTCGGTGAGCCGGTGCTGCGGCTCAAGGATCCGGACGGTGTCATCGTCAAGCTCGTCGGCACCGAGACGGTTTCGGGTGGGGCCCCCTGGAGCACGCGCGATATCCCGGCGGAAGACGCCATCCGCCGCCTGCGTGGCGCCACGATCCTCACGGAAAAGCCGGAGGATTCCGTTCGCTTCCTGACATCCCATTTCGGCTATACGGAAACTGGCGCAACCGACGCGATCCGGCGGCTCACCTCCGCCTCCGGCGACACCATCGACGTGCGCAATGCAAGCGGCTTCTGGACGTCTGCCCCCGGAACCGGAACGATCGATCACATCGCCTTCCGCGCGCCCGACCGAGCCGCCGTGGAACGGGTGCACGAGGACCTGCAACGGGATGGCGCGGGCGCGATCAATGCGCATGACCGCAAATACTTCTATTCGGTCTACGTCCGCGAACCCGGTGGGTCGCTCTACGAACTGGCCAGCGACGTGCCCGGCTTCACCGTCGACGAACCGAAGGAAACACTCGGCACCGAACTCTTCGTGCCGGCGCATTTCAGCGCCGCGCGCGAAGAAATGCTGCTGGCCATGCCGCAGTTCGCCCTGCCGGGAGAACCGCGGCTGACCGAGCGCGACCTGCCCTTCGTGCACCGCTTCTATCACCCTGGCGTGCTGGATGACCGCACCTTCATGCTCTTGCACGGCAGCGGCGCCAACGAAACGCAGCTTCTCCACCTCGCCCATCAGGTCGACAGGCAGGCGACGCTTGTCGGCATTCGCGGCCGGTCGAACGAGGAGGGAACGCCGCGCTGGTTCCGGCGCTATTCGCCGACGACCTTCGACCAGAAGGACGTGCGGTCGGAAGCCGAGGCCTTTGCTGCCTTCGTCGAGGGTGCCCGCGACGGCTACCGCATCGATCTGGAGAAGACGGTTTTCATCGGCTACTCCAACGGCGCCAATCTTCTGGTGGCCCTGATGCTGTTGTATCCGGGGCTCGTGCGCAATGTCGTACTGATGCGCTCAATGCTCGTCCTCGACGACGTGCCGCCGCCGGATCTCTCGGGTACGAAGGTGCTGCTCCTGACCGGCAAGCACGACAGCTACGGCGACTTCGCTCCACGCCTCAGGGAAGAGCTCGTCCGCACGCGCGCGGATCTGACCGCGGTCGACCTCGACATGGGCCACGAGATCGGCGCGCCAGATATCGCGGCTATCCAGCAATGGCTGCAGGATAAGGGCCTCTAAGCGTTTCTGAGGTCGTTTCGGCGAATGCTTTCGAGAAATCCAACAGCGCTCGCTCCCTCACCCTCATGCTTGGGCTTTGCCCGAGCATCCATACCCAGTCCTGTCCGCGATGTCCGGGGCAGCCTTAGCGCCTCACTGTGTCGGCAGACTACCGCGCTCCCTCAGCGCCGGCAAAATCCGCAAATGCCTTGACGAAGGCGGCGAGCCGGTCGCGGGCGTCCGTGTCCGTCAGCGTCCCCGCCTCATCGAAAAGCGTATCCGCCTTGGGCAGCATCAGGCGCTTGCCGGACCAGAGCTCGGCGCCGAGCGTGCGCATGACGGGCAGCCAGGCGTTCTGGCTGAGAATGGTGCCGAAATTGCCGGGCGAGCTGCCGGCAAGCGCAAAGGGCCGACCGCGAAACACCTTGGCGATATCGGCGGAAGGCCGGCTCATCCAGTCGATCGCGTTCTTGAACACGCCGGGGATGGAGTTGTTGTATTCCGGCGTGAACAGGATGACGCCGTCGGCAGCCATCACCTTTTGCTTCAGCGCCGTCACGGCGTCCGGAATGCCGCTCTCCTTTTCGACATCGCCGTCATAGAGCGGAATTCCGTGCAGCGTCGCGGTGTCGAATTCGACGCCACCAGGCGGGTTTTCCGCGGCCGCCCGCATCAGGCCGGTGTTGAACGACGCCTTGCGCAGGCTCCCGGAAATGCCGAGGATTTTTGTCATGAGGTCTGGTCCTTTTCCAAGTCCTTGCGGGCGCGCCTCGAAGCGCGAGGCGGGATGCCATCGACATAGGCAACGCAACAGCTGTCATGATGGGTCCGCGCGGAACCGATGTCCAACGGGATCAGAGGGATAGAGACAAAAAAGCCGGGGACGAGCCCCGGCTTTTCGTTGGGATCAGACCGTTAGACGAGCGGCTTCAGCCGGGCCTCGATCTGCGCGCGCTTCGGCTCCAGGAACGGCGGCAGAGACAGGCTCTCACCGAGCGTTTCCATCGGCTCGTCGACGGCAAAACCGGGACCATCGGTCGCGATCTCGAAGAGGACGCCGTTCGGCTCGCGGAAATAGAGCGAGCGGAAATAATAGCGCTCGACCTCGCCGCTCGACGGCAGACGGAAGCCGTTAAGCCGTTCCGTCCACTCCGTCAGCGCCGCATTATCAGGCGCCCGGAAGGCGACGTGGTGCACGGCACCGGCGCCCTGACGCGCGATCGGCAATCCCGGTTGGACGGCCACGTGCAGTTCGGCCGCAGGACCGCCCTCGCCCATGCTGAAGACGTTGACTTCCCCCTCGCCGTCCGGCGAAGGATAGGTGCGGGCCTTGCTCATGTTCATCACATGCGTCAGGACGAGTTCGGTGTTCGTGATGTCAGGCACGCTGATGGTGATCGGTCCGAGGCCCTTGATCTGGCGCTCGGCCGGCACCGGGCTCTTTTCCCAGGGGTGCGAGGGCGCAAGCCCGCCGTCGTCGACCAGCCGGAAACGTTGGCCTTCGCCATCCTCGAAATCAAGCGAGGTGCGGCCATCGATCTCCGTGACCTCTCCACTCGCGACCTTGAGTTCGTCGAAACGGTCCTTCCACCAGCGAACGGTTTCGGCGCTGCCGACCCTCAGACCCGTGCGCGAAATGCTGTGCGTGCCGCGCCCTTCCGGCCCGACCGGCCAGTCGAAGAAGGTCAAGTCCGTGCCGGGCGTGGCGCGCCCGTCGGCATAGAAGAGGTGATAGGCGGTGGTGTCGTCCTGGTTGACGGTTTTCTTGACCAGCCGCAGCCCGAGCGTCTCGGTGTAGAAGCGCAGGTTTTCCGGTGCGTTGGCGGTGATCGCCGTCAGGTGATGGATCCCAGTCAGTTGCAAGCTCATGATTGCCTCCAATGCGTTGGCATTGCTGTTGAGCCCAATATGGGATGCCGCATCGTTTCCGACAGTAGACCAATAGAGAACAGAACGTTCTCCTCAGGTGAACAACAAACGGCCCGTCCGCGCTGCCATCGCTGAGACGCAACAGCAATCGGCGCGCCCTCAGCGGCGATTGAGATCGCCGAGATAGGTGTTTTCAAGGCGGGAGATTGCGTAGGCCTTGGGGTCGATGTCGACGAGGAGCACGGCTTCCTGCCCAGACCCCGCCTTGGCGAGCAACTGCCCGTCGGGTGCTGCAATGCGCGACAGCCCGGCGAAGGAGAACAGCGGGTCCGAACCACAATGGTTGATGTAGGCGACGAACACCTGGTTCTCGAAGGCCCGCGTCTGGATCATGTGCTCGGCGATGAAATCGCCGGACCAGCCCGCCGGCAGCGCCGTCGGCACCAGCACGGCCTCGGCGCCGGCGAGCGCCAGCCGCCGCACATTCTCCGGAAACTCGACGTCGTAGCAGATCAGCATGCCGCAGGTGACGCCGCGATGTGTGAAGAGCCGCGTCGACGGCTCCGGCGCGCGGAAGATCGAACGCTCATAGTCGCCGTAGAGATGGGACTTGCGGTAGACGACCGGCGCGGCATCGCCATCGACATAGACGGCGCTGTTATAGACGTCGTCGCCGTCGCGCTCGGCAAAGCCGGCGATGAGCGCAATGCCCGTCTCAGCGGAAATCGCCTTGAGGCGCCGAACGATCGCGCCATCCGGCGCCTCGGCGAGCGCTGTCAACGCCTCGCCGGCGCCATAGCCGGTGACGCCGAGTTCGGGCGTCAAAAGCAGCGTCGCCCCTTGTCCTGCAGCTTCCGCCGCGGCACGGGCAATGCGGTCAAGATTGGCGGCGACGTCACCCGCCGCCGATTGCATCTGGAGGGCGGCGAGCTTCATCATTTTCCATCCGACGACATGGCGCCAAGCAGCTTCGGCAGGTCGCCGAAACGGGCAACGAGGCTGAAGATCACCGCGGCGGTCGTGACGAAGAGTACCGTCACCGACGCCATGGTCGGCGTATAGCCGTAGCGCAGCGCATTGAAGATCTTGATCGGCAGCGTTTCCACCGTGAAGCCAACCGTCATGTAGGCAACGATGTATTCGTTGAGCGACAGCACGAAGGCGAAGGCGTAGCCCGACACGATATAGGGCAGAATCAGCGGCAGCACGACGGTGCGGAAGATCGTGCGCTCATCCGCCCCCATGGTCGAGGCGGCCTCGACCAGCGAGCGGTCGATCGAGGTGAAACCGAGCGACAACGTCACCAGCGGCAGCGTCACGAAGAAGATTGCGTGGCTGACGACGGCCGTCCACGGCTGGCCGTAGAAACCGACCGTCGCCCAGAAGGTGAGCATGCCGAGCGCGGTGATGACAGGCGGCAGCGTGAACGGCGCGACACCGAGAAGCTGGAAAATGTTCGCCCACGGCGCGATCCGCCGCCACAGGAACCAGGAGAGCGGCAGCGCGATCGCCACCGCAAGCGCTGCCGAAAGCACCGCCAGCGTCACCGAGGCAAAGAGCGCGTTGCGCCATTCCGGATTGAGGAAGATCTCGCCGTACCAGGAGAGCGAAAAGCCCTGCGGCGGGAAGGCGAGCGTCTGCTTCTGGTTGACCGAGACGCCGGCAACGACGATCAGCGGCAGCGACAGGAACAGCCCGATCAGGAAGAAATAGGCCTTGCGGAAGATCGAGGTCATGCCGCTTCTCCCTTGCGTCCGGCAATCACGGTGAGCGCCACGAGCCCGAGCGTCACAAGCACGAGGAACACGGCCATGGCGGCGGCAAACGGCATGTTCGACTGGTAGATCGCCTGGTCGGTGATCAGCACCGACAGCGTCCAGTGCTGCGGCCGGCCGAGCAGCTGCGGCAACAGATAGGAGCCGAGCGCGAAGATGAAGACCATGATCAAGGTGGCGGTGATCGTGTTGCGCAACGCCGGCACGACCACGGTGAAGAAGGCCTTGAGCGGTGATGCGCCGAGTGTGCGGGCGGCTTCCGTCAGCGTCGGATCGAGGCGCACGAGCGCCGGGAAAAGCACCAGCACCGTATAGGGGAAGGCCTGATACACCATGCCGGTCAAGACCGCGCCGAAGCTCGGCGTCAAGGCCTTGGCCTGCTCCATGATGCCGAGCGCAACGAGGATGTTGGTGATCCCTGCGGTGCGCGAAAACAGCGTCGACCAGGCAAAGCCGATGATGACTTCCGAGAGCGACAGGATCGACAGGAGCGCCACCAGCCACACGACCTGTACCTTCCGCGCCATGCGAGTCAGCATGTAGGTGAAGGGCAAGGCGAGCACGACGCAGCAGATCGCCACGATGACGGCGAGCATCAGCGAAAAGCCGAGCACACCGCCGAAAAAGACCGAGAGGAAGCGGGCGTAATTGTCGAAGACGAAGGCCGGCGTATAGAAGCCGCCCTGCTGGCGCTGGAAGAAGCTGACGGCGATCATCGTGCCGAAGGGCACGACGAAGAAGATCGTCAGCATGACCGCCGGAAAGAGGAGCGGCAGGTAGTCACCAAAGGTTTGGGGCGGTTCGCGTCTCATTTCTTCAGCACCACGCAGACATCGGGTGTGAGCGCGATGCCGACCTCCTGGCCGACGGAAACGTCGGGCCGGGCGCGCGGCGTCGAGACGGCGACAATCTGGTGTCCCGCGATATCGACGAAGGTTTCGATCGTGCCGCCGAGATCGCGCACGAAGGTGACCTTGCCGGTGAGCGCCCCGGCGCCGGGCGCCGTCAGGTGCACGTCTTCCGGGCGAACCGACAGCGTACCCTTGTTGGCGCCCGCAGGCAGGGCGAGGCCGGGGACGACATGACCGAGCACTTCCGCGCGACCGGCACTGTCGGCCTGAACGTCGAGCAGGTTGGTCTGGCCGATGAAGTCGGCGACAAAGCTGTCGGCCGGGCGGCGATAGATTTCGATCGGCGACGCAGCCTGGCGGATCTCGCCGCCGCTCATGACGACGACGGTGTCGGCCATGGTCATCGCTTCGCGCTGGTCGTGGGTAACGACGATGGTGGTGATGCCCAGCTTCTGCTGCAGCTGGCGCAGTTCTACCTGCATCGCCTCGCGCAGCTTCGCGTCCAGTGCCGAAAGCGGTTCGTCGAGCAGGAACAGTTTCGGCGAGATCGACAGGGCGCGGGCGATCGCCACGCGCTGGCGCTGGCCGCCGGACAGCTTGGCGACCGGCCGGTCGGCATAGCCCGAGAGATGGATCATCGACAGAAGCTCGTCGACGCGCTTCTTCTGGTCTTCTTTTGCCGCACCGCGGATGCGCAGGGGGTAGGCGATGTTTTCGCCGACGGTCAGGTGCGGAAACAGCGCCAGCGACTGGAACACCATGCCGAGGTTGCGCTTGTGCGTCGGAACCCGGGTGATGTCCTCGCCGTCGAGCCGGATCGCGCCGCCGGTCGGCAGATCAAGCCCGGCGATCATGCGCAGCAGCGTGGTCTTGCCGCAGCCAGATGGTCCGAGCATGCAGACGAAGGTGCCGTGCGGCACCGTCAGATCGACATTGTTGACGGCCCTGAAGGCTCCGAATTCCTTGACGACGTTTTGAAGGGCAAGTCCGGACATTGTTTCTCCGCGAGGATGGTCCCCTCCGCCTCATGGGAGGGTTTCAGGCGGGGAGCGGCTGCAAGGCCCCTCCCCGTCGTTATGCTTGTGGCTCTCCCCGGAGGCCGGGGAGCAGGTCGGATCAGCCGACGATCAGCTCGGTCCACTTCTGGTTCAGCCAATCCGACTTGGTCTGGTAGAGATCGTAGCGCGGAATGATCGGCTCGATATCCGACGAGACGGCTGCGAATTCCTTGTCGGTCAGATCCGTAACCTCGCGCTTGACGGTCGGAGACGTTCCGACCTTGCGCGACAGCGTCGCCTGGATCGAGGGTTGGCACATGTAGTCGATGAAGATATGGGCTTCTTCGGACTTCTGCGAGGCACGCGACAGCGCCCAGCAACCGGAATCCTGAATGCCGCCTTCCTTCGGGAAGGTGGAGCGGACCGGGTGACCGTCGGCAGCAGCAAGGCCGGTGACGTCGTGATAGTACTGGCCCATCGGGATTTCGCCCGACTTCAGCGACTGCTCGAACTGCGCCTCGTCGCGGTACCACAGGCGAACGTTGGGCTTCACTTCGGCAAGCTTGTCGAACGCCTTGAGAAGGCCTTCTTCGGTGTCGAGCGCATTGGTGCCGCCGAAGAACGTCTTGGCCGTCACTTCGAGCAGGAACGAGTTGGAGACGAGCGCGAGCAGGCCGAGCTTGTCGGCGTTCGCCGGATCCCAGAAGGCGGTCCAGGAGGTCGGCGCTTCCTTGTAGACGTCGGTGTTGGTCACCAGCGTGATGTACCAGGAAACAGCGCCGATGCCGGCAATGCGTCCGTCCGGATACTTGTTGACGAAGCGATCAAGCAGGTTCGAGGCATTCTTGATCTTGGCGGTATCGAGTGGCGTCCAGAGATCGGTCGACTGGCCCTTCAGCATCGCAACCTGCGACATCATCGAAACGTCGGCTGGGGCCTGGCCGGCGCGGGCGGCCTGTTCGAGCTGGACGAGCCAGGCTTCACCGGTCGGTTCCGCGATCGACTCGACGGCAATGCCGGTCGCTTTGGTGAATTCCGGGAAGATGTTCTTGTCGAACGAATCCTTGAAGTAGCCGCCATAGACGCCGACCTTCAGCGACTTGTCCTGCGCGCGCAGGATCGACGGCATCGCCAGCATGGAGGCACCGGCAAGGCCGGCGCCGAGCAGCGTGCGGCGCTTGATGGAAGTGGTGATCATTCGCGTTCTCCTTTGTTTCGGCGGTGATCCGCCTTGTTCCCTGTTCTGTTTGATTTCTTGCACATTTTCAGTCTCAGTGCGCGGCTGTTTTGCGCTCCAGCATGCGCGAATATTGTGTCAGCGGATAACACAGCACGAAGAAGATCACCGCGACCAGCCCATAGACCGTGAAAGGTTCGAAGGTTGCATTATTGATCGCATTCGCGGTTCTGAGAAGCTCTTCGAAGCCGATGATCGAGGTCAGCGCCGTGCTCTTGATGAGCTGCACGAGGAAGCCGACGGCGGCCGGCCGGGTGATGGCGAAGGCCTGCGGCAGGATGACGAGCCGCAGTTCCTGCAACCGGTGCAGCCCGAGGCTCGCGCCGGCATCCCACTGCCCGCGCGGCAGTGCCTCGACCCCGCCACGCCAGATCTCGGCGAGATAGGCACTGGCATAGAAGGTCAATCCGAGGGCTGCCGCCGTCCACGGCTCGATGCGGAAACCGAGCATCGGCAGGCCGAAGAACATCAGGAACAGCTGCATCAGGAGCGGTGTTCCCTGGAAGAGCGCGATGTAGCCGGAGCCGAAGCGCCGCGCCCAACGGCGCTCGGAAATGCGCGCTGCAAGGACGGCAAGCCCCACTGCTGCGCCGCCGGCAAAAGCGACGATCGACAGCAGGATCGTCCACCGCGTAGCGAAGATCAGGTTGCGCAGGATGTCCCAGAAGGTGAACTCGATCATGACACGCCCGCTCCAAGCACGCGGCGCCCGCCGGCGACGAACAGCCGCCGAAGCGCCATCGACAGGCCGAGATAGATCAGCGTGACGACGAAATAGGTCTCGAATGAGCGGAAAGTGCGCGCCTGCAGCAGGTCCGCCTCATGCGCCAACTCCCGCACCGCGATCTGCGAGACGACCGCCGATTCCAGCATCATGATGATCACCTGGCTGGTGAGCGCCGGGAAAATCACCTTCAGCGCCTGCGGCAGGATGATCTTGACGAAGACCTGGCGGGGCTTAAGCCCGAGCGCAAACGCCGCCTCGCTCTGCCCCTTCGGCACAGCATCGAGACCCGCACCGACGATCTCGGTCGTATAGGCCGCCATATTCAGCGTCATTGCGACTATTGCCGCGACGATCGGGTCGAGCCGGATGCCGAGGCTCGGCAGGCCGAAATAGATGAAGAACAGCTGCACCAGGAACGGCGTGTTCCTGACGACTTCGACGTAGACGGCCACCGCCTTGCGCAAGACGCCATAGCGGCTGCGGCGAGCGGCGGCGAAGAGAATGCTGATCAGGATGCCAAGCACCGTGGTGCAGGCGATCAGGAACACGGTCATGGCCGCGCCATGGGCGATTGCGCCCGCGGCGTCCTTGAGCCAACCGAAGCTGAGGCCGTAGCCCATCGTCGCAACCTTTCCTCAAGCGGGCCGCGAGGGGATTGCCCCCCGCGGCCACCGAGCTTGTTAGTCCTTGAGGTTGTCGGGGTTGAGCGGCGTCTTCAGCCAGGCCTCCGAGCTCGCGTTCAACTTGCCGTCCGAGAGCATTTTGGCAACGGAGTCGTTGACCGCCTTCTTCAGGCCTTCCTCGCTCTTGTTGAGGCCGATATGCGACGGCGAGGTCAGAAGCTGGAACTTCTGCTCCGGTTTCAACGCTTCCTGGCGGGCCAGCACCTGGGCGCCGACGTCGTTGCCGACGACCATCAGTTGCGTCTGGCCGGAGATGAAGGCCTGGATCACAGCATTGTAGTTGTCGAAGCGCTGGATGTCGGCATTGGCCGGGGCTGCCTCGGTGAGCGAGGTGTCCTCCAGCGTGCCGCGATTGACGGCGATGGTCTTCTCGGCAAGGTCTTCCTTGCCGGCAACCTTCAGTTCCGCCGGGCCGATGACGGCAATGTAGTAAGGCGCGTAAGCCGCGGCGAAGTCGATCACCTCGGCGCGCTCCTTGGAGAAGCCGACGCTCATCAGGATGTCGACGCGCTTGTCGTTGAGATAGGGAATGCGGTTCTGCCCTGTGACGCTGACGAGGTTGAGCTTGACGCCGAGATCATCGGCGATCTGCTGCGCGACGTCGACATCGTAGCCCTTGATGCTCATGTCGGCGCTGGCCGAGGAGAACGGCGGGAAGTCGGAGAAGATGCCGACATTGATCTGGCCGGCGGACTTGATATCGGCGAGCGCGTCGGCCTTGGCGATGCCTGCGGCGGCCCCGAGCATCAGGGCGGCGGCGAAGGCTGTTTTCAGTTTTGCATGGATCGTCATGGTAATTCCCCTACCCGGAAGCTTTGTGATTGTGCAGTCTGGTGGTCGGCCGCCGTTTCCGGTCCGGCAGCCGACGAACCCTTAGTCAGGCCTCAGGCGGACTTGCCCGTGATCGCCGGGCTGAAGACCATGAGGCTCAGGATTTCGAAGAGCACCTGCGCGCCCGCATGGGCCGTGTTGGTGGTCGAGTCATATTGCGGCGCCACTTCGACGACGTCGCCGCCGACGAGGTTGATGCCCTTGAGGCCACGGATCAATTCCAGCACTTCGCGGGTCGTCAGACCGCCGACTTCCGGCGTGCCGGTACCCGGCGCGAAGGATGGATCGAGGCTGTCGATGTCGAAGGACAGATAGGTCGGGCCGTCGCCGACGATCTTCTTCGCTTTCTCGATGATCGCGGGAATGCCGAGACCGGTCACTTCCTCCGCATGGATGACGGTCATGCCGGACTCGTAGGAGAACTCCCAAAGATATTCGGCCGAACCGCGGATGCCGATCTGCACGACGCGGGTCGGGTCGAGCACGCCGTCGAGCACCGCGTTTCGGAACGGACCGCCATGGTGGAACTTGGTGAGGTCGTAGGCGCCGCCGGTGTCGCAATGCGCGTCGATGTGGATCATGCCGACCGGGCGCTTCTTGCCGACCGCTTTCAGGATCGGGTGGGTGATCGAGTGGTCGCCACCGACCGACAGCGGCAGCACGCCGGAATCGACGATCTGGTTGATGCGCTTCTCGATGTCCTCATGGCTGAGTTCCAGCCGGTAGCGGCTCTGGAACGGCACGTCGCCGATATCCGCGACGCGGAGTTCCTGAACCGGCGTGCAGCCGAGCACGTGGTTATAAGGGCCGATACGCTCGATCGAGCGCAGCGCCCGCGGTCCAAAGCGCGAGCCCGGACGGTTGGTGACGCCGAGATCCATGGGAATGCCGACGATCGCCACCTGCAGATTGCCGAAATCCGGGTTCTCCGCGTCAACAGGCATGTGCGGCGCCGTCAGGAAGGTCGGGATGCCGGAATAGGGCGCGAGACGTGTGCCGCTCTTGTTGAAGATCTTGTCGGCGACCTTGCGGAAGGTCGGGTCGAACAGCTCGCCGCCATGGCTTTCGCCATACTTTGCCTTCAGTTCGGCAAGCTTGTTGTCGTTCCAGGCCATCGATTCAATCCTCCGTCTTCCATAGCCTGAGGCATGCGCGCGAAGGCGCCACAGATATCTGTCTGCGGAAGGTGCCGGCTCGTCCGGCGCGTTCATGTTCCCCAGGCGTTTTCGCCTTTGTTGATGAATATTAGGCGGCAATTCCCCTAGAAAATCAATTGACATTGTTATAGCGTTTCGTGTGAGAAAAATTCACATCACAGCAACCGCCGGAACACCCCGATTTGTCCAGCCGCCTGCCTCCCCTCAACCCCTTGCGCGCCTTCGAAGCGACGGCGCGGCGGGGCTCCGTTTCGGCCGCGGCGCGTGAACTCAACGTCACCCACGGTGCGATCAGCCACCAGATCCGCGCGCTCGAACTTTCGGTCAAGGCGGCGCTGTTTGAGCGCGGCGGCAAGCGGCTGAAGCTGACTCCGCAGGGGGCATTGCTGCTGCCGGCGGTCACCCACGCCTTTGCCGAAATCGCGGCGGCGACCGCAGCGATGACGCGGCCGACGACGAGCGGCGAACTGCGCATCACCTGCGTCCCGGCGCTGCTTTCCTTCTGGCTGATCCCGCGGCTGCACCTTTTCACCGAGCAATATCCGGACGTGCGTCTGACGCTAATCGCCTCTAACGACGAGGCGTATCTCCACTCGCCCGACGTCGACGTCTGCCTGATCTATGGCGACGGCAACTGGTCCGGCGCCTGGGCCAAGCTCTGGAGCCGTCTCGAACTTTTCCCTGTCGTCAGCCCGACCCTGCTCAACATGCGGCCACTGCGCTCGGTTCGCGACCTGCGCGACCACGTCATGCTGCATGGCGACGATGGCCGCGAATGGAACACCTGGCTTGCGGCGGCGGATGCCAGCGACCTGCAGCGCGGCCAGCAGCATTTCATGAGTGACGCACGGCTTTCGACCGAGGCCGCACTGCACAACCAGGGCGTCGCGCTCGGCGATACGATTACCGCCGGCAGCCTGATCGCGCGCGGCGAACTGATCGCCCCTTTCGACCTGACGGTGCCCGCCAACGACGCCTTCTTCGTCGCCTGCCGCAACGAGGTGCTGGCGGCACCGATCGTGCGCATCTTCATCGACTGGATGTTCGAAACCCTCGAAAGCGACCCGATGCCGGAACTGCAGACATCGGCGCGCACGATTATTCGCAGCCGCACCTCGAAATCCGAGCCGACAGATCGTAAATCGGAGAAGAACGGTTTTCAGCCGGTTTCGGCGCCGAGTCGTGCTCGCCGCACCGATCGTCCGCAGAAACGCAAAGCCAAGGCCTAACCCACAGGAACACCCGTCATGCCGCATTTCAACCCGCTCGTCGAAAAGCTCTCGCCGCCGCCCGTGCCCTCGGTGCTGGCCTGGGCGAAGTCCTACGATGGCTCCCGTGGCCCGCTGATCGACCTGTCGCAGGCAGTGCCCGGCTATCCCGCCCATCCGGACATGCTGGCCTGGCTCGGTGAGGCTGCAGCCTCAACCGCTTACACCGGCTATGGCGCGATCGAAGGCGAAGCGGAGCTGCGTGAGGCCTATGCGGCGCATGTCGCCGGCCTCTATGGTGCTGCGGTCGCCGCCGACAACATCCACATCACCTCGGGCTGCAACCAGGCCTTCATCTGCACGGCAATGGCCATTGCCGGCGCGGGCGATACGATCCTGATGACCAACCCCTATTACTTCAACCAGGAAACGACGCTGTCGATGCTCGGCATCAATGTCGAGCTCGTACCTTGCGATGCCGGCGCCGGCTTCCTGCCGGAGGTCGATGCAATTGCCGCGGCACTTCACCCCGGCATCCGGGCGCTCGCGCTGGTCTCGCCCAACAATCCGACCGGCGCCGTCTACCCGCCGGAGCTGCTCGCCCGTATCTACGAGGCCTGCCGTTCCAAGGGCGTCTGGCTGATCCTCGACGAAACCTATCGCGACTTCCTGCCCGATGCCTCCGCAGCGCCCCATGGCCTGCTGGCCACCGAAGGCTGGCAGGATAGCTTCATCGGCCTCTACAGCTTTTCCAAGTCTTTCTGCATCCCGGGCCATCGCCTGGGCGCGATCACCGCCGGCCCTGCCGTCATCGAGCAGGTGACGAAGATCATGGACAACCTGCAGATCTGCGCGCCGCGCTCAGCCCAGGCCGCGGTCGCGAAGGCAATCCCGGCTCTTGCCGACTGGCGTCAGACGAACCGCGCCGAAATCGCGGCACGAGCCGATGCGCTGCGCGACGTCATGAGCCGCCTGCCGAAGTGGAAGCTGCAAGCCGTCGGCGCCTATTTCGCCTATGTCCGCCACCCCTACCCGGATATCGATTCGCAGTTCATCGCCGAGAAGCTGGCCAAGCTCGCCGGCGTCGTCTGCCTGCCCGGCGACTATTTCGGCGAAGGCCAGGAGAACTACCTGCGCTTTGCCTTCGCCAATGCCGACGCCGAAACGATCCGCAAGCTTGAAGAGCGGCTGGCGAACTTCACGCCACCCGGTCTCTGATCGGAACGTAGTCGCGCGGCGTTATCCGCGCCGCGCGATCAAAATGCCGAGAAGCACGATCGCCCCGCCGATCGCCTGCATCAGCCCGACCGGCTCGGCAAGCAGGAGCCAGGCGAGGATCGCCGCCACGACCGGCTGCAACAGCAGGGTCAGCGACGAAAATGCGGGCGGCAGATAGGCGAGTGCGTAGGTGATCGCCACCTGCCCGCCGGCATGGCTGACGAAGGCGAGCCCGAAAAGCATCGCCCAGCCGAAGGCGGTCGGCGGCAACAGCGACGGCTCGAACAGGACGGCCATCGGCAGCATGCAGATCGCAGCCGAAGCCGTGCTCCAGATCATGATGCGCACGGTGCTGAACAGGCTGCGCAGCTGCCCGATCGCCAGAATATAGCCGGCGTAGAACATCGCCGCGACGACGGCCACGCCATCGCCGAGCAGATTGCCGTCACCCAGCGCCATCGGGCCGCCCTTGAGGATCACCACGCCCGCGACTGCCGTTGCGAGGCCGAGGGCGAAGACGGCGCTGACGCGCGAGCGAAACAAAAGCCAGCTCGTGAGCGTCACGAAGACGGGCGCGAGATTGGCAAGCAGCGTGGCGTTGGCGACCGATGTCTTGGTCAACGCATAGTGCCAGGCACCGAGATCGATCGCGAGAAACACGCCCGGCAGGACCAGAAGCGCATATTCCGAGAGCTTTTCCGGTCGCCGCCCCCCGGCGCCCTCGGGACGAAACCAGGTCCAGGCGAGAAGCGGGATCAAGGCCAGCGCCACGCGCCAGAAGGCGGTCGCCATCGGCCCGACTTCCGACAGCCGCACGAAGATCGGCGAGCCGCCGATCGCAGCGCCGCCAATGAGAAGGGCAGCCATGGCAACGCGATTATGGGAATGGGAAGCTTGGGTCACGGGAGGCATCCGGAAGGGCGCGGTCGTCTGGGGCGGTAAGCCGACGAGCTACCAGATGCGGACGACCGGTGACAGCCCTGCAAGCGCCGAAGCCTGAAAGAAAAAACGGCCGCCGCAGATTGCGACGGCCGTCGTTCAAGGACGTAGCGCTGTATTCAGGCAGCGTCGGGAACGTGAACGGTCTTCACTTCGAGGAAGTCCTCAAGGCCGAACATACCGCCTTCGCGACCGTTGCCGGACTGCTTGTAGCCGCCGAACGGGCTGCCGTAGCGGTGCGGCCCGCCATTGATGTGCACCATGCCGGCGCGCAGGCGTCCGGCGACGCGCTCGGCCCGCTCCGGGTTGCCCGTCTGCACATAGGCGGCAAGGCCGTAGTTGGTGTCGTTGGCAATCGCGATCGCCTCCTCCTCGGTGTCGAAGGGGATGATCGCCAGCACCGGACCGAAGACTTCCTCGCGGGCGATGCGCATCTCGTTGTTGACGTCGGCAAAGATCGTCGGCTTGACGAAGTAGCCGGTCTCGAAGCCCTCCGGCTTGCCGGCACCGCCGACGAGCAGCCGCGCGCCTTCGGCAATGCCTGCTTCGATCAGCGCCTGCACCCGGCCGAACTGGATGTGGCTGACGAGCGGTCCGATATGGCCGCCCTCTTGCGTCGGGTCTCCGACTTTCGCCTCGCGGCCGACGCGCTTGGCGATCTCAACCACCTGGTCATAGACGCCACGCTCCACCAGCATGCGGGTCGGCGCGTCGCAGGACTGGCCGGAATTGTTGAAGCATTCGAGCACGCTGCCGGTGACGCGGTCTTCGAGATCGGCGTCGGCAAAGACGATGTTCGGCGACTTGCCACCGAGCTCCAGCGTCACGCGCTTGACCGTTTCGGCGGCATCCTTGCTGACGGCGATGCCGGCGCGGGTCGAGCCGGTGAACGACATCATGTCGATGTCGGGATGCTTCGACAGCGCGGCACCGGCGTTGATGCCGTCGCCGTTGACGAGGTTGAAGACGCCGGCCGGGAAGCCTGCCTCATGCACCATTTCAGCGTAAAGCATGGCATTGAGCGGCGTGAACTCGCTCGGCTTCAACACGCAGGTCGAGCCGGTCGCGAGCGCCGGCACCACCTTCAGCGCGATCTGGTTGATCGGCCAGTTCCAGGGCGTGATCAGGCCGCAGACGCCGATCGGCTCGCGCAGGATCACGTCGCCGTTCGGCAGCCGGTCGCGGGTCTTCAGGCGCTTCAGCGCATCGATGAAGCCCTGCAGGTGGCCGACGCCGACATCGGCCTGCTGCTCACGGGTCATAGTCTTCGGCGCGCCGAGTTCCATGGTGATGGTGTCGACCATCTCGTCATAGCGGCGCTTGTAGACGGCAAGCAGCTTTTCAAGCAGCGCCAGTCGCTCCTCGACGCTCGTCCGGCTATAGGTCGCAAAGGCCTTCTTGGCCGCAGCAACGGCCCGGTCGATGTCCTCGGCCGCGCCCATGGAGATCACCGCAACCGGCTTTTCCGTTGCCGGGTTCAGGACCTCGAGGTCGTTGGCGACGATGGGATCCACCCAGGTGCCGTTGATGTAGAACTTGCGTTTGTCGAGCATTCGCTCCTCCTTCCCGTCAGTTTGTCTTTTGTTTTTCAGCAAGCCATTCAAGGATTAGCGCTCGGTAACGCTCACCCGAAAAGCTCGGAAAATGTCCGCCGTGAACGATACGCGCGGGTATCTTCAGCAGCCGTTCCATCGACGCCAGATAGTCGTCGGCGTTGGAATGATAAGTGTCCTCGATCAGCGGGCCATCGTAGAGGATGTCGCCGGAGAACAGGATCCCGGTCTTCGCCTCGAAGAGCGCAATCCCGCCGGGCGAATGGCCGGGCGTGTGGATCACCTCGAAGACGCGGTCGCCGAGATCGATATGGTCGCCGTCTTCGAGCAGCCGCGTCGCCGGCGCCGCCTTCACCGCATAGGTAGTGGAGGCGTAGGGCTCGGGCGGCAGCGCGTCGAAGATCTCGTCGGCGACGTAGGGGTCGGCGAGCGTGTTCTTGCGCGTCGGATGCGCCAGCAGTTCCGCCTCGGCCGAATGCACGCAGCGGCACTCGAACTCGTGATGGCAGCCGATATGGTCGAAGTGGGTGTGGCTGGCGACGGCGTCCAAGGCGCGTTCGGTGACGAGGGACACCCATTGCCGGAGCGACACGACACCCATGCCGCTATCGACGAGCATATCGCCGTCGCGGCCGCGCACATGCCAGATGTTGCAGCGGTAGAATTCCTGGATATAGGGCTCATCGATAGCGGTGACGCCGTCGTCGAGCCGCCTCACCCGGTACCAGTCCTGAGGTGCAATTCTCTGCATCATGCTACGCATGTCCACCCGTGGCGGGCAAGGCTACGACGTCGGCGGCGCGCACGGCAAGCGGCACAATCTCGCCCTCGCGCACGCTTGCCGATTGCGGCAGGTGCGCGACCAGCGCCCTCGTATCCGCCGCACAGGGCTGCAGGTGGCAGCGGTAATGCGTGCCGAAGAAAGCGCTGCCGGCAACCCGCGCCTCACCAAGCGCCACTGTCGGACCCTCTGCCTTGTCGTCAGCGCGGAAGTGTTCCGGCCGGATGGTGAGCGTAATCCGGTCGCCGGCCTTCGGCGACGATGCGGTAAAGTTGCCGGTCGGCAGCGCCAGGCTGCCGAGCGGGGTTTCGACACGGGCGGAGCTGGCGTCCGCCGCCGCCACACGGCCGGAAACGAAATTGACCTCGCCCATGAAGCCCGCCGAAAACAGCGAGCGCGGGCGCATATAGATCTCCGATGGCGGGCCAAAATCCTCGATACGGCCCTGGTTCATCACCACGATCCGGTCGGCGATCGCCATCGCCTCTTCCTGGTCGTGGGTGACGTGCACGAAGGTCGTGCCGACGCGCTTTTGGATCGCCTTCAGCTCGTCCTGCATCTGGCGGCGCAGTTTCAGGTCGAGCGCGCCGAGCGGTTCGTCGAGAAGCAGCACATCCGGGTCGACGGCAAGCGCGCGGGCGAGCGCCACGCGCTGGCGCTGGCCGCCCGAGAGCTCGTGCGGCCGCTTGCCGGCGGAAGCCTTCAGACCGACGAGATCGAGGAAACCGAGCGCCTTTTCGTCCCGCTCGGCCTTGGCAAGGCCGCGCATCCTGAGGCCAAAGCCGACATTGTCGACAAGGCACATGTGCGGAAACAGCGCATAGTCCTGGAACATCGTCGTCGTCGGACGCTTGGCCGGCGCCACATAGGTCATGTCCTGCCCCGCGATCGTCACGCGTCCCGCGCTTGGCGACTGAAAGCCACCAAGGATCGACAGAAGCGTGGTCTTGCCGCAGCCGGACGGCCCGAGCAGCACGATGAACTCGCCAGCCCGGATATCGAGGGAAACGTTATCCAGGGCCGTGAAGGCACCGAAGATCTTGCTGACGTTTTCGATCGAGACAGGAGCGGTCATTGTTTTTTCGTCCTTCCGAACAGGGAAAGCTCAAGGATGAGGAGCACGGCGACAGAGGCTAAGAACACCAGCGAGCCGATGGCATTGGTCTTGGGGTTGAGGCCGGAGCGCAGCATGCTCCAGATCTCGACGGGCAGCGTCACGTCGAAGCGCGACAGCAGGAAGGCGATGATGAACTCGTCCCAGCTGAAGGTGACGGAAAGGAAGAAGGCAGCAAGGATCGACGGCATCAGCATCGGCGCCGTCACCAGCGCCATCACTTTGAAATCGTTGGCGCCGAGATCGCGCGCCGCCCGCTCGATGTTGATGTGATGATCCCCCATCGAGGCATAGATGATGGCAAAGCAGAGCGGCAGGTTGATCACCACATGGCCGATGCCGACCGTCATCAGCGACAGCGGGATATGCAGCGCGTTCATGAGCGACAAAAGGCCAAGCGCGATGATCAGGTAGCTGACCGTCATCGGCGCGATCAGCAGTCCCCTTTGCAGCGCCGAGCCGGGCAGCTTGTAGCGCGCGAGCGCATAGGCTGCGAGAAAGCCGAGCAGCACGGAGATGACCGAGGAGACGAGCGCCACGACCATCGAGTTACCAAGCGCTGCCATCAGCTTGCGGTCGGCGAAAACCGCCTCGTACCATTGCAGCGAAAAGCCGTTGAACGGCGGCACCGGCAGGCGACCATCCTGGAACGAGAACAGCACCAATACGGCAACCGGCAGGAAGATGAAGGCATAGACGAGGACGAGATAGGTCCAGGAGAGCACGCTTGCGGAGATCTGGCGCAGCATCGTCAGGCCCTCTCGATCTTCAGCCAGCGAGCGCAGGCGAGATAGGCGACGGTGACGGCGAGCATCAGCACGATCGACAGCGCCGCTGCCATCGGGAAATCCGCCCGGCGCCCGAGCTGCAGCATGATGATCTGCGGCAGCACCAGCTCGTTGTTGCCGCCGAGGATCTGCGGCGTGACGTAGTCGCCGATGCAAAGCACGAAGGTAAGGAAGGCGCCGGTCATGATACCGGGCAGCGTCAAGGGCAGCACCACATGCCAGAAGGTCTGGAAGGCATTGGCGCCGAGGTCTGCGGCCGCGCGGCGGTAGTTTGGCGAAAGCTGGATCAGGTTGGAATAGATCGTCAGCGTCAAAAGCATGACGAAGAAGTGCACGAAGCCGATGACCGTGGCCGTGCGCGTGCTCGCCAGCTCCAGCGGCTCGGAGATAAGGCCGATGCTCATGAAGACCTGATTGATCACGCCGTTCTTCGATAACACCAGCAGCCAGGAATAGGAGCGCACCACATAGGAGGTCCAGAACGGCAGGATCGCCAGGATCAGCGCCATGCGCTGCAGCCGCTTCGGCACGCGCTCGGCGATGATCCAGGCGAGCGGATAGGCGAGCAGCACCGAGATCACCGTGACGGTAACGGTGATTTCGAGCGAGTTGACGAGCCCCCGGAACAGCGCGTTTTCGGAGAAGAAGCGGACGTAGTTGTCGAAGTTCCAGGCATGGACGATGTCCCGCCCCTCCCGCTTCCAGAGGCTCATCGCCGCCATGAAGGCGAAGGGCACGACGAAGAAGGCGACGGTCCACAGAAGCGCTGGAGCAACGAAGCCCCAGGCCTTGCGCCGGTCGGCGTCTTCAAGCGCTGTCGCTGATGTCAAAGCGGTGTCTGCCATTACCGTCCCAGATCAAAGGATTTCGGCGAGCGAAGAAGAAGGGCGAGCGCGACACATCGCGCCCGCTGCTTTCATTACTGCTGCAGCATTTCCGTCCAGGCGTCCTGGAACTGCTGGTCGAGTTCGGCCGACGGGATCGGATAGAGCTGCGTCTTCTTCAGATATTCGGCCTGCTGGTCGAAGCGCAGTGCCGCCTTCTGCTGGTCGGTCAGGTGTTCACCCGCCTTGGCATTGGCCGGCATCGCCCAGTAGCAGGAAGAGGTCGCAAGCCGCGCCTGGCCCTCGGGGCTCACGATGTACTGCACGAACTTCAGCGCCAGCTCCTGCTTGGTCGAATCCTTCATGACGCCGATCGACTGCGCCCAGCGCACAGCGCCCTGCTCGGGGATGGTCCAGTCGAGGCTGGGCTTGTCGGCCGAGAGAACAGCGGTGATCCATTCGCCGCCGCCGACGAGAATGTCGACTTCGCCGGTCGCAAGCGCGGTCTGCGAGGAGACGACGTCGCTCACCTGCTTGGAAACGGCCCGCATTGCCGCGAGCTTTTCCTTGATCGCCGGCATGTCCGCGTCGCTCAGATCGGCGGTCTTCTTGCCGAGGCCAAGCCCGACGAGACCGATCATCGGCAGATAGTAGTCGTAGAGCGCTATGCGGCCCTTGTATTTATCCGACCAGATAACCGAAAGGTCCTGCATGTCCTTCGGGTCGACCTTGGTCTTGTCGTAGGAAATCGTGTTGTAGCCGAACTTCTCGGTGACGGCGTAGGTCTTGCCGTCCTTGGTGTTGTTGGCCTCCATGCGCACTTCCGGGAAAATGTCGGCGGTCGGCAACGCATCGGCCGGCATTTCGGCAAGCAGATCGAGGTCGATGGCCCGGTGCACGTCGACGCCGTCGATCACGAGCACGTCCCAGTCGCCCGGTTGCGACTGGTCGAGGATCGAGAGCCCTGCCCCGGTACCCTCATAAACCTTGACGTTGACCTTCACGTCATTGGCCTTCTCGAACGGCTCAAGAAGCGCCGGATCGGTGTGGTCGCACCAGACGAGCGCATTGAGCTCTTCCTGGGCAAAGACCGGCGCGGGGGCCGCGACCGTCGACAGAGCGGCGATCGCGATTGCGGCCGTGGAGGAGAAAAAACGGCGCAGGCGCGCACCGTCACGAACTGACTGCATCATGCTGTTGCCCTCTTGTTTTGACGCTCGTTT
Source organism: Ensifer sp. Root954 (assembly GCF_001429005.1). NCBI lineage: Bacteria > Pseudomonadati > Pseudomonadota > Alphaproteobacteria > Hyphomicrobiales > Rhizobiaceae > Ensifer > Ensifer sp. Root954. The sequence goes on from NZ_LMJM01000046.1 coordinate 40,014, forward strand.
CGGCGTCTTCAAAAAAAGATTGAATGAATTCATTTTTTAAGTCAATCTCAATTTTGAACCAATTCATAATTCTGGGAAACACTGGAATGACAGGGCTGCGCGCACGGCAAAAGGCGGATCGCAACAGGCGAATTCTCGACGCCGCCGCCGCGCTTTTTCGCGAAGTCGGCTACGACAGCGCACGCATCGAGGACATTGCCGAGCGCGCTGAAATTTCGGTCGGAACCTTCTACAACTACTATGAAAACAAGGGCGACATCCTGCTCGCCACCGTATCGATGGAAGTCGAGGAGGTGCTCGCCGGCGGCGGATCGATCGTCGACAACCCGCCCGCCTCCGTCATGGGCGCACTCGATGCGCTGATCGGCGAATACTACGATCACTCGCTCCACTATCTCAGCAAGGAGATGTGGCGCACCGCCATGGCGATCGCCATCCAGCAGCCGGAGAGCCCGTTCAGCAAGCGCTACACCGAACTCGATCGTCGGCTATGCGAGCAGGTTTCGACGCTGATCCGCAAACTTCAGGCCAAGGGCGTCGTCGCACTTGATGTCGATGCCGAGGCGGTCGGCGAGATGTTCTTCAACAATCTCAACATGATGTTCACCGAGTTCGCGAAGCGCGAAACCATGTCGCTCGACGATCTCAAAGCGCGCGTCTCACGGCAGAACCGCCCGCTGGCGACGCTCATTGCAGTGCGCTGACCATCACGAAGACCACCGGAGCAGTCTGCTTCCGGATAAAGAGGGAACCCCATGAAAAATCTCGAACAGTCGGTGCTTCAGGCCGCCGACCGGCTGGTTGCCGCTTTCGCCAGGCATGACCGGACAGCCTATTTCTCCGCGTTCGCGCCGGATGCGACCTTCATCTTCCACACGCTCGACCGACCGCTGAAAAGCAGGGCGGAGTACGAGGCCGAGTGGTCGCTTTGGGAGGAACGGGACGGTTTTCGCGTGCGCGCCTGCCGGTCGAGCGAGCGAAATGTGCAGACGGTGGGCAATGTCGCGGTCTTCACCCACCGGGTCGAGACCGAACTGGAATTCAATGGAGAGCCCGCAACCGCGGACGAACGGGAAACGATCGTGTTCGAGCGGAAATCGTCAGGAGAGTGGCTTGCCGTGCACGAGCATCTGTCACGGCAAAGCTGAGGCTGCCGTCAGAAGGCGCCGACCACGACGGCGCTGACGAAAGAGAAGGCGGCAACGATGGCAATTGCGTGCGGAACGAGATGAACATGTGAGCGGCGTTGCGGTGTGGTCCCGTAGAGTGCGTAGCGGGACTGGATCATCGGTTTCGCTGCGTTCATCGCGTCTCTCCGTTCCTGCGAGGGCCACGGCCCATCGACTGTCTTGTTCTCCTATATTTTCCATTGAGTTTGTAGATATTAAATTCCGCAAATCGCATAAATCGTAAAAAATCGGTTCGCCGCCATCGCGCTCATCAATGGCGGTTGCGGTCGCGGTCCTGAAGATGCTTCGCCCAGGTTTCGCTGAACCATGGGGTGAGCAGCGAAACGTCGGAGGCGCGATGCGAGCCTTTGAGCGCGCTATCCGTTTCGACGCAGGTCCAGACGGTGAAAGCGGTGAGCTCATGTTTGCCGAAGGTCTGGATCAGCGGAATGTCGGCGGCATCACGGCCGCGGGCAACCGCGATGCGCCCCGCCCGCCGCTGGTTGTTCTTGGCGTCGAACGTATGCCAGCGATCGCCGAGATAGACCTCGAACCAGGCATTGAAATCCATCGGCGCAGGATGTTCGCTCGCGGGGATATCGGCCATATAGCCGTTCACGTAGCGCGCCGGCATGTTCATGCAGCGACAGAGGGTGATCGCCAGATGGGCGTAGTCGCGGCTGACACCGACGCGATCCTCATGCGCCTCGAGTGCCGTGCGCATCGCCTGCGCATAGCCGTAGCTGAAAACGAGGCGTTCATGGACATAATCGCAAATCGCCTGGACGCGCTCCCAGCCGGCTGGCACATCGCCGAACAGACGCCAGGCAAGCGCGCCAAGCCGGTCCGTTTCGCAGTAGCGGCTGGCTGCAAGATAAGGCAGCCACTCGGCGGGCAGGTTCTCGACCGGCACCGCATCCGCCAATGGGTCCGTGGCGTCGAGCCTGCCGTCATCCTCTATCACCGCATCATAGCAGAGCTTGAAATCGCCCTCGGGCACAGTCATCCGGAAGCAGGTGTTGCCATGCGGATCAGTGATCTGCTCCATCTTCACGATCGGCGAAGAGACTGGACCATGCTCGCGCCGCAGGCATGAGCGCCGTTCCGGCACGACGGAAAGATAGGTCATCATCGGGGTCGGCTGCGGGCAACGAATGCCGATTTCATAGCCAAAGCGCACGAACATCGCGAGGTCTCCCAGGAAATCAATCGGGAGCGATAGGCTCCCCGTTTGCTTGCCCGCAGCGACAGGCGGGCGATCCTTGGTGACCGATTCAGCAAGCGCCAGATGCGGGCGGTCACAGGGCAGAGACGCAAAGGCCCACTTTGAGATGGCGGACCCCTGCCGCAGAAGGTCGATACTATCGCATCGCTAATCAGGACGGAAACACATTCGACGCGAGATCGACCGCTGACCGCCGCCGAGACGGCGGTCCGCCCGGCCAAAACGCCGCTGCGCGCGGATTGTTCCTAGAGCCCGGCCGCGTCCTTGAACTGGTACCACCAGGAACCGATGGTGGAATACTGCGCCCGGAACATGCGCCCGCCCGGGAACGGATACCAGGGCAGCTTCTCGAAGACGTCATAACGCGTAGTGTCGCCGTCGATCGCCTCGGCGAGCGTGCGGCCGAAGAGGTGCGAACCGGTAACGCCGTGGCCGCTATAGCCATGGGCGAAATAGGTGTTGGAGCCGATGCGCCCCATCTGCGGCACGCGGGTGAAGGAGAGCGCGAAATTGCCGCTCCAGGCATACTCGATCTTCACGCCCTTGAGCGCGGGGAACACCTTTTCGAGATTGGGCTTCAGCTTGGCGACGACATCGGCCGGATCGGTTCCGCCATAGACGGTACCGCCACCGAAGATCATGCGCTTGTCGGCCGAGAGCCTGAAGTAGTCGAGGATGTAGCGCACGTCCTCGACGCACATGTCGCTCGGGATCAGCGAATGGGCAAGCTCTTCGCCGAGCGGTGCCGTGGTGATCATCTGCGTCGAAACCGGCATGACGCGCGAGACGAGCTTCGGCACGGCGTCGCCGAGATAGGCATTGCCGCAGAGAACGACGATGCGCGCCGAAACCTCGCCGCCTTCAGTATAGACGGTCGGCCGCGCCGCCTCGTGGTCGACACGTGTGACCGGCGACTGTTCGTAGATCGTGCCGCCAATGCTTTCGAAGGCACGGGCCTCGCCGAGTACCAAATTGAGCGGATGCATGTGGCCGCCGGTCGTGTCCAGCATGCCGCCGCAATAGGCATCCGACTTGACGAGCTTGGCGAGCGCGTCACGGTCGAGCAACTGGTGATCGTCCATGCCATATTTGCGCCAGAGCGCCTGCTTGGCTTCGAGCTCCTTCATATGCGCCGGCGTATAGGCGGCGTAGATATTGCCCGGCTTCAGGTCGCATTCGATCTGGTACTGGCTGACGAGGCGGCGGATGATCTTGCCGCCCTCCTGCACCAGCCCGCCGATGAAGCGCGCCGCATCCTCGCCGTAGCGGCGCTGGATGGTCGCGAGACTGGCATTGAGGCCGTTGACCACCTGACCGCCGTTGCGGCCCGAAGCGCCCCAGCCGACCTGCGCGCCCTCGATGACGACGACCTTGTAGCCTATTTCGGCAAGGTGGATCGCCGTCGACATACCGGAATAGCCGGCGCCGACGACGCAGACATCGGCCTCGACCCGGCCCTGCAGCCGGACCGGCGTGCGGATGATGTTGCGGGAGGCGGCGTAGTAGCTGGTCGGGTAGCTGCCGTCACCGGCATAGGATTTCTGTTTGGTAAGCATCAGACGATTTCCAGATAGGCGCTGAATTCGTAGTCCGTGACCTGCTCGGCAAAGCCCGCGATTTCCTGGCGTTTGCAGGCGATCAGCATCGAGCGCAGCACGGGATCGAAGATTTCGGCGGCAATCGGTCCTGCCTCGAAGCTGTCGACCGCTTGCCCCCATTCCGAGGGAATTTTGGGCAATTTCTCCGCTGCATAGGCCCGACCCGAAACCGGCGCCGGCGGCTTCCATTTGTTGCGGATGCCGACCAGGGCAGCACCGAGGATCGCGGCGATGACGAGATAAGGATTGGAGTCGGCACCGGCGACGCGGTGCTCGATACGCCGCGCGGCAGGATTGCCGCCGGGAATACGGATGGCCGAGGTGCGGTTCTCGTAACCCCAGCAGACGGCGGTTGGCGCGTGCGTATCCGGCCGCAGTCGCCGGTAGGAATTGAAATGCGGCGCAAACAGCAGCGTCGTCTCGGCCATGCCGCGCAGTAGACCGGCGACGGCGTTCTTCAGCATCGGCGAGCCCTCGTCGCTGCCGTCGTTGAAGACGTTGTTGCCCTCCTCGTCGAGCAGGCTGAAATGGATATGCATGCCATTGCCGGAACGGGTGCCATAGGGCTTGGCCATGAAGGTCGCGGCGAGCCCATGCTTGCGCGCCACGCCCTTGACAATGCGCTTGAAGAAGATCGCGTCGTCGGCCGCCTTCAGCGGGTCGTCGGTGTGGAGCAGGTTGATTTCGAACTGGCCGATGCCGTTCTCGGCGATCGCCGCATCCGCCGGCACGTTCTGCCGGGCGCATTCCTTGTAGACGTCGGAAAAGAACTCGCCGAAATCGTCGAGTTCGTCGATTGAGAGGATCGCATCGGAATCGAGACGCTTGCCGGTATAGGGCGAGATCGGCGGCACTGCGCTGTCCGGCTCCGGGTCGATCAGGTAAAACTCCAATTCGGTCGCGACGACGGGGCGAAGGCCGAGCTCCTTGTACTCACGCACGACCGCCGCAAGGGCCTGGCGCGGATCGGCGAGAAACGGCTTGCCGTCCTCAAGCTGCAGCCAGAGCGGCACCAGCGCGCTCGGCCGCGAGGTCCAGTTCACCGGCAGCGCGCCGCGGCCGGTGACACCGCAGATGCCGTCGCGGTCGCCGCTCGCAAACACCTGCTCGCTGTTGATGATGTCCTCGCCCCATACGTCGACACCGACAATCGAGAGCGGCATGCGGATGCCGCCGCCGAGCACCTTGCCCGCCTGCTCCACCGGCACGCGTTTGCCTCGCATGATGCCGTTGAGGTCGCAGACGACGGCCTGGATGCTTTCGATCGGCCCGTTCTGCTCGAGCCATGCCTTGAATGCGCTGGGATCTTCCGCGTCGAGCGACATATCGCAAATCTCTTTTTGTGATCACATTTTCAGAAAGTTGACATAATTCGGGAATTGGAGTCAAGCAGCGGCAGTGCTATCAGGCGTTTGACGTAGAGCGGGACGCGGGAAAGTGTATGCAGGCGTTTGCCAAACACCGCTCTCGCTGATGAGAAAGCCATCGCTATTCGGGCAAAAGGACATGCGCACTTGAAACCCCTTGTCTTACCGCCGCTTGCGCGCCCCGACGGCATGACCACGCATGACTATGCCTTTCACCGGCTGCGCCAGGCGATCATGGTCGGCGCGTTCCGACCCGGCACCTCCGTCACCATCCGCGGCCTGGCCGAGGCGCTTGAAAGCAGCCCGACGCCGGTGCGCGAGGCGCTTAGACAGCTGACCTCGATCGGCGCACTGCAGTTCCTCGAAAACCGCCGCATCGTGGTGCCGCACATCACGCCCGCCCGCTTCGAAGAACTGATCTCGTTGCGCATCGCGCTCGAAAGCCATGCGGCTCGCCGGGCCGTCGCTCATCTTTCCGAACGTCAGATCGAGAAGATCACGGCGATCGACGACAGCATCGAGACGGAGATCCGTCGGGGTGACAAGGTGGCGGCGCTGATCGCCAACCAGGCGTTTCACCGGATGATCTACACGGCCAATCCCGATGCGGTCGCCATGCCGCTGATCGAGAGCGTCTGGCTGCAGCTCGGCCCGATCCTCGGCATCGCCATGGAACACGTGACCGAACTCTACGTGGTCGACCGCCACCGCGAGGCAATCGAGGCGCTGAGGCGCCGCGATGAGAACGCTGCTGCCGACGCGGTCGCTGCCGACATCCGTGAGGGTATCGGCGGCTTCGACCAGCAGGCGGTTGCGCGGTTGCTGCGATTGGCTGCCTGAGGCGATGCCGTCACAAATTTTAGTGTGACTAAAATTCCGTATTGACAACGCTCAGCCACAGCACCAAAGTCGTGCAAATACAGACGCATAGCGACGGGAAGCGACCAGCCTCCCGGCCTCATGTTCGTGCATTCGAGGGGGAGGTGTCCGCTTGAAGAGCCAAAGATCCAAGTCCCGCCGCAAGACAGGCGCGGGCCTCAAGCATTCCCCATAGCCGACGACGCGCCAATCTCCGGTGCTCCTTTCCCCCTCACCTTCGGCCACGGCCGCATGACCGGCTGTGGCATCTGATTTCTCAAGCCAGAATTGGAAACACCATGAAGGAACTCACCAAGAGCCGTTTTGCAGCACTCCGCCGCACGATGGCCGAAAGCAATGTCGGCCTCGTCGCGTTGGCGCCGGGATCGCATATGGATTGGCTGATCGGCTACCATCCGCATCCCGACGAGCGCCCGTGCCTGCTGCTCATCGGCCCGGAGAAGGAAGCGTTCCTGATGCCGGCGCTCAACGCCGAAGGCACGCGCGAGCACACCGACATCGCCTTCCACAACTGGGCCGATGACGTTGGCCCGAGCGAAGCCCTGACCGCAGCGCTTGCCGATGTCGGCGCCGCAAAGCCCGGTCGCGTCGTGCTCGACGAAACCATGCGCGCCGATTTTGCGCTGCTGCTGATCGATGCGCTGCCCGCCGATACCGCGCGCGAATTCACCCCGGCGACGCTCGGCGCACTCCGCATGCGCAAGGACAAGAGCGAGTACGCGCTTCTGAAGATGAATGCCGGCATCGCCGATCGCGCCATGCAGGCGGCATTCTCCAAGATCCGCCCGGGCATGACCGAGAAGGAACTGGCCGCCGACATCCGCGCGCACTTCGCCTCGGAAGGTGCGGCACCGGCCTTCTGGATCGTCGGCGCCGGCGGCAACGGCGCCTTCCCGCATCACTCCGCCAGCGAGCGGGTGATCGAGGAAGGCGATGCCGTCGTTATCGACATCGGCGGCCGCAAGCAGGGCTTCCCGAGCGACATTACGCGCATGGCGATCGTCGGCCGCGCGCCCGAAGGCTACGGGCAGATCCACACGATCGTCGAAAGGGCCGTCCAGGCGGCACTGAAGGCGGCTCGCCCGGGCGTGCTCGCCAAGGAGGTTGATGCTGCTGCCCGCAAGGTGATTTCGGACGCCGGTTATGGCGAGTACTTCGTCCACCGCACCGGCCACGGCATGGGCATCGACGGCCACGAGCCGCCCTATATCACCGCGACCTCGGAAACCGTGCTCGAAGAAGGCATGGTCTTCTCGATCGAGCCCGGCATCTATCTCCCCGGCCGCTTCGGCATCCGGCTCGAGGATATCGTTATCCTCCGGGAGGATGGGCCGGAGGTTCTCTCCTCACTCCCCCGCGACGTTCACGTCGCGAAGGTCTGATCAAAGTTGCGGCGCCCCAGGGCGCCGCTTCTCTTTGCGCTCTTCGTCGAGCCCTGCGGCTATTGAACCGGCCGCTTGCGCGGCTTCGCGAGCTCGCTGCCCTTCTTGCCGGGTTGCTTCTTGTAGACGGGCTGCTGCTGCTCGACCGGTGGCCAGATCCAGTAATAGCCATAGGGCTTGCGCTGGATCCCCTCGTAATACTCGCCCTTCCGCGTCCGCATCTGAGCCTCGGCATCCCCCGCAGCCGCCACCATGACGAAGAACGCGCCGAGCACGGCTGCGACCACGAACTGATATTCCGATTTCATCATCACCAGAGCTCCTTGCCTCCCTTGTCTACGCCTGAGGCGGGCGGGGTCAACAGTTGTGCGTCTATCAGTTCTTGCTTGACGACCCCAACTGGCTTGATCATATTGGTGAGATGTCAGACCAATTTGGCCTCTGGGGAGGGAGCCGAATGAATGAACCGGCAAGAGCGGCACTGATGCCCCTGCCCCCGGCCGACCGGGCTCAGCAGGTGATTGCCGCGTTGGCTGACTACATCGAACAATCGGGCCTGAAACCCGGCGAACGCCTGCCGGCCGAGCGCGAGCTGATGACGGCGCTGGCCGTCGGCCGCTCCACGATCCGTGAGGTCATTCGCCACTTCCAGGCACTCGGCGTCGTCGAGGCGCGCAAGGGCAGCGGCACCTATCTCTTGCGCACGATCTCCGGCGCGACCGTCCATATGCCGCTCACGCTCGACGCGGCGCACCTGCGCGACGTGCTGTTGATGACGCTCGAAGTGCGCCGCGGCATCGAAGTCGAAGCCAACATGGTCGCCGCCCGCCGGCGCACCGAAGACGACCTGAAGGTCATCGAAATCAGGCTCAACGAAATGGAGCGCGTGCATATCGCCAAGGGCACGTCGGGGCCGGAAGACCTGGCCTTCCACCTGGCGATCTACGACGCCACCCACAATCCGCTCTTTCGCCAGCTGCTCGAACAAATGCGCGAGGCCTTCGAGCGCTTTTGGGACCACCCTTTCGACCGAACGGATTTCGCCCGTCGCTCCTTCCCGTTCCACCGCACCCTCTTCAACGCAATCGCTGCTCAGGACCCTGAGACCGCGCGCGAAGAAACGCTGAAAATCCTCGCGATCGTCGAGGAAGACATCAAGGAAATGTCCAAATGACCAACGGCCTCGATCCGTTCGACCATGCCTCGCTGATCGTCGCGCATGACGAAGGCCACGCCTTCGACGCCGTCGTGCCGCCGATCGTGCAGACCTCGCTCTTCACCTTCAAGGACTATGACGACATGGTCGCCTCCTACCGGGGCGAGCGCGTGCGGCCGATCTATACCCGCGGCCTCAACCCGACTGTGCGCATGTTCGAGGAGATGCTGGCGAAACTCGAAGGCGGCGAGGACGCGATCGGTTTTGCGAGCGGCATGTCGGCGATCTCCTCGACCGTGCTTTCCTTCGTCGAGCCGGGCGACCGGATCGTTGCCGTCAACCATGTCTATCCCGATGCCTTCCGCCTGTTTGGCACGCATCTGAAGCGCATGAAGATCGAAGTGACCTATGTCGACGGCCGCGACGAGGAAGCGGTCGCCAAGGCGCTGCCCGGCGCAAAGCTCTTCTACATGGAAAGCCCGACGAGTTGGGTAATGGACACCCACGACGTCGCTTCCCTTGCCCGCCTGGCGAAGGACCAGGGCATCATCACCGCGATCGACAACAGCTGGGCGAGCCCGATCTTCCAGCAGCCGATCTCGCTCGGTGTCGATCTCGTCATCCATTCGGCCTCGAAATATCTCGGCGGCCACTCGGACGTCGTCGCCGGCGTCGTCACCGGATCGAAGGAACTGATCGGCCGCATCCGTTCCGAAGCCTATCCCTATCTCGGCGGCAAGCTTTCGCCCTTCGACGCCTGGCTGTTGATCCGCGGTCTGCGTACCTTGCCGATCCGGATGAAGTCGCACGAGCGCTCGGCACTTGAAGTCGCGCGCCGCCTGCAGGCCCACCCGCTGGTCGAGACCGTCTGCCATCCCGGCCTCGGCAACACATTGCCGCCTGGCCTTTCCGGCACGTCCGGCCTGTTCTCCTTCATCTTCCGCGAGGGCGTCGACGTCAGGCGCTTCGCGGACCATCTCGAACTCTTCAAGCTCGGCGTGTCCTGGGGCGGGCATGAAAGCCTCATCGTGCCGGGCGAAGTCGTGCTGTCGCAGAAAGCCCAGCCCAATTCCGCGGCCGCCTTCGGCATCTCGCCGCGATCGGTACGGCTCCATGTCGGTCTGGAGGGAACGGAGGCCCTCTGGAGCGATCTCGAAGCGGCGCTCGCCGTCGCTTCGACTGACTGACTGGAGCGGGATGAGGATCCCGGTCCGCCCACTTTGAACCAAAACCAACGAAGAAAAGAGGGAACAGAAATGAAGAAACTGATCACTGCCACGCTTCTCGCCAGCCTCATGGCCGGAAGCGCGCTCGCCGACACCAAACTGAAGCTCGTCGAGGTCATCACCAGTCCCGAGCGCACCGAGACGCTGAAGTCGATCGTCGCCAAGTTCGAGGCCGCCAACCCCGGCACGACGGTCGAAATCATCTCGCTTCCCTGGGGCGAAGCCTTCCAGAAGTTCGCGACCATGGTTTCGGCCGGCGAACTGCCTGACGTCATGGAAATGCCCGACACCTGGCTGTCGCTCTATGCCAACAACGGTATGCTCGAAAGCCTCGAGCCCTACCTTGCCAAGTGGGAGCACACGGCCGGCCTGACGGAACGCGCGCTCGAACTCGGCCGCGACGTCAACGACACCGCCTACATGCTGCCTTACGGCTTCTACCTGCGCGCCATGTTCTACAACAAGAAGCTCTTGTCGGAAGCCGGCGTCAACGAGCCGCCAAAGACCATGGACGATTTCGTCAAGGCGTCGGAAGCCGTCTCGAAGCTTCCGGGCAAGTCCGGCTACTGCCTGCGCGGCGGTCCGGGCGGCCTCAACGGCTGGGTGATGTTCGGCGCCACCATGGCCGGCAGCAACACCTTCTTCAATGAGGACGGCACCTCGACCATGAACAGCGAAGGCTGGGTCAAGGGCCTCACCTGGGTGATCGATCTCTACAAGAAGGGGCTGGCGCCGAAGGACAGCGTCAACTGGGGCTTCAATGAAATCGTCGCCGGTTTCTACAGCGGCACCTGCGCCTTCCTCGACCAGGACCCGGATGCTCTGATCGCGATTGCCGAGCGCATGAAATCGGAAGACTTCGGCGTCACCACCATGCCGAAGGGCCCGAGCGGCAAGGCTTTCACAACCATCGGCTTTGCTGGCTGGTCGATGCTGTCGGCAAGCCAGAACAAGGACCTCTCCTGGAAGCTGATCGAGACGCTCGAAGGGCCGGAAGGCAACATCGAGTGGAACAAGCGCACCGGGGCGCTTCCGGTACACAAGTCGGCCGAGAAGGATCCCTTCTATGCCAGCGCGCAGTTCAAGGGCTGGTTCGACGAACTTGCCGACAAGGACGTCGTCCTGACTGTGATGCCGACCTACCTCGAGGAATTCGCCTTCTTCAAGGACTCGCTTGCCATCAAGACGACCCAGGAAGCCTTGCTCGGCGATATCACGCCGCAGCAACTCGCCGACCAGTGGGCCGACTACCTCACCAAGGCACAGCAGAAGTTCCTCGCCAGCAAGAAGTAAGCTTTTGGCCGGCGGCGGTTCGCCGCCGCCGGCCCTCATAACTCTTTGAGCGGAATGAAGTGTGCGCGGTCTCCGCCCTTCCCGCTCCGACCTAGAATCGAGGCACGCCCGAAAAACCGGCGGCCGCACAGGGGAAATTTCGATCGATGGCCTATGTCGCCCGCCAAAGCGGCCTGCCGGCAAGCAGGACGCCGCTGAAGAAGCGCATCGCCGATGGCGCCGCACCCTATCTCTATAGCGCGCCGGCGCTGATCCTGATCGTCACCGTGATGCTGGTGCCGCTGGTGCTCGGCGTCTCCTACGCCTTCCGCGATATCCAGCTCCTGAACCCGTTCTCCGGCGCCTATATCGGTCTTGATCATTTCCGGGCGCTGTCCGAGGACCAGGCCTTCTATCGGGCGTTGCGCAATACGCTCTGGTGGACCGGTGCCTCGGTCTTCTTCCAGTTCGTTTTCGGTCTGATCCTCGCATTGCTGCTCGACAAGCCCTTCTACGGCCGCGGCCTCGCCCAGGCGCTCGTCTTCCTCCCGTGGGCGGTGCCGAGTTTCCTCGCCGGCCTCAACTGGGCCTGGCTGTTCAATCCGGTCGTCGGCCCCCTGCCGCATTGGCTCTTCGGCCTCGGCATCATGAGCGAACCGAACAACATCCTGTCCGACCCGCAGCTTGCCATGTGGGGACCGATCATCGCCAATGTCTGGTGGGGCATACCCTTCTTCGCCATCACGCTGCTAGCAGCCCTTCAGGCGATCCCCCGCGACCTCTACGAGGCCGCCAGCATCGACGGCGCCGGCCCAGTGCAACGTTTCCTGTCAATCACGCTCCCCTTCCTTGCGCCCACCATCGCCATCACCATCCTCCTGCGCACCGTCTGGATCTCCAACTTTGCCGACCTGATCATCGTCATGACCAATGGCGGACCGGCCGACCGCACCCAGATTGTCGCCAGCTACATCTTCACCCAGGCCTTCAAGCGGCTGGATTTCGGTTACGCCTCGGCGATCGCGCTCGTGCTCCTGGCGCTGCTGCTCGCCTATTCGATGCTGATCGTCATCCTGCGGCAATGGCTCCTGAGCAAGGATTGAACCGATGCGCGCCAAACCTCTTTTCCTCATGATCGCGCACCGGCTGGCAATCCTTGCCTACATCGCGTTTGCGCTCTTCCCGCTCTACTGGCTGCTGAAGGTCGCCGTCACGCCCAACGACCTGCTCTACTCCGAAGGCATTCGAATGTGGCCGTCGCGCGCCAGCCTTGAGCACTTCGATTTCGTGCTCCGCCACAGCGCCTTTCCGGTATTCTTCAAGAACAGCCTGATCGTCTCGGGTTCCACCGCCGTCATCGTCACCATCCTCGCCTCGCTCTCGGGCTACGCCCTGTCGCGCTTCAATTTCCGCGGCAAGTACTGGCTGGTGGCGCTGATGCTCCTGACGCAGATGTTCCCGCTGGTCATGCTGGTGGCGCCGATCTTCAAGATCCTCTCGCCGCTCGGGCTGACCAACAGCCTCACCGGCCTTGTCATCGTCTACACCGCCTTCAACGTACCGTTTGCCACTTTCCTGATGCAGTCGTTCTTCGACGGCATCCCGAAGGATCTGGAGGAGGCCGCGATGATCGACGGCGCCACTCAATTCGTCGCCTTCCGCCAGATCATCCTGCCGCTGACGCTGCCCGGCATTGCCGCGACGCTCGGCTTCGTCTTCACCGCAGCGTGGAGCGAGCTACTGTTCTCGCTGATGCTGATCTCCGGCAACGATCAGGCGACGTTCCCCGTCGGGCTTCTGTCCTTCGTGTCGAAGTTCTCCGTCGACTTCGGGCAGATGATGGCCGCCGGCGTGCTCGCGCTCATCCCCGCCTGCCTCTTCTTCCTGCTCATTCAACGTTATCTCGTCCAGGGCCTCACGGCCGGCGCGGTCAAAGGCTGAGGGTTGTTCTCATGGCTTCCATCGATATCGCCAATATCCAGAAATCCTACGGCATCCACCCGGTCCTGCACGATGTCGACCTGAAGATCGGCGACGGCGAATTCGTCGTGCTCGTCGGCCCGTCCGGCTGCGGCAAGTCCACGCTTCTGCGCATGATCGCCGGGCTCGAAAGCGTGACCTCGGGTGAAATCCGCATCGCCGGAAAACGCGTCAACGAACTGGCCCCGAAGGACCGCGACATCGCCATGGTGTTTCAGTCCTACGCGCTCTATCCGCACATGTCGGTCGCCAAGAACATGAGCTACAGCCTGAGGCTGAGGAAGGTCGCCAAGGAAAAGATCGCAAGCGTCGTCTCGGGCGCTGCCGCCAAGCTCGGTCTCGACCCGCTGCTCGAACGCCGCCCCCGTGCACTTTCGGGCGGACAGCGCCAGCGCGTCGCCATGGGCCGGGCCATCGTGCGCGAACCCAAGGCGTTTCTCTTCGATGAGCCGCTCTCCAACCTCGACGCGCGCCTCCGCGAACAGATGCGCGCCGAGATCAAGAAGCTGCACAAGGACTTGGGCGCCACCTCGATCTACGTCACCCACGACCAGATCGAGGCGATGACGCTCGCCGATCGCATCGTCGCCATGAACGGCGGCTTCGTCCAGCAGGTCGGAAGCCCTCTTGATCTCTATGACCGCCCGGCCAACCTCTTCGTGGCCGGCTTCATCGGGTCGCCCGGCATGAACTTCTTCGAGGGAACCTATCGCAACGGCACCGCCCCGCGCTTCGAGACCGAAGGCGGCATCATCGTTCCGGCCCAGCCGCATCCTGCCTTGACGGACGGCGCCAGGGCGACGCTCGGCATCCGGCCGGAGCATGTCGAGATCGGCGTCGAAGGCCCGGATGCGCTGAAAGCCAATGTCGACCTGGTCGAACCGACGGGCTTTGGCATCATCCTGCACCTCTCCTTCGGCCGTGCCGGCTTCAAGGCGTTTACCAACGACCGCCGGTTCCTCAACGTTTCCGGCTCGCTGCCCGTACGCCTGCCGGTCGAGCGGCTGCACTTCTTCAACGCCGACGGCAATCGCGTCTGAGCGCCGGCAGCGACATGGCGAAAATTTAGGCGCATCCGGCAAACCGGCCGGCTGCGCCGGTTGACTTCCACAAAGCGAGGCGTACCGTCGTCGTGTCGCAAGTATCAACCGCCGTGGCGCCAACTTAAGAGAAGCAAGCACCGCCAAAACGACAGATTGACGATAGCCTTCCTTGCCTGCGCCCGGCGATATTGAGGAAGTGTCATGCGAATTCTTGTTGTTGCCCTTGCCTTTTCGACAACGATGCTCTGCCCGTTCGCTGCCCTGTCGCAAGAGGGCGATGCGGCCGCCGGAGCCACCGTCTTCAAGAAATGCGCCGTCTGTCATGTGGCCGACAGCGACACCAACAAGGTTGGGCCATCGCTCAACCATCTGTTCGGACGAACGGCAGGCACTCATGCCGACTTCAGCTACTCACCGGCGATGATCGATGCCGGCAAGGGTGGACTCGTCTGGGATGAGGCGCATCTGCGCGACTATCTGCACAATCCAAGGACCAAGGTGAAAGGCACGAAAATGGCCTTTGCCGGTTTGAAAGATGATACGGATATCTCCAACCTCATCGCCTATCTCAAGCAGTATTCGCAGTAACCTGCGGAGACTAGACGCAACCGCTGCTCGCACGGAGGCGGCGAATTGCGACTGTTCGACGTTCGTGTAATAATTGCAGCTACAGCACCGCGTGTCTGACCAGACGCGCAAAGGTCGCTGTAGAACTTTGAATTCCTGCATGTTTTGCCGTTTGATCGGCGACGATTAACGGAAACATGCAGAAGGCTCTACGGATTGCGTATTCATGCCCACAGCCGCCAGCGGCGAGGAGGGACAGAAATGGCCGTGGTAGTTGTTCTGGTTTTGGTGGCCGTCGGTTCGGTGTTGTTCCATCTGTTGAGCCCATGGTGGTGGACGCCGATCGCGTCCAACTGGAATTACATAGACAATACGCTCATCATCACCTTCTGGATTACCGGCGTCGTCTTCGTCGCCGTCGTGCTTTTCATGGCCTATTGCGTCCTGCGTTTTCGGCATCGCCCGGGAAACCGGGCGGCCTATGAACCGGAAAACAGGAAGCTCGAAGGGTGGCTTGCCGGCGGCACCACGCTCGGCGTCGCCGCCATGCTCACCCCCGGCCTTTTCGTCTGGCACCAGTTCGTGACCGTGCCGGATGGTGCGGCGGAGGTAGAAGTCGTCGGCCAGCAATGGTTGTGGAGCTTCCGGCTGCCCGGCGCCGACGGCAAGCTCGGTACGTCGGAGACCCGCGACATCACGCCTGAAAATTCGCTCGGCCTCAACCGCAACGATGCGGCCGCCCTCGACGACGTCGTCATCGAAGGCGGCGAACTGCATCTGGAGGTCGGCAAGCCGGTCAAGATCCTGCTGCGATCGGTCGACGTGCTGCATGATTTCTACGTGCCGGAGTTCCGCGCCAAGATGGACATGGTGCCGGGCATGGTCACCTATTTCTGGCTGACGCCGACGCGCACCGGCACGTTCGAGGTGCTGTGCGCCGAACTCTGCGGCACCGGTCACCCACAGATGCGCGGCACCGTCGTCGTCGACAGTGCCGCCGATTATCAAGCCTGGCTCTCGCAACAGACGACATTCTCGCAATTGCAGGCAAAGGCAGGAACGAAAGAAACGGCGCAGGCAGTGAATGCCGCCCCGGCGCAATAACAGGCGCCCCGACGGCCAAAGCGGGATGAGGAAAAGTGCTCGCGATATCCGCCCGCATCCCGCTCGTGAGGAGACGCAATTCCATTGTTGGACGTGCGGAATTGCAGGTTCAAGGCGTTGGATCGAGATGATCCGGTGTTGGGAGGTTCTCGCAGATGGTCGATATCCGGTCAGGCACGGGCGAACAGATTGGCCCCGCGGAAGTGGAGGACGTGGAGCTCTATCATCCCCATAGCTGGTGGACGCGTTATGTCTTCAGCCAGGATGCGAAGATCATCGCCGTGCAATATGCCTCGACCGCGATCGCCATCGGCATGGTCGCCCTCGTGCTCTCCTGGCTGATGCGGCTGCAGCTCGGCTTTCCCGGCGCCTTCGCCTTCATCGATGCGGAACGCTACTACCAGTTCATCACCATGCACGGCATGATCATGGTGATCTATCTGTTGACTGCGCTCTTCCTCGGCGGCTTCGGTAACTACCTGATCCCGCTGATGCTCGGCGCGCGCGACATGGTCTTCCCCTATGCCAACATGCTGAGCTACTGGCTGTATCTGCTGGCCGTCCTCGTGCTCGTCGCGAGCTTCTTTGCACCGGGCGGGCCGACCGGCGCCGGCTGGACGCTCTATCCGCCACAGGCAGTGCTTTCCGGCACGCCCGGCGGCAAGGACTGGGGCATCATCTTGATGCTCTCCTCCCTCATCCTCTTCGTCATCGGCTTTACCATGGGTGGCCTCAACTATGTCGTCACCGTGTTGCAGGGGCGCACGCGCGGCATGACCTTGATGCGCATGCCGCTCACCGTCTGGGGCATCTTCACGGCGACGGTGATGGCGCTTCTCGCCTTCCCCGCCCTCTTCGTCGCCTGCGTCATGATGCTGTTCGACCGGGTGCTCGGCACCAGCTTCTTCATGCCAGCGATCGTCGAGATGGGCGAGCAGCTGCAGCATGGCGGCGGCAGCCCGATCATGTTCCAGCACCTCTTCTGGTTCTTCGGCCATCCGGAGGTCTACATCGTCGCCCTGCCCGCCTTCGGCATCGTCTCCGATCTCATCAGCACCCACGCCCGCAAGAACATCTTCGGCTACCGCATGATGGTCTGGGCGATCGTCATCATCGGCGCGCTCTCCTTCATCGTCTGGGCGCACCACATGTATGTCAGCGGCATGAACCCCTATTTCGGCTTCTTCTTCGCCACCACCACCCTGATCATTGCCGTGCCGACGGCAATCAAGGTCTACAACTGGGTGCTGACGCTCTGGCGCGGCGACATCCACCTGACGCTGCCGATGCTGTTCGCGCTCGCCTTCATCGTCACCTTCGTCAATGGCGGGCTGACCGGTCTGTTCCTCGGCAATGTCGTCGTCGATGTGCCGCTCTCCGACACGATGTTCGTCGTGGCCCATTTCCACATGGTCATGGGCGTTGCGCCGATCATGGTGATTTTCGGGGCAATCTATCACTGGTATCCGAAGATCACCGGCCGCATGCTCAACCAGGTGATGGGGCAGATCCACTTCTGGGTCACCTTCGTCGGCGCCTATCTGATCTTCTTCCCGATGCACTATCTCGGGCTGATCGGCATGCCGCGCCGCTACTATGAGATGGGCGAGACCGCCTTCGTGCCGGCATCCGCCCATACGCTCAACGAGTTCATCACCATCATGGCGCTGATCGTCGGCGCCGCCCAGATCGTCTTCCTCTTCAATCTCATCTGGAGCATCCGCCACGGCCGCGAGGCCGGCGGCAACCCCTGGCGGGCAACGACGCTCGAATGGCAGACGCCGGAAACGCCACCGCGGCATGGCAATTGGGGCAAGGACCTGCCGGTCGTCTACCGCTGGCCCTATGACTACAGCGTGCCGGGTGCAGCGGAAGATTTCATTCCGCAGACTGAGCCGGGTTCCGTAGGCCACGCGCCGGAGGGGGCCTCATGAACGTCACCCTCGTCTTCCTGGCGGTGATCTTCGCGATCGCCGCCTGGTGGCTCAGCCGGCAGCGGCTGTTCTCGAAACCCTGGCTGGAGGTCGGCCACGCCCACGACCCCCGCCCGCGCGGTAGCCCTTCGATCCCGCCTGCAAAAATCGGCCTTGGCGTCTTCCTTGCTGTCGTCGCCGCGCTCTTCTCTCTCTTTATCAGCGCCTACTTCATGCGCATGGCCTCCACCGACTGGTGGTCGACGCCGATGCCGAAGATCCTCTGGCTGAACACCGCCATCCTTGCGCTTGGCAGCCTGCTTCTGCATGCGGCCCGCGTCACTGCCGAACAGCATCGTGACGAGGCGAGCCGCACGGCGATGATCGCAGCCCTTGCCGCCGGTCTCGCCTTCCTCGCCGGCCAGGTCTTTGCCTGGCGGGAGTTGACCGACGCTGGCTTCCTGCTCGCCGACAATCCGGCCAACAGCTTCTTCTACATGATCTCGGGCATGCATGGCCTGCACATCCTCGGCGGCCTGTTCGCGCTTACCCGGGTCATCGTCAAGACGCGCACCGGCCCGATGGGCGAAAGGGCCGTGCTGTCGATCACGCTCTGCGCCACCTACTGGCATTTCATGCTGGCCGTATGGCTGGTGCTTTACGCGCTCTTTTCCGGCTGGGCCAACGACTTCGTCGAGCTCTGCCGGTCCCTCTTGACTTGAAGGAGGCAAGGCATGTCCGCCGAGACACATTCGCCTGTCCGAGAACCGCTCCATCGCCCCGCGGGACTTGCCGGCTTTGCCGCCGACTGGGCCTCCGACCAGCGGACGTTCAAGAACGTCTCCTGGGGCAAGGCGATGATGTGGATCTTCCTCTTGAGCGACACCTTCGTCTTCGGCTGTTTCCTCATCGCCTACATGTCGGCGCGCATGTCGACCGCCGTTCCCTGGCCCAATCCGAGCGAGGTCTTCGCCCTGCACATCGGCGGCTCGGACGTGCCGCTGATCCTGATCGCCATCATGACCTTCGTGCTGATCACCTCGAGCGGCACCATGGCCATGGCCGTCAATTTCGGTTACCGGCGCGATCGCAAGAAGACCGCTCTGCTGATGCTGCTGACCGCCCTTTTCGGCGCCACCTTTGTCGGCATGCAAGCGTTCGAATGGACGAAGCTGATCACCGAGGGCGTGCGTCCCTGGGGCAACCCTTGGGGTGCTGCCCAATTCGGCTCGACCTTCTTCATGATCACCGGCTTCCACGGCACCCACGTCACGATCGGCGTCATCTTCCTGCTGATCATCGCGCGAAAAGTCTGGCGCGGCGATTTCGACACTGAACGGCGTGGCTTTTTCACGAGCCGAAGAGGACAATACGAGATCGTCGAGATCACCGGCCTCTACTGGCACTTCGTCGACCTCGTCTGGGTCTTCATTTTCGCATTCTTCTATCTGTGGTGAGGCATGGCCATGACGGAAACGACTGTTCACACCCACGCGGCACCGGCAGCAAAAGTAGAAGGCCACGCACAAACGCACCAGCAACACCCGATCGGTCTTTATCTGGTCGTCTGGCTGCTGCTCTTCGTGCTCAGCACCTTCTCCTACCTCGTCGACTATGTCGGGCTGCAGGGTTATCTCCGGTGGTCGCTGATCCTGATCTTCATGGTACTGAAGGCAGGGCTGATCGTCGCGATCTTCATGCACATGGCCTGGGAACGGCTGGCGCTGATCTACGCGATCCTGCTGCCGCCGCTGCTGGTGCTGGTCTTCGTGGCGCTGATGGTCTCGGAATCGCACTACGTGCTCTTCACCCGCCTCACCTTCTTCGGCGCCGCACCATGATTGCCAACCGGCGCCGCCCCAATGGCGGCACCGCTGGACACATCCGCCTCAGTGTTGCTGAAGCCCGGTGATCATCGCGATGATCTCGTTTTTGTCGGTCTTGGCCGTCTCACGGATGCCGATCTGCTTGCCGCGGCGCAGAACGCAGATGCGGTCTGCGAGCTTGAACACCTGATCGAGGCTATGGCTGATGATCAGTACGCCGATGTTGCGGCTTTTCAGCGATTCGACGATCCCCTCGACCTTGGCGGTTTCGGCAACGCCGAGTGCTGCCGTCGGCTCATCGAGCAGGATCAGCTTGCTCGCCCAATGGGTGGCGCGGGCAATCGCGACGCCCTGGCGCTGGCCGCCCGAGAGGTCGCGGATCGTCGCATGGGCCGAGGGGATGCGGACATCCAGTTCCCTCACTAGCGTTTCCGTCTCGGAAATCATCCGGCGACGGTCGAGCAGGCCGAAACGGTTTACCGGCTCGCGGCCGAGAAACATGTTCATATAGACCGTCTGCTGGTCGGCAAGTGCCAGGTCTTGATAGACGACCTCGATGCCATGGGCGCGCGCCATCGTGGCGTTCGACATCGCCACCGTCTGGTTTTCGATGGTGATCGTTCCCGAGGTCGGCGTGTAAACGCCGGAGATGATCTTGATCAGCGTCGACTTGCCGGCGCCGTTGTCGCCGACGAGCGCCACGATCTCGCCCGGACGGACGTCCAGCGAGAAGTTCTCGATCGCGGTGACGCCGCCAAAGGTCTTGCGGATGTCCTTCAGCTTGAGGACCGGCTCGCGTGCAGAATTCGTGTTCACGTTCATGACGTCACCCCTCAAACCGGCCAGGCCGCGGTTTCGCCGAAACCGTTTTCGATCGTTTCCACCTTCGGCGCGCCCGTGGAGATACCCGACACGCCGACGACATAGGCCCGCGTGACGAAGGCCTGCCCGCGGAAGCCGAACACCGCCGTATCGCCAGGCTTCGGCGCCGCCGCGCCGCTGGCGTCGATCATCGCGTAATAGTCGATCGCCGAGGGGGGCGGTACTTCGACGCTTCGAAGCGCCGACGCCGAAGTCGTCGGGTCGGCAGAGACGATCGCCTTGACGTCGTAATCCGGAAAGATCGGGTCGATGTAGAAGCCGCCGCCGAAGCAATAGGCCTTGCCGCCCGAGAGATGGGAAACTTCGGTGAGGTAGAGTACCGCCGGCAGTTCCGGCAGATCTTCCATCACGTGCAGTGCGGTGGTGCCGTGCAGACCGTTGCCCGGCTCGCACTGCGTCGCGCCCGCTTCGGCAAGGGCCGGGAGCATGACGCTGGAGGTCGTACCCGGCGCATTCACCTCGATCCCGTTGCGGCCGGCCTTGGCCAGCGCCTCGGCAGCTTTCGAGAGCGTCGCGAGATTGTGTGTCGGCTTCACCTTGCGGCTTTCATGGTCGAAGAGCAGCGCCGGAAAGGTGGTGATGCCGGCAAAGCGGCCACCGTCGAGCGCATCGAGACGGTCCGCCACCGCGGCAACGTCGCTGGCATCGAACCCGCCTTCATGGCCGCGGTAGAAGGTATCACCTTCCGCCCGGATACGGGCGAGCAGATCCTGCCGATAGCCGGCTGCATGTGCGCCAGCCGCCGCTTCTGCAGCCTTTTCGCCGTTGAAGACCGTCCAATAGTCCGGCCGGAAGGTTTTCGCTGCGGCAGCCGCCTCGTGGCGCGCGACCTGCTGCAGGTGGCCGAGATGGCCGACCTTCAGGCCCGCCTTGTGGGTGGCGCGGGCACAGGCCATGTCGACGGCAACCGAACGGTCAATGCCACCACGCTTGACCGCTTCGCAGAAGGAACTGGAGCGGCCCACCTGCTTGGTCATCGCAAAGGTCTTCAGGCCGAGGCGATGGGCCTCGTTGCTCATAATCGCCGCATTGGCCTCGACCGTGTCGAGATCGAGCACATAGGCGTTGGCCGGGAGCTTGCCCTGCTGGTGCAGGCTCATGGCCGCTTCGATGAATGCCGGGTTGCGGCGGCGCAGAACGTCGAGAAACATGAAATCCTCCTTCAGCGGGACTTTTCGCGCAGCGACACGGCGACCGCAGCGAGGATGATGAGACCGCGAACGATCATCTGGTCGGATACGGAAAGGCCCATCAGGATCAGGCCATTGTTGAGCATGCCCATCATCAGCGAGCCGACGAGCGCGCCGATGATCGTGCCCTTGCCGCCGTTGAGCAACGTGCCGCCGACGATGACGGCGGCGATCACCGTCATCAGGTCGGTCTCGCCAAGCGTATACTTCGCCGCCTGCAGGCGACCGGCGTAAAGCAGGCCCGCAAGGCCGGCGAGACCGCCGCTGATCATCAGAACGGCCAGCCGAATGCGCGGCACGCTGATGCCGGAGACGCTCGCTGCCCGGCTGTTGTCGCCGGTCGCCAGCACATGGGCGCCGAAGCGGGTTTCGCGGTAGATGACATGGCCGCAGACGACGGCAACGAGGGTCCACCAGATCAGCGAAGGCACGCCGAGGAACGAGCCGGAGCCGAAAAAGCCGGTAAAGGTGCTGTCGGTCACCGGGATCGAGCGCAGGTTCGTCATCGAGCGGGAGACGCCGGCAAAAAGCCCGAGCGTCGCCAGCGTCACCAGGAAGGACGGCAGTTTGACATAGGCGACCAGTGCGCCGTTCAGGAGCCCGATCAGCACGCCGGCGCCGATACCGGCGACGACGCCAGCCACCAGGCCGTATTCGTTGATCGTCACCGCCGCCGCCAGTGCCGAGACGGCAACTGTCGAGCCGATCGACAGATCGATCTCACCGGCCGACATGACGAAGACGAGGCCGATCGCCATGATCGTCACCGGTGCTGTCTGCAGCATGATGTTCGACAGGTTGCGAACCGTCAGAAACCCGCTGTCGCGAAGCACGATGGCGAAGAACAGAAAGATCGCCAGGAAGCCGAGATAGACGACGTATTGCTGCAGGTTGAGGCGACTGACGAGGCTCGCCGGCTGGCCGCTCGCGCTGGAATGGGCACTGGACATTATTCTTCCTCCGAAGGCAGGGGGAAAGCTCCCCCCGCACTACGGCGCCGCGGGTCTGGTCAGACGCGCAAAGGTCGCCGCAGCACTATGAAAAGCTGCATGTGTTGTCCCAAATCGACGACGATTTGGGACGCATGCAGCGGGCATCATTTCATCACTTCATCGCATCCGCGATCGTCGCGGGCACATCCTTGTTCAGAGACTTCTTCCAGCCGTCGGCGACCGACGCCTTGGTCACGGCAAGCGAGTCGACCACCAGGAAAGGCTCGGCCTTCTTGCCGACCAGCGACCCTGCCGCGGCGCGCGCTGCGGTGACACCGATATTGTACGCTTCGTCGGCGACCAGAGCTGCGATGTTGCCGCCCTCGACCATGTCGAGTGCTGCCGGTTCGTTGAGGTCGAGCGTCACGATCTTGGTGTGGCTGTTGCCGGCGCCGCGCAGCGTCGAAAGCACGCTCAGTGCCGGCTCCGCCCAGGTCACATAGATCCCGTCGAGATCCGGGTTCTGGGTGATCATCCCTTGCGCGATTTCCTCGCTGCGGGCCGGATCGGCCATGCCGGCCTCGGCAACGATCTTCATGTCGGGATAGTCCTGCTCGATCGTCGACTTGAAGGCGCCATCGCGCTGGTTGGTCACGTAGAAGTCGGCGTCATGATAGATATAACCGAGCTTGCCCTTGCCGCCGAGCGCATCCGCCATGGCAACGGCCGCCTTGTTGCCCATCTGGAAAAGGTCGTCCGAGACGATCGTCACATAGTCCTTGCCGTGTTCGTAACCGGCCGGCGAATTGTCGACGAAGGCGAGCTTCAAACCGGCGGTGCGTGCCGGATCGTAAACCACGGCGGCGCTTGCCGGGTCGACCGGCAGCGACAGGATGATCGAGGGCTTCTTGGCAAGCACCGTCTCGACATCCGCCTTCTGGCGGGCTGCATCAAAGCCGGCATCGGTCTGTGCGACCACCTCGACGCCGAGGCGCTTGAACTCGTCCTGGGCGCCGCTGTTGACCGCGTTGGTGTATTCGCTCATCTCGTGCCAGACGAGCGCTGCGGTAAACTTGCCGTCCTTGATCTGCTGTTCCTGCTCCGCCGTCAGCGTCAGGCTGCCCGCCGGCGTCGGCGTCTCGCCATGCGGACCCGTGGTCTTGCCGTCAGCGGCAAAGCCGGATGTCGCGGCAAAGACCGTTGCCAGCAACGCGAAATGTCTCACTGCCCTGTGCATATCTGCCTCCCTTTTAGGAATGACGCCGCCGGAAGCGTCCTCTCTCCCGGCGGCCACCTGATTACTTGGCCGCGTCGAGCACCGACTGCGGCGCATCGCGGTTGAGCGACTGCTTCCAGCCGTCCGCGACGTTTTCCTTGGTGACGGTCAAAGCCGGGGCAACGACGAAGGCCGGCGTCTGCTGGCCGAGAAGCGACTTCAGGCCGGTCGCAGCCATGGCGCGTCCAAGCTCATAGGCCTTGTCGGCAACAAGCGCGGTGACGTTGCCGCCCTTGACCATGTCGAGCGCGACCGGTTCGGCAAGATCGAGCGTGACGATCTTGGTCTTCGTATTGCCGCTCGAGCGCAGGGCAGAGAGCACGCCGTCGGCAGGCTCGGCCCAGGTCACGTAGATACCGTCGAGATCAGGGTTCTGCAGCAGCATGGCGCTTGCCAGCTCCTCGGCACGTGCCGGGTCTGAGATGCCCTGCTCGGCAACGATCTTGATATCCGGATAGTCCTTCTCGATCGTCGACTTGAAGGCCTGGTCGCGCTGGTTCGTCACATAGTAACTGGCATCGTGGAAGATGTAGCCAACCTTGCCCTTGCCGCCGATCGCCTTGGCCAGCGCATCCGCCGCCTGCTTGCCCATCTGGAAGAGATCGTCGGTAACGATCGAGGCATAGTCCGTGCCCTGCTTATAGCCGCTCGGCAGGTTGGAGAGGAACACGAGCTTGCTGCCATCGGTCACTGCCTGGCGGAATGCTTCGGCCGAGGTCACCGGATCGAGCGGCAGCGCCAGGATGACGTTCGGCTTGGCGGCAAGCGCGGTTTCGATATCGCTGCGCTGGCGGGCAGCGTCGAAGCCGGCATCCGTCGTCACCGCGATCTCGACGCCGGCGCGGGCAAACTCATCCTTGGCACCGGCCGAAACGGCGTTGGTGAAGTCGGACGAGGTATGCCACAGCAGCGCCGCCTTGTAGCCCTTGCCCTTGAGCGCGCCGATATCGGCATCGGTCAGGGCGACATCGGCGCTCGGCGTCGCGCTCTCGCCGGACGGACCGACCGTCTGGGCAGAGGCGGCGTTTGCGGCAAGCACGAAACCGCTGACGAGTGCGGCAGCCATCAATTTCTTCAGAAGCATTGTTGTTCTCCCTCTTGTTTGGCAGTTCAGTCCATGACGCCGCAGTAGCGCGCCATGAAGGCGGCAAATCCGACGATCCCGGCGAGGTATTCCTCCACCTCGACCCGTTCCTCGTAGGTATGGCAATTGCGGATGTCGCCGGGCGCGCAATAGACGGCAGGCACACCCAAGCGGTTGACGAAGAATGGCGATTCCGACCAGAAGGGCGCGCCTTCGATGACGCCGCGCCCAGCCATGGCTTCGGCCATGGCGGCTGATAGCGCACCGACTTCGCCCGCCGTTTCGTCGATTTCAGCCGCCGTGCCGCCAAGCGCATGGTCGCGGCCGGCCGGATAGGAAAACTCGACCGTGATTTCCGGATCGGTGATCGCCGAGCGCACCGCAACCTCGATCTCGGCCGCCGCCGTGTCCAGCGATTCCCCTGGCAACAGTTTGCGGATCAGCGACAGTGTGCAACGCTCGGGCACGGCGATGTAGCCGCCGCCGGCAAGGCCGGTGATCAGCAGGAAACTGCGACCGATCAGCTTGTGCTCGGCCCGCGCGGCGATCTCGTCGGAGTGTTTCCAGAGAGCCGACATCGCCGCGTGGCTGGCGCGCAATGCATCCTTGCCGAGTTCGGGTACGCCGAAATAGGCGGACTTGCCTGTAATCGTGATGTCGGCGATGAAAAATCCGATCTGCGCCGGATAGACGGACAGCCGTGTCGGCTCGACATAGACGACGAAGTCCGGACGGACGATGTCACCGGTCTCGATGCGTTCGACCAGATCCTTGATACCGGCGGAGACACCGGTCCCCGGCTGACCGCTTTCCTCGTCGCCGACGAAGGCAAAGGCCACGTCCCCGGCCAACGCAACGCCGGACTTGTCGAGCAGCGACAGCGCCGCCAGCGAAGCGCAGATGCCTGCCTTCAGATCGCCCGAGCCGCGCCCCCAGACCGCGCCGTCGATGATCGGTGCAGCGAAGGGATCCTCGCGCTCGGTACCGGCCCAATGCTCGCGCCAGCCGTCGACATGCACCGTATCCGTATGGCCAATGAACAGCAGGCGTGGCCCCTTGCCGCGACCCTTGCGCTCCGCCCAGACGTTCGGCCGACCCGGCAGGAACTCCGCCGTTTTCAAGCCTTCCAGGCCAAGGCGCTGCATCGTTTCGGCCAGAAAGGCGACGAAATTCGCCTCGTTGCCGGTAATGCTCTCACGCCCGATGGCGCCACGAAAAAGATCAATCGCCGTCTCGCGATCAAGCACCGCTCGCAAGCGCTCGACCAAGCCGTCATTCATCGTCATCACATCGCCTCCCGAAGCGCGTTGACGTTTGCCCGCGGCAGCGAAATCCGGCCATCGGGCGCATCGACCCCGAACAGGGTGTTGTGCAACTGACCGAGCCCGATCGCCGCCGCCCCGATGATCGCGGCGCGCGCGCCGAGTTCACCGGTCTCCACATTGACCGGATAGGGGAAGCACTGCGGCAAGAACGCTTTTACCCGCTCAAGCATTTCCGGCCGGAGCCCAATGGATCCGCCCAGGATGACCTTCTGCGGGTTGGCGATCGCGGCAATCGCGGCAACGCCGGCTGCCAGATACCGCGCAGTGTCATCCAGCACCGTCAGCGCTGCCGCATCGCCCGCTTCTGCCTTGGCAAAGATGGTGGGCACGGCAACGGTCTTGCCCGAAAGCGCCGCGTAACGTTCCGCCATGCCATGCGAGGCAACCGCGCGCTCGAAGGCGCCGGTGCGCAGCGATTCCGCCTCGAACGGGTCGGCGCCGAGCGGCAGGAAACCCATTTCGCCGGCCGCATTGCTGACGCCGCGCACCAGATGGCCGCCGACCATCAGGCCGCTGCCGACGCCGGTGCCCAGCGCCACATAGGCGAGGTTGTCGATCCCCTGCCCCTGGCCCAGCCAGTTTTCGCCAAGGACGGCAAGATTGACGTCGTTTTCGAGCATGGCTCCAAAACCGAGCACCTCTTCGAAGGCGCCGACGACATCCATCGTGTCGAAACCGGCAATGTTCGGCGCAAGCAACACACGGCCGGTCTCGCTGCAGGGCGCGCCGGGAACGCCTACCACCGCAAGCCGGATCTTCTCGCGAGCGATCTTCTGTCGGTCTGCCGCATCAAAGGCCATGGCAGCGATCTGCTCTACGACGAAGCGGCCGCCCCGCGGATCGGTCGGCGCCGTGTCTTCGGCAAAGATCTGGCAGGCGAGATCGGTGATCGCCACGCGCACCTTCGTGCCACCGAGGTCGACGGCGATGATGAAGGCGGCATCGCACACCAGTTCGTAGGTGACGGCAGTGCGCCCGACATGGCCGCTGGTGCGCCCCGTCTCCTGCACCCAACCCTCTTCTTCGAGGCCGCGGACGATCTCCGAAATGGTCTGCTTGGAAAGGCCGGTCTGCTTCGAGATCGACGCACGCGAAATCGGACCGCCCTGGACGATCGCCTCCATGACGGAGCGCTGGGAGAACTTCCGGGAGATGCGCAAGCTGTCGTTCACGGGGACCTCTTTTAATTCGTTCTGTTACCGAACTTATTAACATCATGCATCGCTGTCAATCTTACCCGATGGGATTATCTTTCGTGGCCAACGCCGCGATCACTGGAAAGCAGGCAGATCGCAATGACGCATTCGGATGCGTCGCCATTTGCGATATGCTAGATGAAATCAGATTGGCGCTGAGAGGCGCTTTTTCTCACGAAATCAGTGGCATGACCGTCTCGACAGCTCTCGTTCGGCGAACCGCAAAATGCTCGGCTCTGGTCGTGCAGTTTGATGAGAATGTCGTAGACAGGCTCTGGTCGGGGCGGATCAGGCCCTAAAATCCGGCATCCAATCCAACTAGGGTCGCAATCAATGGCAGAGTTTCCGCAAAAGGCGAAAGTCGTAATCATCGGGCTGGGTGGCATCGTCGGTGCTTCGATCGCGCACCACCTGATCGAGCGCGGCTGGGACGATATCGTCGGCATCGACAAGTCGGGCGTACCGACCGATATCGGCTCGACCGCACACGCCTCGGACTTCTGCTACACCACCAGCCACGACTATCTCTCGGTCTGGACGACGCAGTATTCGATCGATTTCTTCGAGAAAATGGGCCACTACGCCCGCATCGGCGGCCTGGAAGTGGCGCGCACCGGCGACGATGTCTGGATGGAAGAGATCAAGCGCAAGCTGTCCTCCGCCAAGGCCTTCGGCACCCGCGCCCACTATGTCTCGCCGGCTGAAATCAAGAAGATGTTCCCGCTGATCGAAGAAGATCAGGTCATGGGCGGCATGTTCGACCCGGATGCCGGCCTCGTCATCCCGCGCTCGCAAACGGTTGCCGGCAAGCTCGTCGATGCGGCGGAAAAGTCGGGCAAGCTGCAGGTCTTCGGCAACACGCCGGCAAAGTCGCTGATCGTCGAAAACGGCCGCATCAAGGGCGTCGTCACCCATCGCGGCACGATCATGGCCGACCACGTCATCGTCTGCGCCGGCATCTGGGGTCGCCTGATCGCTGAAATGGTCGGCGAAGACCTGCCGGTCATGCCGGTCGACCATCCGCTCACCTTCTTCGGCCCGTACAACGAATTCGAAGGCACCGGCAAGGAGATCGGCTTCCCGCTTTTGCGTGACCAGGGCAACTCGGCCTACATGCGCGACACCGGCGACCCGAAGACAACCGAGGGCGGCCAGATCGAGTGGGGCTATTACGAGACCACGAATCCGCGCCTCTGCCATCCGCGCAACATTCTTGAAAAGCACGAGGCGCGCCTGTCGCCTTCGCAGCGCGACCTGGAGATGGAACAGATCATCGAGCCGCTCGAGCGCGCCATGGAACTGACGCCGATCCTCGGCGAACTCGGCTACAACGAGAGCCATTCCTTCAACGGCCTGCTGCAGGTCTCGGCCGCCGGCGGCCCCTCCTGCGGCGAGAGCCAAAAGGTGCGCGGCTTGTGGTACTGCGTCGCCATCTGGGTGAAGGACGGCCCCGGTTATGGCAAGCTGATCGCCGACTGGATGACAGACGGCCGCACCGAGATCGACCACGCCTCGATCGACTATTCCCGCTTCTATCCGCACCAGCTGGAAGAAAAGTTCATCGAGGGCCGCTGCTTCGAGGCGGCGCAGAAGATCTATTACCCCGCCGTGCACACCCGCGAACCCTATGCCACCGGCCGCAACGTCAAGCGCTCGCCCTTCTACGAGCGCGAAAAGGAACTCGGCGGCTATTTCATGGAACTCGGCGGCTGGGAGCGCGCCCACGGCTACGCTGCCAACGAGCACCTTCTGGAGAAGTATGGCGACCGCGTGCCGGTACGTGAAAACGAGTGGGACAGCCGCCATTTCTGGCGCGTCTCCAACGCCGAGCATCTGGCGATGAGCGAGGACTGCGGCATCGTCAACCTCTCTCACTTCCATATGGTCGACATCGAAGGTCCTGACCATGTCGAGCTGCTAGAATGGCTGTGCGCCGCCAAGGTCGGCGGCGACGGCAACATCGGCAAGGGCATCTACACCCACTTCCTCGACGACGAGGGCATGGTACGGGCCGACTTCACCGTCTTCCGCATGGCCGACCGCTGCCGCCTGGTGAACGGCGCCGACGCCGGCCCGCGCGACTTCCAGTACATGCGCCGCGTCGCCGAAGATCGCGGCCTTGACGTCACCATCACCGACGTCTCGGAGAAGTTCATCACCATCGGCATCTGGGGCCCCAATGCCCGTGAGACGCTGAAGAAGGTGGTTGCCGATCCCTTGGGCCTCGACATCGAGAACTTCGCCTTCGCCGCGATCAAGCCGATCGAGATCGCCGGCAAAAAGGTCACCGCCTTCCGCATCTCCTATGTCGGCGAGCAGGGCTGGGAACTGCACATGAAGTACGAGGACGGTCTCGCCGTCTGGGACGCGCTGCGCTCGACCGGCGTCATGGCCTTCGGCGTCGAAACCTATGCGAACTCGCGCCGCATGGAAAAGAGCCTGCGCCTGCAGAACGCCGACCTGCTTACCCAGTACAACCTGATCGAAGCCGACCTTGCCCGCCCAAAGGTCAAGGACGTGGACTTCCGCGGCAAGGCCAAGCATCTCGAATACAAGGCGCGCGAACATCAGCCGGCCATGCTCTGCACGCTCGTCATGACGGAGAATACCGACAAGAACGGCGTGAAGCGCTATCCGGTCGGAACCCTGCCGGTGATGGATCCGGAAACCGGCAAGGTGTTGGTCGATGAACTGGGCCGCCGTTCCTACACCACCTCGATCGCCTTTGGCCCGACGATCGGCAAGAACATCGCGCTTGCCTATCTGCCCTGGTCCCATTGCCAGGTCGGCCGCAAGCTCAACGTCGAATACTTTGCCGAGACCTATCCGGTCGAGGTTGTCGGCGTCGGCTACAAGCCGCTCTACGATCCGGAAAACCTGAAGCCGCGCAGCTAAGCCATCGGCATCCGCCCCCAAAACATAAAAGGCCCGCTCGGATCCGAGCGGGCCTTTTCAATGGTCTGCAGACCTAACGAGGTCAGGGCAGCACGTGTCCTGCCGCCGTGAAGAGACGATACCAGTCCTCGCGCGACAGCGTGATGTCGGCGCCGGGCGCGATATCGGCCAAACGCTCGGGACTTGTCGTTCCAAGCACCACCTGAATGTTGGCCGGATGGCGGGCGATCCAGGCATAGGCGATCGCGGAAGCCGATACCCCGTACCTGCCCGCGAGTTCGTCCAGCAACCGGTTGAGTTCCGGAAAGTTCTTCTCGTCGCCGACGAAGACGCCGCCGAAGAAACCCTGCTGGAACGGTGACCAGGCCTGCAACGTCATGCGGTTGATGCGCGAATAGACGACCACTTCCCCGTCGCGATCGATCGATTGCTCGAGACCTGCCATATTGGCGGCGATTCCGAAGGCGACCGAAGGCGCATGCGCAATGCTGAGCTGGATCTGGTTGGCGACGAGCGGTTGGCGGACGGCGGTCTTCAGAAGATCGATCTGCCGCGGGGTGTGGTTCGAGACGCCGAAATACCGGACCTTGCCAGCCGCCTGCAATTTCTCGAAGGCGTCCGCGACCTCCTCCGGTTCCACCAGCGCATCCGGGCGATGCAGCAAGAGAAGATCGAGATAGTCGGTCTTCAGCGCCGCAAGCGATCTATCGACCGACTGCAGAATATGGTCTTTGGAGAAATCGAAATAGCCGCGACGGATCCCGCACTTGCTCTGGATGACGATCCGCTCTCGTTCGGCCGGCTTCAGCCGCAACGCATCGCCGAAACGGCGCTCGCAGGCATGCAGCTCGCCGCCATAGATATCGGCATGGTCGAAGACGTTGATGCCGACGTCCCGTGCCTTGCCATAGAGTCGGGTTATGGCGTCATCGCTGAGATCGGCAATCCGCATCAGGCCGAGTACGGCAGAGGAAACGGAAAGGTCGGTTGGTCCCAGATTGAATCTTTTCATCGGCTCGCACCATCAACATCGTTTCGAGGGAGGATTTTCGCACAGGGACGTAGTGGTCGGCCTTGCGAAATTTTTGATCCTCAATTTCTAAGCAGCCTGAGGGCGCTTGGCAAACGCCTTTGAGGCAAACCGTGGAAACGATGTGGCTTGCTGTGCCCAAGCGGAAAGACCCGAGCATCGACCGTCTCAGCAGGTGCAGGCGTTCGGAGCGGACGCCAAACGCCCGCTCCGTGCGTGGACCGGTCAGGCAGCGGACCGATAGCGCTCGGCCGGCAACGACTGTGCAAAATTAGGCAGCATTGCCTGTCGTGCCGTATCGAGGGTGTTCCACTGGCCGGCATCCGGAAGCGGCGGGATGGTTACCAACTCGCGTCGATCGTAGCCGATCAGCGCCGCATCGACGAGATCGCCGACCTCCATCACACCGGGGAGCGTCTCGACATCGACGCCGGCATGATCCCAGATCTCGGTGCGCGTCGCTGCGGGCAGCACTGCCTGAACGTAGACGCCCTTGGTGGCGAGTTCGACATTCAAGCCTTGAGAAAGGAACAGCACGAAGGCCTTGGTCGCGCCGTAGACGGTTGCGCCCATCTCCGGTGCAAGCCCGACGACCGACGCGATGTTGATGATCGCCCCCTCGCCTCTCTCCGCAAACCCCGGAGCTGCCGCATGCGCGAGCCTGGTGACTGCCGTTACGTTGAGCGCGATCAGCTTCGAGATGTCCTCGCTCTGCTGCTGAAGAAAGCCTCGGGGGATAGACGTCCCGGCATTGTTAACCAGCACGCCGATGCTCCGGTCTTCGCGCAGCCGCTGCTCGACCTTGGCGAGGTCCTGTGCGTCGGTCAGGTCCGCCGGGACCACATCCACCGCCACGCCGGTTTCGTTCTTGAGGCGCTCAGCGAGCGCGTCGAGCCGCGCCGCATTGCGCGCGACCAGAACGAGATCATGACCGCGACGGGCAAATCGCTCCGCATAGACGGCGCCAATGCCGGTCGAGGCACCCGTTACAAGGACTACTGGCTTCCTGCTCATCGATTGGGCTCCTTCAGTTTATTCATGATAACCATCATGTATTTGGATATATGATGACTATCATGTATATTGTCAATCGAAATTTCAGGAGACGATGATGCGCGTGAGCCGGAAGCAGGTCGAAGAGAACAAGAAGACAATTCTGGAGGCGGCGGGACAGCTGTTCCGGGAGCGCGGCTTCGAATCCGTCACCGTTACTGATGTCATGAAGGCGGCAGGCCTCACCCATGGCGGCTTCTACGGCTACTTCAAGTCGAAGGAGGATCTGATCGCGCAGACATTGGCCGGTCTGCAGGGAGAAACCGAGCCGCTAACGGTGGATCTTGCATCCGTCGCCCGACGTTATCTTTCGCCGGAGCATCGGGACGATTTCGGCCACGGCTGCCCGCTTGCAGCCCTTGCGTCGGAGGTGAGCCGCCAGCCCGGTTCCGCACGGTCGGAGATGACGGACGTCCTCAAGCGCCAGTTCGCCCGGTTCGGCAAGATCGCGCCGGGCACGGATGATCATGAGAAGCGTCGCGCGGCAATCGGCAGTTCTGCGGCCATGATCGGCGCGCTTATCCTGGCGCGGATGACCGACGATCCCGACCTGTCGACGGAAATCCTCGATGAGACGCGGGTGTGGCTTTCCGACCGCGATCACGGAAAGCTGGGAAGCCAAGGTCCTTCCGACGGCAAGAGCGACGCCGGAAGCTGAACCATGTCGCTGAAAAATGCGCAGCGGTTTGCGATCACGGCGCGCGGCAATTCAAGATATTGGAGCGCAAGCGGCAGAGCGGAACGGCGCTACGTGCTTGGCATATCCTCAACGCATCGAATTCGTTCGCAGATCACTGCGCCGGAACGATACCAAGGCGAGACACGGGAATCGTTGATGCGGGGCGTGAAGCGCCCAAAGGCAAACCGTTAAAGCGCGTCTCGGGTCGAGCTCGGAGCAACCTGTCCAACGATCCGCCCATCGCGTCTTATCCCGTCACGGGCGGCGATCCCTTATCGCACCGTCACCGGGCCTCCGGCCAGCCGAATTTCTTTGTCCAATAGCCGTTCCAGTCACTCACCGACTGCTGCGTTCGCCGGTAAATCCGCTCGGCTTCCTCCTCCGCCTTCAGAGCCGCCGCGAGCGCCGCATCGTCCTTCGCATTGGCGCGCGCCTTTTGTGCGATGTCGAGACCGATACGCGCTTCGTTCTGGGCATCCGCTAAGAACTGACCGGAGCTATGGCCTTCGGCATCGGCAACATAATGCAACTGGTCGCCGGCGGTTTTCAGCTTATAACCGAGCACGATCTCGGTTTCGGCAAAACGGCTGCGATTGCCGCGCACCGTCGCAGTCAGCGCATTGGCGATGGCCTCTTCGTGCCTGAGACCGGGATTGTTGAGCAGTTCAGCTTCGACCCGGCCGGCGAAAATCTCACCCTGCTCGTTGAGGATGTCCTTCAGCACCGCCTTCACATTGGGGTCGCTGGATTTGAAACGGTCGGAGTTCAGCAATTCCAGCGCCGTGCCGACAAAAGCGTCGGCTCTTGCCTTCAGCTCCAGCATGCTGTTGTTGATTGCACCCTGCGCCTGCGTCGCTGCTCTGCCAGGCTCCGCTGAAACGCCGTTCGCAGCCTTGAGGATGCTGTTCGCGCTGTCGGCAGAACCGGCTTTCTCCTCGGCCTCGGCCGTTGTTCGCCTGAGGATTTCCAAGGCAACGTTGCTCGTCGGCGATATGGTGGTCACGCGTGGGTCTCCGCGGCAAAGGCGGCGCTCCTGCACCTGCCTGCCGAATGAGTGCGCACAGCCTCATGCCATCGCGAGAATCAAGAATGAAAGCAACTATAGATTGCATGTCTTAATAAACGGGTAATGCCGGTCATAGAAGCAGACGACGCCGCCACCTCCCCCGTCCCTCTCCACCCGATGAGGATTGAAGGACGCTCGCTCACTGCGTTACGGCGTCATGCCCTCGGACTTGGCTGGCGTGATCGGCTCTTTGGCCCTTGCCTGAACTG
>NZ_LMJM01000047.1:0-84601 GCF_001429005.1 Ensifer sp. Root954
GCGCAGCGCCCACCGCCTGGCAAGCGAGGTCGAAAGCGGAATGATTTCGATCAACCATCTGGGTCTGGCGCTCCCCGAAGTCCCCTTCGGCGGCATCAAGGATTCCGGCTACGGCACCGAGGGCGGATCCGAAGCGATCGAGGCCTATCTGGAAACACGCTTCGTCACGCGAAAGAGCGTCTGACACCGGCCGCAGGCAACTGCCTCGCGACCGAGAAGCAACAGGGGACGGCGCCCGATGGCGCCGTCCCCTGCTTAAAATGCGTTGCTGATCCAGTCCTCATGCCCATGACGGACGCGAACGACGAGGATGTCGCCGTCCGCCTCGACCCGGTAGACGACCAGATGCGCCTTGAACGGATGGATGCGCATCGGCGGCGACAGCTCCGTGCGTTCGCGCGCCATGCGCGGGTTGGCGGCAATCAAGGCGAATACGGCGAAGAGTTCATCGTGATATCGCCGCGCCTGGGCGGAGCCGAAAAGGCGCACCCCATCTGCGGCGATCGCGATGATGTCTTCTTCTGCCGCGACGGAAAGCCGAAACGCCATTATCCGCGCGGCACTTCAGCGCGCGTAAGCGCCGCGGAAAAGAGCTCGTCCTTGGAGCGGGACCCGACGCCGCTCTTCAGACCGTCGTCGACAAAGCGTTGCATCACCGCAACCTTGTCATTTCGCTCCTGATCCCTGCGGATGAGGTCGCGCACATAATCGCTGGCGTTGGCATAACGGCCCGTGCGCGTTTGCGCTTCCACCCAATCCTTCATCGGGTCGGGCAAGGATACGTTCATCGTCGCCATGTCGGTCTCCATTTCCTGCGGGCAAGCATGGCATACTTTGGCAAAGTTTGTCAAATCAGCAAGCCCAGGCTGCAGGTTTTCGCCCCGCACAGCCCCGCATCCTGCTACGCTCGTGCAGACCATCGTGCGGTGCATCGGAGGCGCCGGTCCGGTCTGATCGCCAAGGCGGTTGACTATCGGCATGCCAGCCTTTCTGAATGCCGTCGGCACTACTAAACGTCGGATTGCAATCAGGCCGCAAGAATGACTGAGACGCTTCATCGAAATGCAATGGCAGCAACGGGGTCCGCCCTTTCCGAGCCGGAAAAGAACGTCATCATCGGCGGCGTTCTTCTCTCCATGCTTCTGGCAGCACTCGACCAGACGATCGTGGCGCCGGCGATGCCGACCATCGGCAAGGCGCTGGGACATAGCGACTACCTGCCCTGGGTCGTGACCGGCTACCTCCTGACCGCGACGGCCATGGCGCCGCTTTACGGCAAGATCTCGGATATCTACGGACGGCGGCCGACGATCTTTGCGGCCATCATCATTTTCCTTGCGGGATCGCTGATAAGCGCGCTGGCGCCCAACATGCTGACACTGATCGTAGGCCGTGCGGTGCAGGGTCTTGGTGGCGGCGGCCTGTTTGCGCTGGCGCAGACCGTCATCGGCGATCTCGTACCGCCCAAGGAACGGGCGCGTTACGCCGCCTGGATATCGGGAACCTGGGCGGTCGCGAGCATCGCCGGGCCGCTGCTCGGCGGCACCTTCGCCGAGCATCTGCACTGGTCGCTGATCTTCTGGATCAATATCCCGCTGGGGCTGGTGGCGATGGCGATCATCAACAAGCCGCTGAGGAAGCTGCCGACCGTCGCCCGCGCGCATCGTATCGACGGGGCCGGAGCTCTATTGCTCGTCGCTGCGACTTCGCTATTGCTGCTTGCGCTCAACTGGGGCGGCAGCCGCTATCCATGGCTTTCCGCCGTCATACTCGGCTTGCTTGGCGCTTCCGTCGTGCTCTGGTTCGCCTTTGCCTTGCGGCTGCGCAGGGCGAGCGAACCGCTGATCTCGCTGGAAGTGCTTGCCAATCCCATCGTACGCTACGGAACGCTCGCCATGTTCCTGGCGCAGGGCGCCAATGTCGGGCTCTCGGTCTATATCCCCGTCTATGCGCAAACGTTCCATGGCCTGTCGGCCAGCAGTTCGGGCGTGGTGATGCTCGGCCTGCTGCTTGGGACCGTCTGTGGAGCGACGACCAGCGGGCGGACGATACCGCGCATCGTTCACTATAAGAGGATGGCGCTGGTCGGCGGCGCGCTGGCCTTGCTTTGCCTGGCGGCCCTTGCTGCTCTCGCCGGTCGGACCTCGCTCGTCGTCCTCGAAATGCTGACATTCGCCGCCGGTTTCGGCTCGGGCATGACCTTTCCGGTGGCGACGATTTCGGTCCAGAACGCCGTCGACCAGGCGCATCTTGGCGTCGCAACCGGTGTTCTGACGTTCCTGCGATCGCTCGGTGGCGCCCTCGGCGTCGCGGCATTCGGCGCGATCGCTCTTGGCAACGGACTGCCGCTTGCTGGCGAAGGGGTGGAACCGCTCGGCACGACGGTTACCTCGGCCGTGCCCTTCACCTATATCTTCATCGCGAGCGCCGCAGCGATGGCGGCGGCGCTCATCTTCTTTCATCTCATGCCGGAAAAACCACTGCGAGGCCGCGACGAAAATCCCGTCGCCGCAGTCGTCGAATAGCTGGCCGCGCCGGCGCCGGGGCGGTCATGAACGGCATGCGGTTCGCGGGCTCAGAACTCCGCCTTCAGCGACGCGTAGAAGGTACGTCCCGGGCCGGGCTGCTGCACCAGGCTCAAGGGATCGACATAATAGGCGTCGGTCAGGTTCTCGATGCGGAAGCTCGCCGTCAGGGTCTCGTTGATCCGGTACTCGGCGAACGCGTCCACCAGCGTATAGGGCTTCCAGTCGATCAGCGAGATGAACTGGGAAGCGCCCTGCGCGGTCACGTCGCCATGACCGATCGCGCGCGATCCTGTACGAGAAATCCGCCCGCCAACCGTCAAGGCGTCGTCGAGGAATGTCTGCGACAGCGTCAGCGCGACCGTGTATTCCGGCGGCACCTGGTTGGTGGCGTAGTCGGCATAGAGCGACTTGTGTCCGCAAGTGGTCGCTGTTCGGCAAAACTCGACGTCAGTGTAGTAGTTGGCGGCGAGCTCGGCGGTAAAGCCGCCGCGTTCATAACGACCGGACAGTTCTATGCCCTGGAAGTGCGCGCCGGCAATGTTGTGAATGCGCATGCCGGAGATCCCGCGCGGATCGGTATACCATTCGCGCGAGATGTAGTTGTCGACATTCCAGTCGAAGAAGCCGAGCTTCATCATCGCCTGGTCGTCGGCCGAAAATACGCCTTCGCGCCTCAGGTTGGTGCCCACTTCCCAATTGCTCGACCGTTCCGGCCGCAGGTTGGAATTGACGTTCATGGTGAAGGCCGAAACGCCCTCGAAGATGCTCGGCGAGCGCAGTGCGCTCGAGTAGTTCACATAAAATTGAGTGCCGTCGAAAGGCTCCAACGTCACGCCCACCGAGGGGCTGAAGCCGCCGTCGCTGAGGGCTGTGTCGTAGGTGTAGCCCGGTCGGGCCTGTTCGGGGGCATTTCGATCCTCGGTCCAGTAGTGCTGGTAGCGCAGGCCACCATTGATCGTCAGCCAATCGGTGGCTTTCCAGGCAGCCTTAGTGAAGGCCGCCGCCTCCTGCCGCGTGCCATCGCGAAGGTCGAGCCAGGTCTCCAGTTCCGGTGTGAACTTGCTCGGTCGCGTATCCTCGCTCAGGAACGACAGGCCGTAGGTCAGGTCGAGCCCGCCGTAGTCGGTCGTCAAAACCGACGTGTTTGCGACATCGGCGCCCCACATGAAGGTGTCGGAGCCGGTGCGGAAATCGGCCGGCAGGCCGAAATCTCCGGGCTGCGGATAGAGCACGCCGCTCCGCCGGGGATTGCGCAGCTCCAGCCGCGTGGCCCAGAGATTGGCCTTGAGATCGATGAGGTCGTTGTCGTCAGGCTTCCAGCCGTATCGAAGCGTGCCGGCATCGACCTTCGTTCCCGCCGTCTGGCCCTGCTGCATCGCCTGACCCCGATCCGAGGTCAGGCGCGACGCCAGGAGGTCGCCGGCCTCGCTGCGAAAACCATTGTAGCCGAACTGCAGGCTGTGACCGTTCTCGAAGCGAACTGTGCCCTTGGCGAGATAGGACTTTGTCTGGAGCTGGGTGTTCAGCACCTCCTCGCCGGCGCGGTAGTTGGCGATGCCAATATTGTCGATATAGTCTTTCCAGCCCCGGGCGGGCGGCAGGCATACGCCGCTCTCATAGCAGAAGGGTCGCGGTCCCATGCTGACCGGTACTGCCGAGGGTCCGTTGGTGCCCGCGTGATAGTTGCCCTGCCGGCGATAGGCGTAACCGGCAAGGAGGTCGACGTTTTCTTCCTGCATCGCACCGACGATGCTGCCCGAGCCGCTGGTCGGATCGAAGAACGAGGGGCGGTCCATTCCGTCGCTTTTTGCCGTTGCGACCGGAGGCGCCCAGGTGCCCCCCGGCCAGGCATAGCCCGCCGTGGTGCCGGCCGGCGGCGGCGTGGATGTGTTGGTGCCAAAGCCGCCTTTGACCCGAAGGCCGAATGTGTGCCCCTCCTTCACGATGTCGCCGGCGTCCAGCGTGCGCATCGCCACCGTGCCGGAGATACCGCTCGATGCGACGTCCGATCCCTTGGTGATATCGACGCCCCCCAGGAAATCCGGATCGACGAAGGTCCGGTTGGAGATGCCCTGATAGCCCTGATAGACCGTGGCCGAATTGCTGGCTCCGTCGACGGTGACGGCAACGCGGCCCATACCCTGCATGCCGCGGATGTTGACGTCGACGGCGCCGGCGCCGTTGCGCGCTTCGCCGGAAAGCACGCCCGGCGTGCCGCGGAAAATGTCGGCCGGGCTCGAGCCGCGGAAGCGGTCGATATTTTCTTGCGAGATGTAGGCGGTCGGCGCAGCCGTTTCATAGGGCGCATCCACCGGATTGATGATGCCGCCGCCGGCGACGATCGGCGCAAGCATCGTCTCGCCGTTGGCCGCACCGACCGCGTGCGCACCGGAAACGCGCTCGGTGATCGTGACGGTCCCGCCGTTCAGGCTATAGGAGAGGCCGCTGCCGGACAAAAGCTGGGAGAGCGCCTCTGCCGGGGGGATCGGTCCGCTGACGGCAGGCGCGGATTTCCCCTGGGTCAGCGATGCCGAATAGGCAAGTCTCAGCCCCGACTGCCGCGCAAATGCCGTAAGCGCCGCGGTCAGGGACTGCGCCGGTATGTCGAAGGTGGTGGCGCCGGAACGGGCAGACCGTTCCTGTTGTGCCAGAGCCGGCATTGCCGTTTGAAGTGAACCGACCGCCGTGGTTGCG
The DNA here is from genome assembly GCF_001429005.1 of Ensifer sp. Root954. Taxonomy (NCBI): domain Bacteria; kingdom Pseudomonadati; phylum Pseudomonadota; class Alphaproteobacteria; order Hyphomicrobiales; family Rhizobiaceae; genus Ensifer; species Ensifer sp. Root954. The sequence continues at coordinate 5,223 of NZ_LMJM01000047.1, forward strand.
ACCACGACCGCGCCAAGAAGTTTGTTTCGCCCCGTTTGTCTGGACATCTGATCCCTATTCCCATGCTGTGAGCGAGGGATCGTTCTTCCTGCTGGCAGGACACACCCCTCAAAAGCCGAGACGAGGCGTCACCCAAAAACCCGCAACGATGTTCGAAAAAAAATGAAACCGGCTAGACCGCCGAGATCAATGTCACGAAGCGCGTCATGCGCGTGACCCGGATCGGCAGGCCGGACGCAAGTGCTGAAAGCGAGGCGTCAGGGGTTCTGAGATCCAGCACCGCGCTGACCAATGTCGACTTCAAGCGGTCGTGGCTGAAGACGATCCAGCCGCCGTGATAGCGGCTAAGGGCAGCGACGACGTCGCCGAGCCTGCGGTTTTCGGCGACATACATGCCGGACTGCCATGCGAGTGCGATTGCCGGATCCTGCACGACAGGGTTACCGATGGCGCCGTCACTCCCGACCGACACGCGCTCTCCCTCGGCGATCGTAACGCCCATGAGGTCCCCGCCTGCCATTGGCGATACGCGAACGGAATGGCGGGTGACAGCAATGCCGAGCGAACCATCGGCGGCATTGGCGTCCACGTCGAAGGCGGTTCCAAGGGCCTTGACGATGGTTTCACCTGAGGCAACCTGAAAGGGTCGTGCGTCCGCCGCCACGTCGAAGAATGCCTGGCCTTCCTTCAGAACCACCCGGCGCGCCCGTTCGTCGAAATCCACGTCCATCGCAGTGCGCGCGTTGAGGACCACCCGTGACCCGTCGGGCAGGTTGATCGAACGCGTCTCTGCCGTGGTGGTCGCATAGTCGGAGCCGAGGATGCGCAGCCAGGGGCGCGAAGCGGCAAGCCCGCCTCCCAGAACAGCGATGCCGAACGCGCCGGTCAGAAGACGGCGGCGCGAAAGGAGCGCGGTGTCGCGGCCGGGATAGACGAGACCGGTTTGGCGATCGCGGCGCAGGTGTGCCGCATCGTCCCACAAGGCTTCCGCTTCGATCGCCGCCGCCTCGTGCTCGGCACTTTGTCCGCGCCACGCATCATAGGCGCGTTGATCCTCGCTGGTCGCCTCGCCGGAATGCAGCCGGACGACCCAGGCGAGCGCCGCGTCGGAGATGTCCCTTGCGGGACATTGCGTTGTCGCTGATGCCGGTTTCATCGCCGCCCCTTGTCAGACATGGTCCAGCTCGCGTCGCACGTCGCGGCATTGGCTGAGGGCACGCAGCATATGCTTTTCGACCATGCTGACCGAGATGCCCAGCGTTTCGGCTATTTCGCGGTGCGAAAGGCCCTCGACCTTGTTCATGATGAAGGCCGTTCGGCAGGCCACCGGCAACTCGTTCAAGAGAACGGAAAGGGCTGCGACCTTGTCGCGAAATTCCAGCCGCAACGCAAAATCGTCCGACGATGACAGACGGTCTGCCTGGTCCAATTCGACCCGGCGCGACCACTCCCGCTCGAGCTTGATGCGAAAGTCGATCGCCGCATTTCGCGCTGCCCTGAACAGGTAGGAACGCGGGTGCTCGACGCTGCGGCGGTCTACCCTCACCATGCGCAGATAGGCGTTCTGCACAACTTCCTCACCGTCATCCCGATTGCCGATCAGGCGCGATGCGTAGCGCACCACCTCCTTGTGGTGACGCCTGAAGAGCAGACCGAGCCAGTGATTGAGAGAGCTTGCCATCAGCCACCCTTCCTAGCGAAGCGCGCCACGGCGGTCTTGGGGGTGGATTTCTTCAGACATGATGCAAACTTCGCGGGAAAACCTGCGGCTCGTCCGATGCCGCACGCCAATACTTGTCTCTTATACTCATGTTTTAGAGCCCGACAAGCGCCTTTGCGCGAAAACGCGGGGATTGGATCGCCGGCACCGAACCCCGGATGGTTCCGGGCAGTCGGTACCGGCGGCATCTATTGCTGATCAGAAGAAAATCGATCCAGGCTCTGTTTCAAACGGCCTGTTCGAAGTCTGTCGAAACGGAAACCGTGTGCCACTGGGCAAGAAGAGCGCGATCCGAAGCGTGCTTGGCCTCGATCGCAGCCACCGTGTCGCTGCCAAGCGGAAGCCGGACCGGCGGCTGCTCCGCATCGACGAACGCAATCAGTACGTTCGCAAGCGTGTCGGGGTTGCCCGGCTGGTTGTGGCTGATCTCCTTCGCCTTGCTGCGAACGGCACCTGCGGTCTCCGCATAGTCGCTGATCTCGATCGGGCTGATGCTCAGTGACGTCGAGTCGAGAAAATCCGTGCGGAAATAACCGGGCTCGATCGCCGTCGCGTAGATTCCGAGGGGCGCGAGTTCCGCCGCCAAAGCCTCGGTCAGTCCCTCGACGGCAAACTTCGTCGAGCAGTAAACGCCGAAACCAGGTCCGCTGCGGTAGCCGCCGACGGATGAGAAGTTGAGGATCCGCCCATGGCGTTGGCGGCGCATGTGCGGCAGCACCGCGCGGGTCACGGCCAGAAGTCCGAAGACGTTGGTCCGATAGAGCGCTTCAATCTCGGGACCTGTCGCTTCCTCGACCGCGCCCAGGAGACCGTAGCCGGCGTTGTTGACCAGGATGTCGATGCGCCCGAAGCGCGCGATCGCCTGGCCCACAGCCTGATGCGCCTGGGCCTCGTCAGTGACGTCGAGCGCGACGGCCAGGAGATTGGGATGATCCCCGAAGCGGTCCGCGATCGCCCTGGGATTGCGCGCCGTCGCGACCACCTGATCACCCTTCGCCAGGGCCTTTTCAACGATAAGAGCACCAAATCCACGGGATGCGCCAGTGATGAACCACGTATGCATGTGAACCTCCGGTTTGTTTCGCCGCTCCATCGTCGGCGGCTGGGAAGGTTGTACTGCGAGACGTCTGCTGAGATAATCGACTGGATTCTTGTTGAGTTGTTGAATATCATTCATCAATGCGAACCATATCGCCGTCCGACCTGTCGCCTTTCCTTGCGCTCGCCCGCCACCAGAGCTTCCGCCGTGCCGCCGACGAGATCGGCTGCACGCCGTCCGCACTCAGCCACGCCTTGAAGGCGCTTGAGGAGCGCCTGGACCTTAGGCTCTTCAACCGGACCACCCGCAGCGTTGCGCTGACCGAGGCGGGAGAACTTCTGCTCGCCCGCGTGGCGCCCGCCTTCCGCGACATCGAGGACGCCCTTGACGATCTCAACAATTTCCGGGGAGCGCCGATCGGACGGTTGAGGTTCAACACGGCGCGCGCTTCGGCAAAAATGGTTCTCCTGCCAATCGTTGCGCGGTTTCTCGAAAGTCATCCGAAGGTCAACATCGAGATCGTCGTCGATAACGACCTTGTCGACATGGTGTCGGAGGGTTTCGATGCGGGTGTTCGCTTTGGCGAGATCGTCGCGCAGGACATGATCGCCGTCCCGATCGGTCCGCGCCAGCGTACCGCGATCGTGGCAACACCTTCCTTCTTCGAGCGCCACGCAAGGCCGACCGCTCCCGAGCATCTGAAGGCGCTGTCCTGCATCGGACTGCGCTTCGGCAGCGGAAGGCTCTATGCCTGGGAGTTCGAGCGCGGCGGTGTCGAAGTTCAGGTCGAGGTGACCAGTGCCCTGATCGTCGATGACCAGGACATGATGGTCGATGCGGCCCTTCTCGGCGCGGGGATCGCCTTTGCCTTCGAGGACCAGGTGCGCGCGCTCATCGACGAGGGCAAGCTGGTCCGCGTCCTTGAAGACTGGTGCCCCTATTATGGTGGCTTCTATCTCTATTATCCGGGCCGACGCCAGATGCCGGCGGCGCTCAGGGCATTCGTCGATTTCGCCAGGGTCTGGGACAAGTCAACGCCTTGAGCCGTAACGGCGCAAGCGATCGTCGAGCCCGCTCGCTGCCCCCCCCCTTTCCGCGTAATGTCCGTGCAACCTCGCGTTTACAATCGTCTCGGCAAGGTTTTACTGACACCGGTCTATGCCGCCTCAATAAAAGCGTCAGCCGAACGGCGTTGCCGGTCCAACAACATGGTGCGGATAGTGTGGAAGCTCTGGCCACGGTCTCTCAAGCAACGTCTCATTGCACTTGCTGGTTCTGCAGCTGGCGGTGCTTCTTGCGTTCGGCCTATCCTTCGTCACGCTGCTCGTCGTCGCTGACGAAGGCGGCGCGCTCGTCAGTCCCGCCCCGGTCGAGACGGCGTTCCGCGCGATCAAGCGGAGTGCCAGCGGCAAGCTCGAACTCGCTGACACCGCGGAACTGGCACGCGTTCGTCGCGAGCAACCGCATTTCTGGTTCATCGCGCGCAGCGACGGGGGCGAGATCGTTCAGTCCGGCGACGTACCGGACATCTACCGCGGCATGACCGTGGCCCTCGACCGAATGACCTATTCGGACATCCGCGACGACGGCCCGCCATCGAACTATCTCGCCGTCATCCGGCGCATGACAAACGAGGAAGGCAGCTTCACCGTATTCGGACAGGGAACGCTTCTGAGCCAACCTTCGCTCATCCTCTCGTTCTCACGCCTGTTCGTCGCGCCGATGCTGGTGCTGCTCGCGCTCGTCACGATCTTCGCGGTGCCCCGCATCGTCAACCGGGCGATCCGGGGCATCTCCGATCTCGCCCGCGAAACGGATGAGATCAACATTACGCACCGGAGCCACCGGCTGGCCGAAACGGCGGTTCCGAGCGAGGTCCGCCCGCTCGTGCGCGGCATCAACAGCGCCCTTCACCGGCTCGATCAATCCTATGGCCAACATCAGCGCTTCATTCTCGACGCCGCCCATGAGCTGCGGACGCCTGTGGCCATTCTTCAGGCGCGGCTCGACTTGCTCGCCTCAGGGCCGGAGCGCGACCGGTTGATCTCCGACTGCGAAAGGATTTCAGCGCTTGCCGAGCAGTTGCTCGATCTGCAACGGCTGGAAGCCGACGCCAGGCCCTTCACCGCCGTGGACCTCGTCGCGCTCTGCCGCAACGTCGTTGCCGACCTTGCTCCGCTCGCCATCGACGAAGGCTACGACCTGTCGTTTGAACAAAACACCGAGCAGTCGCTGATACAGGGCGACGCAGTCTCGCTTGAACGGACGGTTACCAATCTCGTCCAGAACGCGATCGAGCATGCCGGAAACCAGGGCGTGATCCTCGTACGGGTCGAGCCGGACGGCGTGATCGAAGTCAGCGACGACGGCCCGGGCATCCCGGAGGGGGAACGCGAGCGCGTCTTCGAGGCTTTTTACCGCCTCAAGCCGCGCGAACGTGGCGCTGGTCTCGGCCTCAATCTCGTTCTGCAGATCGCGCAGCGACACAAAGGCCGCGTGAGCATCCTCACCTCACAGAGCGGCGGTGCCTGCTTCCGGCTGGCCTTTGAGAACGGACGCATCTGAGCTGCAATCCGTAGTACCCCAACAGGCAAGTGTGAGCGTAGTCCGAGTACTAGTCGCCCGGAAAGCGGCCGAAATGGGCCTTTTCGGCGGAAAAAAATCGATCCGGGATCTATTTCGGCGGTTGGAAAGCAAAATTTAACCATACTTCTCCATCTTTTGTCCATCAGTCGTCAAGAAGGGGACAATCCAGAAATCGCGCAGCGGCGTTCGCTCGCCGGGCTGAGAGCCTTTGTGAGATTATCTGGCTTGATTTGCGTTGTTGAGTAAGATCATTCGCCCACAGTCTTTGCACCGTCTGTTGCGCCCATTGCTGATCGCTTGCTGCGGCACCGCCCTCGTCGGCGCGGCTGCGTGGTCGCTTGTCGGCATGGCCGCGATCGGCAGTTCCTACGCGCATGGTTCCGGCCGCCTGCTGCCGAAGCCGCAGCTGCATTTGGCCGAGACGACCAAAGAGCGCGCCTGGGACAAGCACGCCAGAACCAACCAGGCGACGCGGCTCGTGGCCGCCGCCGCGGCGCAGCCCGTCATGGTCGCAAGCCTCGCTCCCAGCGAGGCGAGGTTCGGGCACGATGCCCTGTTCCCGATAGATGCGGAAACGATCGGCAAGAGCGCCCGGATTGCAGCCGCGGTGAAAAAGGCTGTTCTCTCGTCCGAGAAAGTCGCGAGCAACCCCGTTCCCGCTACCCAGGTTCACCATCAGATCGCAACGGTAAAGCTCCCGGCGCCAGAACGCTTCGCGCCGGTGGCGTCTGTTGCCATTGCCAAGAACCCGGTCCAGCTCGCCTACGCCACCCTCTCACAGAGCCACGTGGAAGGCAGCGCCTTTTCGGCTCTGTTGACGGCGCCGTCCGAGGACGATCTCGCCGAACAACCGGACCAGGACCAGGCTGAAGACACGGCCGCCCTGCCGAGCCATGAGGACACGCCCTCGGTCGGTCCCATGCCGCAATTCCGCCCCCGCACCGCGCAAGCGGAAAAGCCGCCCGCCGAAGACGAAAAACCTGCGACCAAGCAGGCGGAAGACGCAGCGGTGAAAAAGGAAGAAGAGACAGCCAAGGCAGACGCGGACGAAGCGCCGAAGAAGCAGAAACTTGCCTATGCACGGCCGGAAGATCCGACCGAGAACAGTGCCGGCACCGGTTTCGGCCAGGCGTTGCGTAACATGTTTGGCGGCGGAGCGAAGGCCGGCAACGGGGTCGCCGTCTACGACATCACCGCTGCCAAGGTCTATATGCCTGACGGCAGTGTGCTCGAGGCGCATTCCGGTATCGGCAAGATGGCCGACAACCCGCGCTACGTCGACGTCAAAATGACCGGACCGACCCCGCCGCACACCTACAATCTCAGGATGCGCGAAACGCGTTTCCACGGGGTCGAGGCAATCCGCATGCTGCCGGTCGACGGAAGGAACAAGCACGGCCGCGACGGCTTCCTGACGCATAGCTACCTGCTGCGCGGCAAGCGCGCGGAATCCCATGGCTGCGTCGCCTTCGCCGACTATCCGCGATTCCTGACCGCCTTCAAGCAGGGCAAGGTCAAGCAGATCGTCGTGGTGCCGAGCGGCGGACGCGCGGCCGGCATGCGCCTGGCACAGAACGGCCGGAACTCCTGAGCGGAGCCGGCCAACGGTCGGATTGCAGGCAGCGGACGGTAAAGGTCTTTCGCTGACGAGGAACGGGCACTAAGATCCGGCCCTCGACAGGAGCGAGAACGAAGAGGACCGGGAGCCCGTCATGTGCCGAAACATCAAACCCCTGTTCAATTTCGAGCCGCCGGCGACGAACGCCGAGATCCATGACGCTGCGCTGCAGTTCGTGCGCAAGCTAAGCGGAACGAGCAAGCCGTCCAAGCGGAACGAAGCGGCGTTCGAGCACGCGGTCAATTCGATTGCGGCATGCGCGCAAGAACTGCTCGATGCGCTCGAGACGTCACAGCCCCCACGCAACCGGGAAGAAGAAGCAGCCAAGGCGCGCGCTCGGTCCGCCCTCCGCTTCGCCTGACGGCGGCAAGAGGCTGGCCGCGCGCTCAGCCTAAATCGCAAATACCGTTGCCCGGCGCAGCGTCACGTAACCGGTGTCGCCGGCCTTCACGATCCGCTCCGGCTCCAGGTCCAACTCCAGCGGCACGCCACGCTCCGTCGTCGCGACCACCCGGCGGCCGCCAGGGCGATCCATCACCCGGCTGATATTGGCCGCGATACCCGGGCCTCCCGCCGCCCAGTCGAGATCGACCGGCCGGGCGTAAAGCTCGGCCTTGCCGTCGGCGATCCCTGCGGCATCGATGACCGCGCCATCGGCATAGGCCCGACCATCGCGCACCTCGGCGGGAAGCATGTTGGCATCGCCGAGGAACTTCATGACGAAGGCCGATTTCGGCTCGCGGCAGACCTCCTCCGGCGTCCCCTGTTGAACGATATGGCCATCCTTCAGGATCACCACGCGGTCGGCGAGATCGAGCGCCTCTTCCTGGTCGTGCGTGACGAAGAGCGTGGTGATGCCGAGCTCACTATGGATTTCGCGCAGCCAGCGTCGCAGCTCACGCCGGACATTGGCATCAAGCGCGCCGAAAGGCTCGTCCAGCAGCAGGACCTTTGGATCGACGGCAAGCGCGCGGGCAAGTGCGACGCGCTGGCGCTGACCGCCGGAGATCTGCGCCGGAAACCGTTCGCCGAGCCCTTCGAGGCGAACCAGGCGCAACAGTTCAGCGACCCGCGCATGGATGGCCGCCTTGTCGCGCTTGACCTTCGAGACCTCCATGCCGAAGGCGATGTTCTGCGCCACGGTCATATGCGGGAAAAGCGCGTAGTGCTGGAACACGAAGCCGACGCCGCGGTCGCGCACAGGGATGTCGGTTGCATCCTGGTCGCCGAAATAGATGTGACCGCCATCGGCGAATTCGAGGCCGGCAACCATGCGCAATATCGTCGTCTTGCCAGAACCGGAGGGCCCAAGCAGCGCGACGAGCTCGCCGCTTTCGATCTCCAGGGAGACGTCCTTGACGGCACGGAAGGTTTGGAAAGTCTTGACGACGTGGTCAAGGCGGATCTTCATGATGCATTCTCCGCGGAATTGGCAACTGGGCGGACGCGGCCCGCCCCTTGGCGCTCCAGAGCGACCTTGGCGATGATGGTGAAGACGGCGATGAGCGCCAGAATGGACGCCGACGCAAAAGCGCCCGCCGCCTGATAGTCGTGATAGAGCAGTTCGATATGGAGCGGCAGGGTGTTGGTCTGGCCACGGATGTTACCAGAGACGACCGAAACCGCGCCGAACTCGCCCATCACGCGCGCATTACAAAGGACGACGCCGTAGAGCAGCGCCCACTTGATGTTGGGCAACGTCACCGAAAAGAAGGTGCGGAAGCCGGAAGCGCCGAGGGAAACGGCCGCCTCTTCGAGATCGCGCCCCTGGGCCTGCATCAGCGGAATGAGCTCCCGGGCGACAAACGGCGCGGTGACGAACATCGAGGCGAGCACGATGCCTGGAATGGCAAACAGGATCTTGATGCCATAGGCATCAAGTGTCGGACCAAACAGGCCCTGCAGCCCGTAGACGAAGAGATAGGCAACACCCGCGACGATCGGTGAAACCGAGAACGGGATCTCGATCACCACCAGCAGGAAGTCCTTGCCGCGGAAATCGAATTTGGTGATCGCCCAGGCGGCGGCCACGCCGAAGGCGGTGTTGATGGGTACGGCGATCAGCGCCGCAAGCACGGTCAGCATGATCGCATGGCGCGTGTCGGGATGCAGGATCGTGTCGCGATAGACCTGCCAGCCTTTGGCAAAGGCTTCGACGCCGATGATCAGCAGCGGCGCGAGAATGAGGAATGCGCCGATGATCAGCACGATACCGATAAGGGCGCGGCGGAACACGGGGCCGTCACCGACCCGCGGCAGCGTGCGTACGGTCTTTTTGAAACTCATGGTCAAGACCTCCGCGTGTAGCGCAGCGCCCGCGCCTGCAGCCAGTTGGTTACCGCGAGCATGAGGAAGGCCGTGAGCAGCAGGACAGACGCGATCGCCGCCGCTGCCTGATAGTCGTATTCCTCAAGCCGGATGAAGATCAGCAGCGCGGTGATCTCGGTCGACATCGGCTGGTTGCCGGCGATGAAGATGATCGCGCCGAATTCGCCGAGCGAGCGGGCGAAGGACAAAGAGACGCCGGCGAGAAGCGCCGGTGTCAGCAGCGGCAGAATGACCTTGCGGAAGATTGCGAGGTCCGAGCCGCCAAGCGACTGGGCTGCCTCCTCCAGCGCCGGATCGAGATCCTCCAGTACCGGTTGCACCGTGCGCACGATGAAGGGCAGCGAGGTGAAGCACATGGCGATCATGATGCCGATAGGCGTATAGGCAACCTTGATGCCGTAGTTTTCGATGATTGAGCCAAACACGCCGTTGGTCGTGAAAAGTGCGGTCAGCGAAATGCCGGCAACGGCCGTCGGCAAGGCAAACGGCAGGTCGACCATGGCATCGACGATGCGGCGCCCCGGAAAGCGGTAGCGCACCAGCACCCAGGCGAGCGCCAGGCCGAAGAAGAGATTGAAGAGCGTCGCGCCAAGGGCGGCCGTCACGGTGACGCGATAGCTTGCGAGTGCCCGCGGCGACGAGACGATCTGCCAGTAGTCGAGAGGGCCGAGGCTTGCGGCCTTGAACACGAGGGCTGCCAGCGGCAGAACGACGATCAGGCTCACATAGAGCAGCGTCACCCCCAGCGACAGGCGTAACCCGGGCAGGACATTGCGTCTCAAGCGTTCATTTCCTTGTCATGTCATGGTGAAACCCGGCAGACGGTTCGTCTGCCGGGCTGACTGAATGCGAGTTTAAAGAGCGATCAGCGGCTGCCGTAGAGCTTGTCCAGAATGCCGTCGGAGGCGAAGTGCTCTGCCTGGATCTCGCTCCAGCCGCCAAAGACGTCGTCGACATTGACGAGGCGAATGTCGGGGAACTGTTCCTTGAATTCCCCGGCAACCTTTTCGTTGCGGACGCGGTGGCCGAACTCGGCGGCGATGCGCTGGCCTTCCTCGGTATAGAGGAAATCGAGATAGGTCTTGGCGAGCGCCTGAGTGCCGTGCTTCTCGGCGACCTTGTCGACGACCGCGACTGGGAACTCGGCGAGCAGGCTGACCGACGGGATGACGGCCTCGACCTTGTCGGCGCCATACTGCTTGGCGATGCTGCGGGTCTCTGCCTCGAAGGTGATCAGGACGTCGCCGGTTTCGCGCTCGACGAAGGTGGTTGTCGAGGCGCGGCCGCCGGTGTCGAACACCGGAACGTTGTCGAAGATCTTGGTAATGTAGGCTTCGATCTTCGCCTCGTCGCCTTCATAGGCCTCCTTGGCCCAGGCATAGGCCGCCAGATAGGTGTAGCGCGCATTGCCCGACGTTTTCGGATTGGGGAAGACAGCGTGAACATCGTCACGGGCGAGATCGGACCAGTCCTTGATGTTCTTCGGGTTGCCCTTGCGCACCAGGAAGGACGGGAAGGAATAGAAAGGCGAGGCATTGTTCGGGAACGCCTTCGCCCAATCCTTGGAGACAAAGCCGTTCTTGGCCAGGAACTCGATATCGGTGGTCTGGTTGAAGGTGACGACGTCGGCTTCCAGGCCTTCGAGGATCGAGCGGGCCTGCTTCGACGTGCCGGCATGCGACTGGTCGATGGTCACGCCCGGATGCTGCTTGATGAAGGCCTCGTTCTCGGCAACGAAGAGCTCGCGGGAAACGTCGTAGGAGGCGTTGAGAAGCTTCGTCGGCTCCTGTGCCAGCGCAGGGGTCACAAAGTGCGCGACAAGGGTGGCGCCGAGAATGAGGAGGCGTTTCATGCGGTTCTCCGGTGTTGATGCTGACCCAGAACCTATCGGCAGGCGTGTGGGAGCGCGAGGGAACGCGGACCCTGGTTGTGCCAAGCCTTAGAAATTTCGTCTCGTTTCCGCTCAGTTTCGCGGAGTTTTTGCCTCAGCTTTCCCAAGGCAACCAATAGCTTACAGTCAGGGCTTATTCAGCACGCGCCACACGTCGATATGGTCGGCCCGTTGACGATAGAACACGAGGTATGGGTACCTCTTCAGACCGACACTTCGCCAATGAGGGAGCGCCAGTTCGTAGGCAAAGCGCAACGAACCGGATTCCGGACGCGCAACAATCAACGCATAGGCAGCCTGAAACGCGTCGCCAAAAGCGTGAGCGACGTCAGCCCCAGCCTACGTTGCATAACACTCGATCGCCGCCTCGACGTCGCTGCTGGCCGGTTGACGCGAAATGACCGGCTTGTTGCTCACTTGGCCGATCGACCACGAACCCGGTCACGCAAATCGGCGAAGTAGCCAGCGTCGGTCGGGTCGGCTTGTGCGGAAGAGGCACCATCGAGCAATAGCCGACGCAGATTGAGCCAGTCCTGATCCCGGCGGATCAACTCCCGGATAGACTCGCTGCTCGTACCATAGCCTCGCCGGGCGACCTGCTCGTCGACGAAGCTTTTGAGAGAGTCCGGGAGGGAAATGTTCATGGTGTTCATGGGTGGCAGAATAGCGCATTCGGCAAAAACTGGCATGAATGGTGATCTTTAACACCAGAGCCGATCGCCTTACGCGGGGAACCTCTCGGCCGCAGCATTATGACAATCGGGGACTAGATACATCCTTGGCGCTTTGACTAGATAGGCGTTCAAGGCAGGGTTGGCGATTCGATGACGATATACTTCAAGGCAGGAATTTCCGATGAAATGGCGCTCGGGATGATCGAGCGTTGTTTCTCCGATGCGAACGACTATGACGGCTATCTCGACATTTTTGCCGACTACACCGAAAAGACCGTCTCGTGGAGCAAGGGCAGATCCGTCGAGGAGTTCAAGGACCAGATCACCGAGGCGCTGCGCGCGGCCTGGGAAGCTTCGCCCTTCTGGCAGGTCTATGAGCGCCGCGAAGAGCGGGACGACGCCGGCACCAACGAAATTCGAAGGGCAGCGATCGCCCTGACCCGCACCTATGGCGGCGTGGTCGTGATCACGCTCAGCCTGCTTGGAAGGCGCAGCAGCGCAAATGACCTCGAGCTGGTGTTCGTCTGCTTCCAGGAAGATGCGCAACGCCGGAATTTCCGCGTGCGTTATGACGGGAAGTTCATTCCGTCCTTGAACGCCTGACGCCCCTACCCTGGGCCATGGAGTCGAAGGGCGATGACAACCGAATATGATGCCGATGACGCCTTCGCCCTGATCGTTGCAAGTTTCCGCAAGGTGATCGGCAAGGAGCTGGTCGACCATCCGTTCGACGGCCGCTGGCTTTACGAGAACGCACCCTTTGCGCTTTTGGCGCACGACCGGTCGGACGACCCGCGTTTCTTCTACGCGAACAAAACCGCCCAGGCCTGCTTCGGCTACAGTTGGCAGGAGTTCATCGGCATGCCGTCGCGCCTCTCGGCCGAGGCGCCGAACCGTGAGGAACGGCAGCGTCTTTTAGACAGTGTCTCCACCAAGGGCTTCATCGACAGCTATCGTGGGCTTCGGATCGCAAAATCCGGACGCCGTTTCTGGATCGAGAACGCCATCGTGTGGCAGTTGGTGCGCGCCAACGGCGAACATGCCGGCCAGGCCGCCATGTTCCATAGCTGGAAGGATCTGTGAGCGCGACGTCCAAGGCGGAGGTCGCGCCCTGCCAGCTTCTTCTCAATTCAACAACCGGACGAGCGCCAGAGCGACGCCGGGTGACAGCGTGATGATCACCAGCCTGATGAGGTCGGCGATCACGAATGGCATCACGCCACGATAGGTCTCAACGATCGGAACGTCGGTCGCCAGCTTGTTGATGATGAAGACGTTGAGGCCGATCGGCGGGGCGGAAAGGCCGATGCCGACGACGATGAGCACGAGAATGCCGAACCAGATGGCAACGTCCTCGGTCGGCATGCCCAAGTCCAGCGTCAGGATGATCGGAATGAAGACCGGCAACGTCAGCAGGATCATCGCCAACTCGTCCATGACGGCGCCGAGCACCAAATAGGTGACGAGCATTCCGCAAATGACGACATAGGGCGGCAGCCCCGACTGTCCGACCATTGAAGCCAGCGTCGCCGGCATCTGCGTTAGCGCCAGAAACGCGCCAAAGACCTCGGCGCCGAGCAGGATCAGGAAGATCATCCCGCTCGTTTCAGCCGTCTGCAGCAGCGCGTTTTTCAGGGCGCCAAGGCTCAGGGTCCGTTGCAGCAGCCCCACCAGCAGCGTTACGGCGGCACCCACCGCGGCACCTTCCGTCGGTGTGAACACTTCGCCATAGATGCCGCCGACCACCGTGACGGCAACCGCCGCCGCGGGCACGATCGCAAAGTCCGCAGCCAGCAGCAGCAGGCCGAATATCGCCAGCAATACGCCCCCTACCGTCCCGAGCGAGCCGAGCAGCCAGCCGATCGCGCCACCGGCAAAGATGATCAGCCCTAGGGGCCTCGCCCAGAAAGGACGGGGGGTTCGAACCGCCTCGGTCGCCGTGACCGGCGGCGCGAGATCGGGTTTGCGCCGGACGACGACGGCGATCGCGATCAGATAGAAGGCGGCCGCCAGCAGCCCCGGCACCAGGGCGGCCTGAAACAGCTTGGCGATGTTCTGCTCGGCGGTGATCGCATAGATCACCAGAATGACGGATGGGGGAATGAGGATGCCGAGCGTGCCACCAGCGGCAATCGTCCCGGTGCCAAGACCGACATCGACGCGCGCCCGGCGCAGTTCCGGCAGGGCCGCACGCCCGAAGGTCGCCGTGGTTGCGACCGACGAGCCGCAGATCGCGCCGAATCCGGTGCAGGCGGCGATGACCGCCATTGGCATTCCGCCCTTGAACCGTCCGAAGCCTCGCTCGGCGACGCGAAAGAGCGTTGCGGCGATGCCCGATTGCTCGGCAAGCGCGCCCATCAGGATGAAGAGCGGTATGACCGAAAGCGTGTAGCTGGCAAACTGGCTGTAGGTGTTGGTCTGCAGATAGTAGACCAGCGCATGCGGGCCAGAGAGATAGGCATAACCGGCAGCGCCCACCGCAAGCATGGCAAGGGCGATCGGCATCCGGATGGCGATCAAGAGCAGCATGGCTGCGAATCCGACGAAGGCAATGGCAAAACCGCTCATCGGCCGCCTCCGATTTTCAAGAGGGAAACGGAAACTCCGATGACGGCTGCGAGCGCCGCCAGCGCCGCACAGGTCAGATAGACTGGCCAGATCGGCCAGGGCAGCTGGATCAGCGTCGTCCCGTATCCCCTCGCCTCCAGGCCACCGATAAACAGACCCCAGGCAAAAAACGCCAGGCAGCCGGCCAAAAGCAGGTCCCACAGGCCGTCGATGACCCGCGTGACGCGTGCGGGGAGAGCCAACGTGAAGGTATCGACGGCAATATGGCCGTTGCGGGCCTGTGTGTATGCGAGAAAGGAGAAGGCGGCGACGCCGACCGCCACCTCCACCAGCTCGTAGTCGGCCGGCACCGGCCGATTGAACAGCCATCGGCCCAGCACGCTGACGGTGACCAATCCCGCCGCAAGGCAAAGAAGCGTGCCGCCGATCAGTGCCAAACCGGCCGCGAGGCGTTCGACCTCCCTGCGGCGCGGCACCCTCACCGCGTCCTCGTATCCTACGTCTTCCATTGTTGAGGCCTCGAGCTGTTGGTTCATGCAGCGGCGCGTTCAGGCGCCACGTTCAGGCGAGTACGGCCGGCAGTGCGCTCAGGCGCCCGAATATTTCTGCACAAGCGCCTGCGCCGTGGCGATCAGCGCCTTGCCGTCGAGGTCCTTGGCCTTCATGTCCTCGATCCACTTGTCGTGGACGGGCCTGGTTGCCTCCACCCACTTCGCCTTTTCGTCCTCGCTGATCGTGCTGATTGTTCCTTCTCCTGATGTCTCGATTGCCGCGCGCACTTCGGCACCGACGCTGTCCCACATCTCGCCGGCCTTCTTGGCGAACGCCATGCCGCTGTTGGCGTCCAGCACGTCCTTGAGGTCGGCCGGCAACCCGTCGTACTTGCCCTTGTTCATCGCCAGGAAGAAGGTTGCGGTATAGAGCGTCGGCGAGCCGGGGATTTCGGTATGGAACTTGGTGAGCTCGTTCACCTTGATCGAGGGAACCACTTCCCACGGGAGCACGCAGCCGTCGATCGACCGCTGGGCCAGTGCTTCGGGCACCTGCGGAATGGGCATGCCGACCGGCGTCGCCCCCAGTGCCGCCAGCGCCTCACCGGCAAGGCGCGTCGGATTGCGAAGCTTCAGCCCGGCGAGGTCCGCTCCGGCCTTCACTTCCTTATTGGTGTGGATCAGGCCCTGATCATGCGCCCAGAAGCACAAGAGCTGGGTATCGCCAGTTTCCTTCAGTACGTGCGTCTGGCCATATTCCTGGCAGGCTTGCGCGTTGACGGTCGCCTCCTTGGCGGCGACGAATGGCAGTTCGAACACTTCCGTGGACGGGAAACGTCCGGGAGTGTTGCCGGGCAAGGTCCAGACGATATCGACGACGCCGTTCGACGCCTGATCGTAGAGCTGCGGCGGCTTTCCGCCGAGTTGCATGGCCGGGAAGATGTCGACCTTCAGCCCACCGCCGCTTTGTTCTGCCAGCAATTTCGCCCATGGCGTCAACAGCCGCTGATGAACGTTGGATGCCGGCGGCAGGAAATGGTGCAGCTTCAGCGTGACTGTTTCCTGGGCGCGCGCCGCACCCATTTTCAGAACGAAGGGCGCTGCAAGCAGAGCGCCGCCGGTCTTCATCAAATTCCGTCTGCTCAGTTTCATAGGTTCCTCCCTGTCGACCCCACATTCACGCGCGGCGAACATCGCATGCACGCACCTGATCCTTCACGGCCCATGAAGGTTATCCGGCGGGCAGATCTCCCCGGTCGCTTGAAACTTCCCTTTGCTCCTCATCGGAAAGCTTCAATCCATTAACATGTTAAGTTTATTTTGAACCGACTGTCAAGCGACGGCATCGGGCGACAAAACGGCATGGCGGATCACCCGGACACGTCCTCGTGAACGGGCCCGCTCGAGCCTTCCCGTAAGGATTTGAACCAGTAACGCGCCAGGAGATGGGATCAGAGCGTGAGCGTCTGCACAGTCCCCGCATATTCGCAGTCGAGCTTCCAATCGGCGCCATCCTGCCGGACGTGGAGAAAAGTCGCACCGTCGCCGGGAGCCGGCCGGGTCGCGTCGACGATGCAGTGATAGCGCTTGGCCTTGTAGTCGAACTCGAACGTCTCCTGCTCGACGATATCCTCGTCGATCCCGTTTGCAAAAGGATAAGGCGCATACATTGCCGCGGTGTGGATCGAATGCACGGTCGTGATCGGCGTGCCGTCCATTTCCGTCAGAAGCGCCGTTGCAATGCAGCCCCGGTGTTCATCACCGGAGAGGAGCACGACATGCTTGATCTTTCCGGCGGCGATGGCGCCGAGAACATCACGCAGACTGTTCGGATAGCCATCCCAGCCATCGGAACGTAGCGCACTCAGGTTGTCCGGGCTGAGGCTGGCATCGCGCTGGATCGCCCGGCGATGACGCGGGAGAAACATCGATGGCGACGCTATGAACTTCGGGCCATTTTTTAAAAGCCACGTCTCCAGGTCGCTCATCGTCTCGCCGACGCCCGTCTTGAACAGGGTCGCATTGGCAAGCCCGGCGCCGATCTTGCGGTGCGTCCTTTCGCTGCGCGTGTCGAGCAGGAAGAAATGGAAGCCCTCGTAGTCGAACGTCTTCAGCTTGGGATCCACTCCACGCTGGTATTTCTCGAAGGCCGCGAAGCCCTCCTTCTTCAGCTTGGCATTCGTATCGATATCGTTCGGAGAGGCAAGCGGCTCCCAGTTGTCGTCGATCTCATGGTCGTCGAGCAGCATGAACGACGGTATGCGGCGCAGGACCTCGCGCACGCTGCGTTCCTGCAACCAAGCTTCGTAAGGGAGGCGATACCTGTCATCGCTCGCGGCCGGATCGTAGAGCCCTGCGGTCGGATCCACATAGACCTGATCGCCGACGAGGAGCGCGAACTTCGGCTGGATACCCACCCCCGCCCCTATTCTGTCAGCGACCTCGGCATAGGAGCGATAGGCAACCTTCCTGTCGATGAACCCGGCCGGGTACTGGCACGAAGCCAGGATGAAGCTGGTGCCGGCGGGCGAAGGCTGAACAGGAGGAGCGAGCGGGGAATCGTAGGGGATAACGCCGTCCATCATTGCCCGGTCCTGCTCGACCAGATTTTCCAGAACCGACGCTCCCATAAGGAAGTTGAGGTTCATCGAGGAACTTGCAGGCGTCGCCGTCTGCGGAGCGGCGCCGACCGTCAGGTTGGTCGTCGGGGTCGTGTCCTTGTAGACGAGGCGGTTCGGCGAAAATTTCACAGCCTTGCCCGGATTGATGTCGGGCTGCGGCGCATCCATCATCCGCGAGGCGGCCTGCGAGATCCGCTCGAAACGCTGATAGGGAAGTACCTCCAGCACCCTCTCCGGGTTCTCGTTCGACTCGCGAAGCAGCGCCCGATAGACGACGCCATTCTTGGCGAGCGCGTAGTATGTCTCCTCAATGAACGGCGGCAGAAGCTTGTCTTCCGCGTAGGCAAGCAAGACGAGCAACGCGTTTCCCGGGAAGTTCGGATCATACCCCGGCATTGATGTCGGGAGCGGCGCCTTGAACGCATCCCAGTGGTTGTCGCGCAACGCCGGGGACCAGTAGACCATCATGTGGCTGACGATGTAAGGCAGATCCCAGGGCTGGCCATCCGGACGCTGGATGTCGTCGCCGTTTACCAGCACGCGCAGCATGATCACGCCCTCGGTCTGGCGGATCGACGGCAGCGTGCCAAGGCGAATGGTCAGCTCGCCGTTCTCCTCGGTAATGATCGGCCCGATCCAGGGCGGGTAGGCCGTCATCTCGGTGTCTGCGGCCACAGGCTGGCGTTGGATGTTCTGGTCGAGGAAAGCTTCGATTTTCTGCAAGGTCGCATGCCGGGTCGTCCCGATAAGGGCGTCCTGGTGACCGGCGCCAGGGTTGAGATAGGGTTCCAGGTAGACACGACCTGCATCGTCGAAGACGCGGCGCATGCGGTCGACGGTGGCAGGATCCGTGAGACCGTTGCCCGATCCATGGACGCTAAAGGTGGGGAACTTCCACTTATCCTGCAGGACTTCTCGTGACACCAGTCGGTTTTGCCCCCGGAAGTCGGTGAGCATGGCATTACGCACGAAATGCACCGTCGTGGAAACCGTATTAAGGCTGAGCGCGCCGAAATGCTCGTTGATGAAGCGCAGCATTTCAGGCTCCATGTTGGCGACGTTGAAGTCGCGTCCATAGAGCGCGTCCATCCGGTGCCGGGTTCTTGTCCACGGCGTCCGCTTCCATGGCCAGATCGGATTTTCCACGTCGAACTCCTCGACCGGGTAAGGAAGCGTCGAAAGCACGCGGTCCCAAAGGTCATCGGCGAGCGTCGGCTTATCCGGATTGAAGCTGTAGCTGTCGGGCAGGAAGCCGAGAAGGTAACGCACCGCATAGGCGCGGAAGATGTTGGCAGGCGTAAAGACCACCAGCGGACCGACCTGCGTGAAGGCCACCCGGTCGACGAGGTCCTGGATCTTACCCTCCAGTGTGGCGATGCTGAAAACCATCGTGCCCATGCAATGGGCGATGACGTCGAGTTTCGGCACACCGGTCTGTGTGGCGATCGTCCGCAACACCAAGGGCACGTCTTCCTTGCCGATTTCGTCGAAGCTCCAGGCCGCACTTGCGGTCGGGTGCGCCGGGCTGGTTCTGAGGTCGGCGATCCAGACATCACGCCCCGTCTTCCAGAAATGGCTGGCGAAGTTGGGATTGACGGCGTGGTGGGCAAAGGTCGTCCCGCCGGCGCTGTATCCGTGGATCATCACCAGCGGCCGCTTCGTCGTGCCCGGATAGGGATAGCGGGTTAGCAGTACTTTCCCGACAACCGGCGGGCCGCCGAGTTGAGGCTTGCTCGTTCCGACGACGAGCGTCTGTCGTTGCGCCGCGACCGTGCCGCCGCCCTTGATCTTCAACTGCGCCGGCGGGCGGAAATCCACCGCGTCGTTTGCCGGGTCCTTGTCTTTATCGGGTGCACGGAAACTCCAGATATGCATTCCCAAAAGCAGCCGGAGAAAATACCCGAGGAAAGTCAGGAGCGCTCCGATCGCGGCGACGCCGTCGCGCTGTTCCGTGATGCGCACGAGCGGCACGCCGATGCGGGCGAGATAGTCGAGGTCGAGCGTCAGCACGCGCCCGCCGGACGCTGCCTCCAACCCCGGAAATTGCTCCAGCGCGACTTCCATGAGCTGACGCCATGGATTGGAACGCCGATCATAGGTGAAGCGCTTGATGCCGACGATACGATCGCCCGCAAGCGAGATGCCACCGGTGATCGGGTCCGGCGCGCCGACCTTCAGATCATAGACGAAGGCGCGGATCTCGCCGGACCGGCTGGCGATGGCAAGACCTGAGCGAACACGCTCAAAGAAGCCGGGCCCACCGTCGCCGTCGACGATCGCCTGATAGCTGTCGCGCAGGCCTCGGTTGAGCACCCATGCCTTGCCGGCACGCCAAATCCTGCCGCCGACCCACGTCGACTGGCGCTCGAGGACCCGCAGGCTGCCGGTCAGGGGCGCCGTAAAGACGGCGATCGCCTGGAGCTTCTGCTCCTTCAGACCAGCGGGCGCCCATGTCTGATGGAGATTGTCCCACTGATCCGCCGGAAAAATTCGGATCATGCTACGGGCCAACGGCACGGAGGCGTCGGTCGCGACCTCAAGGGTTCCATCGCCACCATTGCTTGGCGCCAAATCGGCCAGCGCCTTCGGCTCGAAACGCAGTGTGAGCTCGACAACTCGCGTTTCAGAGGCCGTCCCGGGCGCTGAAAACCTGACCCGGCCGGCAAGGCGCTCGATGATCTCGGCATCGGTATCAGGGGCAGATGCAGCGGCATCGGTTTCACGAAACACCGGGCGGGCCAAAGCTAGGCCGGGCGCAGCAGGGGCTGGGGCGACATAATTCCACGCGGCCGCGAGTGTCTCCGAGGCGCGCAGGGCCACTGCCGCTATGGTGAGCGCCGGATTGGTGCCAAGCGCCGTCGGGATAATCGAGCCGTCGAGGACCACGAGGCCATTATGGAAGTCGTTCGGAAGCTCCGATTTGAAAACACGCCCCAAATGATCGACGACGCCCGTCGCGCCGGTGTTGCCCATCACGCAGCCACCGAGCGGATGCACGGTCGTGAGCGGACCGCGCTTGTTTTGCAGCAGCCAGTTCAGGCTGGCCGGCAGGAGCTTCCAGACGGGATTGGCGATGACGCGCCCGCCCGTATTCTTCGCCAGCCGTGCCAGCGCCTCAACCTCGGTGTCGAAGATCGGCAGGGACGGCAGATCGTCCCAGCGCATCCGCGCCGTGCCGTCATCGCTGTCGGAAGCCGTTTCATCCAGTTCCATACGCCCGGCGGCGCCGTCATCGGCCATGACGGCATAGACGGCGGAATGTTCGATCCTGCCGGTCGGCGCCACATAGGCGTCGTCGTCCGGAAAGCCCCGCGTATGCGTCGACCAGTCGAACCGGTCGAGCCCGTGAAGCGTGTTGAGCGTTGCAAAGATCTCGGTGAAGGCGAGGCGCAAGCCAGCTGGAACGGAGAGTTCCTCGATCAGAACACCTGCCGTTTTTCGAAGATCGAGCACGCCGGTGATGGTGGGTCCGATCGCACGCTTGGAGGGCTGCACGGCCTCGTCCGAGACGGTATTGACCGGATTTGACGTGGCATAATCGGTCACCAGCATGTCGCCATTGGTCGAGCAATGGTTGCCGAAATGCACGGAGAGGCTGAGGCCTTTGGCCTGTGAGCGCTTCAGGATTTCGAACGAGCCGAGCGTGCCCGCCGCCAGCACGACCTTGCCTGCGCGCACCTGCAGCACGTCGCCGTCGCGTGCGCGCAGGGCCGCGTCGGTGTAGACGCAATCGACGATCCAGTTGCCGCCGTCCGGCTTGACGCTGAGCACGGTCGCGCCGCTGAAGATCTCTGCCTCGTTGCGCAGCGCCGTCACGAGCAGGTTGACGTCGAGCGAGTTCTTTGCGCCGAAATTGCAGCCCGTCGCGCAGTCGCCGCAGCGCACGCATTTATTGAGCCTGACATTTCCCGAGCTCACCGTGTCGGTCATCGCGACCGTAATCGCTGCCTCGCGAAAACCCGTCGACGCGATGCTGCGGAAGGACTTGTGTTTCTGGGGAATGCCGTCGGGATGTTTCGAGATGCTGTTCGGGACGCCGTTTGCGGTGCCGCCCAGAAGCTCGCCCGCACGATCATAATACTGCCGCCAGGTCGTCAGGTCCTTGAGGTCGTCGGGCCAGCGCGTGTGAAACACGCTCTCGTCGGGAACTTCCATGACGCCGGCATTGATCAGCGAACCGCCGCCGACGCCGTTTGCGACCACCGTGACGACCTCCGGGCCGATCCGCACGTCGACCAGCCCTTCCTTGTTGCGATCGCGGCGGATATGGCGAGGCAGTTCGGCAAGACCTGTTGGAAACGCGCCCGGCAGATACTCCTTGCCCCGCTCGAGCACCCCGACCTTGATCGGAGCGCCTCCCTTCGTGCGGCCGGCCATGGTGGCGGCAGCGATTGCGCCGCCATAGCCACTGCCGACGACCAGAACATCAAAGTGGAGCGCCGCCGGCGTCTTCCGAACCCGGTCGACCAGCCTTTCGAAACCCTGGGAAATCCACGCGGTATGCGAGGTGTTGTCGAAGTCAATGCTGGCCATGGTCGCCTCCGGGACGTCGGTCTCGGGCCCGGTGCAGGTATCCGTAGCTCCAATCGGACATAACGCTCTCCATAAGATGCGTCTGACGCCTGAACTCGGTGTGCGAGCCGCGATGGCTCATGTCTTTCGGTGATCCCCAACAGGGGGCATCGACATCCGGGAAGAATGCAAAAATCCGAAACGTGTGCGGTTTCCGCCAAAGCCGATCGATCGAAGTCGGCTAGCCCTCTTAGCGATTGCTAAATAATATGCGAGAGTCAGCAAATCGGCGAGGGATAAATGCACTTCTGCGCGAAGATGGCCCCTGTTTCGCGCATTTCGTGATCAATCACCGCGCGAAGGAAACATGGAGACGATCGCAAAATCGCTCGAAGGCTTTTTGCCGCTGAACTTGCTTGGCCGGCTTCACGGCTCTCACGGAGAGCGGCCGTCGGCGGTAGAGTTTCCGGCCGCCGTGATCTTTGTCGACGTCTCGCGCTATACGGCCCTCGTCGAGCAACTGGCGCGGCGCGGCAAGGAAGGGCTGGTGCAGATCCCGAAGCTGCTCGGTATTTCCTACGCGCGCTGCGCCGACCATGTCTGCGACCGGGGCGGCGAAGTCCTCCTCTTTGCGGGTGACTCGCTTCTGGCCTATTGGCCCGCCGACGAAACGGGTCTGGCGCGCGCGGTCAAGAGTGCGGCCGAGTGCGCCGAAGCGATCTGCAAGGAGAGCCGCGAGCAGCGAAATCCGGGTGCAGGCGAAATCGGACCTACCCTACATATCGGCATCGGCGCCGGGCAGCTCTGGGCGGCCGCCATCGGCGGCCAGCCGGTCTGGAACCTTGTGGCTGGGGGGGATGCCGTCGTTCAGGCCGCAAGTGCGCAGACACTTGCCCATCGCTGGGAAGTCGTTCTGTCACCAGAGGCGGCAAATGCCCTGACCAATGGCGAGGCAAATGCGCGCGCGCCCGTCGCCGCTCCGGCGCATCCGCACATCGCGCACGAATGGCTCGTCGCATTCCTGCCGATGCAGCTTCAGGAGTTGCTTGGCCCCTCGCCGACGATGATGGGCATCGAGCCCGCATCCCCCAACGCCTTAGCCGAAGGCAATGTCCATCGCGATGCACGGCTGGACACGCTTGCGGAGATCAGACCAGTGTCCGTCATTTTCGTCCGGATAATCGGTCTGCAACACCAAGATGCCCAAGCGCTCGTCCGACACCAGAACCTCTGCGCAACGCTTCAGGCGATTTCGCACCGCTACGGCGGTCCTCCGGGCGAACTCCTCTTCGACGACAAGGGGCTCGTTTACCTCTGCGCTTTCGGGACACGCGGGACGTTTCACCGCGACGACCCGGCCCGCGCCGTGGATGCCGCCCGCGCCATCGGTCGCCATATCACGGAGATGGGGCTTGCCGTCTCGGTCGGCGTGGCGACGGGCGAAGCCCTGTTTCGAGTCGTCGGCAGCACGCGCCGCCGACAGCTGATGGTTCTCGGCACGCCGGTCAATCGCGCCGCGCGCCTCGTCACGACCGTCTCCAATGATGTGCTGTGCGATGCGCCGACCGAAAGGGCAAGCCGGGCGTCCTTCGATTTCGAGCAACGCGGAACCGTCCAGCTGGCGGGACTTGGCGACGTGGCGCCGGTCTTTCGTCCTCTTGAGCCGAAGTCGCGGGCCCTGTCTGCGGCAACGCTGATTGGCCGAGAGCGGGAACTCGCTTTCCTGCAGCATGCTTTCGAAGAAACGCGCGGCGGTTCGAGCCGTCTTGTCGTCATCCTGGGCGAACCCGGCATCGGCAAGAGCAGGCTGGCTGCCACCTTTACCGACAATCTTCACGCCGCGGGAGTGGCGATTGCCGTGACGCTCGCCGAACGGGACGACCGGCGAAGCTCGCTTCTGGCCTGGCGACGCGTTCTTGAAAGGCTTTTGGGATTGCCCGCCGAAAGCGATGGCCTCGTCCTGCTCGAAAGCATTACCGCGCGCATCCGCACGGCGCCGTGGATCGCAGACCGCCTGCCCCTTCTTAACGACCTGCTGGCGATCGAGATCGAGCAGAACGAGGGAACGCGCCACCTGGAAGGTGCCCACCGCGCCGATGCGACCATGCGCCTCCTCGGCGATATCCTCGGCGTCTTGGCGCCACGGCCGTTCGCCCTCGTACTCGAAGACAGCCAGTGGCTGGATTCCGCCTCCTGGCGGCTGGTCGAATGGGTGCTCGGTTCTGTGCCTTCGCTGCTGCTCGTGCTCTGCGTGCGCTCCGAAGAGGTGCCCGAGGATCTGAAGCAATTGCGACGACGGGTCGAGGCGGCAGGCGAAGCCGGGACCGAGACAGAGGAGCCGGCACGGCGCTACCGCATCCTCGAACTCGAAGAGCTCGACGACGGCACTGTTTGCGAACTCGTTTCGCGCACTCTTGGCGAGGTTCCGCCACAACAGGAACTCGCGCGCAGGGTCGCCGCCCTTGCCGGAGGCAATCCCTTCTTTGCCGAGGAGATCGCGCTGACGCTGAAGAGCGAAGGCTTGATCGCCGTGCGCGATGGCCTCTGGCGCTCGATCCGCCCCCTTGAGGACCTCCAGTATTTCGAGGGAGTCGAGCGCGTCATCCGAGAGCGAGTGGATCGCCTCGACTCGACATCGCAGGACGTGATCAAAGCGGCGGCCGTCATAGGACGCTCGTTCACCTTTGCCGAGCTGGAGGCATTGCTGAAAGAAGAGCTGAATGCGGAAGGGCTCGGCTCCGCCGTCGAAAGGCTGGTCGATGCCCATCTGGTGCGCCGGCTCGGCCAAGCCGGAAGCTACGAATTCCGTCACGACCAGACGCGCGATGTGGTCTACGGATCGATGCCGGGCGACTTGCGCAGCCGCCTCCACGCATCGCTCGCCCACTGGCTGGAGCGCAGCCGCATTGAAGCAATGGGTGGAGATCTAGCGGTTCTCGTTCAGCATTTCGAGGCGGCGGACAACAAGGAGAAGGTCGTGAAATACGCGGACCTGGCGGCCGCGAGGGCTTTGCAGGTCGGCGCCTTCCGCGAGGTCGAGTTCTTTCTCGGCATTTGCATGGCGCACGAGCCGAAGCCGCAGGACTGGACGCCCGAACAGCGACTGCAGGCGGTTCGCTGGCGGCGCAAACTTGCCGAAGCGCACTACAGTCGCGGCGACATTCACGCGCAGGGCATTGCCGTCAGGAATGCGCTGAAAGCGGCCGGCCAACCGGTTCCCGTCTCTTCGTCTGCGACGCTGGTACGGCTTGCCGCGCGCAGCTTGCGGCTTGCGGCGCAGCAGATGCTGCCGGAAACAGCGAAGCTCGCCCGCCGCGAGGACCGGCTGTCCTGGGAGAGGGAAATGGCGCGGTGCCTGAACCAGGCAGCGCTGGTTGACTACTTCGAGCTGCGCTTCACCCGTGGAATGTGCAATCTCGTTGGCGCGGTGGCGCGCGCCGAACGGACCGGACGGACGATCGAAATGGCCGTCGCCGCCTCGCAGCTCGGCTGCGGCTTCGGGATGATGGGCTGGCGCTCCGGGTGCCGCTATTTCATGGAAAGGGCGGAGCGGATCGCGACCGAGCTTTCAGACACCGCGATCCATGCGCATGTCTGCAATCTCGACGCGCTCTGGCAGCTCGGGCGCGGAGAATGGGCGGGGGTGGACGCAAGGCTGGAACAGGGCCAGCAGTTCTGCCTTCGAGCCGGCGACCAATTGCGGTGGTGCAATGCCCAGGGCATGCGCTTCTGGTCGCTCTATTACCGTGGCGAGCAGGCCGCGCTCGAACCAACGGCGACCGCCCTGCTCTCGCGCGCGCAGAATGCCGGCAATATCCAGCAGGAAATCTGGGCGTTGCGGTGCAAGGCGTTGTGCGTGCTTCACACGGATCAGCCGCGCGAGGCCGTCGACATTCTCCGGCTGATCGGCTCAGCGATGCTCGGGTCGGTCGATCTGGCCGCGCAGATCTCGGCGAAGGGTGCGCTGGCGCTGGCGCTCGCGCGCACGGGGCGGCATGCGGAGAGTGTCCAGGCGGCCGCCGAAACCTTGCAACTGGTCAAATTGATGCGCCGGCCTTCGTCCCACAGCACTTTGGTCGGCATCTCCGGCGCCGCCGAGGTTTTCCTGCGGGGCCGCGAGGCCGGCCTCGCACACGCTTACGACGAATGGCCGCGCTGGGAGGCCCAAGCGCTACGCGAACTCAAACGTTATGCCCGAGCCTTTCCGATCGGCGTGCCTCAACTCGCGCTGTGGTCGGGCGTATCGCTCTGGCTGGAGGGCAAGGAGGCCGGCGCAATGTCGGTGTGGAAGGATGGCATGGCGGCCGCGCAACACCTCAGTCTTCGGCGCGACGAGGCCATGATCGCCGCCGAGCTGCGTCGCAGGCGGGACCGGCTTTAGGGACGTGACTAATCGGCGCAACTCGCGAGACTATCGTTTCCAAGCCCGCCCAGCCGTTCGGTGAGAAGCGTTTTAAGGCCAGGCTGCCCGACAAGCGACGCCGCGAGGGATGCCGGCACCCAGCGCATCGCGCGCGCGCCCTTTTCCGGAAAGTCGGGCGCCATGGACACAACGGCGATCAGGTGAACCTGGACGTGATAGACGGCGGTCTTGCCGACCTTGCTGTAGGTGTAGCCGCCGATTTCGTCGTTTAACGCCGTTCCGATAACACCGGCCTCTTCGAACGCTTCCCGGACGGCAGCGCCAGGGGTGTCTTCACCATACTCCAGGTGCCCCTTGGGAATGCCCCAGAGCCCGGTGGTGCGGCCGCAAATGAGCAGCACCTCGAACCGGTCCCCGCCGCTTTCCTTGCGAATGCAGATCGCACCAGCCTGGTCGACGACGACCGGCTCTGCGTCGGAAGCGGCTATCGCGTCAGATGACAGACGTGACACAGCGGGTGTTTGCATCATCGCTCTCATGTTGAACTGACTGGAAGCCAAGGGAAGATCAGGCGGCTATGTGACGGTTTTATGACGATTCATAGTGAGATTCAACAGCATGCTAATGCAATTGAAAGGCCGGCAAGATGGCCGGCCGCGGGGCAGTATTCTCAGCCTCGCCGAGCCTGATGACGGCCCACAAATCGCGGGCCGTCATCACATCAAAGCTTAATCAGAACGGCGAATCCGGGAAGTAGAAGTCCTTCGCATTGTCCTTGGTCACGAGCGTTGCATCGATCGTGTAGACGCCGCGCACCGGAACCTGGCCGTAGAAGTTGGCGACGGTCATTTCGAGCGCCGTGCCGACCATTGCCGGCGGATAGAGCACGTCGACCGGGATCATCTTGTCGCCGTCCATGACCTTCTTGATCATTTCCTTCGAGCCTGCGCCGGCGACGACATACTGGATGTCGGTGCGCTTGGCCTGCTCGATCGCCTGCAGCACGCCGACGGCCATGTCGTCGTCCTGGCACCAGACAACATCGATCTTCGGGTACTTGGTCAGGTAGTCCTGCATGACCTTGAAGGCATCGTCGCGGTTCCAGTTGCCGTACTGGCGGTCGAGAACCTTGACCTTCGAGCCTTCGATGCCCTTGTCGAAGCCGTCCTGGCGCTGCTGGTCGATCGGGATCGGCAGGCCGCGGATGACGACGACTTCAGCTTCCGGCGTCGTTGCCTTGATGTACTCGCCAGCGACCTGGCCAAGCGCCGGATTGTTGCCGGCAACGTAGAGGTCACGCACCGAGTTGTCGTTGACACTCGGGGCACGGTCGACGAGAGCGACGAAGGTCCCCTTGCCCTTCACTTCCTTGATGGCGTTGACCAGTGGATCCGGATCGGTTGGCAGGATGACGAGCGCGTCGATGCCTTGCGTCTCAAGATCCTGCACGGCGTTGGCCTGGCTTGCCGGATCGGGTGAGGTCTTGACGATGACGTTCAGGCCGGGATTACGCTCCATCAGGATCTTGGCGACCCGTTCGGCATGGAACACCACGCCGGCCGTCCAGCCATGGTCGGCCGCCGGGATCGAGACGCCGATGGTTACTTTCTTTTCCTCTTGCGCGTGAGACACGCCGGCAAAGGCGGTCATCGCGGCAAGGGTCAGGCCGAATAGCTTCTTGTGCATTAAGTTCCTCCCAAATTTCAGGTCAGCCTGTTCAAGGCCGGGAGACCTGTAGGCCCGGCCGTCTCACGACTTCCGCACCAGCGAACGCTGGACGAGCATCGCAATGATGATGATCGCGCCCTGGATGGCACCGATCAGATATTCGCTGATGAAGTTGGAGAGCAGCATGATGTTGCCGACCAACTCGAGGATGAACGCGCCGCAGATCGTGCCCCAGACGCGCCCTGCGCCGCCCTTCAGCGCCGTGCCGCCGACGACGACGGCGGTGATCGCCTGCAGCTCCCACAAAATGCCCGTCGTGGCCGAGGTCGAGCCGAGGCGCGGCACATAGAGGAGAACAGCGACCGCAACGCAGAGCCCTTGAATGACGAAGGCGATGGTGCGCACGCGATTGACTGAGATGCCCGAATAGCGGGCAACGTCGCGGTTGGAACCGACAGCAACGACGTGGCGACCGTAGCGCGTGCGGTAGAGGACAAAGGCAGCAACAGCAGTCACCGCAAGGATGACGACGATCGGAACCGGCACGCCGGCGATCGTGCCGAAATAGGCTGGCCGGTACATTTCCTGCAGCTCAGGCTCCTTGAGCGTGATCGCTCCGCCCTGCGAGAGCCAGGTCGTCAGCCCGCGATAGATGCCCATCGTGCCGAGTGTCGCGATGAAGGGCTCGATCTTGCCGACGGTGGTGATCAGGCCGTTGGTGAGGCCGCAAAGCGCACCGGCGACGATGGCAAAGAGGATTGCCGCCAGAAGCATGAGAACCGGATCTGCAATGACGCCGGAGTTCATGAACAGGATCATCAGGCTGGCGATGAACGCGACCATGGCGCCCACGGAGAGGTCGAGATCTCCGGACGAAATCACGAAGGTCGCGCCAACCGCGATGATCGCAATGAAGGCGCTTCGGGTGGCGACATTGGCGAGGTTGGTGATGCTGATGAAATTGGGATTGACCAGCGCGCCGACCAAGAGAAGCAACGCCAGCGCAACGAATGGCGCCACTGCCCTCAGATCAATGTCACGCCAGCTGCGGCGGCGGATGGCTTCCTGGCTGCCTTCCTGGTTCACGCTCATGTCCAATCGAACCTCCCCCATCTGTCGGGAATCTTGTTGTTGTTGCCGTCGGCCGCGCCGCTGGTGCGGCTCAAGCCGCCGTCTTTTTCTTCAGGCCTGCGGCGTAACGCATGATCTCCTGTTCGCAGATCTCGTCGCCTTCGAGAATGCCGGCGATATGGCCTTCCCGCATGACCGCGACGCGACTGCAAAGGCCAATGATCTCCGGCATCTCGGAGGAGACGACGATGATCGAGCGGCCATCCCGGGCGAGCGCCGAAATGAAGTGATAGATCTGCTGCTTGGTGCCGACGTCGATGCCCCGCGTCGGCTCATCGATGATGATGATGCTGGGGTCGGTTTCCATGACCTTGGCGAGAAGCAGCTTCTGCTGATTGCCGCCGGACATGCGCCCGGCTACGATCCTGTCGTCCCGCACGCGAATGTCGAAGCGACGCCGCGCCTTGATCAGGGCCGCCTCTTCGCTGCCGGGATCGAGATAGCCGAGGCGGCTGTGGCGGCCGAGCGATTGCAGCGTCAGGTTCGCCATCATGCCGGCATTGAGCAGGAGCCCCTTGGCCTTGCGGTCCTTGGTCATATAGGCAAGGCCAGCCTTGTTGGCCGCATGCACGTCGCCGGATGGCACCGGCTCGCCACGCACCAGCACCTCGCCGGCCGTGCGCGCGCGCAAGCCGACGATCGCCTCCATCAGCTCCGTCCGGCCTGAGCCGATCATGCCGGAAAAGCCGAGGACTTCGCCGCGGCGCACCTCGAAGCTCGCGTCGCGGACATAGCCGGTCGATACCGCATCGACGCGCAGAACCACGTCTTCGTCGACATCCGGCTCGTTCTTTGCGGGATAAAGGCTCGACAGCTCGCGCCCGACCATCAGCTGGGCGATCGCCTCGCCGTCGAGAATGGAGGTCGGCGACGTCTTGATCCACTGGCCGTCGCGCAGCACCGTCACGCGGTCGGTCAGTTCCATCACCTCGTCGAGCTTGTGCGACACGAAGACGAAGCTCGTTCCCTTGTCGCGCAGCTTGCGCACCAGCCGGAACAGGAAGTTCGTCTCCTCGCGCGACAGCACAGCCGTCGGCTCGTCCATGAACACGACGCGCGCATCGCGGCTGATGGCCTTGGCGATCTCGACCATCTGCTTTTCGGCAATCGAGAGCGATCCGATCATCGCGCTCTCATCGACATGCGAACCGAGGAGATCGAGCACACGACGGGTCTCGGCGCGCATGAACTTGCGGTCGAGCACGCCGAAACGGGTTACCTCGCGGCCGAGAAACAGGCTCTCGGTAACGGTCAGATGTTCGGCAAGATTGAATTCCTGGTGGATGATGACGATGCCGAGCGCTTCCGCAGCGCCATTGGCCGGCAGCTTCGTCGACTTCCCGTCAAGCAGGATCTCGCCCGATGTCGGCTGCTCGAAGCCCGACAGGATCTTCACCAGCGTGGATTTTCCAGCCCCGTTCTCGCCCATGAGCGCATGGATTTCGCCCTGGCGAAGCTCGAAATCGACGCTGAACAGGACCTGCACGCCGCTGAACGATTTGCTGATGCGGCGCGCCGACAGCACGACGGGAGCCCCGTCGACATGCTCCGTGGTCATTATCCCCTCCCTGCGGCCTCCACCGCTATTTCAATGATGTAAACCTTTACACTCGCCGATGTAAAGGTTTACATCGTGATTGCTCGACAATTTTTTTGGCTTCTTCGTTTGACCGTCGGGCGAACCTGTGTAACGTCCTCGCAGCAAATCCGAGGCCAAGTGTGTCCAATTCCCAGCCCGCAACCATTGAAGACGTCGCACGGATCGCCGAAGTGTCGATCGCGACCGTATCGCGGGCCATTCACATGCCGGAAAAGGTAGCCAAATCGACGCGCCTCAAGGTAAACCAGGCGATCGCGATTACCGGCTACACGCCCAATGCGATGGCGCGCAGCCTGCGGCTCGGGCGGTCGAACATGATCCTCGTTGTCGCACCGGATATCGGTGATCCGAACTTTTCCAGCATTCTGGTGGGTCTCGAAAACGAAGCGCGCGCGCATGGTTACGGCGTCCTGATCGGCCATACGCAGAACGACGCCCAGCGTGGCCTGGAATATTTGAAGTTCTTCAATTCCAACCAGGCGGCGGGCATGATCCTGTTTACGGGCATCCTTCCCTTCGGCCATCAGACGCTAACGGCGCGGCTGCCGCCGACCGTCGGCGTTTTCGAGCCGGTCTTTAACGGCGGCATCCCCTATGTCGGGGTCGATGACGTCGAGGGCGCTCGCAAAGTCGTCGATCTCCTGATTTCCGAAGGCCACCGGCGTATCGCCTTCATCGGCGATTCCAACACCCGCCTTGCCTATGGTCGCCGGCGGCAGGGATATGAAGCGGGGCTTGCAGCGGCCGATATTGCCATCAATCGCCGTCTGATCATGGAAGGCGACGGCACCGTGGAAAGCGGCAGGCTGGCGCTCGAACAACTCTTCATGCGTGACGACCTGCCGACCGCCTTCATGTGCGTCAACGACCAGACCGCACTTGGCGTGACGCTTGGCCTGCGCGCCCGCGGCTACGACATCCCAGATGATTTTTCCGTCACAGGCTTCGATGACGTCCCGCAGGCGAGTTTCATGACGCCTTCGCTGACGACCATCCGCCAGCCCCGCACCGCCATCGGCAAACACGCGATGGCGCTGCTTCTGGAACTGCTTTCAGACCAGGCCCCTTCCGAAACCGAAATCCTGCTGCGACCGGACCTCGTCATCCGCAACTCCGTTGGCCCCCCGCCGGCACGGCGATGACGCGACATTCGCAGCCCTTCTGGAAACTCCTGCCCGTGCTTGAACCTGTGACACGGTGATGGAACCGTTTGCGCTCGAGTCGGTTCTCCCACTATCAAGTCAAAGGAGCAACGAAGATGGATCACACTGGTCACGTACGCCTTGCAGCCACGGAACTGACACCGGCGATTTTGGAAGGGGCAACGGTTTACGGAGCGGACGACGATAAGGTCGGCACGGTCGACCACGTCCACGGCGTCGGCACAGCGAGCACCGTCGTCATCGACGTCGGCGGGTTTCTGGGCATCGGAGCAAAACCCGTTGCCGTGCCGCTTGCCGATCTCGATTTCATGCGTGACGAAGACGGCGACGTCCACGCCGTGACGACGTGGACCAAGGATCAACTCAAGGAAATGCCCGAGCATTACGACTCGTAGCTTGTCCGACATAAAGGCCTGAGGCTTCCAGTACCCAGGCTCACATTAGGATTGCGGCGGCGGCCAAAACATATCCGGCCGCCGCATACGGCTGAACACCCCGTCTCGCTGCGCCATCACTCCTGGAGCGAATGCCAGCCATTCCTCATCACCCAAGGGCTGCAGTTTCAGTTTCGGCCGGGATCGGCGCCATATCCTTCGCCCTTCGCGGCAAGCCTTGCCTGATGTTCCTTGCCCCACGTCGACAGGACCGTGACCGCCTCGTTCAGGGTCTTGCCGAACTCCGTCACCGAATACTCGACCCTTTGAACGGCGGCCGGAAAAACCTCGCGGCGAACCAGACGATCGGCTTCCATTTCGCGAAGTTGTTGTGCCAGGACCTTTTCGCTGATCCCCGGCAGAAGACGTCGCAACTCGCCGAAGCGACGCGGTTCGATGTTGACCTCCCACAATATCAGGGTCTTCCATTTGCCGCCGATCGCGTTCAGCGCCGATGCGAAGCCACAATCGTCCTGCTGCAACCGTTTCACGCGCCCCGCTCCCTACTTTCGAGTTACCGCTTACTTTAAAGTGCGTAATTTACAGGCTCCGAAAGCCGCTCCTATTAGACGGCAGCTTTCAACCGGAGTTGTCGTTCATGACCCATATAGGTGTTGCCGGCGGCGGGCGCATTGGCCCCGCGCGCGCCCGGATATTTCTGAAGCCTGGCGCGTTTGCTTCAAGTTATCTGCCGAGTGAACGCGCGGCCCTGGCCAGGTCGGTGCCATGACCACGAGCGATCGCCTGCAAGACAATGGACGGCCGCAGGCGCTAGAACGTGCCTGCAAGAGAACGGCAAGCTGTGCCTGCGGTGGCCTGAAGATTACCGTGAACGGACCCCCTGCCCGTGTCTACGCCTGCGCCTGTCTGGAATGCCAACGCGCAACGGGATCGGGCTTCGGCTATCGCGCCCGATTTTCCAGAGCGTCCGTCATCGGCATCGAAGGGGAACGCCGGGTGTGGCGACGCGGCAGCGACGCCGGCCGCTGGGTGGACCAGACCTTCTGCCCGACATGCGGAACGCTGGTCTACATGGAGGCGGAGGCGCTGACGGACGCGGTGATGATCTCCGCGGGCTGCTTTGCCGACCCGGACTTCCCGCCGCCCGCCGCCGTCTTCTGGGCCTCGCGCCGACATACCTGGTACGACCTGACGGAAGGCATCGAGACATTTGGATAGGTGGCCGATTTCCCCTCAGACGCAACATGTCGCAATCCACCGCGGCGAGGGCCACGGCGCAACATTAGGGAGCTTGTCCGCTCATCGTGTCTCGGTATCCGCCCGTCGGGCCACGAGGCCCAGGTCCTTGGCCCCGAGCCTGCCGATGGCCGACAGGATGCGGTAGCCTCCGACGACGGTCTCCCGCTCAGCGGTGGCGAGCTTCACCTGCGCCTTCACCACGTCGGCCTGGGCTTCCAGTACGTTGAGTAGCGTGCGCTGGCCGATCGCTTGTTCTGCCATCATGCCGTCCTTGGCCATTTTTGCCGCCTTGACGGCGGCCCGGTTGGCGGACGCGGTTGCGAGCGCTCCCTGGTATTGCGCCCAGGCAGAGGCCGCCTTCGACTGAACTTCGGCGTGCTGAACGTCGACGGTGAAGTTCGATTTCCCGAGGTCCTCCTTCGAGCGCCGTACCTCGGCCGCCGCCTTTCCTCCCTGATAGATGGGTACCTTGAGCTCGATGCCCGCCTTTTGCTCCGTCGCCGATCCGTCGAACGCCATTGCGTCGATCGCGCTCACGCGCTCACCTCTGCCAATCCCGATCGCCCCCTTCACGGTCGGCAGGAGCTTTCCCTCGCTGACGGCAACATTGAACATGGCGCCTTCGGCGAGGTGCCGTTTCGCCAGAAGAGCGGGATGCTGCTTGGCGGCAATCGCCAGCGCCTTATCGATGTTGGCGGGCAGCATTTTCACGGGAACTTTTCCACCGGTTAAATTGCCCGGTTCGTCGCCGATGACCTGCCTGTAGGTCGCTTGGGCACGCTTGGCTTCGGCATGGGCGAGGCTCAGTTCCGCCTGCGCCGCAGCGCGGCGCGCCTCGGCCTGAGCGATGTTTGTTCGGGTCCGTTCGCCTGCTTGGTGGCGGGCGATCTCGGATCGCGTGAGCTCCTTGAGGAAATCCAGATCCTGTTTGCGTAGCGCGACGATGCGGCGCGTCAGCACCACGTTCCATATATGCCTCGGTCGCCTCGAACAGGATGTTCTGCTCGGTGTTGCGGGTGTTTTCCTCGGCGGCGCGCTGTCGCGCCTTATTGACCTCGACATTGTTGGTCGTCTGCAGGCCGTCGAAGACGGTCTGATCGAGAACGATACCAAACGTGCCGCGATTGGTCGCCGCACTGGAATTGTACCCGATCCCGCTGCGCCAGGTGATTTTCGGATGCATCGCCGACCGTGCGATGTCGATGTCGTACGCGCTCGCGCGCACTCCGGCCCGCGCTGCATTGAGCGTCGGGTTGTTGTGGTAGGCCTTCGCCAAGGCACTTGAAAGCGGCTCGGCATGAGCCTCAGCCATGGCAATCGGCGCAATCATTGCAACCAGGGTCACCAGTATTCGTTTCATCGAACAGGAATCTCCGTTGGGAACCCGGATGGCTCGCAAGCGAGATAATCCGGATCGAGGGCACGGAGACGCTCGGCGGACGGCGTCAAGGGACGGCCAACGGCCGAACAGCACTTGGCCGGCGCCATGGCAGAAGTACAGCGGCCCAAATTTGGTATCGATGGATCAGCCGTCACGAAAAAAGTCGTGCCGTCGCGAATCCTTTTCCGGGTTCCGCGCCTCTTGTGACTGAGACGATGGGTCTCGGTTTGCACCGGAGGTGTTGCATGACATTTTTTCGCAAGAATATAGGTAAGGGGCAGCAGATCGTGCGGATTGGACTTGGGGTTGGCGCGGCTGTGATGGCATACAGTTTCCTGAGCGGGTGGATCGCCCTCTTGGTGGGCGTATCGGCCCTCACCTTCGTCCTCACCGGCCTCATCGGCTATTGCCCGGCCTGCGCCGTTGCCGGGATCCATGATCGGATCAAGCCATGAACACAAAGGCGGTGACGACTGAAACTTTCGAAGCCGCCCGCCACGGCGATCGCAATGCGATCGTCCGGCTGCTCGAGCGGACGCAGCCGGATATTCGCCGATATGCCCGAGCAACCTGCCGGACCGCCGATGTCGACGATGCGACACAAGAAACGCTTTGGCTTCTGTCGCGCCATGTCGGCGCGATCCGGGCACTCGCGACCCTGTCGAACTGGTTGTTCAGCGTGGTGCGGCGGGAGTGCCTGAGGCTCGCCCGACGTACCGGCATGATCGCCGCCGTAGACGAGGACGCACTTGAAACAAGTCTGGTGCAGCGGCCCGAACATGTGTTGCGGCTTGATCTGGCAGCGGCCTTCGAGGCTCTGCCGCCGCACTATCGCGACGTGGCTCTGATGCGCGACCTCCAGGAGATGACGATCGACGAGATCGCCGCGGCTCTCGATCTTTCGCGACAGGCAGTGAAAGCGCGGCTGCACCGTGCACGCCTGCTGTTGCGCGAATATTTGGCGGAGTGAGCGAGCCGAAGAGATTGTGCGCGAGCGGCTTCAAGGAACAATGGCGCGGCTATCACGAAAACGCGGATTCCTTCGCAGTTTTCGGAAACGCCAGATCGACGACCAAACCGCCGTTCGCTGCTTCTCCGAGCGCCACGGAGCCGTTGTGTGCCGTCATAATCTGGGCAACGATGGCCAGTCCCATGCCTGTTCCCTCACTCGCGCTGGTATTGCCCCGCACAAACGGCCTCAGCATTTTCTCGCGCTCCGCGGCCGGGATTCCTGGGCCCTCATCGCTGACCCGCACGATCCGGGCTTGCAGAACCTCGACTACAAGCACTTCCGTTCCGCGTGCGTGTCGCATCGCATTGATGATCAAGTTGTCCAAGGCCAGGCGAATGGCCGGTTCGGAACCGGGGACAATGACCCGCCCCTCTGCTTTGAACTCGATGTCCATGCCCTGCTTCATCACGGATGGCACATGCTCGGCAATGGCCGCGCGCGCGATGGCTGCGAGATCTACCATGGTGAAGGTCAGCGCCTGGCCTGACAAACGCGCCAACTGCAACGATGTCGTGACGATTGATGCAAGCCGCGCCGTGTCGCGAACAAGGACCTCCCGCACGTCCGGGTCCTGAACAAGGTCGAGCTTCAACCGCAATTTGGTCAGCGGCGTCCGCAATTCGTGGGATGCGTTGGCAAGAAAGTTTCGCTGCGCTTCGAACGCGTTGTCGATACAACCGAGCGCCGTGTTGAACGCGGCAACCATCGGCTTCAGTTCTATCGGAGTGTCGCGATCCGATATCCGGCGACCATTGGGAAGCCCGTCGATCTGCTCGGCTGAATCGACAACCCTTCTTACAGGGGTTGCGATCGTGCGCTTGACAGCAACGACAGCGATCGTGGCCGTGGCAACAAGAACAATACCCAGAAGATGGTAAAGCCCCTGCGGCCAAATTTCGCGCAGGACCACGAGCAGCGTTTCAGCATTCGAAAATGTCACTCCGCCGACCACAACGAGTTTGGGTGGATCCTCCGCGTTCAGTTTTCGGAGCCCGAGAAATCGCTGCTGGCCCGCCATGTAAGAAAACTCAGAGGAAAATACCTGGGGAGAGGTCGTATCGATGATGTCTTGAACCGATGCCGGCACGGCGCCGTGTATGATGTTTTGGGTTCCGTCACTGACAAAGTACCAGAATTCGGACTGCTCTTCAGAAAGCCTGATAATCTTTTCCGCAATTACGCCTTCGACCTCGAGCACAAACTTCCCGGTGTGATCGTAGCTCACACCATCCTGGAGAAGTTCGACGACACTTTCGACTGCGATTTTTTTCCTGCTCTGCCCATCCGTCAACAGGAACACCGCGACGGTGAGGACGGTGCTGATCACCATCATCAGCGCCATGCCCAAGATGAGCACGATGGCCACCGGAAAGGCGATTGAATTCGGACGCCTCATTACTCTTGCACCAGCATGTAGCCGATGCCGCGAATGGTCCGGATCGTTGCGCTGCAATTGCCCTCGCGCAGACGCTTGCGTAGCCGCGAGACATGGGAATCGAGCACGTTGGACTCGATCTCCTCGTCGATATTGTAGACGGCAGCTTCAAGATTGTCGCGCTGCACGACGCGCCCTGCCCGCCGGATCAACGCTTCCAGAACGGCGAGTTCGCGTCTCGGAACGCTCAGCGCGTTCTCACCGATCATGGCGGATCGATTGATGAGATCAAACGATAGATTGCCGAATTGCGTGCAGCCGGTCTCGTCCAGGCTGTAGCGACGAAGAACCGCGCGCGCCCGTGCAATAAGCTCCATAGGCTCGAATGGCTTGCCGACATATTCGTCTGCGCCCTTGTCGAGCGCAGACACGATATCGGTCGGATCGTCCAATGCCGTCAGAACGAGCGTTGCCGGCCTCGGGCGGAGTTGCCGCAGCGTCGGCAGCAGCGACAGGCCGTCACCATCAGGTAGGTTGCGGTCGATGACCACGAGATCGAACTTGAAGGTAAGCAGTGCCGCCTCGGCATCCGCAAGCGTTTCGAATACATCCGCAACGCCGATCGCGGCTTCCAGCATGGTCTTGAGCGAAGACGCCAGCTCACGATCATCTTCTACGATCAGAATTCGCATGTTGCCTGCCAGTGTCGACTAGAATTGAGTTTTGAAGATGCGAATATTCATGAAGGAAACAAAAGAGGATTCTAAACAACACGACGTAAGTCAGGTCGCAATCATCCCAATCGAAACAGCCCTATCTAAAACATCCGGCATCCCTGCGGAATTACTCGTAAGAATACATGGGAGGATCGTAATCGCGTCCTCTACGGCGTTCATCGGACATATCAAGACGTTGCACGCAATTAGCATGAGCATCGGTTCCCGGCACGAATCCGTACTCGGCACAACGGTTTCTGTATTCTACGGTTTCGCATCCCGCCAGCACGATCAGCAGGCCCGCTGCAATAAAAAGACGCATAAAATGACCTCGGTTTATTTCTCGTTTTGTCGATGCCTGGATCCCATTGCCACCTTGCGACAATGTTACGAGACACAAGCGTAGTCCGCCTCAGCGGCTGCCAATGGAAGGGATTGTTTTTTCGGCAGAAACGGCTGTTCCGGTTGCCGCGACGGCGAGCTTGCCTCCCCTGTCCGTCCAGGACGGCGGCGCTCCGATGGAGGCGCCGATCATGCCGACCACACCCGGCGCACGCCCGAAGTCCTCACAGATCGCAGAACCGGGTTTCCCACCAAGCGACGTGCGAATGTCATAAACGGACGGCAAGTACAGATCGAAATCTCCAGGTTCTTTGCCGGCGACGACCATTCTTGAGAAATCCTTGCCGAAAGCCGCGGCCAGGTCATAGGCGTCACCAACCTGCGAAACGCGCGCTTCACTCGTAAACGAGTTCGCGCCCTTCGACCAAACGATCGCCGCCGTTTGTTTGCCGGTTCGATCGACGGCCTCCGCTTCGACGGCCAGCCCGCCGAGCCCGAAGGGCAGTCGTGGTATGCCGACCGGCAAGGCAAGCGAACTGCCGATGGAAATCGCCTTGCCGGCACCAGCGACGGACGGCTCGGTCGGGACAATGTCGGTAACAACCGTTCGGACCGTCACATCTGCGGGCGTACCGAACGGGACGATCCGATACTTCTCGCTCATTGTGATGCAGATCGCGCGGTCAATCGCGTTCGTTACCAGCAGGCGGTCCTTCTGCTTCTCGACACGCTGCAGCGCAGGCGGGGCCAGAGACGTCGGCGCGATGCTCACCGTTTTGACGTCCTTCAGGCCATCCTTGCGGAAATAGACTCTCTTCTTCTCGAACTTCCCCTTCGGAGCACTGAGGTTGCTGTAGGAGGTAAGCGTTCCTGCTTCCTTCAAGGGAACGGTCGTACATCCCCCAAGAGTGAGCATGATCGGCACTATTCTTGCGATTCCCCGCCCCCCTGCCACGCCCCTTCTATGGCTGTTTGTCTTCTCATTGCATGTCATTCGCCCAGAACCCTCGTTGTCAAAGACGAGCGCCGATTGGGGTCCTGCACCTTGTGAAAACATTACGAATTCAGCTCAAACGCGCTGACTACCATTTGAATTCAATATCCGGGAAAAATCAGGTCTCTGACAGCGTAATGTTCCTGCAAAAGAACAATAGGAAAAGGATGTACGGTGATTTTACGCGGAGCACATTGATGTACCTTTTTATGTTTTTTAGCGCGATAATCGTATTCAGCATTCTGTTCCTGAGCGCATACTCCATTTACTCGCAGCTCAGCGACGCCAACGATATTTTATAGGCTTGTACGTCTGCCCTGAGTGCTGGACACAAAAAAGGTCGACAACGGAGTGCTTTGTCGACCTTTCCTCAGGTACCCGCGCATCGGCCGAGCAGACTACTTTCCGGTGGCGCTTGCCGGTGGCTGCGTGGCTGCCTTCAATCCACCTTCCTGCAAATCCGCCTCATCGGCCAGAATGGCGGTCGCCTCAGCAAGGAGAACGTCCTTTGCGTTCTTGCGGGCGTTTTCCATTGCGATATCGGCACTCAGGCTGCGTTCGTCCGCATTCAATCCATCGTCCTCACCGGTATCCTCGCCATCGCTTCCCTGGGCTCGAGCCTTAAGACGATTTTCGCGATCCTTCATTTCCTTGCGACGTTCGGCTTCGTTGAGGGAGACAACGCCTTTTTCGCGTTGCGCCTTGATGTCGGCGATGTCTTCGAGGAGGCGCTGGAAATCGGGGTCGCTTGCAATGCGCGCATTATGGCGGTCCTGCAGTGCCGGCAGCAGCGCCGTGACGGTATCGGCCGGCGTATAATCCGCAGGCTTGATCTCTGACCACGGCAGGGCGTTATCATAGCTCGTCTCGCCAAAGCGCGTCGGGTCGGAAAGCCCCGGCAGACTGATATCGGGCGTTACGCCGTGCAGCTGCGTAGTGCCGCCATTGACCCGGAAGAACTGGGCGATCGTCACCTTGAGTTCGCCAAACGCAGGCTTGCTGTTGCGGACCATCTGGTCGAGGTCGACGACGGTTTGAACCGTGCCCTTGCCGAAGCTGGGCTCGCCGATGACGACACCGCGGCCGTAGTCCTGGATGGCCGCAGCAAAAATCTCAGAGGCCGAAGCCGACCCGCGATTGATCAAAACACCGACAGGCCCTGACCAGAGAGGCTCAGGAAACTCCGAGCTTGTCACCACGACCTTGCCGTCGCCACTGCGTTGCTGAACGACCGGTCCAGAGCCGATGAACAGGCCGGTCAGGGCAATCGCCTGGTCCAGCGAACCGCCGCCATTGTTGCGAACGTCGATCAGAACGCTGTCGACCTGTTCCTGCTTCAGCTCTTCGAGAAGCTTTGCGACGTCGCGGCTCGCGCTGCGATAATCCTGCTCTCTTTTGCGCCGGGCTTCGAAATCCTCATAGAAGGCCGGAAGAGTGATCACCCCGATCTTGCGGGTGGTATCGCCCGCCTTCACAGACAGAACGCTCTTCTGCGCCGCCTGCTTTTCGAGGCTGATCTTGTCGCGCACGAGGGTGACGATGCGATGGGCGGCGTCTGCTCCCGCATCGGCCGGCAGGACGTCGAGGCGCACGACCGACCCCTTCTTCCCGCGGATCAACTGCACGACTTCATCGATGCGCGTGCCGACCACTTCCTTTATCGGGCCGTCGTGACCCTGCCCGACGCCGGTGATGCGGTCTCCGACCGCAAGCTTGCCGGACAGCTGCGCCGGCCCACCAGGCACGAGCTCGCGGATCGTCGTGTGGTCGTCGCGTTCCTGCAGCACCGCGCCGATCCCAACCAGCGAGAGCTTCATGGCGATATCGAAATCGGCCGAAGCGCGGGCGCCAAAGTAATCCGTGTGCGGATCGACCGACGTCGTGTAGGCGTTCATGAACGACTGGAAGACGTCGTCGCTCTTGTACTTGGAGGCACGCTCGAGCGCGTTTGCATAGCGCTTGTCGAGCGTTTCGCGAATGGCCGCATCAGTCTTGCCACTGAGCTTCAAGCGTAGCCAGTCGCTTTTCACGCGCTTGCGCCACAGCTCGTTGCTCTCGGCTTCCGACTGCGGCCAGGGCGCCTTCTCGCGCGACAGGGAATAATCCTCCTGCTTCGTGAAATCGAAGTCCTGCTTCAGCAGCTCGCGCGCGTAGTTCATGCGGTCGACGACACGCTTTCCATAGACGTTGAAGATCGCAAACGGGATCTTCAGGTCCTTCTTCTTGATGGCGTCGTCGATCTCGTTGCGGTCAGGTTTGAAACTGTCGATGTCGGCCTGCAGGAAGAGCCCACGATCCGGATCGAGGGACTCGATGAAGCTGTCCATGATCTTGGCCGACAGGGCGTCGTCTAGGGGAACGGGCTTGTAGCTGTAGCGCGTCAGAAATTTTGCGCTCAACTGTGCGGCCTGTGCCTGCTGCTTCAGCGGCTCCAGAACAGGAGGCGAGGCAACGTCGGCATAGGCGGACGGCGCGATTGCAAGAAATGCACCAAGGAAGACGTATGAAATGCGCATTCAGCGTTGACCCAATTCTTAATGCCGAGTGTCGAAGAGGGATCTAGGTGAAGCAATTATGGCTTTTTGGCAACCGGATTGATCCGACGCCGAGGCCGGCCTTACGTCAAGGCAGGCATCCGCCCGGGACTAATGGAGCGAGCCTGCCGCCCGGAATTCGCCCGGCGCCATCCCGTAAGCGCCCGTGAAAAGTCGGTAAAACCTTGCAAGACTATCGAATCCGCAGGCATAGGCGACCTCGGTGACGGGCAAGGCGGGCCGCTCGACGAGAAGCCGCCGCGCCTGCGAAGTCCGCATCGATGCCAGCGTGCGAGCGAAGGTCAATTCCGCGTGTTCGAACAGGACATGCAGCTGGCGCACGGAAATACCGAGCTCGAGCGCGACCTTTGCCGGCGTCAGTTTCTGCTGGTTTTTGTCGCGCGCCATGATCTCTTCGGCGGCATAGCGCAGGCCCGAACGAAGGGCCGCACGCACCTCGGGCATACCGGGTTTCAGTCTGTCGAGAATGGTCACCGGGTGGGCGGCATGTTCACTGATCCAGCGGCCGTGAATGCGCTTGATCGGCAGCGCATTGAGATAGTTCCAGCGCTCTCCTGCCCGGCTGACGATGATCAGGTCGGCCTCTTCCAGCACCTTCAGATGCTGCATGATGGTACAGCGATCCATGTCTGAAAAGGGCGGCGCAGAGCATGCCGGTGGTCTGCGCCTCGCCCTTGAGGCGATCGAGCATGGCCCGCCGGCGTGGATGGGCCAATGCCGAGAAAACCAAGACTTCTTCCCGCTCGCTTGACATGTTATTGTTTTACAACATATTGACGCCAGATGGGACGGAGACCGCGCCGGTAAGATCGGATTGAGAGCTTTTCGGGAGCAATCGAACCGAGCCGGTTGGCTGGACGTCGCCGACCGGAGTTCAGCGTTGCAACGATGCCCCCACGCAAGTTGCCCAAAAAAGGGAGATCATTGAGAATGTTGCCTAAGATAGTTTCAATTGATGAGTGGCAAGCCGCAATCGAACAACAGATTGCCAGGGAGAAAGCCCTCACCCGCGCACGCGATGACTTGAGCGCCGAGCGACGGCGCTTGCCGATGGTCAGGATCGACAAGGACTATTCGTTCGAAGGCCCCACGGGCACGTTAAGCCTTGCCGACCTCTTCGATGGTCGGCGGCAACTGATCGTCTATCACTTCATGTTCGCGCCCGGATGGAAGGCGGGCTGCGACGGCTGTTCCTGGGTCGTGGACGCGATGACCCACCCGGCGCATCTCAACGCACGCGATACGTCCATCGTGCTGATCTCGCGCGCGCCGCTCGAGAAGCTGCAGAAATATCAGGCCCGGATGCAGTGGCAGCACCCGGTCTGGTACTCGTCCATGGCGAGCGACTTCAACCACGACATGGGGGCCACGGTCGCCGACCCGGATGACCCGACCAGGACCAGCGAGCGTCATGGCGTCAGCGTTTTCCTCAGGGACGGCGACGATATCTACCGCACCTATTTCAACGGTGCGCGTGGCGTGGAGTATCTCGGCAGCATGTGGACGTATCTGGACCTGACGCCCTACGGTCGCCAGGAAA
This sequence comes from Ensifer sp. Root954, assembly GCF_001429005.1. NCBI lineage: Bacteria > Pseudomonadati > Pseudomonadota > Alphaproteobacteria > Hyphomicrobiales > Rhizobiaceae > Ensifer > Ensifer sp. Root954. The sequence goes on from NZ_LMJM01000047.1 coordinate 48,745, forward strand.
CATGGGAAGTGTCTCCCGCGGGATGGCCACAGACCGAACCCTACGTTTGGAACCGGCGCCACGACGAATACGGGACCGAACCGGCCTTCTGATTTTCCCCGGCGGCGAGCATGGAATTGTCGTGCTGCCGTTCCTACGTCTTGTCTTGCCGATCGTCCGACCTCCGTCATTGCTGCGGGCCCGAACAGGGCTCGGGCGCGATGCTGAAGGAATATCGCCGGCCCTGGCTGGAGCGCCGAATTTGTGGATGGACGCGCCTTGAAGAGGGGCGCTGTTGGGGGCCGTCAATCGATGGGAAACGAGACTCAAATCGGCAAGGAAGGTCCGGCGCCGAGAGGCAAGAGGTTTTGGCGGCGGCGCGGCGTTCGGATTGCATCGATCGCGCTTGCCGCCTTGCTTTTCCTGCTGGTCGCGCCGCTTGCGGCTATTCTCTATCCGACGCTGAAGAGCTATCCCCGAAGCGACTTTCCGGCCGCGACCTTGCAACTGGAGCGCAACAGGCAGGACCTTGCCCATCTGCGGCGCCTGATCGAGGTCGACCGCAGCTTCTCGCCGACCGCCCAGGTCGCGTTTGCCGATGCCCTCGAAGTGACCGAACAACGGGCTGGTGATCTCGACCGCGCCGGTCTGGCGATCGCGGCTGCAAAAGCGGTCGCGCTCGCCGACAATGGGCACACCAGCGTGGTCGGCCTCGTCGGCGGCCACAGCTTCAATGCGGTTCCCATCCGGCTTGGCTGGTTTGCCGACGGCCTGTTTGTGATCGCCACGACAGGCGAGCAATCGCACCTTTTGGGCGGAGAGATCCTTGAGGTAAATGGAAGAGCGACGGAGGCCTTTGTCGATGCGCTTCGGCCCTATTTCGGCGGCCCCGCCAATCTCGCCAAGGAATTCGTCCCGAATGTCGCGATTTCGCCGGAATTGCTCCATGCCGCCGGCCTTGCCGAAAGCCCGCAGGAAAGCGCCTATTTCATCCGTCGCGAGGATGGAAGCGCTGCGCAGATCGCTCTTGTCGCCACGTCCGGTGCGCCGGAACCCTTGAACGCCCATGTCTGGCCACGACGCGATTTCAGTCCCTTGTCACAGACCGGTCGCGGCGCCGGGTGGCGGCACGTGCTCGACGATGTCACGCTACCGGCCTATCTCACGCGCCCCGACGCCAATGTCTGGCACCACTATCCCTTGCCCGATCTTCTCTACATCCAGATCAACCGCATCAGGGATGCGACGCCGGAGGGCCTGTCGCAGGGGCTCGCCAAGGTGCTGGACGAAGCTGAGAAAAAACCGATACGCAATGCAGTCGTCGACCTGCGGTTCAACAATGGCGGCAATTACGAACTGACCGCCGATTTCTCGCGAAGGCTCCCGGCCATCCTGCCGCCGGAGGGACGCCTGTTTGTGCTGACCAGCGCGAACACGTTTTCGGCCGCGATCAGCACGGCGGCGCGACTGAAGTACTTCGGCGGCCCGCGCACGGTACTTGTCGGCGAGCCGATAGGAGACCGGCTGCAGTTTTGGGGCGAAGGCGGCCGCACGGTTCTGCCGAACTCGAAGATCACCATCCGTTACTCGACGGCCTATCACGACTGGGAACACGGTTGCAGCCTGTCGGAGATCAGGACCTGTTTCCTGCTGAATTACGTCTACGACGTCCCGGCAGGTCCCCTTCAGCCAGACGTCGCGCGCTCCACGAGCTTTGCCGACTATGCCGCTGGCACCGACCCGGCAATGGCCGCCGTCATGAAGATACTCATGGTGGGCAATGCCGATTGAGAAGCAGGTTGTGGGGAGGCAAGGCCGCGGCCGTACACCGCCGTGGCCGCTGACATCCGTTGGCCCGGCCATTCCCGGCGGCGAAGGATCTGCGGCGACGCTTTTACATCTTCTCGCCCGGCAGTTCGCTGGCCTGCTTGACCCAATCCATGAACTGCGCCTCGTCGAGTTCGTCCGTCTCATAGATCTCGAGATAACGAACATCCGGCTGTTTTGAGGTGCCGGGAGGTAAGGGGCTGAATTGCGCCCCGCGGAAGAAAGCAACCTTCACGTATTTCGTCATGCAATGAAAACTGAGGAACCAGACATCCTTTTCCACGCCATAAAAGGGAGAGTTCCACTTGACCGCTTTTTCGACGCCGGGAACGGTCTTGACGACCAGCCGGTCCAGCCGCTTGCCTAGATCGCTTTTCCACCCCGGCATCGCAGCGATGTACTGCTGCACCGGCGCATCTCCGTAGCCCTTTGCGATCTGCGGATTGCCGCCGGTTAGAAGGACGACGCCATCGGCCGATTTTGTCGGCGGCGTCTTGCGTCCGATCTTTGAGCGTGGCGCAGGGGAAGCGGCTTTCGGTGCGTTCTTTCCGACTTTCTTCTCAGACATCCCGGACCTCGACTGTTCCGTCAGTTCGTTCAGGGTCGGATCCACCGTGATGGGCGCGGAGCCCCATGCCAAATGGCTAAGCACGATACATAGCCATCCAGCTATGCATCGGTCAAGAATAAACCTCCGGTGTCAGCTGCATTGCGGGCCGCAACTCGATCAGAAAGCCGCTTCGCCAAGTATTGGCCATCGGCACGGCATCCCTCCACAGCCGTAGGGTCATGGCATGCAAACGGTCCGGATCCCCTTGCGATCCCGACCTGTGCAGCAGCGGCTCTCGTGACGAGCCATCATTCGGGATCTCGAGCGTGCTCTCCACCAACACCTTGACCGCCGGACAACACCCATGCCCAAACGGCTGTAGACCTGCTGAACTGAAAAGACGCTCTGCCGACACGACTGCGCGCGCTGTTGCAGCCTGCTCCGGTCGATTTGCCACGTGGGCCCAAGGCCACGGCCGCGATCCCTTGCCACCAGCATGCGCCTCTACCCGGCATGTGCCGAACTGGCCGTCGCGGCCCGAACCGAATAGCGAAAGAGCGAAAGCACCCGCAACATAGGCACCCCAAGGTGCGTACTTGTAGGTGGCCCTTGCGCCCGATAGGCCTGCAGCCAAGCCCTGGAGTTTGCCTTTCCAGGTTGTCCGCTGCTTGAGGAAGATATCGATGAAGGCAATGGTTCTCTGCTCCAGCCCGCGGCGCGATGGAAACTCGACGACGATGGCGAATGCCGTGGCCGATGGCCTGCTTGAGGCGGGCCACGAGGTCGAGACCGTTCACGTCGACGACGTCCTGTCGGCGCTGCTTAGAGACTGTCGCCAATGTCGTATGCCGGATGGCGAATGCGCGATCGACGACGGTTTCCGGCGGGCGTTCTTTGGTTCCTACCTTCCCGCTGACGGCTTTGTCGCCGCAAGCCCGATCTACTGGTATGGCGTCTCTGCGCAGTTGAAGGCGTTCTTCGATCGAATGTTCTGCTACGTCGCCGCGTCGCATCCACAATCGGCGTCCGTTGTCGCGCAGATGACTGGAAAACGGATCGGCCTCGTCCTCAGCTCAGAAGAGACCTACCCCACCGTTTCGTCCAGCCCGCAGCATCAGTTCCAGGAATTCAGCCGCTATACGCGTTCGACCTTCGTCGGCGTCGTTCATGGCCATGGCAACGCACGCACAGATATTTGCCGCGATCCGAGTGACCCGATCGGACGGGCACGCGTGTTCGGTCGGAATTTCTTCAGCGCTCACACCTCCGACTACCAGATCGACACGCCGCGATCAGGTCGCGTCTGGGCGTGAGCCGTCTTGCGTGCGCGCAATATCTTTCGGCTAGGCCAGGCGGACCTTCCGCCGCCTGGCCGCCTTTGCCTCGCTCGCGGCCGCATCGTATTGCTCCCTGAAGTAATCAAGCTCCGGAAAGTTCCGCTCCGCCCATCGGTCGAGGCTGATGAGCGTTTCGCTGAGAGACAGGCCGACCGAGCTCAGACTGTACTCGACATGGGGCGGGTTCGTCTGGTGATCGTGACGCTGCACCAACCCGTTGCGCTCGAGGTCCTTCAACGTCTGGGTCAGCATCTTTTGCGAAATGCCCTCGATCTTGCGCAGCAACGCGCCATTGCGCATCGGGCCCGCCGCGAGCGCCGACATGATGAGGATCGCCCATTTCGTCGATATCAGTTCGAGCGCATGCCGAGCCGAGCAGGATGCGTCGAACACGTCGGGATTGCTCGCAGGCGGGGCTCCAGCTTGCGGGGGCAGTTTCATCATCACCTCAAGGACATGCCGTTGCGGCCGCCGCTCTTCACGCCTCACAGGTAGTGCGCGTGATCGCGCCCCACAAGTTGCGAGTAGCACAGCCGAAGGCATGAGGGCGCGCCGGGCTACGCCCAGGGCGCACCGGCCGCCCATTCCGCTCGGATGGCCTCAATAAAAAGGCGGACCTTTGGAGAAACGTGCTTTCGTGTCGGATAGACGACGCAAACAGGCGGCTCGTCGCGTTCGAATTCTTCGAGCAGGGGGACAAGCCTGCCTTCCCTGATGTCGCGGCCCACCAGGAAGGCGCCGAGTTGCGCAAGGCCCGTTCCGGCGAGGCAAGCGTCGCGAATGGCCTCGGTGTTTCCGAGACGCAAGTTTCCCTGAACACCGACGTCCCGGTCTCCGCCGCCGACCCTGTAATGCCACGGTACCGGTCCGCCTGCGTGCTTGAACCCGATCCTGTCGTGGCGCGTCAGTTCGTCGATGGTGCGCGGCGTTCCGCGCCGCTTTAAATACTCCGGCGCAGCGCAGGTTATGAGCCGATGAGAGGCCAGGACCCGCCGCACGAGGCGACTGTCGGTGGGCCCGCCGATACGAACGGCAACGTCGATGCCGTCGCCGACGATGTCGCGATACTCATCCGAAAACGAAACCTCCGCTTCCACCTCGGGCCAACGGTTCAGGAAGCGCTGGAGAACGGGCAGAATGTGCAGCCTACCGAGGGCGATCGGCACATCGATGCGAAGGCGCCCTCTTGGGGCCTGGTGCCGTTGTGCCAAGGCGAACTCCGCGTCGTCCACTTCTGACAGGATCCTGATCGCATGCTCGTAGAAGAGCTGGCCCTCCTCGGTGAGGCTGACGCTACGCGTTGTTCTATGGATCAGCCGCGTTGCCATATTGTCTTCAAGACGTGCGACACATTTCCCGACCGCGGAACGGGAGAGGCCGAGCCGTTCCGCCGCCAGGGTGAAGCTCTGGTCATCGGCGACACGAACAAAGGCGCGCACATCGCCGAGATGGTCCAGCATCGCAAGATCCTATTGGGGACGATTCGTCCCTTTTGTTTCCATAAGGCCGAAGTTTATCTGAATATCGGAAACAGTAAAGAATGCCTCGCAACGTCCCGGCAACGGGACATGAAGGATTGGCTGGGCGCCACAACGTGCCTCGCCCCAGAATGAAAGAGGCAATTAGATGAAACTCCAGGAAAAAACCGACGGACTCCAAAGGAAGGGAGGCCCTGACCGGGAGAATTGGCTACCGGTCTATGCCGCCGGCCTGTCGACCTTTTGCGTCGTGACGACGGAGATGCTGCCCGTTGGGTTAATGACGCCGATCGCAGACGACCTTCAAACGTCGATGGGGACCGCCGGTTTGACGCTCTCGCTGCCGGCGTTGCTTGCCGCGCTCTTTGCGCCCACCGTGGTACTCTTGGCCGGCAGGATCGACAGAAGGCGCATCCTGACCACCCTTCTCTTGCTGCTGGTTGTTGCAAACATCATTTCGGCGCTGGCCAGTACGATCGGTTTGCTCCTGGCGGCGCGTATCATTGTCGGCCTTTGCATGGGCGGCATCTGGGCCGTTGCCGGAGGCCTTGCGCTACGGCTGGTTCCGGGCCGATCGATCGGTGTCGCAACGGCGATCATTTTCGGCGGCGTTGCAGCAGCTTCGGTTCTTGGCGTTCCGGTCGGAGCCATGATCGGTGACGCGGCGGGCTGGCGCTTCGCGTTTGCCGCGATGGCGGTCTTTTGTGCGATCGTGCTTGTGGTCAATCTCTTTGCGTTGCCTGCGCTGCCCGTCCACCAGTCCGTCCGGCTCAGCCAGTTTGGCCATCAGCTCTTGAACCGCCGGATCCAGCTTGGTTTGGCGATCACGTTCCTGTTCGTTGCGGGGCATTTCATGGCCTACACCTTCATACGTCCGCTTCTCGAAGTTGTTTCGGGCATCGGCACACAATGGGTCGGGCTCATGCTGTTTGCCTATGGAGCCGCTGGTATTGGCGGAAACTTTGTTGCTGGCCCTGTCGCCGCCAGGCGTACCGGCGCGACCTTGTTGTGCATTGCCGGTGCCCTTGCTGCTGTCCTCTTCGGCTTTGCTCTCTTCGGAAACTCCGCTCTTGGCGGTGCGGTCGTCCTCATCTTGTGGGGCATCGCCTATGGTGGCGTCTCGGTCTCATTGCAAACCTGGATGATGAAGTCGGCACCCTCCGACATCGAAGTCGCAACGGCGCTGTTCGTCGCAATCTTTAATATCGCCATTGCCGCCGGATCCTTTGCCGGCGGTTGTATTGTCGATCAGTTCGATCTCGGCACCAACCTGCTCGTAGCGGGCATCCTGCCTTCCCTCGGAATTCTGCTCGGATTGAAAGCGCAACGTCTGGCCACTGCTAAGGTTGACTGATCATCGGACATATATCGAGCGGATCGCACTTACCATCTGTGCGCAACCGGATGGACCGGGACGGCTTTCGTCCCGGCTCCGGCGGATCAGGAACAATCGCTTGAGGAAATTCCTACTCCGGCCGGGAGGAGAGCAGCAAAATCATTCCGCAATACTACATAAAATACATAGACGATATGTGTATGAGCCCAGGATTCTCACGCATGATGCTGGCAACAACACGTGCGCCGGACCCGTTCCGCCTGCAACGAATGACAACGCCGGCCAGCCCAGCTTTCGACGGAGGATCCCATGTCCAGTTCCATTTTCGGTCAGGCCTATCGCCGCCGCAGCGTGCTGAAATCGCTCGCGGCTGCCGGCGCCCTGCCCTTCATCGCGCCACTTGCCTCCTCGACGGCCCTTGCGTCCGGCAACAAATATGCCGGCCGCACGGTCAATCTCCTGATCATCCAGCCGCATGTCGTCACGGGCAAGAAAATTGCCGAAGATTTCGAAAGGCTGACCGGAGCCAAGGTCAACGTCACGGCGGTGCCCTACGACCAGGTCAGCGTCAAGGCGACGCTGGACGTGCAGTCGGGCGCCAACCAGTTCGACGTCATCGACTATTTCTATACCTACAAGGGTCAGCTCGCCGAAGATGGCGTGATCGAGGACGTGACCGATCTCATCGAGCGTGACAAGGCCGAGATCCAGCCGGAAGACTTCATCCAGACGATCTACGACCAGTACACGCTGCATGAGGGCCGTCGCTATGGCCTGCCCTATGACGGCGACAGCCATCTGTTGTTCTATAACCGCGAGCTGTTTGATCGCTACGGCCTGAAGGCGCCGGCAACCTGGGACGAATACAACGAGAACGCCAGGGTGATCACCGAGGCGGAAAAGAAGAACGGCATCTATGGTGCTGCGGTTCTGGGCGCGAAGATCCCGGTCATCATTCTTTCCACCTATGCCAACCGGCTCACCGGCTTCGGCGGCAACTTCTTGAAGGCGGACGGCACCTCGGCGCTCGACAGCACCGAGGCCGTCGAAGCCCTGAAGTCGCTGCTTGCGTCGGCTCCCCATGCGCTGCCGACCCCACTTGAAACCCGCTTCGAAGAAGGGCTGCCCGCGTTTCTCAACGGCAAGGCTGCACAGATCGACTTCTGGACCGATCTCGGCGGCTATGCACAGGACCCCAAGGGCTCGAAGATCGTCGACAAGTGGGGGGTGACGCGCATTCCCGTCGGCGGCAGCAACAAAACACCCCGCCTCGCCTTCAATGCCGGCTTCGGTTTTGCGATCACCAGCGGATCGAAAAACAAGGACGTCGCCTGGGACCTGATCAAGCTTGCGACCGGCAAGGACTACCACCAGGAGCTTCTGGCGCTCACCGGCTCGGGCATCGACCCGGACCGCCAGTCTGGCTTGAAATCTAAGAATTTCAGAGACTTCCAGCCGTTGGTGCAACCGCTGCTCGATGATGGCGCATTGGAAAACAGCCTGGCCTGGCCGACCGCCGTCTATGCGCCAAAACTCGAAAATGCGCTGACCGACGAACTGGCCCTGGCGCTCGCCGGCACCAAAAGCGCGGAACAGGCGATCGCCGATGCCCACCAGGCCTGGACCGAAATCATCGAGACCAACGGCTGATTGCTTGCGGGGTGGCGCTTCCTCCCGGCGCCGCCCCGCCACTTTTTTTGAAACGAGGCAAAAGACCATGAGCGCAAGATCCTTGCCGAAACGCAGGCTCGGCCGAACCGATTTCGACATCACGCCCGTTGGCTTCGGCGCCTGGGCCATCGGTGGCCCCGATTGGGGCTGGGGATGGGGAAGTCAGGACGATACCCGGTCGATCGCCGCCATCCGTCATGCGGTCGAGCGCGGCATCAACTGGATCGACACGGCACCCGTCTATGGTCTCGGCCATTCCGAACAGATCGTGCGCGAGGCGCTTTCGACCATCCCACGCTCCCAACGTCCGTTGATCTTCACCAAGGCCGGGCTGATCTGGGACCCGGACAACCGCAACGCCCTTCCCGCCCGCATCGGCAATGCCCAATCCATTCGCCGCGAGCTGGAGGCTTCCCTGAAGCGGCTCGGCGTTGATGTCATCGACCTCTACCAGGTGCACTGGCCTGCCAATGACGGCACGCCGGTCGAGGAATACTGGGCGACTTTTGCGGAGTTGAAGAAAGAGGGTAAGGTACGGGCCATCGGGCTTTCGAACCACGATCGGGCGCTTCTGGAGCGCGCGGCAACGGTGGCGCCCGTCGATGTGGTGCAACCGCCCTTTTCGGCAATCAAGCGCCAGTTCGCCAGAGCAGACCTGCCGTGGGTGCAGGCGCATGGCAGCGGCGTCATCGCCTACAGCCCACTGCAATCAGGCCTGCTCACCGGCGCCTTTACGCCGGCGCGCGCCCGGGCCCTTCCGCACGACGATTGGCGATCGCGCGACGAGGAATTTTCGGGCGAAGCGCTTCACCGCAACCTGGCCTTTGCCGAAGGCTTGAGGCCGATTGCCGCGCGACACAAAACGACCGTCGCTGCGATCGCTGCGGCCTGGGCGATTTCCTGGCCCGGCGTCACCGGTGCCATCATCGGCGCGCGCGAACCGCTGCAGATCGACGGTTGGATCGATGCCGCAACCCTTGCGCTCACGCCCAGCGACCTCGACGATATCGAGGACATGTTGCTGGCCACCCGGGCCGGCAGCGGGCCGACACGCCCGGATCTGGCCGAGGCCGCATGACCACCTTTGCCGTCGAGGTGCTGGAACCCGCCGGCGCGGCGGGTGTTGCCGGGCGCGACCACGCCTTTTGGGCGCGTCTCGCACGGTTGGCCTGGATCGCACCGGTCCTCGTCGCGCTGATCGTCACGACGCTCTACCCGACTGTCTTTCTGCTGGCGCTTGCCTTCAGCAAGAGCACGCTTGGAAAGCCGTTCCGCGGCTTCGTCGGCATCAAGCACTTCGCAACGGCGCTTCAGGATCCGATCTTCCTCGCGGCCATCGGCAGAAGCGTCGCCTATGCACTTGCCACCTCGCTGGTGCAGCTTGCGCTCGGCTTCCTGATCGCGCTGCTTTTCACTTCCCTGTTGAAGGCCGGCCGCTTTTTGATGAGCCTCGTTCTGCTGCCACTGATGACCCCGCCGGTCATGGTCGGCATCGCTTGGAAGCTGATCTTCGCGCCGGCAGGCGGGCTCCTGAACGGTACCCTGATCACCTATGGCTTTATCTCCGAGCCGATTTCCTTTCTTGGTCACCCGACGCTCGCCTGGCTGGCGATCGGCGCCGCCGACCTCTGGCAATGGACGCCATTCATCGTCATTCTCTGCTTTGCGGCTCTTTCCACGGTACCCGACAGCGTTCACGAGGCAGCGCTGGTGGACGGGGCCAATGGCTGGCAGCGCTTCTGGCACATCACACTTCCGCTGGTCGCAGCACCGCTTTCGTCGATCTATCTGCTGAAGCTCATTTTGTCGTTCAAGCTCTTCGACCTCATCTACATCCTGACCTTCGGCGGACCGGGCTTTGCGACGACATCGGCCGGCTTTGCCATCTATCGGCGGGCGATCGAACAGTTCGACGTCGGCCGCGCCGCGGCCGAAACGATGATCTATGCGCTTGTCATCGGGCTTGTGACCTTGCCCGTCGTACGGCTGCACCAGCACTTCGAAAGGCGAGAGCTGTGAGACCCGCCGCGCGACATCTGTGGCTCGGCCTTGCGACAGCGCCGGTCGTCAGCTTCTTTGCCTTGCCTTTCCTCTTTCTCATCGCGGTTTCCTTCAAGACGAAGGACGACGTGCTCAACGGACGCTTCTGGCCGACGATGCCGACGCTCGCCAACTGGCCGGCGGCCTTCGACGCGGCCAACATCCTCGGTTTCATCCTGAATTCCGTGATCGTGTCGCTGGTTTCGGGCCTCGTCACCATCGCGCTGGCGCTGCCGTCGGCCTATGCCGTCCTGCGGCTGAAGATCGGTGGCAAATGGCTGTCGGACGTAACGCTGTCGAGCTACATGGCGCCGCCGATCGTAGCGCTGATCCCGCTGTTTTTTCTGCTGAAGACAACCGGACTGCTCGATACGCGCGCCGGCCTGATTCTCATTTATGGTTTCGCCAACGTGCCGGTCGCCTTCTGGCTGCTGATGCCGTTCCTGCGCCGGATGCCGATCGAGATCGAACAGGCAGCGGCGATGGACGGCGCCGGTCCATTTCGCACGCTGCTGCAGATCGTCGTGCCGATCATCGCGCCCGGCATCGTCGCGACCTTCATCATCGTCACGGTCTTGTCCTACAACGAGTTCCTGTTTGCTTCCGCCTTCACCTTCTCCGACGCCACGCGGACCTTGCCGGTGGGCATCTCGCTCTTCCAGGGCGACCGTCTGGTGAATTTCGGCCAGATGGCAGCCGCCTCCCTGGCAGGCATCGCGCCGGTTTATCTGGTCGCGCTGTTCATGCAACGCTACCTCGTGGGCGGGCTTGCCCATGGCGGGGTGAAATAAGGATCGCCAACCGCAAGCTATCGCGCAATAGGAGAGTTGAACGCTTGTTGCGCCGCAGCTTTTGGTTTCTTGTCGGTCCATTGAGGCGGCGCGCGGTATTTGGCTGCTATCGCGCCGACCAGGCCCGGTGCCCGACCGAAGGCATCGCATGCGGCATATTTGGGTTTGCCACCCAACCAGGACTGCATGCGTTGCCGGGTCGGCAGCGAGATATTCAATGCCTTCGGCTCCTTGCCGGAAATCAGCACCTGCGAAAACGCGTCGGCGAATTTCGTCGAAAAGCTATAGGCGTCGCCAACTTCCGAAACACGGGGCTTGTCGAGGATCGAATTTGCACCACGCGCCCAAAGCATGGCGGCACTTTGCAGACCGCTGGCATCGACCGCTTCGGCCTCTACAGCCAAGCCTCCCAGGCCGACAGGCAATCGCGGCACGCTGACGGGCAGGACGAACCCCGTACCAATGGTGATGGCCGTGGAAACCCCTGCGAGCGCCTTGTCTGTCGGGACAATATCGGCGATCACGGAGCGAACCGTCAGATCAGCAGGCTGATTGGCAGGAACCATCTGGTACCTGTCGCTGAGCGCGACGCAGAGCGCCCGATCGAGAGCGTTCGAAACCAAATCGCGATCGGCATCGGACTTAATCTTGGAGGCGGCTGCAAAGGAAAACGTCGTTGGCGCGATGCGGACGGTTTTCACGTCGACCAGACGTTGTCCATCAACGTAGAGGCGTTTCTTGGCCACCATGCCTTTCGACGGACCGAGCTTGCCATAGGAGGTCAAAGTCCCCGCCTCCTTCAATGGAACCGATTGGCATCCGACCAGGGTTGCCGAGAGTAGCCCTGCCAGCGCCACCGCGCCGGCCGGGACGAGCGATGAAGAAACCCAGGCAAGCGATTGAATAAAATATTCTTTTAGCACGTTTAATGATCTCCGTTGACATGCAACGGCGACCTTGGGGATGGACAATTGCTACAGAATTACAAGCAGGTTAGAGCTGACACCGAAGGGATGGTGTCTCGAAAACCCTTCAAGCATGGGCGCGGCGGTGACCGCGACCTAAATCCACGCCTCTCGCGGTCAGAGGTGGACGACCACCTTGGTTCCGCTCGCTGAACTCGTGAGACTGACACGCCCCCCGTGGTTTGAAGCCACCTGTTTTACAAGGCTCAAACCAAGACCCGCGCCCGTGTCCTTGGGAGAAACCCTGTAAAAGGGTTCAAAGACGAGTTCCTGATGCTCGGCAGGTATGCCCGGTCCTTCGTCGGAAACTTCCACGCGCCCATCGCTTGAGACCAAGACGGCAATCATGCCCGAATTGCCGCCGTGATCGATCGCATTTCGGACGAGGTTCGTGACCGCGCGCAACACGGCAGGTGGATTGCCCTTTCGCGCAAGCGTCTCCACGTCACTGTGGAAAGACACCTGATAGCCACCCCCTATCGCCAACGGAGCGAGATCGGCAACCGCCGATCGCGCGATGTCAACCAGATCCATCGGCTCGTCCAGAACGAGCGCCTGGTCGTTGCGCTCGAAGTCCAGAAGCTGCTCTGCCGCTTCTGCGAGCCGGGCGACATCATCCATCAGGCGCGTTCTCTCCCGGCCATCAGGCATGCCATCGATGCGCGTCTGCATGATCGCAATGGGGGTTCGCAGTTCGTGAGCCGCATCGATCAGGAAGCGCCGCCGCTTTCTGGACTCGTCCTCGAGACGCTCAAGTGCGCCGTTGAATGCGATCAGAACCGGGGCGACTTCGTTCGGGATTCCCGCGAGCGGAAGGCGCGTCCCGTGGCGGCGCGGATCGATCCGCGATGCTTCGTCGGCAACCTCGCTCACCGTCGCGAGAGCACGCCCGACGATGTGAGGAACGGCAAGAAAAATCGCCGGGAGAGCACTGGCGATCAAAGACAGGTAGATTGGATAGGCCTTCGCCAAGAGAGCCAGGGCACCCCAACCCTTGTCCGCCACGCCGCCAAACAGAATCCGGACTTCGCCAGCCGGCGTCTTCGCGTTTTCGATCGTCGCAATCTCGCCAGTGGTTGCGGCCCCCCTGATATCCGCTTCGTCGAACAGGTGGATTACCGAGGGCAGCGCGGCATAGGCGGGCGGAACGGATCCATAGGACGCGAAGGCACCGCTGGTGGTGGCGACTACGAACCACAATGCGCTGTTTTGCGCCTTGAGCGTCGTCAGGTCATGGGTCTCGGAAAGCTGCAGTTGACCATCGCTTCCGCGGCCTACGGCACGGGACACGACCGAGACGACCGTCCCCTCCATGGCCGTGTTCGGCGACATGATCGTGGTTGCCCAGATGCAGAGCCCGATGATCACCGAGGCAACGACGGCGATGATGACGAGGCTCAATTGCCAGCTGAGCCGCCACCAGAGCGACGGATTGCGTCCCGTCGTCTGACCCATCACTCTTCCTTCAGGAGGTAACCGACCCCACGGATGTTGTGAATCGAAACTCCGGCCCCAGCATCCGCCAGCCGCTTGCGCAGCCTTGAAATGTGGGCGTCGATCGCGTTCGACTGGATCTCTTCTTCGTAGTTGTAGACCGCTGCTTCGAGCGTCGAGCGGAGAACGGTTTTGTCCCGGCGCCTCGCAAGGGCCTGGAGCACGAAGAGTTCGCGCCTTGGGACGTCAAGCTTCACGTCATCGACGGTCACGGTGAGGTTCAGCGGATCGAGCGCCATTCGTCCCACCTTGATCTGAAGCTCAGCAAGCGCAGCCGGACGGCGCAACACGGCGCGCAGGCGCGCCATCAGTTCTTCGACGAGAAAGGGTTTGCCGAGATAGTCGTCCGCCCCGGTGTCGAGACCTTCAACCCGTTCCATCGGCTCGTTGCGTGCCGTCAGGACGATGATCGGCGCGTCTTGGCCAATGCGGCGCAATTGCGGGATGAAGCTCAGCCCTTCACCGTCGGGCAGGCGGCGGTCGAGAAGAATAGCGCCGTAGTCATTCTGACGCGCAAGTTCGGCTGCATCGGCGAGATGGGTCGTATGGTCGATGACGATGCCATATTTGCTGAGCGCCACAGCCAGTGCCGCCGCCAGCTCCCTCTCATCTTCGATCAGTAGTATCCGCATCGGCACCCCATGGCTTCGACCTTTCGAATCTGCCGCAAGAATTACAGCAGCATTACGGAAACCACGGGGCAGTCGAACGTAACACTGCTGCAATCGTTCAGAGCTAGCACACGCATCGAGCCGACCTCGCTCGTATCAGCAGTGATAGGCGCGGCCTTCAACGAATCGGAAAGGCAGGGAGCATGACGACGTCACAAGTGGAGTGCCCTCCCGGGTCGGGATTGAAAACTGTTAGTTCGCGCCATGAGCATAGGGCCGCTCGATGACCCGCGGGCCCCTGCTGCGCTTCCTCATACGCTCGATCCTGTCGGCACTTTTCCTCGCAGCCTTCCTGGCTGGCCCGGCGATCATTCTGATCCTGACGTCCGATCGAATTGCGATGTAGCGCGCCAACGGATCAGATCCCCGACGTGGCGATCTGGTCGATCCAGCCAGTCAAAACGTCGCCGCGCGGATTGACGGCGGACAACAATGTTCGAACTGCTTCGGGCCCATTCACGACCCTTGGTTGCCATCTTCGCCGGATGTGGGTGCCGGGGTGTTCTTCGCTTCCATCGCCGCTTCGATCTGCCTGATGACCTTGACGGCCTCCTGGAGGATTGCCCGCATCTCATCGTCATAGAGATATACCGGCATGCCGCCGGCGCGGATGATGTCCATCGTTTCGGCAGACTCGCTGAGGCGATTGGGCTGCCCGAGCAGCTCCCAACCTTCCTTGATCGCGACATAGGCCCGGGAGACAAGACGGAGCTTTTCGCCCTCCGTCAGCATGTGAACGTCGCGCGCGGCGCGGGTCAGTTCGGCGATGACGTCTTTCGTGCTTTTCATGGGACACCTTGGCTACGCAAGTACCGCGGTGCAACCGACCAATCCATTCATGGTAACTAATGTATAGATTGAGGAAAACAAGAGCCAACACCTTCACGTAAGGGCAAGCCGAGGCCCTGAAATCCATGCACCTCGCGGAAATTCACCACCGAGGACGCACGTCGGATGGCATCAACCGCTTCTTAATCCTTTGTTGACCATAATCTCCGTCGAAGAGCCGAGCCGCCGGCCGTTGCCGCCGGTGGATTGTACCTCGATTGAATCGGAAGCCGCTGTGTCTGAGTATCCTGTAACTGCGTATCCAGAGCCTGCCTCGCCTGCCATCGTCAGAGGCGTGAAGCGTATTGCCCGGTGGGCCGCTCGAGCGGCCGCCATCACCGCCCTTGCAGCATCCGCCATGACTTTCACCAGCACGGCGTCGTCGGCGGAAGTCCGGTCGCTGAAACTGTTCTTCACGCACACCGGTGAACGCGCGACGATCACCTTCAAGCGGGACGGCAAATACGACCAGAAGGGGCTCGCGCAGATCAACCGTTTCCTGCGCGACTGGCGCAGGAACGAGCCCGCCCGTATGGACCCGCGTCTTCTCGATCTTGTCTGGGAGGTCTATCAGCGCGCCGGTGGGAAGGACTATATCAACGTCGTCTCGGCTTACCGCTCACCCGCCACCAACAGCATGCTGCGCGGCCGCTCCCGCAGCACCGGGGTCGCCAAGAACAGCCAGCACATGCTGGGAAAGGCGATGGACTTCTATATTCCGGGCGTGAAGCTCACCCGGCTGCGGGAAGTCGCCATGCAGATGCAGGTCGGCGGCGTGGGATACTACCCGACGTCAGGATCTCCCTTCGTACATCTCGACGTCGGAAACGTACGGGCGTGGCCGCGCATGTCGCGCCAGGAACTCGCGCGTATATTCCCCAAGGGGCAGACACTCCACCTTCCGGCAAGCGGCGGGGCTTTGCCGGGGTATGACCAGGCGATGGCCGACTACAAGCGACGGGTCAAGGCCACCTCGATCGTGGCTGCAAACAGCGCCGGCCCAGCCAAACTGAAGGGCGGAGAACCGGCCGGCAACACGCTGTTGACCGCGATGCTTCCCACGCGCAAGAGCCGCGGTGAAGAAGCCCTCGAGCTTCAGACCATGCGGAAGGAAGCAGCCGAAAAGTCGCCGTTCTTCGACCTTGCGGCGATCACCGTGCCGCTGCCGACGCTGCGCGCCACGGCTACCGCCGCGACCGTGACGCCCGTCCCCACGCCCGAGCGGGCGCTACCCACAAACGTCTCGGCTTTCATTCCCTCCTCGTCGTTCAAGGTTGCGCTTGGCGTGGGCATGATGCGCCATCCAGCTGCAGGCGAAAGCAGCCTCACCGGCCCGTCGCCTACAAATGCCGAGTGGACAATTCGCGACGCCGCACTCTTCAAGTGGGCGCTTGCGCCGGCCAAGGAGCTTGAGCGTCTGGCACTTCCGGCGAACCTGGAGCTCTCGGTGGCAAGCGCCGACGATACACCGCGCGTTCTAAAGCGGGCGTCCCAGGCCGGTAAGGAAAACAAAAGCTTCAACAAAGAGCGCTTCTGGTCGGACGGTTGATGCGGCAAGCACCTGTCAGCATCTCGGCTTAAGGTTCGACCGGCCGGTCCGGCGTGCCACCAAGGCCGGCGTCACAGCGGCAGACGGCCCGATGATCACGCCAAGCTTTTCGGCCGAAGGAGCGGCGACCCCGCACACCTTTTGCCACGCCTTGTAACGCGGCCGCTCGGGAAAGTTCGCCCGAGCGGCCCGGTTTTCTCAGCGACCGCGGCCGCCGCCACCACCACCACGTCCGCCACCGCCGCCGCGGAAAGCAGCTCCACCGCCGCGACCACCACCTCCGTGGAAGCCGCCGCGGTTGCCACCCTGGAAGCCGCCGCCGCTGTAGCCGCCGCGACCACGGTCAAAGCTCTGGAAGTTCCGGCCGGACTCTTGGTAAAGCCGCCCATAATTGCGGCTCAGTTCGTTCTGGTTGCCGAATTGCCGTCCGGCACGGTCGAAGGACAGATGATCCGGCGCCCGTTGGCGAACCTGCTGGTTGCGGCGCGGTGCGGGCCTCGTTTCAGCACGGTTCTGGATACGCTGCGTGGCTTGGGGCCGGTTGGATGCCGCGCCTTGGGCGGCATTGCGCAGGTTCTCCCCGTCCGGCCTCTGAACCGGTTGCCAGCCATCCGGCGTATGCTTCTGCCATTGGCCGTCCTGACGGCGATAGACGCTGCCATCGCGGCCGGCATAAACGTCACCGCCCTTGCTGCCGGCGATAAAGCCCTTGTCGCCTTCCGAGTTGCGCCAGCGCAGGCCGCCGGCACTCCCGGTTGATCCGCCGCTGATGCGCGCGAACTCTCCGCCGTGCTTGACGGCTACACTGCCCCAGGAGCCGTAAACATTCTGCCCGCCCCGCGCGACCATCGCGTTGCCCGTGCGTGGATTGTAGGCAGAAATGAAACCGCGCTCGCCACCGGGACCCGCCACCGCGCCGCCGCGGAACCGTGTCCCCGTGACGGGGTTATAGGCTGCGCCGAAGACCAGGCCCCTTTCCGGGCCATAGGCGTAGCCATAGCGCCCGAAAGTGCCATAGGCCGGGTTGTACGAGGCGCCGAACCCGTAGCTGATCGGCGGCGGATAATAGGGCCAATCGTCGTCGTAATAGTCCCAATAGGGCGGATAATACCATCCCGAGCCCCAGACGACTGTATCCCAGGCAAGGTAGGTATAGAGATAGCCGAGTGTGTAGCCGTACCAGATGGCATCCGGTTCCGTATCGTAGATGCGGACATAGGTCGCGTTATAGACCGGAGACGACGATGGGATCGTGTAGATCTCATCGGCAACGGCGCGCGCAACGGCGAAGGGCCCGGTCGGCGTATCGCCGACGAACCAGATGCCGTCCTTCAAGACGAAATACTTGTCCGCGACCTTGATGACCTGCTCGTTGGCATTGACGGCATAGAACATGGACGTGCCTTCGATCGGCTCGAACTTCGGCTCGCCATTGTAGTGGACGTCCACCTTCAGCGATCCATCCGTCGAAACCCGCGCGAGCTTCGGAATGCTCGCCCGCAGACGCGCCATTGCGCTTTCGGACGTGCCGGGGATCGACGCGCGCACAGCCGAGTAGGCGGCGTCGTCGGGCAGGTTTACGAAATCATCGGGCAGGTCAGGCGTGGCAAAGGTCCAGGGACCTTCGAGTGACGTTGAAGAAAACCACCGTCCGGAAACAAGTGTGTACCACGTCTTGCTGGCCCGATGGAAAAACACCGAACTGCTCGTATTGGAAATCCAATCCAGCCCGGTGCCCGCGATCGGTTCGAGGGCCGGTTTTCCTTCAAAGATCAGAAGCTCCGCCGGCTTCTCCGAATAGAAAACTTTCGGAACCTGGTTATCGCTGAAGGGCGTGGGCGGAAGAGAGGCCTTTACCCCTTTCCAGTTGTCGATTTCCGGTAGCTTGGAAAAGACGTCCGGCACCGATGCCGCTTCAACCCAACCGCTCTCCAAGGTCTTTGTTGTCAGCCAGTTCTTTTCGCTCCGCAGATAGTAGTCTGCCGCCTGATCCACCTTGAAGAGGTCCCAATTCGTATTGACCACGAAGGAGAGGCCCTCAACGCCCTTGACCGGAGCCGTCACCGGCTTGCCGTCCGTCTGCACCAGGATGGCCGGCGTCTCACTGACAAAGATCGGCGGCGGATCGGCCTTGATATCGGGGATATCGGCGAGGCGTTGGAAGTCCGCAAGGCTTGCCGCCAGGCGTTGCTGCGACACGACGATCGGATCGGTCGGGACAAGCTTGCCGATGTCGAGCGCGAGGTCAGCGAGCTGCTGTCGGTCCAGTGCGGAGAAATCGAGCTGCGTGGTGCGAACATCCGTCAG
The DNA here is from genome assembly GCF_001429005.1 of Ensifer sp. Root954. Taxonomy (NCBI): domain Bacteria; kingdom Pseudomonadati; phylum Pseudomonadota; class Alphaproteobacteria; order Hyphomicrobiales; family Rhizobiaceae; genus Ensifer; species Ensifer sp. Root954. Next base: position 67,568 of record NZ_LMJM01000047.1, read on the forward strand.
CGTAACATTCTCCGTCGCCTCGTCGGCCACAGTCTTGGCCGAAAGCCCGATGATCCCATAGATCGGCTTGGCGTCGGCGGACGGTTTGAGCTCGGTCGCGACAAGGGCTTCGAGCTCCTTGAAATCCTTCCAGGACGTGATCTGCGGCTGGAAGAGCGTGATCGTCGCGCCTTTTTCGGTGTTGAACATCCTTGGCCAGGCCGGCGCGGTGGCATCGGACTGGTTGAGATACTTGCCGGCAACAAAGCCATTTGCCCCGGCATAACTCACGGCACACCAGGAGGCTTCTGCGTCGCATTCCTTGATGTCGACTTCCTCGCCCTGGGGGATCACGCGCATGGCGTCAAATCCGGTTCCCGGGCCCACCCTGAAGTTCACATTTGCAGTCAGGATGGCGGGATCTGCAAAGGCTGAAGTTGAGAAGAACGAAGCGATCGTCAGGTACGCAAGAAGTCTACGCATGATCACATTCCCTTCCTGGGGTGTCTAAGCTGTTCGAAGTCCCTGCATGCTGGAGTGCTACTGAAAAAAAACGGACCGCCACGACAAAGTCGCCCGCGTTCGCAGCCGGTTAAAGTCGTTCAATTTCAGGATCATTGCACATTCGGTGATAGGTGCAACTGCGCAGCACGAAATCCTGGCGCGCACCGGCGCGCCTCGCGATCGTGAGTACTCTTCCGCCAAGCTGCGCTGAGCGTCAGCCGAGGTCGCCTGCCTGTTCGAGAACATCATGCGCGCGCTCGATGATCGGCGCATCCACCATGGTCCCGTTCAGCACGAAGGCGCCACGGCCGTCTGCCTGCGCCGTCTTCGCTGCGTCGATCACGGACTTTGCCCAGGCGATCCGTTCTGGGCTCGGGGAGTAAGACGCATTCAGCACCGGGACCACGGACGGGTGGACACAGCTCGCGCCATCGAACCCGTGGGCCTTCGCCTCACGAGCGGCTGCCTTCAAGGCATCCAGTCGCCTATAGTCCGCAACCGTCAAAAGCATGCCGAAGGACAGCTTGCCTTCCGCCTTGGCGGCAAGGTGGACCATCAGTTTCGGAAGTCGCAATACGTCTGGCAGCGGTTCTGCGCCCATGCTGGTCGCGATGTCTTCGCCGCCAGCGGCAAGGCCGACCACGCGGCTGACGCGGGCAATCGCGCGCGCATCGAGAACTGCCCCGGCATCTTCGAGGAGTGGCACGAAGGCGACCGGCGGCCTGCCGATCTGCCGCTCAACTGGTGCGAGATGCGCTGCAATATCCTCTAGCTCCTGCGGCGACCGGGTTTTCGCGACATAGAGACCGAACGCGCCGGCACGGCAGGCGGCCTCTGCATCCGCCATCCGCAGATCCGGCGCCGAATTGATGCGGACAAAGACGGTCGCACCACCGCGTGCCACCTGCGCCACGGCGTCCTTCAACCCATCCCTTGCGGCCTGTTTCTGATCCGGGGCGACTGAATCTTCCAGGTCGAGGATGATCGCATCCGCTCCGCGTTCGTGCGCCTTGGCGATGAATTTTGCGGACGAGGCCGGGACGTAGAGTAGGGAGCGAAGCCTCATGCGGCTTTACCCTGGAGTATCGTCTCGATCGCGCCGCGATCCAGTCCCGCTTCGGCCAGAACTTCCGCCGTGTGTTCCCCAAGCGCTGGTGCCGGCCGCCGCCAGACGCCCGGCGTCTGGGAAAGCCGCGGCACGATGTTGTGCATCGGCAGGCTGCCGAACTCGTCATCCTCCACATCGACGATGATTTCGCGCTCGGCGAAATGCGGGTCGGACGCGGCATCTGCGATGTTGTAGATCGGCCCGACCGTCGCGCCGGCGTCACGCATGATCTTCAGCGCCTCGTCATGGTCGTGCCGGGCAAACCAGCCGCCAACGGCCTCGTCGACCAAATCGCGATTTTTGACGCGTTCAGAATTGGTGGCAAAGCGCGGGTCCTGGTTCATGTCGGCACGGCCGATGATCTCGAAGATCCTCCGTGCGACCTGCGGCGTCGATCCCGACAGCGCCACGTACTTTCCGTCGCGGCAGCGGTAGACATTGCGCGGGGCGGCCGTATTGGAGGCGCTGCCCACGCGCTCCTTGATCTTGCCGGTCGTCTGATAGATCGCCGCTTCTGGCCCGAGCACCGAGAACATCGGTTCCAGCAGCGACAGGTCGATGACCTGTCCTTTTGCGTAGCCGCGATCGCGCGCAAGCAACGCTGTCACGGTGGCCGAGCTGCCATAGACACCGGCGATCATGTCGGCAAGCGCCAGCGGCGGCAGCACGGGCTCGCGATCGGGAAAGCCGGTTCTGTAGGCAAAACCGCTCATGCCTTCGATGATGGTGCCAAAGCCCGGGAACTGCGCGTAAGGCCCCGTCTGGCCGAAACCGGAAATGCGCACGATGATCAGGTTGGGATTGCGGGCGTGCAGCGTTTCCGGCGAAAGCCCCATGCGCTCCAGCGTTCCCGGCCGGAAATTCTCGATGAAGACATCGGCCGTATCGATCAGTGCCCAGAGCGCCGTCATCGCCGCCTCTTGCCTGAGGTTCAGAACGACGGAGCGCTTGTTGCGGCTATAGGTCTTCCAATAGAGCGAGTGGCCATCATCCTTCCAGTCTCTGAGCGGATCGCCCGCCGGCGGCTCGATCTTGATGACATCGGCGCCGGCATCGGCCAGCTGCAGCGACAACATGTTGCCGGCAACGAGCCGGGAAAGATCCAGAACCCTCGTGCCGACCAGCGGTCCCTTGGCGTCGGGATCGAACTGTCGCTTCGCAAATCCACTCATCGAAGGCGCTCCCCGGTGTCCTTGTTGAAGAGCAGAACCTTGTCGGCATCGATCGTCAGCGTCACATCCTGCCCGGCCGAAAGCAGCTTGCCGCCGTGGACGACGACCGAGATATCCTGGCCGCCCATGTCGACGACGATTTCCTGGTCCTCGCCGGTCGGCTCGACGAGGCTGATGCGCGCCGGCACGCCCGTTGTTCCGAGCGTGATGTGCTGCGGGCGGATGCCGCAGACGACCCGCTTGCCAGCCTGCACCTGTCGCCCGAGCGGCAGGGATACGCCGCCCCGGGTCAAGGCCGTCGCTCCCTCTGTGACTGCCTCGATCAGGTTGATCTCCGGCGAGCCGATGAAGCCGGCGACGAAGAGATTGGCAGGATCGTTGTAAAGATCGAGCGGTGCGCCCGCCTGCTCGATCTTTCCGCCGTTCATCACCACAATCTTGTCGGCCATGGTCATGGCCTCGGTCTGGTCGTGGGTGACATAGACCATCGTGCGGCGAAGCCGTTGATGCAGCTTCTTGATTTCGCTGCGCATCTTCACGCGCAGCTTGGCATCAAGGTTCGACAGAGGTTCGTCGAAGAGGAAGGCACGCGGGTCGCGCACGATGGCGCGACCCATGGCCACACGCTGGCGCTGGCCCCCGGAAAGTTCCCGCGGCAGGCGGTCGAGCAGCTTTTCGAGGCCGAGGATTTCGGCCGCCTGGGTAACGCGCTTTTCGATCTCCGCCTTCGGCGCACCGGCGAGCTTCAAGGCGAAGCTCATGTTTTCCGCGACCTTCATGTGCGGATAGAGCGCATAGGACTGGAAGACCATGGCGATGTCGCGCTCCTTGGCCGGCATGTCGTTGACGACCTTGCCACCGATGGTGATCTCGCCAGCTGAAATATCCTCCAGCCCGGCGATCATGCGCAACAGCGTAGACTTGCCGCAGCCCGAAGGGCCGACGAGCACGACGAATTCGCCGTCGCCCATTTCCAGCGAGATGTCGTTGAGCACGGCGACACTGCCATAGCTCTTGCCGACGCTTCTAAGCTCTATCTCGGACATGTTTCCTCCCTTTCTTTCCGCCTCGCGCAGTTAGCGCTCGGCGACCTCAAGCCGGCCGATCGACATGCGCCCGGCAGACGCCATGCGAAGGCCAGCCATGCCGTAGCGCAGCGTCCCATCGTCCGCCTGAAGCAGCCGCTCGCCATCGACGGAAAGCGTCAGCTTGCCACCTTCGACAGTGAGATCGACCGCGTAGCTCCGGCCGTATTCGGTACGGAACGGGCCGCGCGCGAGGATCTTCGTGCCGTGGTCTTCAAGAAGGATCACGGCTTCGCCGTTCTCGAAACCGGCGGCATAAAAGCGGCTCGTACCCTGAGCCCGGGCCACCACCAGGTGCGAGGCACCCGAGTGCAGCTGAAGCTCGGCCTTGACACTGACGTCGCGGAGATAGGCGTTGCCCGTCCAGGCGTCCGCGTCGGTTGCGGTATGGGCATGGATGCGGCCTTGCTGCAGGCTCCAATGGCCGCGGTTCCAGGTGAAGCGGGTGATGCCGCCCCATTCATGCGCTTCCTTCGACGGGTCGATGACGGCGCGACCCTTGCCGGATACGGAAAAGTCCGCAAGGAACAGCCGGCCGAGGAATTTCAGGCGTCCGAAATATTCGACCAGGATGCCGATCTCGTCGACCGCTTCGCCATCGCCGTCGGGGATGGTGAACGCGTAGTCCTGCCAGCCGCTCGCAGACGGCACGTGCCAGGCGCCTGTTTCCTGGATGGCGCCTGTCATGGCGCGGCGAACATAGGGCGCCACACGCAGGTTGCCGTCACCGTTCCAAGGGTCGAGCCAGAGCTTGAACGACACCCTTTGGCCGTCATCGGCAAGCGGAGTGAACATCGGGCGGTAGCGCTCGTCGTCGAAGTCGGAGCGGCGATAGAAGGGCTTCCAGAAAATGCGTCCACCATGCCCGCGCTCGAGACGGTCGAGCAGGATTTCCAGCGATCCCTTGGCGTTATCCGTATGACGCTCCGCCGATGCCTTGACGGCGATCTGGTTGAACGGCTCGGTGCGGAAGCCATGGGTGGCGCCGGGTGCGTCGAAATCGAAGCGAACGCCGCGGCGCTCGAAATCCTCGACCCAGAGCGCCGGAGCCTCCCGTCCCTGCAGGCGGAGCGCCAGCACCGTCAGTTCACGGGCAAAGGAGGGGATGTCGACGACGTTGACCGTACCGGTTACGCCGGAAGCGACGACGAAATCGTTGATCGGCTTGCGGTACTTGTCCCAGCCCGGCTGCACCTTTTGCAGCGTGCCGACGATCGCACCGGCATTGCCGGCGTTGCAGTCCGTGTCCCAGCCAGCCATGGTGGCGATCTCGACCGTGCGCGGCAGATCACCCTGACCGTAGATCAGGCTCATGATCAAGACGCCGGCATTCGGAATGATGTGGCAGACGCCGGGATAGCGGTCATAGCCCCAATCCGCTGTCAACATGTCGCGGCAGGCACGCCAGTCGTTCCGGTTGCTGTCGTGGAAGCGGAGTACCGCGCGCGAAACCTTGGCATAGAGGGAGTCGGCCGGGATTGTCGCGAGACCCGTCTCGATCACGTCCTCGATGTTCTTGGCAACAAAAGCCTGGGCGATGGCCGCGGCGCAGAAGCGGGCGCCATGCAGGCCCTCGCCGTCATGGGCGACACTTGCCGCACGGGCTGAGGCTTCGGCTGCCTTCTTCGGGTCGGCCGGATGCACCCAGCCCCAGCTGTCGATGAAAATCTGCCCGCCGATCTGCTCGGCAACCGTCGTGCCGTTCTGGGCGATCGAGCCGGATTGCGGCGCCGGAATGCCAGCGCGCAGGTTCTGGTAGGCGGTATGCTCGGTCGAATTGCCGAAGCCGCCCCACCAATACATGCCGTGTTCCTCGGCCGCATAGTTCAGCCAGGTCTTGCCGACCTCTTCGGCGGTGGCGCCGAGACCGTAGTCGCGCAGCGCCCGGATGAAATAGACCGGACCGTTGGTGTCGTCATCGGCAGCGAAATTCTTGAAATCGCGCAGATATTCCGTCACCTCGCCATAGGTGTCCCGGACGCGTTCATAGCTCCAGATCGTCGGTTCGACAGGTGCGCCCAAGCGCACGCCGATCGCCTTGCCGATAAAACCGGAATAGATACGCTCGAAGATTTCTGTGGTGCTGAGCATCGGATACTTTCGAATTCTAGAGACTGGAAACCTGGGTGAGCTCGGGAGCGGCAAAGAGGCCTGCGCGCGCCGTGGCCCGCGCCATTTCGCGTTTGTGGTCGGCCGCCCGGATTGCGGTCACGGTTGCGGTAAAAGCATCGGCCGATCGGTAGAGATCGAGCTTGTTGACACGGTCGAGCTGGGAGACCATCGCCCGGTCGATGATGCTCTCGCCCTGCATGGCGCCGAGGATTGCGCCGGCCATGACGCCGATCGAGTCCGTATCGCGGCCGGAGTTGATGCCGTCGATGATCGACTTGTAGAAATCACCGTCATTGACGACCGCAAAGCCGAGCGCCAGCGGCAGTTCCTCGATCGCGTGCAGACGCGACGGCTGGTAGGCGTCGGTCGCAATGCCGGCCTTCTGCGGCGTGTGCTGCACGTCGTCGCCCATTGGAGAATAGCGCGCGATGATGCGGTGGAATTCGGCGACGACTGTCGCATGATCCGCGCCCTTCAATGAGCCCGCAGCCTCGACGATATCGGCGATCGCATCACGCGTTCCGTCCTTGGCAACGGCCAGCGTTTCTTTGATGACGGTGTCGAGGGTGGTGCCCGGCACGAAAGCGGCGGCGACCGCGGCGGCGAGTACGCCGGCAGCTTCCAGGCCGAAGCTCTGCTGGTGGCCGGAGGCAAAGGCGATCGCCTCATCATAGGCTGCCTTCGGATCACAGGCGTTGGCGACGCCGATCGGCGCGATGTACATCGCCGCGCCACAGTTCACCATGTTGCCGACGCCGCCCTGGCGCGGGTCGCAGCCGGAAAGTTGATGGCGCTGGAAGATCCACTTCTCAGGATAGAACAGCCGCTCGATCAGCATCGTCTCGCGCTGCAGCTCCGGCACCCAGCGCGGCGTCCAGGCAATTTCCCGCACCATGCCCGAGGCCATATCCCAGGCATCGAGATGGCGCTTCACGTCGTCGTAGATCGACATCACGCAGAGCGTCATCAGCGTGTCGTCGGTGACGATGCCGCTGCCGCGGACACGGCCGTTGCGGGCCGCCTCACTCTGCTTCATGCGGTGCCACTCTGTGTCGAGCGATGTCACCCGGCCATAGCGCTGGCGGATTTCCGCAGCGGAGAGCTTTTCGACCGGCGCCCCGATGGCGTCGCCGTAGGCGACGCCAAAGAGAAGCGCCCGAACCCGTCCCTTAAGGGAGAGCCCTTGAGCATCATTTGTCATTGAGAACCGTCCTTGCATATTCGGTCATTTTCTCGCCGCCGGCAGCGTTCCACTCGGAAACGAACTGGTCCCACTGGTCCAGCTTGGCTTCGCCGGAGACGAACTTGTAAACCCAGGCCCGGTAGACGTTCTCCGTGGCGTCGATGTCGGTGGCGTATTCCGCAGGCCAGACGAAGGCGTTGTCCGGCTTGAAGTCGGCGGAGATCGTCTTCAGCGATTGCTGCGCGGCATCGCTCAGCCACTGAACCGGCGGCTGCCAGTTGGCGGCAACGAGGAAGCGGGCATACCAGGTAGCGAGCTTGTCGGTCGGCTTGATGGTTTCGCCGTCCTTGGTGTACTGCTCGCCCTCAAAGCCGAGCCGTTCAATCGCCTGGCCCTCGGGGCTGGCGATGAAGTCGAGCAACTTGACCACCTCCTCCTTGTGCTCCGAGGTCGTTGCGATCGCGAGACCGCGCGCTTCCTTGGAGACGTCCAGCGCCATCAGGCCCTGGCCGCCCGGACCCTTCGGCGGCGAAAGCAGGCTGAGGGTCACGCCGGGATGGGCCTGGCGCATCTTGCCGCCATAGATGTCGATGACCTCTGCGGAGGAACCGAAGATCACCCCGGCACGGCCGGAATAGAACTTGTCTTCCTTCACGTCCCACTTGGTGGTGATGAATTCCGGATCATAGAGACCCTGCTCGCGGAGCGATGCGTAGAAAGCGATCTTTGCCTTTTCCGCGGCCGAAACGCGGGCATGGATCCACTCGCCAGCATCGTTCTTCAGCCAGGTTCCGGTGACGCCAAATGCCTGATTGAAGACGGCGTCGAGCTCTTGAGTGTTGTCGGCGGTGGTAACGCCGTAGCTGTCGGCCTTGCCGTTGCCGTCGAAATCGCCGTCCTTGATCGCCTTGAAGAGGGTGACGTAGTCGTCCGTAGTCTTCGGTGCTTCGACGCCCGCTTTCTCGAGCCAATCCGCGCGGATCACCGGCTGCGGTATGCGCGGCGGGTAGACATAGAGCAGGTAGGGATAGTTCTTCAGCCGCTCGACATTGTGCGGGAAGAGCGCGTCCTTGAGATAGGTCGTCTTCGGCAGCCAGGTGTTCCAGTCCTCCAGCACGCCCTGTTCGGCCATCTTGGCGTCGCCGCCCTGGAAATAGATGAGATCGGGGATATCACCGGACAGAAGCATGGCGCTGAGCTTGTCGGCATAGCCAGAGGACGGCAGGTCGACGACCTGGATATGGATGTCGGTGCCCTTGGCCTTCAGCGCCTCCTCATAGGCCTTCATCAGCTTCACGTCGTCAGGATTGCTCGTCGTGAGATCCTTCGAGACGACGCGGATCGTCACCGGATCGGCGAAGGCGGGCATGGCGACGCTCGCCATCAATGCCATGGCGGTGGTTGCGCCAAGGATCAGTTTTCCAAGCATGTTTGTTCCTCCCAATATGCTATGGCTTTTATGGTTCGGTTCTGCATCGTCAGCCCTTCAGCGCACCGCTCATAGTGCCCTTGGTGAAGAACTTCAGAATGAGTGGGTAGATTGCGAGGATCGGCGCGATCGTAAGCAGGATCATGCCTGCCTTCAGCGCGCGAATGTTGATCTGGCTCGCACCGGTGTAGTTGTTGCTGTCGACGACCCCGACCATGGCGAGCTTGTCGCCCTCGACCACGAACTGGCGCAGCACGACCTGCAGCGGCCATTTTGACTGGTCGTTGAGATAGATCATCGCCCGGAAGAACTCGTTCCAGTGGAAGACGAAGTAGAAGAGCGCGATGGTGGCGAGCGCCGATTTGGCCAGAGGCAGCGCCACGTACCAGAAGATCTGGAAAGGGTTGGCGCCGTCGAGCTCCGAGGCCTCGATCAGTTCCTTCGGCACTTCCTCGAAGAAGCGGACGAGAATGATCAGATACCAGGCGTTCACAACCTTGAAGAGGATCAGAGACCAGTAGCTGTCGAGAAGGCCGAGGCGCTTGTTGATGAAATAATCGGGAATGATGCCGGGCTCAAAGACGATCGTCACCAGCACGAAGACGAAAATCGCGCGCCGCCCCGGCAAACCCGGGCGGGAAAGTGCCCAGGCCATCAGCGCCGTCAGCACGACACCAAGGACGGTGCTGACCAGCGTGATGAAGATCGAGTTCAGGAGGCCGCGCTGGACGGCCGGGTTGTTGACCAGGAGGCTCCAGACGTCGGTCGAAAACCCGTTGGGGACCACCGTCAGGCCGCTCATGCCGGCAACCTTGCCCGGATCCGAAAAGGAGATGGCGAGCAGGTTGAGCAGCGGCTGGACCGTCAGTACGACGAGGAACATCAGCGTCGAGACGATGATCGCATATTCGAGCCGCTCGAGCGGCGTTCTGCGAACGTTGTGGGCGGCCATCACCATACCCCCTTGCCGGTAAGGCGTTTGGAAAGAAGGTGGGCGGCGACGATCATCAGCATGCCGAGAACCGCCTTGAAGAGGCCGGCGGCCGTTGCCAGCGAATACTCGCCGGTCTGCAGGCCGATGCGGTAGACATAGGTGTCGATGATATCGATCTTGCTGCGCACCACGTCGTTGGAGAAGTTGATCACCTGGTTGAGGTCGGCGTTCAGGAACATGCCGGCGTTGAGGATGAACAGCGTCGCGATCGTCGGCACGATGCCGGGAATGGTGACGTAGCGGATCTTCTGCCAGCGATTGGCTCCGTCGATCTCGGCCGCATCATAGAGTTCCTGGTCGATGGCGATGATGGCGGCAAGGTAAAGCAGGCTGTCCCAGCCGGCCGATCGCCAGATCTCGGAGAAGACCAGCACCCAGCGGATCGAGCCCGTGTCGGTCATGAAGGAGACCGGCTGCAATCCGAAGAAACCGATGATGTCGTTGACCGCGCCGTCGCTCGGCGAAAGCACCGCGATGAACACGCCGGCGATGACCACCCAGGAAAGGAAATGCGGCAGGTAGATCGCCGACTGGATGAACTTGCGGAAAGCGCCGCCCCGGATCTCGTTGAGCAGCAGCGCAACGATAATCGGGACCGGGAAGACGAAGACGATCTTCATTGTCGAGATGATCAGCGTGTTTATCAGCACCTGCCAGAAGATCGGCGAGGAGAAGAGCGTCTGGAAATGCTTGATCCCGACCCAGATGTTCGGCGGGATGATGCGCAACTGCTCGAAGGCGATCTTGGCTTCCCAGATCGGAAAATAGTGAAAGATCACGAAGAAGATCAGCCCAGGCGCCATCATCAGGTAGTAGGGCCACCATTGCCGCACGTTTTTCGTGACGCTTCGCCGATGGACTTTGGGAACGTTCCCACTTCTAGGCATGGCTGCATCCGCTACAAGATCGTTGCTTACGCTCATTGTTACCTCCCTGCCGCCGGGCGCACAGCTACCGAGGCCGAGACATCGGCAAGCGAACCGCGCTCGACCAGTCGGCACGGCAGAAATATCCGGCCGTGCTCCGGGCGGCCGGCAATCTGATCGAGCAGGCATTCGACCGCGCGAATGCCGATCTGCCGGCCAGGTTTTTCGATCGTCGTCAGACCGGGCCAGGAGAAAGCACCCGCCGGAATGCCGTCGAAGCCAAGAATGGAAATATCCTCCGGGCACCGGAGCCCCGCCTCGCGCACGGCGATCATGGCACCGAGTGCCATCAGGTCGTTGGCGACGAAGACGGCGCGACTGCCTCTCCACGGCCCGGCGAGCAAACGCCCCATGGCCTTTCGGCCACCCTCGACCGTGTAGTCGGATTCTTCCACCAGCAAGATGTCGGGGTCGATGTCGCGCGCGATGCAATGCTCGTGCACGGCGCGCAGGAACCGGGCGCGCGCAAGACGCGACCGCGGGCCGAGCATCAGGGCCGGCGCCGGGTGTCCGCGCTCAACGAGGATATCCATGCCGAGACGGACAGCCTGGGCGATATCCGATCCGACGCTCAAGGTATCCGGAAAACGCTCGGCGCTCGATCCAATGAAAACGAAGGGTAAGCCGAAGCGATCGAGATCATCGAAATTGTCGGCGACCGGATTGATGATCGCGCCATCGACACGGGCGCGCCGCAGGGCGCGAAGATGCGTCGCCTCCGTGCCGGCATCCCAGTCCGACGAGAAGACGAGAAGCGAAATGTCGTCCTTGGCGGCGCGATCCTGGGCGCCGCGGGCGACTTCGGCCCAGAAGGGGTTGGTGATATCGGGAATGACCAGGCCGAGCATGCCGCTGCGCCCCGAACGCATGCCGACGGCCAGATGATTGCGCTCGTAGCCGGTGGCTGCAACGGCCTTCAGCACGCGGTCGCGGGCTTCGTCGGAAATGCTGGCAGAACCCGCCAGAACACGTGCAACCGTGCTCTTCGAGACCCCTGCCCGCTCCGCGACGTCGATAATGGTGGCCCGTTGCCGGGGTCCGTTCTTCATGTTTCCTCCCGGGCCGGAAGCCATCATCAAAGGTGACAGGCCTCAAGCTCGTGGGAACGTTACCATGAGAGTTCACGCATTGGCAAGACATGAAAATCCCGCCTTAACGCAAGGCTCCTTTGTCGCCGATTGCGCGCGACCGATCTCGCCGTGGGCATCTTGCCCCCTCACGCCAGGAACGTACTCGACGGATGCGGGGATATTATTGAGCGATCGCCTCATGATACCAGCAAGCCATTGGCTGAAAATTGACTTCCACACATTGTTTCGAACACGCGCCGATCCGGATCAGGCACCGGGCCCGCGCTTCTGGCTCGCCGGATGCGCGGAGGGAAACCTGTGCGAAGCACGCGCGGACCTGCCGGGCGGTCTGGTCGCGGAGCTGGAAGGACTTGCCGCAACCGAACCGCCCTTCGTTCATCCCAGCACGCCTGTGAACCTTGAGTGCTATCTGTCGCTGCTTGGTGATGATGGGCCTGCCGAATACGATTGCGGCCTTGTCTTTGAGTTGCAGCACGACACTCCTCACCAAGGCGATGCGCGGCTCGTTCGCAACGACCCCGAAGAAGGCGACGGATGGGGTTCCGGAGTCCTGGTTCGATCTTGGCTTCCACGGCGTTGCCGACTTCTGGTCGCCCTGGTGCGCTGCCATTGTCGACGGTGAAGTCGCCTCCCTGGCATGTGCGGCGCGGCTCACCGATTCCGGCGCCGAACTCGGGCTTGTGACCGCCAAGGCGTTTCGAGGACGCGGTTTCGGCGCTGCTGCGACGGCTGGTTGGTCGCGGCTGCCGACGCTTCGCTCTCGCACCTGTTTTACAGTACCGATCGAGACAACGCCTCGTCGAAGCGTGTCGCCTCCCGCCTTGGCCTCCGGCATCACGGCGCGAGCTTGCGGATAACGTGAGCTTAGCTGCCGTGCCCTCGCCCGCTTCTCTACACCGAATGCAGCGCGGTCGCTCGCCGCATCGGTTTTTGGTCAATAACGCTTCGGTCAGAACGAGCGGGGCGCGGGATCCAGAAGCTTCACGCTGCCGGCGGTCACCTGATAGATGGCGCAGGTTCGCTCTACCGAGCCGTCCTTTGTGAACCGGAAGGTGGCCGCCGCACCGACGAAACCGTTTGGCGCGCGGATGCTTTCCTGATTGATGGCGCCTTCCCCCTGGGACCGCACGAGACCAGCCGCAAGGGCGATGACGTCGAACCCATAAGCCGCGTCCGCACTTGCCGCACGCTCGTAGCGATCGAGGAAGCGCGACGTCATCCGCGAGCCGTTTTCCGGGCCGAAGAGACAGAGGTGGCTTCCGGAAAATTCGGGTCGCTTGTAGGCGGCATTCGTCCAACCGGAAGTTCCGACGACCATTGCATTCGGTTTCAGATAGCCGTTGGCCTTGAGTTGCGACAGAGAACCGACCTCCCCCCCTTCCGATCCGATGAGGAGAACCGCATCAATATCCTTTAGCTTTGCCTTGGCGGCCGCGTCACCGGAAAATGTCGTGATGCCGGTCACGGCGACAAGCGCCGGCTTGATGCCATAGCCCGCAAGACCGCGATCCAGCCTTTGCCGTTCGGCGGCAGAGACATCGCTGGGCAAAAGCACGATCAGCCGCTTGCGGCCGGAGGCAAAAGCATAGGAAGCGCCCTCGACAGCGCTATCGATGCGGTCAGAAACGAAGGCGAAGGTGCCGGCCGGCCGCTCGGCGCCGTTGCCGCGCAACGCGAGAAGTGGCGCGCGGGCAGAGCCAAGTCCCTGGCGGACGGTGCTGACAGGCACGTCCGCAACCGACAGCGCAATCAACGCCGCGTTCTGGCCCGCGAGACGCTTGGCGGCGTCCTGGACTTGCTGCGGCGAACCGTCGGTATTTTCGACCAAAAGCGAAAGCTGGCCACCACCCACCTCGTCCACGGCGAGCGACGCCCCGTCGCGGATGTCGCGTTCGCGCACCGTTTCGCCCGACGGCGCCATCAGTGCAGTGATAAGCCCGACACGCGTTGCGCCGGTTCCGAAGGCCTCCTGCGACTTCACCGCATGCTCGGATGCGCGCCGGGCATGCCTTGCCTGCGGCGATTCGACGTCGAGCACCTCAGGGGCGGTGGGAGCGCCCTGACAACCGGCGAGAACGCCAAGCGCGAGCACGCCGAGTGCCAGCCATTGTCGGCACGACGACACGCGCCGTGCCGGGGAAACCACAACGTGGGGCATGTCGATCATACCGGCTGTCTCAATTCATGAAGTGCCGCATTTTGGCGTAGAAGCAATCGCACTTGGCAATGTAGTCCTCGTCACGCCAGCTCGATTGCAGGTAACCATAGGCCTTGCCGCAGGCGACCTTGGTCTCGGACGCCCAGACGAAGGCCGGCCGCGTCGAAGCGATCCAGCGCGGATCGTCGGCAACGGCAATCGCCTCGTCCATGCGCGCCACGACTTCCTTGGTCAGCGTCGCCACGTCCTGATCGACCGTCAGCGCGGACTGGCTGATCTCGGTGCATTGCCGGGCCGCCGGCGCATAGTCGCCGATAAGGTCGGCCGCGAAACTGGATATGGGCATCAGTGCGAGCATCACCCCCGCCAGCATGCTTCTGCTCATGAAAGCTCCCCCTGAATATGCGGTTCCCGGATGATTGCTGAGAACCGCAGAACTGTCGAGATCGACCTTGCGTTAGTGCACATCCTGCGATGTTTTCGTCCCGTTTTCGTTGAACAGCACCTTCACAACTTCCGTCGAGACATTGAAGTTCTCCAACACGGCAACCGTATGCCAGCCACCACTACCGGCGTTACCTTCGGTGTCCACTTGCAGGTTGGCGTTCTGCCCATCCTGAACCACCTGGAGATAGTCGCCATCAAGCGTCGTTCCCGAAGGCAGGTTACCGAGCAAAGCCGACAAGTCGACAGAGTCGTCGTCGCCGTCGTAGTCGGTGATGACGTCGGCGATGTCGAGTTGCAGGTCTTTCGCATCGAGAACGAAGGTGTCGTCGCCTGAGCCACCAGTCAGCTTGTCGACGCCCGTCCCGCCATACAGCGTGTCGTTGCCGGAACCGCCAACCAGCGTATCATTGCCGGCATCGCCGTAGAGCTTGTCGGCTCCGCCATTGCCCGAAAGCGTATCGTTGCCCTCGCCCCCGGCCAGAATGTCGCCATAACTGCTACCGTAAAGCTTGTCATTGAAGTCGGAGCCAATGACACCTTCTATATTCCTGTAGTCTTCCTCTCCCAGGCCGACGCTGGAAAGATCTACATCATCCTCCCAACTGCTCTGTACCAGCGTAAACGTGACGGGACCGGTCGCATCTGAAAAGTTGAGCAGGTCCACGCCTGCTCCGCCATTAATGTCGTCGTCGCCCGCGCTCGCATAGATGATGTCGTTGCCGTCACCTCCGTTGAGCGTGTCGTCGCCAGCTCCGCCATGGATGACATCATGCCCCGCACTGCCGCTGATTTCATTTGCCGTGGTTGTGGATCCGTCGGACACGAAGGTGAGCGTCGAGGAATTCGACAAATCGCCATCCCTGTCTTCTCCGGTAACGCCAAAAGTCAGCGTCAAATCCGAAGCGGCGACGGTTTCGGTGTAACCTACCGTCGTGAAGGAGACATTGATGCCGTTCTTGCCAAGAACTTCGATGTAATCGAACTTGAATCCGACATCGCTCGGAAGAATTGTAACACTCGTCTGCCCCGCGACGACAGTCTTGGAAAAGGTGTATGGCGTGGAATTGCCATCCCTTACCGTGAACTCAATCGATCCTGGATCTTTAACCGTCCCGAAACGCAAGGTAACCGACGATACATCCTTATCGAATTCAATCTTGAACTTCTCCCCAGTAGAGAAGGCCGGATTGCCGATCCCGAACTCGTTTCCACCGCCTGACGCCGTGTTGGCATTGAAGGTCACTTGCCCCGAGGAGGATGCAAGTGCTGTAAACTTGGCGAAGCCAAAATCGTAGGTCTTCGTTGGGCTATTGGGGAAATCGTTCGCCGCATCAATGGTTACCTGCGTTCCAGGACGTTCCTTCAACTGTTCCAGTTGATAGGTCCCGTCCGCGTTCGTTGTCAGGCGATAGATGTCGGTACCGAAGTTGTCCTTCACGAGCACCTGCCCGGTGCCCGTTCCCGTTGTGGTCCAGCCAGTAGGCAGCCCGCCCACGCTGTCGATCTTGTAAACTTTGATGCCGTCGGCGCCTGGCGTCGCATTGATGACACCTTCCAGCGCACCGGTACCGTTGCCCATGTAGGCGCTGCTGATGGATTGGACGGTCGGGACATCGTCGACGATCCGGATGTTGAGCGTGGCATTGCTCGTCGAACCATCTTCATCTGTCACGGCGACGACGAAGTTATCGAAGACCCCGCTATCGGCTCCAGCCGCAGTATGCGCCAAGCTGCTGTCCTGCAGCAGATAGCTGTAGGTGAAGGTTGCGCCCGTCACCGTACCGTTGACCGTCGTTGGCGTGTAGCCGGTGATCGTCAGAAGTCCAAGTGCCGTGTCCACCGTGGTTCCTACGGCGTAGGCGCCCGCCGTCACGACCGAAGTACCATTAATCTTCAGGCCGGCGAGTCCGTCCGGCGTCGTCACGGAGAAGCTGCCGGTCTGCGTAAGTGCAGCCACATTCGGCGAAGAACCATCCGAGAGATTTTTCTCGTAAACCGTCTCTTCGACGCTGGACGACAGCCCGTTGACGCTCACGCCATCATCAGTGCCAGTGATCGTGATCGTTACCGTCTGTACCGCCGTGCCGCCATGGCCGTCATCGATCGTCACATCGTACTTCTGCGTCAGCGTCTCACCAGCATTCAGCGAATCCAGCACGTTGTCGGCCACCTGGAAGCTCCAGCCAACCGAGTCGGTCGACTGGTTCAGCGAGCCGAGCGAGAAAGTGCCGAGATAGCCACCGCCCTGCGCCGTGAAACTGGCGCTGTGGGTATCCAGCGTGTCGACGTCGGAAAAGCCGATCGTGCCGCCGTGCGTGTGCGTGGCCGTATTCTCACCGGTCGCTCCGTCGGCGATCTCCGTCACCGCACCGCCTTGTGAGACCGAGGTGATTACCGGAGCATCGTTCGTGCCGGTGATCGTGATGGTCACCGTCTGGGTCGCCTTGCCGCCCTTGCCGTCATCGACGGTGACGTCATAGGTCTGGGTCAGCTTCTGGCCGGACTGCAGCGAGTCGAGCACGCTGTCGACGACGTTGAAGCTCCAGCCGACCGCGTTGCCGGCCTGATCGAGCGTCCCGAGTGCAAAGGTACCGAGGTAGCCGTTGCCGTTCGCCGTGAAGCTGGCGCTGTGCTCATCCAGCGTGTCGACGTCGGAAAAGCCGATCGTGCCGCCGTGCGTGTGCGTGGCCGTGTTCTCGCCCGTCGCCTTGTCGGCGATCTCCGTCACAGAACCGCTCTGGGTGCCCGAGGTGATGATCGGGACGTCGTTGGTACCGGTGATTGTGATCGTCACGGTCTGGGTTGCCGTGCCGCCCTTGCCGTCATCGACGGTGACGTCATAGGCC
>NZ_LMJM01000048.1:0-101346 GCF_001429005.1 Ensifer sp. Root954
CTCGCCGGCGAAGAAGTCGAAGATCTGGCCGGCGCGCACCGTCTCGCCGATGCCTTCGGCCAATGTCTTGCCTTCCTCACGCGACAAGAGCTTCCCGAGTTCGTCCTTGCGCGCAAGGATCTCGTCGGCGGTCTTCCTCAGGATCGCGTGGCGCTCGAGGATACCGGAGCGCGACCAGGCCGGAAACGCCGCCTTGGCGGCAGCGATCGCTGCGCGCGCATCGTCCGCCGACGCACGGGCATATTCGCCGACCACGTCGTTGGTGTTGGACGGGTTGATGTTGGCAACGCCGTCACCGCCGACCCATTCGCCGGCTATCAGGTTCTGGTGCAAAGTCATGGTCGGTTCCATTCAGATCAACTGACGCGCCGCAAGATTGCGCATCAAGTGCGATGCACCAAAAGTCCAGGGACTGCACTCGGTCAACAATCGCACCGTGTTGACCAGTGATCCCAGCTGGGCATTTGAGATTGTCACGACATCACCGAGCTTGTGAGTAAAGCCCTGGCCCGGGACGTCCCGATCTTCGACGGGAGCAAACAGCGTGCCCATGAACAACATGAAGCCATCGGGGTATTGGTGATGGGCGCCGATGGTCTGACGTACCAGATCGAGTGGATCGCGACTGATCTCTTTCATCGAGCTCCTGCCCATCAGCACATAGCCATCCTCGCCTTCTATCCGCAGATCGAGGTCGGCATTGCGCACATCGTCGATCGAATAGCTCTCATCAAACAGCCGAATGAACGGCCCGAGCGCGCAGGAGGCATTATTGTCCTTGGCTTTACCAAGCAAAAGCGCCGAACGTCCTTCAACGTCGCGCAAGTTCACATCGTTGCCGAGCGTCGCTCCCTTTACCCAGCCCTTGCTATCCACGGCGAGGACGACCTCAGGTTCCGGGTTGTTCCACCTCGATATCGGGTGTAGCCCTACCTCATCACCATACCCAACTGCCGACATAATCTGCCCTTTGGTGAAGACTTCGGCGTCAGGACCGATTCCGACTTCGAGGTACTGCGACCAGACGCCCTCCTCGATCAAGGCTTCCTTGACCTTGGCCGCTTCCGGCGAACCAGCCTTGAGGTTGCGCAGACTGTCCCCGACAAGCACCGTCACGCGTTCGCGGATTTTGGAGGCGAGGTCGGGGTTTCCTGCGGCCCGCTCCTCGATCATCCGTTCGAGCATCGAGCGGGCGAATGTCACGCCGCAGGCTTTGATTGCCTGAAGATCGCATGGCGCGAGTAGCCGGGGCGCCTCGGAGACCCTCGGAGCTGCCCCGAGAACCTCGGCCAGCTCGCAGATCGCCCTTCCCTCTCGTGCCCGGGCGAACCCGACAGGATCATCCATCTCCAAGAGATCACGCATCGTTGGCGCTTCTTTTGTCGTGATGTCGAACACCACGCCGGCCCTGACTGTCACCAGGACCGGCCCCTTCTCCTCCGACAACCACACACGACCGACGAAGGCGCCGCTCCTATCGAGTTCCATTTGTCTCTTCCCATTCCAAATTCATTGAACCAGTCAGCTCCTGGCCGTCTTCAAGTATCTTCAGGCCTGGCCGGCCCCCGAGGTTATGTGCGTCTACTGGGTGGGAAACCGGCTCAAAACAAAAGAAGTCCGCCTTGGCGTCCGGCGAATAGATCAGCGCATAAGCAAGATTGTCGGAGGCCGAGATCCTAACGGAGACCGCTCCCTCTCCTTGCATGATGACCGCCTCTCCAGCCCACCCGCCGAAGGCATTGTTGATCCACTGGTCAGGTAACACCCGCCCTTGGTCGAAATTCCAATCTGGGGCTTCGCAAAGCTTTCGCCGACCTGTCGGCAAGTGTTCCCTGTCTTCCAGCCATACCTCCGTGGCGCGAAATTGCAGCCGAGTGCCCGCATTTCGCGGAAACCAGGGATGGAACCCGATGCCGAAGGGTAGTGGTTGGCCTGACAAGTTTTGAACCGTGAGCTTTATTTCCAGCTTTTCGGGCCCAAGAGTGAAGACTTGCCTTGCCCGATAGCGAAATGGACCGATCTCCCCATCGCATTCGAGTTCGACGGTTTCGCAGCTGCGAGCAAGCAATCGCCAGCGCCGCTGGAAGCCGTCCCCGTGGATGGGGAATGGCTCGCCGACAAGGTTGGCTGGAATGGGATGAAACACACCTTCATATTCGAAACCGCCTCTTGAGATGCGGTTCGAGAATGGAACAAGCACATTACACCCTAGTTCGAACGGACCATCTTCCATTCGGCCATTCCACGGCCTGAACACAGGAAGCCATGCGCCGGACGGATGCCGTACATCAAGATGTGCGATACCACCGCCAAGCGTCGGGATTAGCTGCAAGTGCGCCTTGCTGTTTTCGACATTGATCCGCTCGACAATCATCTACCAACCGCCGTCGATGGCGAAGTTCTGTCCGGTAATCATGTCCGAAGCCGGTGAGACAAGGAAATAGACGAGCTCCGCGACGTCCTCAGGCTTAACACGTGTTTTGAGGCATTGCCGCTCGAGGACCCAGTCGTTGTATTCCTGAAGCCGGTTGGCAAATACCCGGTTCTCTGCTTCAGAAACCACCGCTCCCGGTGAAATCGCGTTGACGTTGATCCCGAACGGTCCAAGTTCGCGGGCCAACGATTTCGTCAGCCCGATCATTGCGCCCTTCGATGCGACATAGGGCACATAGCCGTCCCATTGGCCATTGAGCGTAATGGAAGCAAAGTTGAGGATCTTGCCGCGGCCTTTGCGTTTCATTAGGTCGGCACAGGCTCGAACCGCTGCAAACGCAGCCGACGAGTTGACGCGGATCTGGTCCTCGTACTCCGCCAAGCTGAACTCCTGGAACGGCTTATTGATTATGAGGGCGGCATTGTTGATCAGAATGTCGATGCCGCCTGAGGCTTCGGCCTCCAACCGGATGAGATCCTCGGTTTTCGCGAGGTCGTTCAGATCGCATCCGAGAAAGCGCGCGTTTTCGCCGAGATTTTCCGTGAGATCTACCTGGAGGCCAGGACGGTCGAGCACGATGACAGTGGCGCCTTCCGCTGTGAGCTTGCGGACCTGCGCTCGACCGAGTGTGCCAAGGCCGCCCGTGACAAGCGCCACTTTTCCCTGAAGTGGTTTCATCTGCGTTCCCCTCAAAGTACGGACTGGACTTCGTCGATCGACGTCTCGCTGACACGCTTGTCGAGCACAATCTGCCCACGCGCCATGGCGACCACCCGGTCACAGGATTCGAAGACGTGATGCATGTTATGACTGATGAAGATGCCGGTAACATTCTGTTCCTTCAACGAACGAACGAAACCGATGACCTTGTTCGTTTCCTTGACCGACAAGTGGTTCGTCGGTTCGTCGAGGATCATCACCTTCGACTTGAAATGCATGGCACGGGCGATCGCGACCCCCTGTCGTTGCCCGCCTGAGAGTTCGCCGACCAAGGCGTCAGGTGAGCGCAGATGAAGATCGACGTCTGCGATGGCCTGGACGCTTTCCTCGCGCATCTTGCGCAAATCCAGAACCCCGAGGCCGAAGAGCGAATATTTCACCGGCTCGCGACCAATAAACAGGTTGCGCGCGATAGACATGGTCGGGACCATGGAGTTGTACTGATAGATGGTCTCGATCCCGAGCCGCATGGAGTCGCGCGGGCTCGATATCGCAGCCTCTTTTCCCTCGACGAAGATACTGCCCTCGTCCTGTTTCTGGACGCCGGAAAGGATGTTGATGAGTGTGGACTTGCCGGCGCCGTTGTCGCCGATCAGTCCAACGGCCTCATTGCGTGCGAATTCGACTGAGACGCCTCTCAGAGCATGAACGCCTGAGTACCATTTGTGCAGGTTCCGGACGGATACGATAGGACCGTTCATGGCTCAGACCTCCACCTTGATCGATTTTGCCCGCTTGCGAAGCCAGGAGTTGGCGACGACCGCGAAGATCGTCAGCGAGCCGATCGCAAATTTGAACCAATTGGCGTCGACCTGACTGAGGATGAGACCGTTGTCGATCACGCGAATGAGAATGACGCCAATGATGCCGCCGAAGACGGCCCCAACACCACCATTGAGCGCGGTACCACCAATGACAGCCGCGGCAACCGCTTGGAGTTCCATGCCCTCGCCGATCGAAGGCAGTGGCGACCCGAGGCGAAGCACCTGAATGAGCCCGGCAAAGCCGCTCAGCACCGAGCAAAGAATGAAGCAAGCTATTTTGACGCGCGCAGTCGGGATCCCAAGGGCATCGGCTGCCGGTAGGAAACCGCCGGTCGCTCTGATCCAGTTGCCGAAATTTGTCCGGCTAAGGAGCAGCGACACCAGAACGGCAATGACCAGGAACCAGATGAACGACATACGAAACAATTGGCCCGGCCCAACAAAACTGGTGAAGAGCCACGTGGGAAGATCGGCCGGCAAGAGCGGCGGAAAGCCCCCCGAGATGACGACCGTAAGCGATCTGGCCACAAACATCATGCCAAGCGTGGTAATAAAGCTTGGGATCGCAAAACGGATGGTCAAATAGCCGTTGAGCAGTCCTATCGCTACACAAACGAGAAGGCCCGCGACTAGTGCCATCGGGAACGAGATCCCACTGGCCATCAAGACAGCCATCGTCATCGGCATCAGCGCGAAAACGGCGCCGACAGAAAGATCGAATTCTCCGCAGATCATCAAAATAGTGACACCGATGGCAACCAGCGCCATCTCCGGGAGGATCCCAAAGAAGCCTCGCAGGTTTTCAAAGCTCAAGAAGACGCCTCCAGACCGGATCTGGAAGAGAACTACGAGCAGAAAGAGGAGAAGGAGCGCCGCGAGTTCCGGCTTCTCCATGTAGATTTTCAGCATTCTTTTCATCGCATGCTCCCGTGCGGCAGGGCAGCGCATCTCGCGGGCCTGCCGGCCAAATTCATTGCTTTGCGCGCCGTGTTCGACGCGCAAAGCACATGCTTCCATCAACAGGCTCTTTCTGCGAAAACCCTCCGATTTTCGCAGAAACGCGTCTACCGCAGGCCCTGTGCTGAAAGGTCCATGATGTTGTCGGCATCAGCCGGGCGGACGATCCCTTGCCCCGTATCGATGTCAGCCGGGGCGAGGCCAAAATTCTTGGCGAGATAGACCTGCATTACAGGCATGAAGCCTTGCATGTATGGCTGCTGATCGACCTGGACCTGAACATAGCCCGTCTGCATTTGCTGGACGACTTCGGGCACCAGATCGAAGCCACCCAGAAGCACCTGACCCGGCGCGACCCCACGATCCTTCAGAACTCTTGCCACTGCGGCATGCCAGAATCCGGTATCGAAATAGGCGGTGGTGTCGGGGTGCGCATTGAGATAGGCGCCGACACGATCTGATGTCACGGCAAGGTCCGTGCCACTGTCGATCCGTTCCCAGGACACTTCTCGACCGGGGTTCGCGGCCTTGAGTTCCGTAAGGAAATCCATGACGCCCTGCCCGCGGGCCTCCGACCAGTTCTGGCCGGGCGCGGAAATTCCGACCAACACTTTGATCGGTCCCTCCTTCGGAAAATTCTCGGACATGGCCTTCCCAAGGGAGTATCCGGCGCGCCGGAAACCCTGTCCGACGAAAGCAACCCGCGCGTTTCCTTTCGCCCCCTCGCTGTCGTCGACGTTGACGCCGATGACCTCCACGCCGTCCTTGGCGGCCCGAGCGATGACGTCGTCAAACGCCTTGTCATCGACGATGGAGGTCAGAAGGGCGTCAGGCTTGCTCGCCAACGCAGCTTCCATATTGGAGAGTTGCTGCTCAACCGAACCCTCGGTCTGGGTAAACACCATCTGGCAATTTGCGCCGATCTTCTCGCATGCGTCATCGTAACCTTTTTTGACCGCTTGCCAGAATGTGTTTGAAGCCGACGAGTGATGCGTGAAGACGATCTTCAACGGTTCTGCCGACGCGCCGAGCGCGGTCGAACCAAAAAGCGCCAACCCCAATGCACTCCCAATCAATACTGTTCGCATGCTTGCTCCTCCTTAAGCTGCAAAATTGCGAAAGAACCCGGTCTTAGCCCCCGCTCGAAGTTCGACGGGACACCGTAAATGCCTTTTCGAGCTCGGGATTAAGCTCCATGCCGAGACCGGCCCCTGGCGGAACCGTGATCATCCCGTTTCGAACTTCCGGAAGCGCCGTAACGAGGTCGCGATACCAAGTCTTGTAGAAGGCCCGCACGCTCTCCTGGACCAACGCGTTGGGTGCGTTGAGCGACAGATGCGTCGATGCGCAAAGAACGACCGGCCCGGTGCAGTCATGCGGTGCCACGGGGAGATGCCACGCTTCCGCCATCGCCGCGATCTTGCGCGCCTCCGACAAGCCGCCACACCAGCTGATATCCAGCATGACCACGCCAGCAGCGTCGGTCTCCAGGAGGTCTCGGAAAGCCCACCTCGAACCCAATGTTTCCGATGCAGAGATCGGCGCAGGCGAGACGGCTGCATAACGCTTGAGGCTGGAGAGGCTGTCCATCTTGATGGGATCCTCGTGCCAGAACGTCTGGTACGGTGCGAGCGCCTTGGCAATCTGCATTGCCGGCAAGAGCTGCCACATCGAGTGGAACTCCACCATGATGTCCATGCGATCGCCAACGGCGTCGCGGATCTTCTGGAACGGCACCAGCGCCGATTTCAGGTCGGGCATCGAAATATACTGACCACGCGACTTTTCCGCCGCGATATCAAACGGCCAAATCTTCATCGCCGTAATGCCCTCTTCCAAGAGGGACAGTGCCAGTTCGTCGGCGCGATGCAGGAAGCCGTTGAGGTCGTCGTAGTTGCGGGCGCCGGCGGACGACAGATCGTAGTTTGCGGTCGTCTGACCGGTTGCCTTCTTGATGTACTCCGTGCCCGCACAGGTGTTGTAGGTGCGGATTTCATTGCGGCTGAAGCCGCCGAGCAACTGTGCTATCGGCTGGCCCGTCGCCTTTCCGAAGATATCCCAGAGCGCAATGTCGAATGCCGAATTTCCACGCACCTCGGCGCCGGAAGAGCGAAACCCGAGATAACCGACCAGATCAGATGCGAGAAGATCGATCTGCAGCGGGTTTCGCCCGATGACACGAGGGGCGACGTACTCGTGGATGTAGGTCTCGACGGTTTCTGCGCCGAAGAAGGTTTCTCCGAGCCCCGTCAACCCCTCGTCGGTATGGACCAGCAGCCAAAGCAGGTTCGGCCGTTCCGCGATGCGGACCGTCTCAAGTCTCGTAATTTTCATCAGGTTTTCCCCTATGCGATTCCAGCCGCGAGCAGTGCTTTTGCGCT
The DNA here is from genome assembly GCF_001429005.1 of Ensifer sp. Root954. Lineage (NCBI taxonomy): Bacteria > Pseudomonadati > Pseudomonadota > Alphaproteobacteria > Hyphomicrobiales > Rhizobiaceae > Ensifer > Ensifer sp. Root954. Next base: position 7,257 of record NZ_LMJM01000048.1, read on the forward strand.
TTCGTCGAAATGGCGGGCCATGAGCTGGCTGGCGGCTTGGGGGTCGCCAGCCAGAATTGCTCCGGCCAAGTCGATATGTATCTGGTTCATGGCGTGCCGGTCGGCGTCGGACGCGCGGCTGCGCCACCCGATCGGCCAGGTCTGGCGGGAGACCCCCTGGAATGCGCCGACAATGATCGAGAAGATCGGGTTCTTGGAGGCGCGAGCAATCTCCAGGTGAAAGGCGAGATCACTCTCCATAACCTTGTCCGCATCCGCGAAATTTGTCTCCATCGCTCTTGCATGGGCAAGGATGGTGTGGGCTTCCGCGTCGCTTCGACGAAGCGCAGCCAGCGTCGATGTCCGCATTTCTATGGTTCGGCGTACATCATAGACCTGGTTGATGTTGATCTGGGCCGTATGCACGCCATGCTCGATCATCAAGGACATTGCGCCGTGGTCGAGTTGAGCCACCGTGGCACGCTTCCCGACATTGAGATCAATCAGCCGCATGGTCGCAAGCGACCTGAAAGCCTCACGCACCACCGAGCGGGACACGCTGAGTTCCTTAGACAGGGTGGCCTCGCTCGGCAGTCGATCGCCCGGACCAAGTTCGTTCTCCCGAATGTGCTGGGTGATAGCGCCGATCGCGGTGCTGACGAGATTGCCTCCTGCAAACTGTTCTTCGTCGACTGGAGTTAAACTCATTTTCGTCTCCCAGTTTTATAAAACCTGTCGGACAGGTTGAGTTGAACCGAGTCATAGTTTATGGACAAGCTGTGTGTCAAGAACCAATTTGAGAACAGCTCGGAGGGCTTATGAAAATCGAGCGAAGGCGCGTGGCAAGCTCCCGGGAAACCCGGGCTTGCGAGAACGGCCACCGGATGCCATCAAATCAGTCTCAAAAGCACGCGCAAAGCGTTATCTCGACGAGCTCATTGCATCCGCGCAAACTTGGCTGTCGATGGTGCGGCAACTGCGGCCTCACCACAGTTGGGACAACGTCGTGCGGGTGCTTAATCGCCGCGGTCACGACTGGACCGTCGAGCGCGCTTGGTGCGCGACAAGCTCGCGGAAAAAGACCTCCTGGCCCGGTCCCCTCGCCGTGCGCCCGAAGACCATCTGATGAAGCTGGTAGCGGCGATCGCCATTGCCGATACCAATCTGTCGCTCCGCGACATTGCCGCCAATTTGGATCGGATGGGAGAACGGCCTGTGCGCGGCGGCAAGAAATGGCAGCCTTCCTCCGCGACCTGCTGGACGAAGCCCACCGATATGGCCTCATCCGCCATTGAAGGCGCGGCTCATCAGGCGACCGATCGCGTGCTTCCTCTGCCGACAGGGTCTTCCAAGCTATTGACGATCTGCGCCGCCGGCCGACGGTAATTGCCGCCGTCTCGCAGTTTCAGCCAAGCGCCTGCATCCTCATCCGCCGCGGTGGGTTCTTTTGGCACCGGCTCCCCCCCCTCCATGCCGATCCGGCCACGGTGTTTAAGAAGGTTGGCACTTTGGTGCCAGAATTTTTGATTGGCCGCCGTATCACCTTCGGCGCCGGAAACGCCGCTTGGACCATAGAAACAATGACCAACCCCCAGCGGTCGAAATACTCGAAAGCTTCACCGGCTTTTCAGACGACGATGGGCATTTGGACGATGCTGCCCTGATTGCCGAGCATGTGCTGGACAATCGTTGTCCCGGCTCGTGGGTGGTCACCGGCGGCGACGCCGGGATCAAGGTGAGCAGAACCGTGGCGAAACTGAATGAGGCGTTCCAGGTTGTCGGCATCGGCGTAGCGGCGATTCGCGCAAAACCAACAGCGAGGTGCTGACCCTAACACCGGGTTAGCGCTGACGGTCACTCTATGCGCTGGGCGCAAATCAGCGTTGCCGGGGGGTCGAGAAAGTTGCCGGCCGACAATTTTCCAGTTTTATTATTTTTTTTCAATTACGTAGATAACGTCGGCACGACGACAGCGGGGCCATCTTGCTCATCAGGCGCTAAAGCGAGCTTCCACGATGGTTACCGTCTGGGGGCCTTTTTCTTTTGAGCGTTCAGTCTTCCTTCCCGTCATTCGCCGCCAGGAATTCGGAATAGAGCCGATCCAGGTTTTCAGCGAGATACTGCCCGAAGCGACCGGCGTTCTTCGATTTCATTGAAAGTTCGAAGGCCTTGCCGGAGTTCGAATACTGAGCCGAGACTGCCTTGTCGCTTGTCTGCCAGCTTTCCTTGGATTTCAGTGACATCTTTTTGACGGGTCGCCCCGACGTATCCAGTGCCTTGAATAGCGTGTTGAACCGCTCGTCGCTTGAAAGCGATTGGAAGCTCGGATCGCCGGCGATGTCGTTCACCTTTTCCGCATTGGCGGCCTTGCCTACCAGAAGCGAAAGCTCGAGCCAGCGGTCGCGCCCAGTCGAGGGCGCCGCACCGATTTGCTCGATGACTACCAACGGCACCCGTTCAGTCACGCTCATCATCTTCGAAACCGCCGTCTTGTCCGCAGCAAGAGCTGATGCGATCACTCCACGGTCGTAACCAAGCGCCTCCAAGCGTGAAGCAAAGCTGGCACGTTCGATGAACGAGAGGTTGGCGCGGGCTGAGTTTTCCTGGCCCTGAGCGATAACGTGTGTCCGGTCATCGATTGCTTTGACAACTGCCTTGACCTTACGGCCGAGTTCGCGCGCTACACGCACACGGCGATGTCCAAAGACGATCTGATAGCGTCCGGATGCAGACGGGTGAGGGCGCACGAGGATCGGCGTGTCCTGGCCGCGTTCGGCAATTGCCGCCTTCAATTCTTCAAACTGCTCGCTATCGTCCGTCAAACGATCAAGCACAAAGGACCCATCCACCGTATCCGGATCGAGCTCGACGACGGCTTCACCTTCGAGGAACTTGTCGGCCTGCTTAGAGAGTTCGTCGAGAGAACGCACCATGCTCTTTGACGCACCACGCATGGGATAGGCTGGCGCGGTATCCGCCTGCGGGATCTCCGCTGCGTCTACCAGTCCCGCCAGCAGATTTTTTCTCGCCATGTGCCTGCTCCGTTCTACCTAACCGACTGAGTGTGAAGGTTGATGTGATCAGCGTGCAGCCTTACGTCCCCAGGACGCATGCACGAGTTCAGCGATTTCGGCATTGACCGCATTCAAGGATCCAATCGCTCGTTCATAGGTCGAGCGCGTCATCTGGGCCTTGTCGACCTCATAAAGTGTCTGCTTTGTAATTCCAGCGTCAGAGATCGCTGTCGACTTCAGCATCTGGTTCTTCAAAACGAACTGGTGAAACAGCGTCTGCATGAACCCTACCATCTGCGCCTGTGGCCCGTCCGTTGGCTCGTAGCGCGTGATGACGTAGCGGTACCATTCGAGATTGACGGCGGCACCAGCTTCGCGGATCGGCTTCAAGATGCCGCCCAGCATTAGCAAGAACTGTCCCATCGACATGACATCAAGCATCTGGGGGTGGATAGTGACAAGTACGCTTGTCGCCGCGGTCAGGGCGGTGATCGTCAGGTAGCCGAGTTGAGGTGGGCAGTCGATGACAACCACGTCGTAGCGATCTTCGACCTCGACAAGCGCGCGCGAAATGCGCGTGAAGAAGGTCTTGCCATCGTTCGAGCTCTTGTTCGTCATCGCGAGGGGCGTATCGTACTCGAATTCCTGCAGCTCAAGGTTGGCGGGTACGATGTCGAGGCCGGGGAAGGTGGTCGGCAGGATGATATCCGTGATCGATCGCCGTTGCTCGTCGTAGCGGATCGCTTCGTAAAGGGAAGGCGTCATGTCGAGCTCGGGCTGGAAGCCGTGAAGCGAAGACAGCGAGGCCTGCGGGTCGAGGTCGACGGCGAGCACTCTGTGACCTGTCAGTGCCATGTACTGCGCCAGGTGAGCGGCAGTGGTAGTCTTGCCCGATCCACCCTTGAAGTTGACGACCGCAATGATCTGGAGCTTCTCGCCAGCGCGCCGGCGTGGCACGTACTTGCGCGCTTCGGAGCGACCATGCTGGTCGAGGTACTGGCGGAGTTCCTCCATCTGCTCGGCGCTGTAGGAACGGCGGCCCGACGAAGACGTCTGGGGGAGGGGGCCTTTGCTCTCAAGGTGGAGCTTCTTCAACGTGCTTTGGGACACCCCGAGGAAATCAGCGACCTCCGAGAGCGAGAATTGGCGCAGCAGTTTCTTGGCATTCGGCGGGAACTGCTGCATGCTCAACAGGTGCAGCTTCTTTGAAATCAAATCGCCCTGTTCGAGGATCAAATCCTCAAAGTGCATCGGCTGTGCGGGAGCCATCGACAGCGAATTAGCGTTCATTGCAAGGAAGCTCTCAAATAACGGTTTTTCATGCAGGAACTCATCCTAACCGTTATTATGTGCGGTTCCTTTCGTCTGACAAGGAATATAGAGTTAACAAAGGGTTAACTCAGAGCGGATCGACAGCAGCACATGAAGTCAATAGAGCGCATTTTCCCACTGTTTTTCAATAGCTTACCTGCATACTCTCCGCATTAGGGCCGCCGCAGGTTTTGCACCGGAGAACCTCTTATGCCCTTCCGGCTTTCGGGGCTCGACATGTGCACAGGCACTATTTCGTCTCCGACTCACACCGCCCGACCGAATCGCCGCCCTTAGACGCCGCTATGTTCGATTCTGCGCTGACCGTTAACCGTCCAGCACTACCACTGAGAAGGGCCGTCAAACTTGTTCGTAAAATCATTGCACAATGCCACCCATGGCATACGAAAATTTGCAGAAACTTGTTCCGTTCTTTTGCCGCCGTTCGTTGAGTGAAAAGTGATCTATGCCACCTTTAGGCGCAACAACCGCTCTTGATGGAGGCAAGGATGCTCACGGATTTCGTGGCCGGAACCGATCAGACTGTCCGAAGGAACACTGCCGCGCTTATTCAGTCGTCCGATGAGTGTTTCCGGGCGGCACAGGCGGCCGGCCTGATCGGGGTCTCCGCATACCCAAATCGGGGGCGGGGCGTTGAACTCCAATCAGCAAACGATGCAGGCCGTAACATCGTGGATTTTGTTCGATGCTCGTATCTCGGGCTGGACAACCACCCGCGGATAGTCGCCGGAGCAATCGAAGCGCTCGAACAATATGGAAACCTGCACTGGTCATGCGCGAGAACACGCCTCAATTTCAAGATCGCATTCGATCTTGAAGACGCTCTGTCAAAGCTATTTTCCGCTCGGGTTATCGTTTATACGACTGTCCTCGCTGCAAACATGGGCGCCTTGCCGCTTCTTGCCTCCGGCCATCTGACCAACGGAGAGAAACCCGTTGTCGTGTTCGACAAATTCGCGCACGCGACTCTGGCGTTTCATAAGGCGACGGTCGCTCTTGAGACAGAAGTCCTGACGATAGCGCACAACGACATCGAAGCACTCGAGCGCGTGTGTCGAACGGGCAAAAAGGTCGCCTATGTCTGCGATGGCGTCTATTCCATGGGCGGCGCAGCGCCAATCCGAAACCTCCAAGAGCTGCAGAGCCGATATGGCATGTTCCTCTACATCGATGACGCGCATGGCATTTCGATCTTTGGCGATAAAGGACAAGGCTTTGCCCGCTCCCAGCTTGAGGGCCCGCTTGGGGACAGCACAATTATCGCGGCTTCGCTCGGAAAGGGGTTCGGCGCATCCGGCGGTTTGCTGATGCTCGGAACGGAGCGGCAAGAGGAGCTTTTTCGCAGATACGCGATCGCTCACGCGTTCTCCGCCTCTCCCAACGTTGCCGCTCTTGGAGCAGCGATCGCCTCCGTAGCGATTCATGAGAGCCCCGAACTGGCGATCAGGCAACGGGACCTGGGTGAGAAACTCGCTTTGTTCGACCTCCTGACGCCAACCGAACATCGTGGCACCACGTTACCTATAAGGACTTTAACGATCGGCGACCACGTCGAAGCCATCGCGACTGCGCGCTCCCTGCTGGACATGGGATTTTACACCTCGGTGATCTTTTTCCCGACCGTAGCGCGAGGGAAGGCCGGGATCCGTGTGTGCCCAACCGCCGGCCATACCATAGATGAGGTCAACGGCCTCGCAAACGCTGTCGCCAAGTTAATGCGCTGAGCAACCAAGGGCTCTCAGATGTCGTATCGAGGGGCAAGAGAGGCGTGCCTGGAAACGTCGCGCCTTTACATGCGTCCCACCACGAACGCCGATGGTGACGGCCTCTATCATGTCCACCGGGATGTCGCCGTGTCGCTGCTTCTGGCCAATGTGGATCAAATGAGCAGGAGTTGCTCGGATCATCTGCTTCAAGGATATGTTCAACACTGGCGATCCTTCGGCTGCGGGTTTTATCTCGTCTTTGATAGAAAAGAGGCAGCGAGCCCTCCAATTGGCAGATGTGGTCTTCGGATCACCCCCGACAAAGAAGCCGAGCTCGGCTACTGTTTCTTAGCCGCAGCCACCGGCCGTGGTGTGGCGACAGAGGCGGCGGCGGCCGTCGTTGACCGCGCGTTCCAGACAATGTCGATCAATCAGATCGTCGCCTTCGTTCGGCCGGAAAACCATCAGTCCATGCGCGTTCTCACAAAACTCGGGTTTCAAGACCTGGGCTTCGTAGAGCAGGGAAGAGCCCACAACCGGTTCATACTCAATCGATCCGTTCGGCATGGCTTGAACCAGCGATCGGCCCCCGTACCATGGTCGTGACCGGGGAGGAGGCCTGCGCGTGCTCTGGCCAAAAGCGGGCGCGTTTGTAGTTGAAGACACCCTTTTCATAGTAGCCGACGCCCGGGCTACGCACGAGCAGAGGTTCTCCGTAGTCAGCAAAATTGAGCTTGAAATGGTAGCCGGACTTCACAACGATAAAGTCCTTGCTGCTTAGCCCGACACCTTGGCTGGTAAAGACAGCCGGGTCATGGCTGAAGGCTGGATGAGTGGTCAGCAACACCGAAAGTCGCCCGTCAATTTCGAGCACAGCCGTATCGCCCATCGTGCACGCCTGTCCCCCTTGAAACGGGCCGGCAAGAACGCAGTGTCCGTCGCCAAGATGTCTGACGACGGCCTTCACAGGATACGGTAGAAAACCCGGGGTCACGCGCCCGCCGATCAGAATTTCGAGTGACGCTCCTTGTCCGGCGGTGTGCGCTGCGATCACTGCTTGGGGATCGGTCAGTGACATAGCACCCCGCAGGCCGGGATACCTTTCCATAGCGGCCTGCAGGATGGCTGTACTGTCGCCGGGCGCCCCTGCAAGAATGCGGTCACCCATGTCCGCGAAGATGTAGCGCTCGCCGTGGCTAGCGGCACACTTCGTCAGCGCCTCGTCGATGGACAAAAGGTCATCGATAAACTCGTCTCTCCGGATCCAGAACGCCTCAGCAAGATTCCTTGCTATGGTTATCGGGTCGGCTTTGCCATTTGTGGTAACCACAACTGCTTGTCCGATATCGTGATCATCCGAGTAACGAAACACGTTGAACAGCGATATGTCCCATATACCCGGATCAGAACTGACGTAATCGCGCGCCATCTCGTGCAGGTCATAAAGGGGGCCCGTCGCAGTCTCTCCAGCTCCAGGCAGGATCATTGGAACCTTTGCCATTGTCGTGACAGGTTTCAATCGACCATCCAGCATCGCCAGTATGCAGTCGGCAACCTTGTGGCCACATTCGACGACATCGGAATGAGGGTTCTCCTTGCAAGCGATGCAGATGTCGACCGCTTCGATCATATCCACAGTGACGTTGGCGTGGAGGTCGAGGCCGATGGCGATTGGTACGTCAGGACCGACGAGCGTTCTGAGTCCCGTAAGGAGCTCCCCTTCGGCATCGGGGCATCTGGTCGTCGCCATGGCCCCATGCAGTTCCAACGCGATGGCATCCGGCCGATGAGCCGCAACATCACCGAGCAATTGGTCCCGCAGTTCCACATAGAACTCATGCTCGACAAGTCCGCTCGGAGGGGCGGAGGCAGACAAACTTCCGACGATTTCGACATCGGCTTCGGTTAGCCGGCAAATGATACCGCCGATCGTCGAACCACTCTTCCGAGCTTTCTCGAGGAAATCCTTGCCTGCCATGATCTCGAAGGCGTCCCGCCCGGTGACCCGAGGATTAAAACCGTTCGACTCGTGCCAGATTCGAGCGACAAGGACGGTTTTTCTTGGTGAGTTGAAGTCAGTGCTCATCTTGATCCTTACCTGATCCACGCATTCCAGCGTTCGAGCAGCCGCGGGGCGTTCGCGTTGATCCACTCGGCATCGGGCACGATGATGTGCTCTTCAATGTCGACAGGCGAGGGCATGCTGGCCCGCACTTCAGCCGACATCATTTCGATCGCAAGGTTGCTAGGCGGTGTGCATGAAAGCAGCTCACAGGCTCGCGCCTGGGCCTTCGGATTGTTGAGCCAATAGGCCATGAGCTTGAGAGCGTTTTCTCGATTGGGAGCATCCTTGAGCAGGGCGACGCGGTCTCCGACAAGAAAGGCGGCCTTGTAGGACCAGCCGATCGGGTGGCCCTCGGCTTTCAGCGCCGTTGCTCTGGTCAACCAGATTTGACCGAGACCGTAGTCCTTGTTTCTGAAACCCTGCACGCTTTGGTCGCCCGTCTTCCACCACACCGATACGGACGGGCGGATTTCATCAAGCTTCGCAAACGCCCGATCAACGTCGAGAGGAAAGAGCTTGTCGCGCGGCACCCCATCGGCAAGCAGTGCCGCTGCCATCACGCGCCAGGGGTCATCAAAGTTGGGAAAGGCTCTGCCGCCGGGGAACCGCTTCGTGTCCCACATGTCCGCCCACGTCTCGGGAACCGGCGCGGACGCGTTGCTGCGGTCATAGACGAGCAGCGTTGCGGTGGACTGGAGCCGGATTCCGCCCGGTCTGCAGGCGTCCGCAACCAGGTCTTCACGCCCGTCGAGGTTTCTGCAGAAGTCACTGATATCCGCAGCAGTCTCGAGGTGTTGCGGGGACATCGCCTGTATTTCGCCCTGCATGAAGAGATCCCAGGACACGTTGCCGGTCTTGACCATCGCAGTGGCCTTGGCCCGCATTTCCGCATTGGTTGCCGCGACGGTTTTCACGGTGATGCCCGTTTCCTTTGTGAAAGGGTCGAACCACGCTTCGCGCAAGGCCTTGTCGTAGGCCCCGCCGGTTGAGGCAATGATGACCTCTTCGTTGGCGCTTGCATGGCCGCTCGCGCCCAACACAAGTGCGAAAGCTGCAACGATGAAGGTGCACGGCCGCTGTATGAGATACTTGGCTGCTGTCATTGGATTTTCCTCCCGGGAATAAAAATGTTGGCGTTTGTTTCAGCGTTTCTTTGCGAAGGTCTGGACGGATGCCATCAGCAAAAGCGAAACACCGACGAGCAGCGTTGATGCGGCTGCGATGACGGGCGTGAGATTGAAATCGATGTCCTCGAACATCTTGCGGCTGATCGTCTTGCCGCCCGTGTCGGAGATGAAGAACGCCACCGTTGCCTCGTCGAAAGAAGCAAGGAACGCGAAGACGGAAGAAGCGGCGATCGCCGGGGCAATATTCGGCAGAACGACGGAAAAGAAGGCACGCGGTCTGCTGGCCCCGCAGCTAAGTGCAGCAAGTTCGAGGACCGGATCGAGACGTTGAAGGGCCGCACTCACGGTGATGACCACATAAGGTATCGAAAGCACGGTGTGAGCGATCAGAAAGCCGAGAAAGTTGCCCGTCAACTGAAGCGGTGCAAACACGAGATAGAGCGCAACGCCGAGAACGATATGCGGAACGATCATCGGCCCGATCGAAAGCGCTTGAATAATCGGCTTCCCCGCAATCTGACCCCGCACGAGGGCGATAGAGGCCAGGGTCCCGACGACCGTTGCGGCAACTGTCGTTGAAAGGGCAATTCTCAGGCTGAAGAGCGTGGCAGAGAGCCACTCTGGATCGGCGAAGAACTCCCCATACCAGCGTAAACTCAGACCACGCGGCGGGAACTCGATGAACTCGCCGGCGCTCAACGACATCGGGATGACCACGATCGTGGGCAGCATCAGGAAAAGCAGGACGGCGGCAACAACGATCCGGGCGAGACCGCCCGTGACGGATCTCGACAGGCGTCCTGATTCTGCGAGGGTCATTTGAGTGAACTGCAATGGAGTTTGAGAAGTGGTTTGATCAGTTGACACCGTTGAACCCCTTGTTCAGCGAGATGGTTTTTCGAAAGGCCACGACAAGGATGAGGGTGATCACCAGAAGCGCGGTCGACAGTGCTGCTGCGAACGACCAATCCAAGACAACGGTGGTCTGTTGGCCAATCAGGGTTGCGATCATCATCGAACCTGGCCCACCAACCAAGGTGGGCGTGATGTAGAAGCCGATCGCGAGAATGAAGGTCATGACGCAGCCGGCGAAGACACCTGGCGTGCTCAATGGCAAGGTGACTCGCAGGAACGCTACGAGCGGTCCGGCACCAAGGTTGAGAGCTGCATGCGACAGGTCTTTCGGGATGGAGCGCAAGGTGGAAAACAACGGCAGGATCATGAACGGCATGAGCACATGCGCCATCGCCACGATCACGGCGGTCTCCGTATAGATGAGCTTCAGCGGCTCGCTGACGAGACCTGCGTCCAGCAGAGCGGAATTGATGATCCCGTTGCGCTGGAGCAGGACGATCCACGCATAGGAGCGGATCAGAACGGATGTCCACAAGGGGATCAGCACACATGCAGCAACGAGCGCCGCGGATCTGCCTTTCAGACGCGACATGGCGAATGCAACCGGGTAGCCACCGACGAGGCATAAAACCATGACACAAAACGCCACCATAAAAGTCCGCAGCAGGACCAGCAGATACAAAGGCTCGTTGAGGATGCGCCGATAGCTTTCTATTCCAAATTCGGGCGTGAAGAGGCTGATCTTGACCAGTTGCAGAAGCGGGTAGACGAACCCGATTGCCAAAAGCAGGGCCAGCGGCATCAGCAACAGGATTGTCGCGCTCCGCGACAGGATCTTTGCCGATCCGCCGCGAGCAATCGAACCTCCAGGTATTTCCAGAGAAACTTGCTCCATCTAGCGAGCCTCCGACAGAGGAAACGCCACGAGACGAGAGAGGTCGGGTATGACATCGACTTTGTCGCCGGTCGAAAAGCGCATCGTTGCACTTGTCTCGGCCTGGACGTGCAGCTGGCGGGCATCTCCGGCGGCGATATCGATCACATACATGTGGTGAGTTCCAACGAATACGCTCGCGGCCACCGTTCCGCCGATTGCATCCGGCCGGCCCTCTTCCTTCGCCATCAATCGGGCGCGTTCGGGACGGAACGCCAGCTGGACGGATTGAGCTTGTCTGGCCCCTGCCGTCCGACCTTTGACACGGAAGAGACCTCCTGGCGCGGTTCGGACTATCGTCTCGTCAGCCTCGACCCCGACAACATGGCCTGCAACGAAGTTCATCTTGCCTATGAAGTCAGCTACAAAACTGTCGCGCGGCCTCTCATAGAGATCTTGCGGCGATCCGACCTGAACAAGGTTGCCGCCGGCCATAACCGCAACCCGATCCGACATTGTCAGGGCTTCTTCCTGATCATGGGTCACATAAACCACGGTTACGCCCAGGTTCTGCTGCAATGCCTTGATCTCGAACTGCATGCTTTCCCGAAGCTTCTTGTCCAATGCTCCCAGCGGCTCGTCCATGAGAAGCACGGGTGGGCGGAACACCAATGCGCGCGCCACGGCCACGCGCTGTTGCTGCCCACCTGACAGTTCATGCGGATATCTCCCGGCAAAATCCGAAAGCTGAACCAAGTGGAGAGCGGCTGCCACATCCGCCTTGATGTCACCACTCGGCTGGCGCCGCATCTTCAGGGGAAAAGCAATGTTTTCAGCCACGGTCAGATGCGGGAACAGCGCATACTTCTGAAACACCATGCCGATCCCGCGCCGGTTCGGCACAACTCGTGTGATGTCCCTGACTCCGACTGAGATCGTTCCTTCGTCCGGGTACTCGAACCCCGCGATCATGGTAAGGAGGGTGGTCTTTCCCGAGCCGGAGGGGCCGAGGATGGACAAGAACTCCCCTGCGGCTATGTCGAGCGACAGTCGCTCCACCGCCAAGGCGCCCGCATAGCTCTTTCGAAGACCCCGTAAGGTGACTCTCTCTCCGATCAAATAAACCTCCCATTGATCAATCAATTACCGCAGGCTGCAAAGCTGCGAATAAACATGCAAGTCATGATTGCGTTACCCGTGCAGCGAATAGTGGTAGCTCTGCGAGGTCACATAAAGTTCGCGTAAACGACATATTTCACTTTTGTTGCAACATAATTGCGAACAAGTCAACCGGGAGACGTAGATTGAGCGACGCAGCGGATGGAATCGAAACCACAGATGGAAAGAATCCGCCGCGACTACGCGATGTCGCATACGACGATCTGAAGGAACGCTTGATCCGAGGGGCATTTGCGCCGGGCACCAAATTGACCGTGCGGGGCGTCGCCGACGAACTCGGAGTGAGTTCGACTCCTGCTCGTGAGGCCATCAACCGGCTGACACAGGAAGGCGCGCTTGTGTTTGCAGGCCCGAAGACGGTGATCGTTCCAAGCCTGACGCGAGAAGCACTCGACGAGGTGACCGCGATGCGATTGGCCCTGGAAGGCCTTGCGGCGTTCAAGGGGGCACCCAACGCCACACAAGAGACGATCACCCAGTTGCAGACACTGCAACAGACGATCAACGAGCGCCTCGACAAACGAGACTACGTTGGCGTTCTCGCCTCAAACCGCGAATTCCATTTCGCGCTCTACCAGCTCAGCGAAATGCCCAACCTCGTCGCAACCATTGAGACACTTTGGCTGCGCACAGGGGCGGCTTTCCATGATCTGTACCCGGAGTTCGCAGAAAACAGGTTTGGCGTGCACAACCACCTGGCAGCAATCGAGAGCCTTGTAATTGGCGATGCCGAGGGCGTGCGGGCGGCAATCGAGAGCGACATTCGGGACGGATACCGTCGCCTCCGCCGGGTCGATGCGGACAGAATTCGGCGACAGTCGACGACCTAAGAAAAGTTTTTTGTTGCGTGACTTCCCAGAGCGTCATTTTTGTTGCAACATAATTGCGACGAAAACATGAACCACTGCTCGTTGCAAAGGGAAGTTTGATGATTGACAGCATAGTGGCCGCTCGGGCTCAATCCAGAGCCCGGTCCAACGCCGCATTCAGGGAGGCGCGCCGGTACTTTCCGGATGGCACCTCAAGAGCCACGGTTGAGCGCGATGGTGGCCCGATCTACGTGACGCGGGGGGAGGGGGCCCACCTCGTCGATCTCGACGGCAGCAGATTTCTCGACCTCAACAACAACTTCACTACCCTGATACACGGCCACGCGTTCCCGCCGGTCGTCGAAGCAGTGTCTCGAACGGTAAGGGACGGAACCTGCTTCGCAAACCCAACCGAACATGAAATTGCACTCGCAGCCTTGCTCGTCGAACGCATTCCGGCGATCGAAAATATTCGCTTCGTAAACAGCGGCACGGAAGCCGTCATGTTCGCAATCAAAACGGCGCGTGCCGTCACGGGCAAGACAAATGTGGTTCGCTTCGAGGGCGCCTATCACGGTGCCAGCGACTGGGCCGAAGTCGGGCAGTCAAACAGCCCGGCAAATTGGGGACCAGTCCAGCGACCGAGCAGCGTTCCAGGTTACCACGGCGCCCCGGCCAGCGTCGCAGACGACGTGACGGTCCTGCCATTCAACGACGTTGACGCACTTGAACACGCGATCGGTTCCGTCGGCGGCCGAACCGCCTGCATTTTGATCGACGTCATGCCGAGCAGGGCCGGCTTGATCGAACCGGAGCCAGAGTTCATCCAGGCGATCATGGAACTGGCGCGCCGTCATTCCATTTTGATCGTGTCCGACGAAGTTCTCAACCTCAGGCAGGGATACCAAGGCGCATCCGAGCGGCACGGCCTTACCCCGGACCTCATCACCGCGGGCAAAATCATTGGCGGGGGGTTCCCCATCGGTGCGATCGGGGGCGCCAGCGAGGTGATGCGCGTTTTTAGCGCGGAGCATGGCCGGCCGGCGGTTCCGCAAGGCGGCACCTTCTCTGCAAATCCAGTCTCCATGGTCGCCGGCCTAGCAACTATGCAGGCCATGAATGAAGATGCATTCAGCCGTCTCGAGCATTTTGGCGATCAAGTCCGCCTCGGGCTTCGAACAGCCATCGCAAGAAGCGGCGCGCCATTCTGCGTGACCGGCACTGCGTCCTTGTTTCGGATCCACCCACGCTCAGAGCTTCCACGCACCTACCGCGAAGCCTTCATGTCGGCCGAGCAGGAGGAAACGATGCGCCGATTGACCCGCCATTGCATTTCCCACGGCATCTCCCTTCCGATAGGCGCTTCGGCATGCCTCTCCACCGCCATGACGGAGGCTGACATCGAACATGTCATCGAAGTCTTCGATGACTTTATTTCCCAGACCTACTAAACGATGAGAAGCACAATGACGATCAATACGAAAATGGTCACCGTCGCGGAACGCATGGCGCTTGCGCTTCAGCGTCATGGCGTCGAGCACATATTTGCACAAAGCCTTCCATCCGCGCTCATCCTGGCAGCCGAAGCAATTGGCATACGCCAGATCGCCTACCGGCAGGAGAACATGGGCGGTGCAATGGCAGATGGCTACGCGCGCGTTTCCGGCAAGGTTGCGGTGGTCGCCGCTCAAAACGGGCCGGCAGCAACGCTCTTGGTTCCACCCCTCGCCGAAGCCTTGAAAGCCAGCGTCCCGCTCATTGCACTTGTCCAGGACGTCGAACGCAGACAAACCGACAAGAACGCCTTCCAGGAACTGGACCATATCCAGTTGTTCCAACCTTGCGCAAAGTGGGTGCGCCGCGTCACTGAGGCGGACCGCATTGAAGACTACCTCGACCAGGCCTTCGTTGCATCCGCCTCCGGAAGACCAGGACCTGCAGTGCTTTTGCTGCCGGCGGACCTCCTTAGAGAACAAGGACCCGAGCGGCCGGCAACAAGGCGCAGCCACCTCGGACATTATCCGCTCGATCGCGGGCGCCCTTGCGATGACGTCATCGCGCTCGCAGCTAAGCTGATCGCCGAAGCGCAAGCACCGATTGCCATCGCGGGGGGAGGGGTCCACGCAAGCGATGCGTCGCAAGCACTTGCAACTCTCCAGGAAGCTGCTGGATTGCCGGTGCTTACGACGAACATGGGAAAAGGATCAGTCGACGAGCATCATCCACTCTCAGCCGGCGTTCTTGGCTCGCTCGTCGGACCGCGCTCGCTCGGCAGACATACTCTGCCGCTGGTCGAAGGCGCAGACCTGATCCTCTTGGTCGGCTCGCGTACCAATCAGAACGGGACCGACAGTTGGCGCCAGTTTCCTCCCAACGCGAAGATCATCCATATCGACGTCGATCCGCTGGAGATCGGACGCAATTACGAAGCACTCCGCTTGGTTGGCGACGTCAGGGCGACGCTTATGGCACTCACCAACGCATTGAAGGACCGAGACCTATCCAGGCGCAGGGCGGCGCGGACCAGGATAGAAAAGCAGATCGCCCAATGCTGGGCCCGGTTTGAGGTCGATCGGCAAGATGTTGCGTCCTCGAACAAGATGCCTATCCGTCCGGAGCGCGTGCTTCGTGAGCTCCAGGCACGGTTGGATGAGAACGTGATCGTAGCTGCTGACGCCAGCTACTCCTCCATGTGGGTGGTCGGCCAGTTGCGCTGCGCAAGCGCTGGCGCTCGTTTCATAACACCGCGGGGCTTGGCGGGACTGGGATGGGGCGTGCCGTTGGCGATCGGTTCCAAGTGCGCCCAACCGGCCAAGAAGGTCGTCGCAATCGTCGGAGACGGCGGCTTTGCCCACAGCTGGGCCGAACTCGAAACGATCGTCAGAAGTGACCTCCCCATAGTCATCGTCGTGCTGAACAACGGCATTCTTGGCTTCCAGAAGGATGCCGAGATCGCAAAGTTCGGCAGACATACGACGGCGATCGACTTCAGCAACGTTGACCACAGCTGGATCGCGCGCGCTTGCGGTTGCGCATCCGAGCGGGTCGAAAAGCCAGAGGATCTTGCCGGCGCGCTTGGGCGTGCCTTGAGCACCGAGACCGCGACCTTGATTGAGGTGATAGCGGATCCCGGTGCGCATCCGGCTCTTTCACTCTTTGCGCAGATGGACGAATGCGCATGATTGCCGAACACGAAAAGGTGGCCGTCGTGACGGGCGGCACATCCGGCATCGGGCTCGCGACGGCACAGCGCCTGCTGAAGGATGGCTATCGTGTCGCTGTTTTCGGACAGCGACACGATCAGGCAGTGCGCGCCAAGCAGGCGCTTACAGCGCTCGCCAGCGACGAGTGGGTGATCAGCGGGGAGGCCGATCTGACGAACCCGCCGTCGATC
Source organism: Ensifer sp. Root954 (assembly GCF_001429005.1). Lineage (NCBI taxonomy): Bacteria > Pseudomonadati > Pseudomonadota > Alphaproteobacteria > Hyphomicrobiales > Rhizobiaceae > Ensifer > Ensifer sp. Root954. Next base: position 23,591 of record NZ_LMJM01000048.1, read on the forward strand.
AGAGCTTTTTTTGCTGAAGTGGAAAAGAGCTGGAGATCCCCGGATATTCTCGTTTGCTGCGCCGGGATTTCGCCGAAAGGCGAAAATGGCCCAACAGCGCTTCCGGATCTCACCCTCGATGAATGGAACCGCGTGTTCGCGGTGAACTTAACGGGCGCTATGCTCTGCTGCCAGGCGGTCGCAGAAAAGATGATCATTCAGGGCTTCGGCCGGATAGTGCTGGTCGGATCGATCGCGGCACGAACTCGCCCGAGGATCGCAGGATTGGGCTACGTCAGTTCCAAGGCCGGGTTGTCGGGATTGATGAAGGGCCTTGTCGGTTGCCTCAGTCCGAAGGGAGTAACGGTCAACCTCGTGGCACCAGGAAGGATCATCACCAACATGACGGGCCCCGCAGAGATGCCGGTCAATGTGGAGGCGCGTCAGCGCATTCCACTCGGACGGCTCGGAACTCCGGACGACGTTGCTAGCGTAATCGCGTTCTTGGTCTCATCGGAGGCAGGCTTCGTCAACGGCGCTACGATTGACGTCAACGGCGGAGAATTCGTTCCCAATTAGGAGCTGTCAGGGTGGTACATGGCGCGCGTGCTTGTGATTACGGATGATCCGGATTTCTTCAGCCTGCTCGGGTATGTCCTCCAGGCTGAGGGCTTTCTGGTTTCTCGAGCAATTGGGCCGGGCGACATAGCGATCGATGAACACGTCGATCCCGCGGTCATCATCCTCGATACCAGCGAAAACACGCTAGAAATATGCCGATCGATAGTGTCGAGCAACAAACAGCCGGCTGCCACCATCGCTCTCATTCGATCCACCTCTTGCGAACTTGTCGCCCGATTGCTGCCAGCGGGAGTGACGATATGCGTGATCAGACCGTTCGGTCTCCCGCGCCTCCTCGATATTCTGCGACGGGCCGCCGGTTCCCTCGGCGAGCGACAACACCCACCATCTCGCCTCCGGCTTGATCGTCTCGAGCGAACGGTCACTTGGAAAGATCGGACGATCCGGCTCTCGCCAATTGAATTCGGTCTGTTTGCGGACCTGCATCGGCACTACGGTCGGGTAAGGCTGCGCACAGACCTGCTTGCCGCCGGCTGGTCTCAGCCCGGACTAACGGTCCGCTGCGTCGACGTCCATGTTTGCCGGCTGCGGCGGACGTTGGCGCCGTTCGGCGAGACCTTCATCGAAACGATCAGAAGCTCCGGGTACAAGTTGGTTGCGCCGCCAGACAATTAGACCATTACACGGTACGCGCGCCCAGCTGATGAAAGACTGCGGCCCAAAGGCGGCAATCCTCTTCGCGACCATCGAATTTGGCCTCCAAAGCGCTCCAGGCAGCGACCAGACGTGCATCGTCGCCAAAAACCTTGGTGACGGCGTTTCTGAGATGCCTTTCATTCTCATTCGCTCGCAAAGCGGCTTGCGAAGTAATCATAGAAGCGGTCGTTTGCGTCGACATAACAGGCTCCACTGAGCCGGCGTGGATTGACTTGCGTTGCGCCGGCCTATTGGACCTGATCACAGGTAGTGCGAAATTCGCACTGAGCCCTTGGCGTATGCAAGACAGTCGAAATACAAATTACTGCCTTATGTTACCTCATTTTTCATTTAAGTGTTAAAGAATATTGAATTTTATTCTGATAGAAGACTTGCATAATCGCCTATTCGTTACCGTATTGCAATCGAAAAGCGAGAATAATCCTTCCTATCGCAATCTTTTTGTGACATCAAAATGACGATGCCGAAAGGATGACTGGATGGTGCCTCGAATACTCATCAATTCAACCGATGCGGAACTTTACCTTTGGCTGGAATACATCCTTGCCACAGAGGGGTTTCAGGTGGAACTGAATGACGGGATCGATCGCCAGATCGATAGCGAGGTCCTGGCTGTCGTAATTGACTGCCGCCTCACGGGCGACCCATCTGAACAGTGCTGCGCCTCTATGGACCAACTTGCAGCTCTGTCCGTTCCTCTTATCGCCCTTGTCGAGGGCGATGATCGCAAACTCCATCTCGATCTGATCAAGGCGGGCGCCGAACGGTTCCATCGACCAATCTCGCCGCGGCGGCTGGTAGACTACTTGCTGCGCCTTTCGCCGACACAGACAATGAACCCGGAGCAAAGGTCTCCAGGGCCGAAATCGCTACGCTTCGCTGAAATCCAGATCGATCTCGCGTCGCATCGTGTCATCTGCGCTGACGAGGAGATCTATCTTCCGCCTCTCGAGTTCAAACTTCTGGTTCTTCTGTTGAGCAAGCAGGGACAGGTCTGTTCACGTGACGAACTGATCGAGGCAGCATGGCCAGCGACTGTGTTCGTCGAACCACGAACCGTAGACGTCCACGTCGGGCGATTGCGGCGCACATTGCGCAGGTCTTTACGACGCGACCCAATCAGGACAGTGCGATCGATAGGATACGCGCTCAATCAGAACTGATTGCACTCACAAACCTTCACAAAACCATTGTGAATTCTTCACCCAGGCTTCGTTGCACCCTTTTTGCGAGCATTGCACGCTTGGCAATCGCAACCGGAGATGATGCCAGATGAATTCGGCGCTGGACCAACTGATTGACGCAAGCAATGTTGCAATGAATGAAGAAGACATTCGCGAGGCACTTTGCGCGTTCACGAAGCGATGCGCATTCGACTGGTTTGCCTATGTCGATATGACCTTCCCTTTCGGTGCAGCGTTCACGAACTTCCCCGAGGCGTGGCAGGACGAGTATTCCGCCTGCGGCTACTTACAGATCGACCCCGTCATGGCCCAGGCCCAGCGCTTGATGCGCCCGTTCGCCTGGCTAAACGCACCCACGCCGGGTGCCGACCGCAACGTCAGACTATTCTGGGAGGGCGCCGGCCGCCACGGCATTGGGGGAGGGGTATCCATCCCTATCCGTTGCCCCTTCGGCAACTTCGCGGCACTGACCTTCGCCGCGAGAGACTGGCCGCATACCAAATCGCCGCTCGACGAATTCAAGGCGATCACCGCGGTCGCCTTCGTCCATGCACGCATCGTTGCGTGCCGGCCCACCACGCTCAAGGCGCCCGATGTCAATCTTTCGGCGCGCGAAGTCGAATGCCTCGCCTGGGCATCGCTCGGGAAATCGATGGCAATGACAGCGGAACTGGTCGGCATGCGGCCAGGCACCGTGAAGTTCCACCTCGACCGGGCGCGAATGAAGCTTGGAGCTTACAACCTCACCAACGCCGTTTATCAGGCAACCCGTCAACGATTGATTTAGTGCCAGGTGTGAACGTTCGCAGTCGGCGACGCCGATCCTCCTCGAACGATACCGCCAACCTCGGAGCTAAGGGCGGTCCATGATGGGATGCGAGACAATAGCGAACTTGTGGCTCTTTTCGAACAGCTCGAACTCGCCGCTCGATAACAGGACTGTCCCTATGACCTTGCAAGCGAGGTCTCTCCGTTGGCGGCGGCGGTATGGTCTCAGCTCGCCGCCGACGCGGGCAATCTAGCGCTCGTGCAGCGTGGCGAGGAGGTTGCTCCAAGAGGCGATGCGTCGCGCCCAGATAGCCCCATGTAGCAGGAGGACGGATCGAAGCTGTGGAGGAAGGTCCTCGTCACAGGGCTAGCGCCCGCTGCAGATCGTCGTGCTCAAACGCGCTGGCCATGCGGTTGATCTCGGCCGACCGCGCACCGACCACCTTTGCGGTCTCCCGCCAAGTCGCGGTGGCGGTCGCCACTTCTTTGAGGATAGTGCGAGCTTGGGCGAGCGTGAGGGCGAAGAACCCGGCGGCTTCTTCCAGCAGATCGAGCGAGCAGGTACCCTCATCGAGATCGATATTGGTCGTCAGCACCCGTGCCTTGACGTCGGTCGGCACCGGATTAAGGTCATAGGCAGGGGACAACGACCACCCGACCTTACCGAGCCAGAGAAAGCCGTGATTTCGCAGGTGATCGTCGACGTTGGAAATCAGCACATTGAAGGCCACGCGGCGATAAAGGGCGTGGGCATCGGTTCTTCCTTGCGCTCCGTGTTCAGCCAACGCGTCCACGATCTCTGGGTAGCTACCGCGCTCACCGTCCCTGGCGCCCATCATCGCCATTGCCGACAGGAAGGGAATTCGGACGGTACCATCGCGGTCGAAGCGACGGGACAACATGACCTTCTTACCGGCCACGTCTATGAGTTCGTGGAGGGGCGTCGCAATGCCGGCCTGATCAGCCAGTCGCAGAGCAATCTCCTCCCATGTCTCCATGCTATATTCGTCGGTCTCCTTGGGAAACTTGGCAATCGAGAGGTGGCCATGTTGATCGATGACGGAGGCCTTCGGCCGAGCCCCACCAAGCGACGAGCCAGGCGCAAAGATAAGTTGGAGGTCTTCGTCGGTTTCCTCATCGCGCAGGATGCGCTCGGTGATCCGCAGCAGGCGACCGAGCTCGATAAAGGCGGGGACCAGATAGTCACTTTCAGCTAGCGTGCGCACGGCACGGCCGTCCCGCTCCGCAATCCGTCGTTCCGAGCGTTGCATGAGGCGGCGGCCCCAGGTGTCAGGTGCCGAATCGCCGATGGAGCCGAAGGTCGTGAGGCCGGCGGGCGGCGCGAAAGCTCCTCGAGTGAGGGCCAGAGCCGGCTCCAGCGAGAAGCGGTCGGGGTCCTCTAGCCAGGCGCGGTCATACTCGAACATGATAGTCTCAGCGCCACGGACGCGATTGCTCCGCGCCAGGCCGATCGGGCGCGTGCGGCCGTGAAGGTCGATGTGAACTTCGAAATCAGCCATCTCGCGATGATCCCGGCAATCGCCTCGGGTGAGCGTGCTTAGGTAGTTGGGCGCTGGCCAGCGACTGACCGACACTGTCGTTACTGATGTCGGCGATCTGGCTCAGCCCATCCAAGAGGCCAAGCGCGTGCAGGACGCCGGCATAAATGCCGATACTGACGTTGGTGTCGCCTGCCTCGATCTTCTGAAGTGTCGAGCGCGACGTGAAGGCACGTTCGGCCACCACAGCCATCGGCAGCCGCCGGCGCCGACGTGCGTCATGTATGTCTGCGCCCAGTTTGCGCAGCGCGCGCCGCACCGCGGCCGGAGGATTATGAGGTGTCGGCATTTGCTACCTTCGCACTACAATTTGGCCGAATATGTAGCACCAAGATTACAGTTTTTCCAGAGGCGATAGTCAAACAAGAAGTCCAACGGGTTCAACTCCGGGAAACGGTACGATGAGAAGTCTGACGCGCCGGTCCGCCACTCTATATAGGCTCTCAGCGCTCCTGCGCTCGACTTAAGGCCGACAATGGTGATGTCACCAAACATGATCGTGCCAAGCGCCATCGACTTCGCCCCACGGGCTCATCGGATACTCACGCTCGGCTCTGGATTGACGCGCCGGAGTCGTTTTTGCTTCTTCGACTCCTTGAGACATGAGGCGAATACAGCAACGCGTCTGGTTCTATCCGATCTTCTGCCGGACCGAATTTGCAACGGATACGTTTTGCCTGACGGTCTTGCCGGGAAACGGCTCACCCAACATATCCTCTCCACCTAGCCTTCGAGTTTCGTAGCCAGAGCTTCGAGCGCATTGAGATGGTCTTCGCAGACTTTCTTGACCAACGCGTGGAGGACTTGCGTGCGCTCGACAAGGAAAGCGAGCGCCTCGTCGGTTATCTGGTAGTGCTTCGAGTACCGCGCCTTCACATAGGCTTCGTTTATCGTGTTGAACCAGGCAACATAGCGCTGGCGGTCCTGGGGCCAGGCATCCGCCAGACTACGGTCAAGTTCTTCCGCAAAGCCGCGCAGGGAACGCAGATTGTGCGTCGGCGGACCATAGTTCTTCAGGACAAGCAGCACGGTCGAATAGGCGTGTTCTATGGATTGATGGAGCTGAAACGCTGCAAGTGCGGCATCACCCTCAGATATGCAAAACCGTGCAACCTTGAGGAATCCAAGGGCGTGCGGCAACCGGCCCTGATAATGCTCGCGCGCGACATCAAGTTGCTGCTGCGGGCTTAGCGGTCGCGGCTCAGCGAGCGGCTCACTGTCAAGTTCATAGAGCACAATCCCTTGTTGACGGATATCGCAGAAGAAGTCGTTTCCCTTTTTGAGCTCTTCATTCACCTCCCGCCGCGAATGCACGATAAACGGCACTTGGTCGCCTTTCAGCATTTTGTCGGTCAGCAAGCGATCAGCGGCGCTGTTCCAGTAGGTGACAAAATCCGTCAGCTTGCGATTGTTGACGATGACCAACAGGTCGTAGTCGGAACGATATCCTTTGCCAGTGTGCGCCTCGTCCACCCAATCGCCGCGGGCATAGGAGCCGAACAGGATGACCTTGAGTATGCGCCCCTTCTTCTTGAACTCCGCAGCGCCCTCGGCCAGCGCATCGTCGAACTCCTCGCGCAGGATCTCCAATGCTCGAGCGAGCTGGCGCCGCTTGGCTTCGGGAAGGTGATCCAGGCTGGATTTCATCATGGTCGGAGGGGGCTCTAGCTTCGCGGTTCAATAGGCAGTCGATCGAAACAATATTAAACACTCTCCGACTCGCCGCAACCCAAGCGTTAGATGCTGCTGCTGCCGAGGCTTTGCCCGACGGGCCAATCCTCCCGGCGAGGGGCGACTAACACTTCTGCGAGTAGATTGATCCGCGCGACGCTGCAAATCTCCCCGACGAAACGAACAGGAGATTTGCTTGATGCCTGTCATCCCAATGACTCGTTGCGAAACCAGTCCGATCGCGTGCCGTGACATCCCCGGCCCAGAGGCAACTACCGGGGCGCGGAGCTTCGACGCCGAAGTTGCCGCTGCTGGCCTTTGGCTTACTTCTGATCAGCCGCTCGTCTCGATTGCATCTCTCCAGCAGAAAGTTGCATGAGCCATGATGACACCCCTCAATCGCTCACTTCCTCGCCTCATCAGCAAACTTCAGAACGCTCTCGGCGATCATCTTTGCGTCGCTCTCGATGATCCAAGCGTAGTCGAAATCATGCTGAATCCCGACGGAAAACTGTTCATCGAACGCCTGGGGCACGGCATCACAACGGCCGGCGAGCTGTCTCGATCTGCGGCCGAAACCGTAATCGGCACCGTCGCTCATGTACTGAACTGCGAGGTGGACGACGAACGCCCGATCGTTACGGGCGAGCTTCCAATTGGCGGCCACCGCTTCGAGGGTCTTCTTCCGCCGGTTGTGTCGGGACCATCCTTCACGATCCGGCGCCGTGCCGCACGCCTCATCCCCCTGGACGAGTTTGTCGCCAGCAAAGTCATGACGACCACACAGGGCGAAGTCATTCGGAGTGCGGTGGCCGCCAAGCTGAATATCGTCATCTCCGGCGGCACGGGATCAGGCAAGACGACGCTTGCCAACGCGATCGTTGCCGAAATCGTCGCCCAGGCACCAGAGGATCGCCTGATCATTCTTGAAGACACGGCCGAAATCCAATGTGCAGCGGAAAATGCCGTTTGCCTCCACACGAGCGATGCCATTGACATGTCCCGTCTCCTCAAAAGCACGATGCGACTTCGGCCCGACCGCATCATTGTCGGTGAAGTCCGCGACGGAGCAGCCCTAACGCTGCTGAAGGCCTGGAACACCGGCCATCCAGGTGGTGTTGCGACGATACACTCGAACACGGCGCGCTCTGCACTTCGGCGTTTCGAGCAGCTTACGGCCGAGGTCAGCCAGCAACCGATGCAGGCGGTGATTGGGGACGCTGTCGATCTGATCATCTCGATCGAGCGGACACCGAAGGGACGTCGCGTCCTGGAAATCCTTCACGTCGAGCGATTTGCCGGCGGCCAGTACCAGATCGAGCCCTACGCCGAGGAAGCACGCAATGCAGCCTAACCGCAGATTTCTTCGATTCAGCATTGTTGCACTATCTGCAATCGCTGTTGCTGGCCCCGCGGTCGCGGGCTCGGGCGGAGGACTTCCATGGGAAGGGCCGCTTGAGCAGATTCAGGAGTCAATCACTGGTCCAGTCGCCGGCTATATCGCGCTCGCGGCAGTCGCCATCGCCGGCGGCATGCTGATCTTTGGTGGCGAGCTAAACGACTTCGCACGACGGCTGGTGTATGTGGTCCTGGTCGCCGGAGTCCTGCTCGGTGCCACACAGATCGTCGCCCTTTTCGGCGCCACCGGAGCCACCATCGCACTGTCGGAGTCGCAGGCCGAATCGGTGTGTTCGGATGGAAGTTGGGAGGCGGCGCGTGGCTGAAACCGGTCTTCAACGCAACCGTATACATCGGGCTCTCTCCCGACCAAACCTTCTGCTTGGTGCAGATCGCGAACTGGTGCTGATTACAGGCCTTGCCGCCGTCGTCCTTATCTTCGTGGTGTTAACGATCTATTCGGCGCTCTTCGGGATCGCTGTATGGATCATGGTCGTTGGCGCGCTACGCATCATGGCCAAGTCGGATCCGCTGATGCGGAAGGTCTACCTCCGCCACATTTCCTATAGACCCTCTTACAGACCAACCGCCTCGCCGTGGCGTAAGTATTGAGGAGGCGAGCATGGTCGCGCTCAAGCAATTCAGGGCCAAAGGCCCTTCGTTTTCTGACCTCGTACCCTATGCCGGTATGGTGGATAACGGCGTCCTTCTCTTGAAAGACGGAAGCCTCATGTCCGCCTGGTACTTTGCCGGGCCAGACCTGGAAAGCGCGACAGATCAGGAGAGGAACGAGCTCTCTCGCCAGATCAACGCCGTCCTGTCGCGGCTGGGCAGCGGTTGGATGATCCAGGTCGAAGCAATCCGGATTCCAACCGTCGACTACCCGTCGCAAGAACGTTGCCATTTTCCGGACCCAGTTACGCGGGCAATCGATGCGGAACGCCGCATGCATTTCGCGCGCGACAACGGGCATTTCGAGAGCAAGCACGCCCTGGTGCTGACGTATCGGCCGCCCGAGTCCAGGAAAGCGGTGCTGAGCAAATATATCTACTCCGACGAAGAGAGCCGCAAGAAGTCCTACGCCGACACGGTTCTCATCGCGTTCAAGAACGCTGTCCGCGAGGTCGAGCAATACTTCGCAAACACCCTATCCATGCACAGAATGCGAACCCGCGCCGTCGCCGATCGAGGCGGCGCACGAACAGCCCACTATGACGAACTCCTTCAGTTCGCCCGGTTTTGCATTACCGGCGAAAACCATCCAATCCGCCTCCCAGACGTCCCGATGTATTTGGACTGGATCGCGACGGCCGAGCTTCAGCACGGGCTGACACCGATGGTCGAAAGCCGCTTCCTCGGCGTCGTCGCGATTGATGGCTTTCCTGCTGAGAGCTGGCCGGGAATCCTGAACAGTCTTGACCTGATGCCGCTGGCCTATCGTTGGTCGTCGCGTTTCGTGTTCCTCGATGCGGAGGAAGCTCGACAGAAACTCGAGCGGACGAGGAAGAAATGGCAGCAGAAGGTGCGGCCGTTCTTCGATCAGCTCTTCCAGACGCAGAGCCGATCAGTCGATCAGGATGCTCTCACCATGGTGGCGGAGACTGAGGACGCCATCGCCCAGGCATCGTCGCAACTGGTCGCCTACGGTTACTACACGACTGTCGTCGTGTTGTTCGATGGCAACAAAGAAGCCTTACAAGAAAAGGCGGAGGCGGTGCGCCGGCTGGTTCAGGCCGAGGGTTTCGGCGCCAGGATCGAAACACTAAACGCGACGGACGCCTACCTCGGAAGCCTCCCGGGCAACTGGTACTGCAACATCCGTGAGCCTCTGATCAACACCAACAATCTCGCTGACCTCATCCCGTTGAACTCGGTCTGGTCGGGTGATCCGGTAGCCCCGAGCCCGTTTTATCCGCAAAACTCGCCGCCTCTCATGCAGGTCGCCAGCGGTTCGACACCCTTTCGGTTGAACCTGCATGTCGATGACGTCGGTCATACTTTGATTTTCGGCCCCACTGGCTCCGGCAAGTCGACCTTGCTGGCGCTGATCGCTGCCCAGTTCCGACGCTATGAACATGCCCAGATCTTTGCCTTCGACAAAGGAAACTCACTTCTGCCGCTGACGCTTGCCGCAGGCGGCGACCATTATGAGATCGGCAGCGACGAGAAGGGGAGGGCACTGGCGTTCTGCCCGCTTTCGGAGCTCTCCACCGACGAAGATCGCGCTTGGGCGACCGAATGGATCGAGATGCTTGTGGCGCTTCAAGGCGTCACGATCACCCCGGACCTTCGCAACGCGATCGCCAGGCAAATCAGGCTCATGGCCAGTGCGCCCGGACGTTCGCTGTCTGACTTTGTCTCAGGCGTTCAGCTTCGTGAGATCAAGGATGCTCTGCATCATTACACGGTTGACGGTCCGATGGGCCAGCTGCTCGACGCGGAGCATGACGGGCTCAGTTTAAGATCGCTCCAATGCTTCGAGATCGAACAGCTCATGAACATGGGAGAGCGCAACCTCGTTCCAGTGCTCACCTACCTGTTTCGAAGGATCGAAAAGCGTCTCGACGGATCCCCAAGCTTGATACTGCTCGACGAAGCCTGGCTGATGCTTGGCCACCCGGTTTTCCGCGACAAGATCCGTGAGTGGCTCAAGGTTTTGCGGAAGGCAAACTGCGCCGTTGTGCTCGCGACCCAGTCGATCTCGGATGCTGAGCGCTCTGGCATCATCGACGTGTTGAAAGAATCCTGCCTAACCAAGATTTGCCTTCCAAACGGTGCTGCGCGGGAACCCGGCACTCGAGCGTTCTACGAGCGGATTGGCTTCAACGGGCGGCAGATCGAGATTGTTTCGATGGCCACTCCAAAGCGCGAATACTACGTGGTGACGCCCGAGGGCCGCCGGCTTTTCGATATGGCGCTGGGTCCTTTTGCGCTCAGCTTCGTTGGCGCGTCCGGCAAGGAGGACCTCAAACGCATTCGCGCGCTCAGATCGGAACATGGCCGGGACTGGCCGACCCAATGGCTGAAAACGAGAGGAGTTCAGGATGCTGCGTCACTGCTCAATATCGAATAGGGTGGTTCCGGTATTAGCCGCCATTGCCATGGCATCCTTGTCCCCGCTGCCGGCACGCTCCGGCTCGGCAACGGGCGTTGCCACCGAATGGACGCAGCTTGCCAACAACGCTCAGCTCGTCGATCTCCTCAAGAGCAGTGGCCTGCAGGTCGACAACCAACTGACCCAGATCAGCCAGTTGGCGGAGCAAATCCAGAACCAGCTGAAGATTTACGACAACATGCTCCAGAACACGGCGCGATTACCTGATCATATCTGGGGCGAGGTCGAGCGCGACCTGAGCCAGTTGCGCGGCATCGTGGAGAATGGGCAAAGCATCGCCTTCTCGATGGGTAACGCGGACGACGTTCTTCAGCAGCGCTTCAAGAGCTACGCAGACTTGAAGAAGAACCGGCCTAGCGGTGAGAGTTTCTCGTCGACCTACCGGGCCTGGTCAGAGACAAACCGCGACACAATCGCCGGCACTCTGAGGGCAGCAAGCCTCACCGCCGACCAGTTCGATACGGAGGAGGGCACCATGGACGAGATCCGGTCGATGTCACAGTCCGCGGACGGACAGATGAAGGCGCTGCAAGTCGGTCATCAGATCGCTGCACAACAGGTAAGCCAGATGCAGAAACTGCGCGGTCTCGTCTCGCAGCAGATGACGATGATGGGCACGTGGCTTCAGTCGGAACAGACCGACAAGGATCTGGCACAGGCGCGACGGGAAAGGTTCTTCGACGCACCTGTGAAGGAGATTCCTGAAGGTCAAGAGATGGAGCCCCGCTGGTGAACCGCACAATTGCAATTGTGGGGCTAGTCGTCGCCGCTGTGGTCCTATCAGCCGTTACAGCCGTCGTCTTCAACACGTTCGCCTCTGGTCAGCGCGTCATGTCCGAGGAACAGAGAGAGGCGCGCGAGAGTTTTTTCGGCTCCAGCACAGAGTTGCCTCCGATCAAAAAGGGGCAGGAGATGAAACCGAGATGGTGACACGCTCATCGGACCGGACACTCATCCTAGGGTGCGTGATTGCCCTTGTGGCCGCGGCGCCTGTCTATGCCCAAGCGGGCCAGGTGCTGACGGAGCTTGAAAACCAGGTCGTCGTCGCCGCCAAAGGGTGGGAGACCACCATCATAGACGCGGCGCGATCCCTGTTCTGGATCCTCGCGGCTATCGAGATCGGGATATGCGCCGTTTGGCTGGCCCTTCAGGCGGCATCGCTCGACGGTTGGTTCGCCGAACTCGCGCGGCGGATTATGTTCGTCGGCTTTTTCGCCTTCGTTCTTGATCAGGGACCGACCTTCGCCAGAGCAGTGGTCGATAGTCTTTTTCAGATTGGGGCAGGCGGGGGATCGGCGTCGCCGGCCGAAGTCTTCGATGCAGGCATTCGCGTTGCCTCTCAGATGTCGCAGCAGGCCAAATTCGGCGTTTTCGAGGATAACGCACTGGCGGTCGCCGCGGTTCTCGCCATGGGGGTCGTGGTTATTTGCTTCTCGCTCGTTGCCGCGATCTTCGTCGCAGTGATGGTCGAGATGTATGTCGGTCTGCTCGCCGGCATGATCATGCTCGGTCTTGGTGGCTCGTCCTTCACCAAGGATTTCGCGGTACGCTACCTCGTTTATGCCTTCGGCGTCGGCATGAAACTAATGTCCCTCGTGATGATCGCAAATATCGGATCAAACGTGCTGCTCGGACTGGCGCGAGCGCCAACCGCAACGTCCGACCAATTCATCACGACACTTGCCATAGCCGGCATCTCCGTCGTCGTCTTCATCATCGCCATGTATGTGCCCAACATCTTACAAGGGCTGGTCCAGGGGGCCTCTGTGACTGGTGGAATGGAGACAATTCGTCATGGTGGCCAAGCTGCCTCTTTCGCCGCCGGTGCGGCGTCACTGGCAGCCGGTGCGGTCGGCGCCGGCACCGCAGCGGCCCAGTCCGCTCGCGCAGGCGGCTCAACGACCGCCGCCTCAGCGCTTCGCGGGATGGGAGCCGCTCTCGGCTCCGGTGGAAAGGCAATGGGGTCTGCCGCCAAAGAGAAAGCGATCGGATCGCCTGGTGCCTATGCCGGGTCACTGCTCGGACTTGCCAACGCGAAACTCGACAAGGCACGCGGGCGCGCCGGCCGGAGCAAGGCGATGCCTGAGCGAAACGATGAATAGTGTCACGAAGGAATTTATCTATGGCCGCAAACCACGGCTCCGAAAACCCGTACCTTGCTGCGCGTCAGGAATGGTCCGAGCGATACGGCTCCTATGTCAAGGCGGCCGCCGCGTGGCGCATCGTTGGCATTCTCGGGCTTGCCATGGCTGTTATCGGATTCAGCTACGCAATGTATTTGAGCACCCAGGTCAGGCTGGTGCCCTACATCGTCGAGGTCGACAAGCTAGGCACACCGATCACCGCGGGTTTCCCGGAGCAGATAGAGTATGCCGATGCGCGCGTGGTGCGTGCGACGCTTGCAAATTTTGTGGCGAGCTTCCGGAGCATCTCCCCGGATGCAGTGGTCCAGAAGCAGTACATAGACCGCACTTACGCCCTCCTTCGCACATCGGATCCATCTACCCAAAAGATCAACTCATGGTTTCGCGGCAACTCGCCGTTTGAGAAGGCCAAGTCGTCGACCGTGGCCATCGAGGTCAACAACGTTGTCGCGCTTTCGAACCAGACCTACCAAATCGACTGGACGGAATACGAGCGCGACCGCAAGGGCAAGGAATCCGGCACGCGCCGGTTCCGCGGGATCGCAACTGTCACGCTGACGACGCCGCAGGACGAGGCGATCATCCGCATCAATCCCATTGGCCTCTACGTCCAGGACTTCGACTGGACCGCGCAGCTTTAAGGGCAGGGACATTCAAATGCACAAATCAGTATTGATGGCGGCGGCAGGCTGCATGGCCGGGCTCGCGTTTGTCGGCGGCACGTTCGCGCAAGATATGACGACGAGCGAGGCAAAGGGCACGAGTTTATCCGCCAAATGGCGTGGCGCGCCGGGGCTCGTTACAAAGGGGCCCGACGGCAAGGTCATCTTCCTCTTTGGGCAAATCCAGCCCTCGGTGGTTTGCTCGCCGCTCCAAGTCTGCGATATCGAACTGCAAGGCGGCGAGATCGTTCGCGACGTGCTTGTTGGCGATACGGTCCGATGGAAGGTCGAGCCGGCGACATCAGGTGCTGCCGGCGGGCAGGCAATCCATCTCATCGTCAAGCCATCCGAACCTGGCATCGTGACCTCAATGGTCGTCACGACGTCGCGGCGAACCTATCACATCCAGCTGAAGTCTCATCCGAACCAATATATGGCCAGGGTGGGGTTTGAGTATCCGGAGGATGTCGCGCACAAGCTCGCCGATATCAACTCACGACTGGAGGCCGGAAGCTTCGGGTCGGCGGCGCCCGAGGTGCTGACTTTTTCATATACGGTAAGCGGACGCGCGCCTTGGAAGCCGAAGCGCGTCTATTCCGATGGCCGCAAGACCTACATTCACTTTCCACGTTCCATCGCCGGGCAGGATGCACCGGTTCTCTTTGTCGTCAGCGGCGGCCAGAACCGCGTGGTCAATTACCGCATGAAGAACGACATGATGATCGTCGACTACACCATCGATCGGGCAATCCTTGTCTCTGGTGTTGGCTGGCGTCAGCAGAAAATCACGATCAGGCGAGGAGGTTGAACCGTGCCAAGATTTTTCGCCGCTCTCGTTGCGGCACCCCTTCTTGCAAGCTGCCAGACCGCCGATCCACAGCACTCGGTGATAGGAGCGCCGATCGCCATCACCGGGCCGGCTGCAAGCGCGATAGCAGGCGACATGGCGAGCAGGTTTGCCGAGCAAATCAGGTCCGCCGGCGCGGCCACCATCAAGTTGCAGGGAGAGCCGTCCGAATATGCGGCGGCGCTCGAGGCCGCCTTGAAGGGGTGGGGGCACACGATCGTTGCCGATGGAAAAGCTGCCAAGGATCAGAACCCGATCGAACTCGCCTATTCAGTCGATAGCATCGACGGCCAGGTTTTCGCGCGGCTGACCACGTCCTCGATCTCGCTTGGCCGCGCCTACACGCCCACTGCGACAGGCGCGACGCCGACGAGCCCGCTTTCGATCATGCAGCGCGGATGACAGGAGGTGACTTTGGTTCAATCGCTACAGCTCGGTGCATCCCCTAATGGCGACGATCAGCATGGGATGCGCCGCCTCAACCGGCTGCCAATCATCGTCACAGTCATGATCGTTGCGCTGTTCCTCGGCGTTGTCGTGATTGGACTTTCATGGCGCGGACTATCGTTCAATCGAGCCAATGAGCTTGAAAGCGCGGCAAACGGCAGCGCTACGAATTTCGGAGACCAGTTGAAGCGCGGTGTGCCGGACGGGATTATCGGGGAGCCTGAAGGCAAAGAAAGCGTCCAGCCGACGCCAGCCGTTGTCGAGAAAGAGCAGGCGAGGGAGCCGGACATCGAGCGGCAAGCAGAGGTCCGCGATAGCAAGCGGCAACGGCTGGAGTCCGAGGAAGACTGGAAAGCTCGACTGAAGCGCGAGCAGGACGAACAATATATCCGGGAAGCCCAGCGCCAACGAATGGCCCGCCTGCAGGCGCGTGCTACCGCAATGGATTCACCTCTGACTGTTGACGTCTCCAACGCTCGGACGTCTACGGCTGATCGTGTCAGCGGCAGCCAGAGCTCAAGTCGCGCCCCCAATAGCGCTTCTGACCTCTATGCAGCCGCGATGAAGTCCAGTGCGATGGGCCAGAATGCCGATCCAAATGGACAAACATCGAAGGAAGACTTTTTCAATCAGGACATCAAGGATCTCGGGTACCTTCCCAACCAGGTCGTGCCGGCGCTTTCTCCCTATGAGCTGAAACGCGGCTCAGTCATTCCTGCGATCTTGCTTACGGGCTTGAACTCCGACCTACCTGGAAGGATCACAGCGCAGGTCAGCCAAAACGTCTATGACAGCGCAACCGGGCACCGCCTGTTGATCCCGCAAGGTGCAAGACTGTTCGGGCGCTACGATTCAAAGGTGTCGTTCGGCCAGCAGCGCGTGCTCGTTGTGTGGACCGATCTCATTCTTCCGAATGGCTCAACACTACAGATCGGCGGCATGGCCGGCACAGATGCCGAGGGCTATGGCGGCTTTAGAGACCGGGTCGACCGGCACCTCTTGCGAACATTCGGATCGGCGGCGCTTATTGCGCTCATCGGCACCGGGATCGATGCTTCAATGCCGGAAAGCTCGACCCTTGCGACACAGGATAGCGCCTCGGACGCAGCGCGCAGGAATTTCGCAGAAACCTTCGGACGCGTCGCCGAGCAGACGATCTCCAAGAATCTCAACGTGCAGCCGACAATCCGGATCAGGCCGGGCTACAGGTTCAACGTTCTCGTTGACCAGGACATTATCTTCCCATCCCATTACAAGGGCTAGCTGAGCACGGCCATTAGACGAACCTCGTCGGTTGTTGATCGATTTCCGCAGGTTGAGCGACGGCGCACGGTTAGCGGCTCGCTATTTCCGTGCATTGTTGCGCTTTTATTTGGCGCCTTCGACAAACACTAATATCAAGTATCTGAATCGCACTAATTTTATGCTTTGGACTCAAACGCCACAGTGCGCCAACGGTCTTGGTGTTTGGACGAAGGGTTATGCCTTTTTTGTGGAAAGGTATAACGTTGATTTTTTCGACAAACATCAGTCCTATCCTTGACCCTCGATTCCGATCCAGTTATACCTTTTTTGATAAACGGTATAACGTCGAGGAATGCGACACGGGCAGCTGAGTCCGGTGAAAAATAAGCCGAGATCCTCCCGAAGAGAGAGCCAGTGGCGGTCTATCCGCTCGGCGACAAGCGGCTTGCCTATCCTGCTACGCAATCGAGATGCAGAAATCCGAGGAAAAAAGCCCGCCAATGAAGCAAATCGACCTCATGTACCAGACCATGCTGGCCGAACTCGGCCAACGCTCGCTCGACGCCGCATGGACGGCCGACTTCCCCCCTGAGGGCAGGTTCACGCCGGTCACAGTGAAAGATCGCCGCTACTGGTACTTCGATATCCCTGACGGAACTGGGGGCAGGACACGCCGCTACGTTGGTCCTGCGGACGATCCGGACATCGCAAAGCGCGTCGAAACCCACAAGCGAGAGAAAGACGACCTTCGCGCCCGCAGGCGCATGGTGGCGTCGCTGACCCGCGAAGGAGGCATGATCGCTCCGGATTCAATGACGGGCGATATCGTCGAGGCGCTGTCAGCTGCAGGCCTATTTCGGCTGCGGGGCGTTCTCATCGGCACGGTAGCTTTTCAGACTTACGCCGGAATCCTCGGTGTTCGCCTGCCGATGGCCGCGCTCCTCACAGGCGATGCGGACATCGCACAGGACTACGCCATCTCTCGTGAGGTTGAAGACACCCTGCCGCCGATGCTCGAACTGCTGCAGTCAGTGGATCCCACCTTCATCCCAGTGCCCCATCGATCGGGCGCCGCGTCCTCGTCCGCTTTCCGAACCGCCAACGGCTACAGAGTCGAGTTTCTGACATCGAACCGCGGCTCAGACGATTACCTCGACCAGCCCGCTAAGATGCCAGCTCTGGGTGGAGCTCGTGCCGATCCGCTGCGTTTTCTCGATTTCCTGATCCGCGATCCGGTGCGGACAATGCTGCTTCACAAGTCCGGTGTCCCTGTGACTGTCCCAGCCCCCGAGCGGTATGCCGTCCATAAGCTCATCGTCGCCAGCCGCCGACACAACGACGTGCAGGGGGCTGCGAAGCGGGACAAGGATATCCGACAGGCCGAACTTCTGTTCGAGGCCCTGCAGCAGACGAGGAGGGCATCGGACCTAGCCCTCGTATACAACGAGGCGTGGGAACGCGGTCCACAATGGCAGGAAGCCATTCGCGCCGGAGCTGGCATGATGAGGGAAGAGGGATTGGACCGCCTTAGGGACTGTCTCACGCACGGCGCCCTCCAGATCGGCGAAGATATCACAATGCCATTCTGACGACACAGGGAACGGGATGAATGTCAATTTCCGCCGATGCGGGACAGGTCAATGCGAATTCCAGCGCGTCCAAGATCCTCATTCGTCCCGTTCGCGGGTATAGTCATTGCTGCTTCCTCATCATCGATAGAATGCACTTTGCTTTGCTTCGCCATTTCGATTGAACCTCCCGGGTCCTCCGCCTCGAACACGCTTACGCCTTCGAACTCTCCCGTCTTCCAGGCATAGACCGCATCCTCGAAAATCTGCGGAAAGACGTCATCGCTCCTCGGATTGCCGTACCATTTGGCAACGATCCGCAGGATCTTCGCAAACATCAGCGTGCCCATTCGCAGGTTCGCACATGGTTCGACGAGGTCGGATTTCAGTTCGTACGCCTCTTTCAAGACTACTCCTGCCGGAAACTGCGTTAGGCCCACGCGAACGACTGCGCGCCCTACATTCTGCCGAATGATCTCCATTGCGCTGTCCGCTGTTGTCGCCTTCGGCACGAGGATCAATCGCCCGCCCGAATTCACGGTAATGGTAAGCGGATCGGGCGAGCCGGCTGCCTCAACGAACTTCTCTACGATCGCCGGCCTGAGTGAGGGGTCGGCACATTCTTTGATCAACGCAATGTCCATCATGCAATCTCCCGGTTCAGGTATTGAAGGAAATGACGAGAGGTTTGTCGAAGAGCCGTGCCCAGGCCTGAGCGCTGGCGCGTTGAATGTCGACGATTGAGGTTCCAGCCGTCCACCACCCATTGCCGACGGCGACGATGGCGTCGGGATCACGGAGCATCGATTGCAGGACCGGCCAGGCGACAAGCAATTCGTAGCAAATCAGGGGAGCGATGCGGGTATTGCCAACGAAGGCGGCGGAATCGCCAAAGAAATGTGCTTTGGCGCCACCGTCTCCCCCTGTCCAGGCCCGCCACGGCTGCCACATGGAACCGGGAACCGGCATTCGCTCACGATAAGCGACTTCACCACCCTTTTCGGAAATCGACACCAAGACGTTGTCGTATCCATCGTCATTCAAGACCGCTGCGCCAGCGAGCACGATGAGACCGGTTCCATTCAGCTCATGGTTCCAGAGGCGTTCGACCGTCGGCGTCCAGAAACCGAGCGCGCTCTCGGGAAGAACGACAACCGAACCTTGGCCTTGGTTTGCTGCCCGGACCGTTGCTGCAAGAGCACGGTGGCGCTCAAGATTGCTCACGCGACCGAGGGAGGCGCCGAAATCAAGATCGACACCATGCCAACCCGAAAGTAAACTCTGCGTCGTCCACTCAGCGGCGGACCAGAGCCAGAAGCTCATCAAGGCTATGGCTGCAGCCGGCCGAAGCCAAGTCGTCATGACGGCGAGGCCGGCTGCCATCAGCGCCAGTCCCGACCAACCCCATCCCGGGAACACGACGCCTGCGGCGGTGATCGGGTGCGCCCAGCCAAGAATTCCAAATGGTGGGACCGCCATGAGGACGGATGCGCCGAGATAGAAAATCCCGCGCCGCCAACCACTTCTTCCGGTCCAACAGGACGTATGGACGACGACGAAGGCGCTCGAGGCGATCAACCACAGTATCAATCCGGGCCAGAGGTCGGACGCGTAAAACGTTGCGACGCCTTGCGGCAAGCCACGCGACGCCGACAGAAAGTAAGCGGTGGAAACCAGCGCGGCCTGCGCTCTGTTTTCCGCCGTGGACCAGAGTGCGGGAAATAATGCCGAGACCGGCAGCAGCAGCACTTCACCGCTCCAGCCAACCCATCCGACGGCCGCAGCACTGATGACCTGCAGGAGAGGTCGGAACCAATTATGGGGCATAAGTGATAACCTCCTCTGCCAAACCGAGGATGCCCGACGCCGGCACCGGGCCGAAGTAGCGAGAATCGAAGGAGCCCCGGAAACCAGAGTGCAGGAACACGGTGCCCGACGGCACGCTGCCGCCACTGAAAGCTGTCAATCGTCGGCCTCCCCCGTCCTTCGATGAAAGCGTGGAGCTCAACACGGGAATACCGTCGATGGTGACGTTGTGACCGATCTGAACGTATTGGCCTGGCAAGGCCACGATCGTCTTGATAAGCGGAGCGTAACCGCCTGGGCAAAGTCCCGCCCTCAGATAACCACGCTGGCGCGCGATCTCCATAGACCTCGCCTGCGGAGGGCAGATGAAGACGAGATCGCCGCGGGCTGCCGGCCGCTCGAGCGGCCTGATACGCCAGACGCCCAAGGGCTCGCTTGGTGTCAGGTTCACACGATAACCGAGGAGCCCGCCCAAGCCGACAATGATCGGAATTGCCAGGGTGACGACCAGAAAACTCCTCGACCGGACGCTTGCGCGTGATGGCCGACCCGAATGTCCAAATAGAGCAAGGATCATTTCAGTGAGAGCCCCTGGCTCTTCGTTTGACGAGATGTCTCTGACTGTTTCAAGGCAGTCATGGTGTGCTCATGCGCGGCGAGCTGCTGAGCGGTCCGCATGGCGTTCCAAGCAGATTGGACCTCGCCCTTCTGCGATGGGTTCATATCCGACGTCAGCCTCTGGAACGTCTCGCCGTTCGGCTCTTTCGCAGCCAGTGTGAGGAAGGTCCGTTCGCCAAACCGCTCGGACACCGCCCTGGTAAAACCATCGAGTTCCGCCTTCACTTGTCCCTCGGCAAGCGCAAACTCCAGACCCGCCGGAAGATCATTTCGATCGATCGCATCTCGAACCCGTTCGAGTGTCTGCTTGGCGGACGGCGAGAGGGCGGGAATGTCGATCGAGAACTTTGCGCGGATCGACCGTTCCTCCGTCTCGTGCTTGCGCTCGGCCACCGCGCGGTGGCGCAGGTAGCGTTCCAGATTGCGCGCGAGAGCGGGGGCATTCAGAGTCGCCTTTTCTCGATCTTGCTTGTGGGCGCTGCTCACGAACATGCCTGTCTTGCCCTTGAGCGCACCAAAACTTTCCGGTTCCGTGTTGATCTTCGCGATCGCGGACTTCGCGGCAGCTTCGTCCGAAAGGATGGCGTCGACATTGATCGCTTTGAATGCGGCTTCCGGCTCCGCGTAGACAACGTGGAAGCGAGATGAGACTTCCTCCCACTGCTTCTTCAGACCGGGATCGGCTGCAAGCCTATCCTCTACCGTCTGCTCAAGCGATTTTGGAAATACCTTAATTCCTGACACCATGGGCTTTGCCTCGTTGATGGCGCTCGCTGTTTCGGATGATTTCTTGATTGGGGACAGGCCCAAAGCTTTGCCGAGGGCAGACAGTTGAGCGCCGAGCTCAACGAGCCGCTGCTTCTGCCGGACAACCCAAACGAGCCGGTCTCGCGCTAAAGTGCGCGCGACTTTGACGAGATGGAATCCCCGAGCTTCGGCAAAAAGGAGGGCCTGGCGGTAGAAGCTGCCGTTCACATAGTCGAGCGTGGTTTCCTTCGAATTCTTGCGAGACAGGATCGCGATCAGGCCGCCGGCCTTCGCAAAAGAACGACGGCCGTAATAGACGCCGAGATCCTCGCGATGGCGCGTCATCGCCACATAGGTCAGATGACGATCCAGCGAGAGGGAAGCGAGTACTTTCACCCGGTCGACCGTGGCACCCTGGCTCTTGTGAATGGTGGTCGCGTAGCCGTGATCGACATTGCTGTAGAAGCGCTGATCCACCGAGATCTGGCGGCGATGCTTGCCGTCGCCAATCTCCGCAACGATGCGACCGGGAGCCGCATCGGCGACTTTGGCCAGCATGCCATTCTTGACGCCCAGCGATCCCTCGTTCTTCAGGAAGACGATCTGGTCGCCCGCTGCGAAACTGCGATCGCCGTCTGCTGTCTTGAATGTCGCACCCGACCCAATGATGCCGCGCTGTATGAGCTTGGCCCGCGCCAATTCGTTCAACATCCGGACGTCGCGCCGTAGATGAGCGAGGATCAGGGAAGACTTCGCAGGATCGAAGTCGCGGTTCCAGTCGGCAATGAGAGCTGCGACTGCCTCCGACTTCAGTTCTGCGCCGATCATCCTGCCGTTGGCGCGATAGGCTTCGACCGCCTTGCCGACATTGCTACGCGCCAGATCGAGCGATGCATCGCGCATCCACTGCTCGCGCTGGCGGTAGACGATTTCGAGCTCGGCATAACCGATCCGATCCGCGATGGCCCGGAAGGCGGCGCCCGCTTCGATCGGCTGCAATTGCTCCGGATCGCCGACAAGAACGAGCTTGGCACCGCAACTGGTGACGGCTTCGACAAACAGCGCCATCTGCCGCGATGAGACCATGCCCGCCTCGTCGAGAACGAAAACGCAACGGTCGTCGAGTTGCTCGCGACCCTTGCCCCAGCACATTTCCCAGGACGCAAGCGTGCGCGAGGCAATGCCCGCTTCCTTCTCCAGACCTTCGGTCGCCTTACCGGCAAGTGCGCCGCCGACGACACGATAACCGGCGGCTTCCCACGCCTCCCGCGCCGCCTTCATCATAGTCGTCTTGCCCGCACCGGCGCGGCCGATGACAAGAGCGATGCGTGCCTTACCCACGACATGCTCGATCGCCGTTTTCTGTTCGTCTGATAACCGGTCATGACGTGCAAATGTCGCGTCGAGCACTGGCCGGCGAACTTCATGCGAGGACCGCTGCGACAGCCAGATCGCGCGATTGGCCATCCCGGCTTCCAGCCGGATCAGCTCGCGGGTGGTGTATTTCGCCGGGGCGCGCAAACCCGTCGCAAAGTCGATCCTCTCGAGATTCAGCCGCAGCGTCTCCGGGCTCTCCAGAATGCGCGCCATCAGGTTCTGGAAGTGGCCGGCGTCGTCGATATAGCGATGCAAGATCTTCGCGATGTCTTGGCTGTCGAAAACGCTCTTCTCACGGGTGAGCAGGTCGAGCACGATACCAGGATTTCTCTGGATCCGACGCGCATTCTCGGCGCGACGTTCCGCCTGGAGCTCCAACCGTTCGAGCGCTGCCACCTCTCCGCAACCAGTCGCTTTCCGCTCCATGGCCTTGGCGCCGACGCCGAGATGGATTGCGGGCATGAGCGCAATACCCTGCTTCTCGAAGGAGCGGCCATCGACGCGCAAGTCGAGGCCGGCGAGCGCAAGATGCCTGTTCTGGCAGGCGAACCAGCCATCTCGAAACACAATGAAGTCGTTGAGGCTTCCTGCCCAAAGCTGGTAGACGATCTTGCCAGCATCATTACGAAGCGGTTTGCCGTCCGGACCTGTGACAGCAACCTTCTTCGAACCGAACCCATCTTCGGTCAGGGGCCGCAATGTCGTCATAAGATGGATATGCGGATTGCCGGGCGCGTCGTGGAAGACCCAGTCCGCCACCATGCCCTGACCCGTAATATGTCTTGCAACAAAATCCCGCACGAGCTCGATGTTCTGCGCGGCCGAAAGTTCGATCGGCAGGGCGATGGTCACGTCCTTGGCAAGCTGGGCGTCCGAGCGTTTCTCGAAATCCTCGACCTTGTTCCAGAAGGCTTCCGAGGTGCCGGACACCGAATGATAGGCAATCATCGATTGCAGCCATTCCGGCGCATCAGCGGGGATGACGAACTCCTCATGCAGAAGTCCCTGCTTGCGGGTGTAGTCGATCGTACGGGCCTCACGCTTGTAGTCCATCTTCGCGCAGTGCCGGTAGGCCGCCGACAGCACCGCACTTCGGCCGGAGCCGCGTGCGACGATACTGACGGAAAAATGCGGAGCGGCCATCGCTACGAAAGTTCCTGTGATCGAGCGAATTCAATACATTCGTCGTGAGCGGCGGCCCCGCTGGGCCAAAAAGCAAAGCGTCGCGTCAGCGACGTATAATTGCGCCCTTCGGATCCGCTCCTTCGGAACGGCCGGGATCATGATCAAAGGCGTTGGCTGCGCCAACTCGCACTTCTGTTAGTGGATCGGCACGCCGATCTGAAGGAACCTGATGCTGTTCAATCCAAACAACATCAGAAAGGGACAACCGTAAATGAAGAAGCCCTCCTCCAGGATCCGCGAAGAAATCGCCAAGCTTCAGGAGCAGCTGAAGCACGCCGAGACGCGTGAAGCCGAACGGATCGGTCGCATCGCACTCAAGGCCGGACTCGGTGAAATCGAGATCGAGGAGGCGGATCTTCAGAAGGCCTTCGAGGATATGGCCAAACACTTTCGCGGAGGCAAAGTCGGATCGAACGGAAAGGGGCGGGCAGGGGTTGGCGTCGCGGCCACGACGGAAAGTGCGACGGTCTCGGCTGGCGCGACTTCGGGGAGCGGTCACGAGGCTTGAGCGCATGCGCCGCACTACGACTTCAAAGGCGCGCAAAAAGGACACGCGCGACAAGATCGAACTTGGCGACCTGATCGTCAAAGCAGGTCTGCGATACGAGAAGCGCGCGCTTATCCTGGGCGCGCTCATCGAACTCGCTCGCCGCCTCAAATACGATGAAGGCGAGCGAACCAGGCTGATCGCTATCGGTGCGGAGGCCTTCAGCAATGACGGCGACTAGGACCCTGTTGGTCGTCGCACCGGTCGCACTCATGGTGACCGCCATCTTTGTCACGACCGGAATGGAGACTTGGCTTCAAGGCTTCGGAAACACGGAAGCGGCAAAGGTCGCTCTTGGTCGCGTTGGAATTTCTGCGCCGTATATTGCAGCGTCGGCGGTGGGTGTCGTCTTCCTATTCGCGTCTGCTGGTTCGGCAAGTGTCCGCTTTTCCGGCTGGGGTGTCGTTGCCGGGAGCGGTGCAACAATCCTGATCGCTGCGTTGCGTGAAGCGGTACGTCTTGCCGCGTTTGCGGGGAAGATGCCGGCAGGCAAGAACCTGGCGGCCTCTCTTGACCCCGCAACAGTGCTCGGCGCTGCGATCGCGCTGATGGCGGCGTCTTTCGCTTTGAGGGTCGTGTTGATCGGCAACGCCGCTTTTGCGCGTCCAGAACCGAAGCGTGTCAACGGAAGACGGGCACTTCATGGAGAAGCGGACTGGATGAAGCTCGCATCGGCCGCAAGGCTTTTTCCCGAATCCGGAGGAATCGTTGTCGGAGAGCTTTACCGGGTCGATAAGGATAGCACTGCAGCACAGTCGTTTCGCGCGGATAGTCCCGACACCTGGGGTGCCGGTGGCAAATCGCCGCTCCTTTGCTTCGACGGGTCATTCGGCTCCTCACACGGGATCGTATTCGCCGGATCCGGCGGCTTCAAGACGACGTCAGTGACGATCCCGACGGCACTCAAATGGGGTGGCTCGGTAGTCATCCTTGATCCGTCGAAAGAAGTAGCGCCAATGGTCTCGAAGCATAGGCGAGACGCCGACCGGGACGTCTTCGTCCTCGATCCAATGGCCCCGGAGACAGGATTCAACGCGTTGGATTGGGTCGGTCGGTTTGGTGGAACGAAGGAAGAGGATATTGCGTCGGTCGCTTCGTGGATCATGAGCGAAAGCGGTGGTGTACGTGGCGTGCGCGATGACTTCTTTCGCGCGTCAGCGCTACAGTTGTTGACGGCTCTGATCGCCGATGTGTGCCTGTCGGGACGCACTGACAAAGCGGACCAAACTTTGCGTCAGGTACGCAAGAACCTCTCCGAACCGGAGCCGAAGCTTCGCGAGCGGTTGCAAACAATCTATGACAATTCGGATTCCGACTTCGTGAAGGAGAACGTTGCGGCCTTCGTGAACATGACGCCGGAGACTTTTTCGGGCGTCTATGCAAACGCGGTTAGGGAAACGCATTGGCTGTCCTACTCAAACTACGCCGCACTTGTATCCGGCTCGACGTTCTCAACCGGAGAGATTGCCACCGGACACGCGGACGTTTTCATCAACGTGGATCTGAAAACATTGGAAGGCCACTCCGGTCTTGCCCGTGTCATCATCGGCGCGTTGCTCAACGCGATCTACAATCGCAATGGGGAGATGAACGGTCGCACCTTGTTCCTTCTCGACGAGGTGTCCCGGCTCGGTTACATGCGCGTTCTTGAAACGGCAAGGGACGCCGGTCGCAAGTACGGTATCACGCTCACGATGATCTATCAGTCGATTGGTCAGATGCGAGAAGCTTATGGCGGGCGCGACGCGGCAAGTAAGTGGTTCGAAAGTGTAAGCTGGATCAGTTTCGCTGCCATCAACGATCCTGAAACCGCCGACTACATTTCCCGGCGATGCGGAATGACGACTGTCGAGATCGATCAGGTGAGCCGCAGTTTCCAGTCACGGGGATCCTCGCGGACACGTTCGAAGCAACTCGCGGCAAGACCATTGATCCAGCCGCACGAAGTGCTGCAAATGCGAGCCGACGAGCAGATCGTATTTACTGCTGGCAATCCGCCGCTTCGCTGCGGCCGAGCGATTTGGTTTCGCCGTGCAGACATGAAAAGTTGCGTAGCGGAAAACAGATTCGAAAAAATGAAATAGGAAGCAAGCATGAATTTTCTCAAAGGCTCGTTGGCCATCGCGGGCACGCTGCTCTGTATGGCTGGGCCGGCAGTCTCGCATGCCGCGGCGCGTGACAGCCTTTCGGCACAGTTTTCGATCTGCTCCAGCGCCCCGCGCGTCAATTGCGTCGTAGATGGGGACACCTTCTGGTTTCGCGGTCAAAAAATCCGCATCGCCGACATCGACACACCGGAGCTCAGTCCGCCGCGTTGCGTGCGCGAAGCAGAGCTCGGTGAAGCCGCAAAGTACCGTCTGCTCGTGCTCCTAAATGCCGGGGAATTTTCGCTCACCAGCGGCTTGCGCGATGCAGATCGCAACGGCCGGAAGCTGCGGACAGTGCTGCGCAACGGATCATCGCTCGGCGAAATCATGATATCCGAGGGCCTGGCGCGCAGCTGGGAGGGACAGCGTCGGAGCTGGTGCAACTGACGCAGCCGAAGGCGATGAGACCTGTCGCGGCTTTCGCCCCGCCACTCTTGAGGCAATGAGCGTATCAGGCAGAGGACGCATCCTGCGTCCGGCGCCAATTCGCGCGCCGCTTGACCGGTTAAAAGGGTCGCCGCAGGAGGGTTAGCAAAAGTATCGGACGGTGGCTGATGATAAAACGCGGTCAGTATGACGCAGCCACATTTTATCATCAGAGAGAGGAGCGCATCCATGAAACATTATGTCGGTCTCGATGTCTCCATCAAGGAGACGAGTGTTTGCATTGTCGATGAGAACGGGAAACTCTGCCGAGAACGAAAGGTCGCGTCACACCCGGATGACCTCGTCGCTATTTTGAACGATCCGGCGCTAAACCTGGACAGGATCGGTTTGGAGGCCGGTCCATTATCGCAATGGTTATTCGACGGATTGGCTAAAGCAGGCTTCCCGGTCGTCTGCATCGAGACTCGCCATACCAAAGCCTTTCTTGAAGCACTCCAGCAAAACAAAAGTGACCGGAACGACGCGAGGGGCATCGCCAATATGATGCGCGTCGGCTTGTTCAAGGATGTGCATGTGAAGACGCTTGGGAGTCAAAAGCGCCGCGCGTTGCTGACAGCACGCTCTTTGCTGCAGGAAAAGGCGATCGATCTTGAGAACGAGATGCGCGGCCTTCTGCGCAATTTTGGACTGAAGGTCGGCCAGACCTCTGGCGGCACCTTCGAGCGGAGGATTCTGGAACTCGTAGAAAATGATGCTGAACTGGTAGAGATCATGCAGCCTCTGCTCGACGGCCGGCGCAAATTGCGAGAGGGTCTTGCCAAACTCGAGAAGCGGGTTCGCAGCGAGGCAAAAAATGACGACGTTTGCAGGCGCTTGATGACTGTGCCTGGGGTCGGCGCTGTCGTCTCGCTCGCCTACGTCGCGACTGTCGACATCCCGACGCGCTTCCGGCATTCACGTTCGGTGGGAGCGGTACTTGGCTTGACGCCTGTACTCAACCAATCGGGCGAGGTGAGCCGGGTTGGGCATGTCTCACTTCGCGGCGATGCCATGATGCGACGGCTTCTTTATGAAGCCGCCCAATCAATGATGACCCGCGTAGTGAAATGGTGCTGGCTGAAGGCTTGGGCCATGAATGTCGCGAAGCGACATGGCAGCAAGAAAGCGAAGGTGGCATTGGCTCGTCGTCTCGCGGTCGTCATGCATCGAATGTGGGTGGATGGTTCAGAGTTTCGCTGGACGAAAATAGAGCCCCCTACGTCGGTGGCAGCCTAGCTGAGGGACCGAGAAAATATCTTGAAGCCAATTCAGAGTTCCGCGTAGCAGCGGAAGGCGTCCTTCGCGGACGACGGTGATGCGAGTTCGTGGCGGCGTTTATTCCGATGAATTTTCATCAGGATGCAGCATAGATTGGACCGCATTATCTACGGAACCCCATCATGGGAGGACTTTGTGCCGATCCCGGAGAGAAGCGCGGGCCGCGAACGTCAAACGCTATGTGGTGTACAGGTATGACCGGCCGGCGTTTGCCGAGCAGCGATTTCGGCTGCTCTGCGCCAACAGCAGACTTCGGGCAACGCGAATCTGAGATCAGAAACCGGAGTTTCTCTCGATTGCATTCGGCTCATCAGTCGAACTCTGCTTGGGACCGTTTGACAATTTCGCCGTTGACTCTTTAACGCGGATAGAGTTAGGTTGCGTTAAGTCTAATGCGGACTTGATGAGGTGGCGTTATGTCGAATGATGAGGGGCAAGTTGACGCCGAAGGCGATCAACACCCGGCCAATAGCGGGATGCCTGATCGACGCAAAGGCGTGAGTCTGTTCGGGGTCTCGGTCGAATACGGGCTTCACACCCTGCTGTGGCTCATCTCCGAGCATCCGAAGCGCGCGAGCAGCCGAGACCTCGCAGAGATGCAGGGCGTTCCCACCGCCATGCTGGCGAAGATCATGCCGAAGCTGGAAAAGGCCGGGATCGTCTCATCGAGCGATGGGATCAGCGGCGGCTACGAACTGGCCAAGCCGCCAGCGAATATCTCTGTGCTTGAGGTCGTGGACGCCATCGAGGGCGATCGAAAACTGTTTGATTGCAAGGAGGTCCGTCGAGGCTGTGTTCTGTTTGGCGGAACGCCGCCACCATGGTCGGTGGATGGTGTCTGTCGCATTCATGCGGTCATGCTGCGCGCTGAACGGCGCATGCGTTCTGAACTCGACAAGACGAGCCTTGCCGATCTTGCGCAGGGCGGAAGACCGGAAGAATTCGAAAACCTTGTCGCGGACTGGTTCCGCGACCGGACATCGGCACGGGAGACGGCGCGCGTCACGGCGCTGAGAGAAGGACGCCGCTCTCCACGCTGACGACACCACGGAGAATTCGGAAATTCCTGCCGACGGCGCGCTGTGCCGGCGACGGGAGAACTGCAACCATGAGAAACAGGAAAGGAACCATCCATGGCCCGTCTGAACTGGTACGAAGTAGCTCCCGAGGGCGCAAAGGCGCTGTTCGGTGTCCACCACTACGTCACGAAGAACACTAATCTGCCCGAGGAGCTAATCCACCTCGTCTTCCTCCGGGTCTCCCAGATCAATGGCTGCGCCCACTGCATCGACATGCATGGTCGCGATCTTCGCAAGACCATGTCGGTCGACAAGGTCGCTCTGGTGTCGGTCTGGGACGAAGTGCCCCATCTGTTTACCGACCAGCAACGCGCAGCCTTGGCTTGGGCCGAAGAAGTGACCCGGGTCAGCGAAACGCACGCATCCGATGAAGCGTATGCCGCAGCAGCCTCGGCCTTCGAGCCGAAGGACCTGGTCGATCTGACGATCACAATCGCAGCGATGAACGCTTTCAATCGTCTGGGTGCCCCTTTCCGTCTCCCGGTGTCGGCCAAGGCGGCCTGAGCCAACCAAGGCGGGCGGGGCATCTCCACTCCGTCCGCCGAACTCGGTCCCAGCAGTCTTGCAATCATTTCAGGCGTGTCACGACCGCTTAGGGCCGACTGCGGACGATGCGTCCCGTCGGCTTGGGATCGGCGGGAATGTGCTTGACGTTACCCCGCCGATTAGAGAAGCGCCGCCGCCAGGCGGAACCCGGGACCGACTATCCCCGGCAAGCGGCTCCATTTGAAGCCACCTTTACGAAACATCACCCTCGTGAATCGATTGGCTGCGATCGATTCATATAAGTCGTTGGAGGTGCAACTGCCCGATCGGCGATGCTCGAGCCATGGGGCGTATAGGCCCGCGCGGTCAAGAGCGGGTGACGACAACGAATGAAATCGCCGACAAGATCGCAACCAACCATGGCCTCACCAAAGTGCAAAGCAAGGCGATCGTCGAAGCAGTTTTCTCTGCGATCACGACTGCCGCGGAATCGCCGAGACTTCCATTCCGGGCTTCGGCAAGTTCAAGGTGAAGGATACGCCTGAACGCGAGGCACGCAATCCGGCCACGGGAGCGACGATCAAGGTCGCGGCAGCCAAAAAGCTCACTTT
Source organism: Ensifer sp. Root954 (assembly GCF_001429005.1). Lineage (NCBI taxonomy): Bacteria > Pseudomonadati > Pseudomonadota > Alphaproteobacteria > Hyphomicrobiales > Rhizobiaceae > Ensifer > Ensifer sp. Root954. Next base: position 53,784 of record NZ_LMJM01000048.1, read on the forward strand.
CGCGCCCGCCAAGGCGTTGAAAGATGCCTTGAACCAATGAGCTTTGTTCGCGTGCGCGATCGGGCGCGTCGCGAAAACTCTCTTTGCATGCGCAGGCCGCCATGGCGGCCTTCGCATGCAAAGAGACCGAGTCCGGCGGACTCGATTCCATCTTCGATCCATAGCCGCTGGCAAGACACTGAATGGGAAATGCCGGCTTAGAAGGGCGGCTCAGGTACAGCTCTGTCTTCCTGCTGCGCCGTGATGATTGCCAATTCGGCTTGCGCCAGTTCCAGCTCAATTTTGATCTAAGCGCCGTTCCCTGTCGCTGATGGTCCCGGTCAGTTCAGCCCGCAGTTCTTCGATCTGGATTTCGAGAGAATGGGTCATCTTCGTTTCCCTGACGTTTGTGAAAGATGACCGACAGTTCCGAGAAGGGGATGGCGAAGTCAGGGATCGCAGCGACCGGCAGAGCCGGCGAGTGGGGGAGCCGATTTCCGGGGCAGCAATCAGGCTGCGGGAGGAAATTGGGGGCACCGCTCGTCCTTGAGGCCTGCATGCCCGCTTGGTACAATCGGATATTCTGAGCAGCTTTTCCGCAAGCCGTATGGCACCAGGAAAGCCGGACCGGGCTCGATGCCGGGTCCGGCTTCGTCTTCTCGACACAAGAAGAGGCCTCACCGGCGCGCGAAGCCACCCGCGCCTGTTGCTCCTACACCGACCGCGGCAAACTGAGCTCGAGCCAAAGTTCCGGCCAGGTTCGCCAAATTGATGTCGCGCGGAGTGAACATCGTCGGCGAATTCCTTCAAATTCATGGCGATACGGGCTATGTCGTCATTGAAGCTGAGGGGATTTTTCCTGATACGCGGACGACATCCTTCACGCGCTTCGCCAAATTCCTGGAAGCACGGAAATTCGGTTGCGTGGAAGAGATAGCTGGGTGGCGATGGCTATTCGTTCGATCCGGGATACAACAAATCGATGTCGATTGTAGGTCATCGAGACGCATTAAGACGTGTTTGAGACATCTGACAAACTGCGCAAGAGCAAATCCCAACATCGGGTAGGTACGGCGGTTGGCGCGCCTTTGCAGATATTCGGACTGCACAAAACCGGCCCGAGAAATTTGCAACTGATGAAATCCCGCTTCCCGTACCAAGACCGCCAAGACGGAGCCATGTTTTCCTGCATTGCTGGGGGCCCCGCCGGCGGCGGGGCCCCTGGAAACCTCAGTCCCTGCTCGGGCGGGACCAGATGAGCTGGAGTCCGTCTTCGCCTTCCACTTCAGCGAGCGTTGCGTAGATCGGGGCAGGGAAGCTCGGATCGTCAAGCTTGACCGACAGGTAGTCGCGGCCCTGCTCGGAGGTCTTCTGCCAGGCGGCGCCGAGTTCAACGCTGTGGGCGTAGACGCGGAACTGCGGGCCCTTGTCGGAAGGGTTCTCGACCCGGGCGATGCGCGCCTTGACGTTGAGCGCGAGGGTGCGAATGGAGCCGGTGAAGCCGTTTTCGGTGGAGGTGAAGGTGCCGATGGTTGCCATTGTCGTATTCCTTTTCTTGTGTATCGGGCCGCGCCCATCGCGGCCTCGATGGCTGTCGCAAAGACCGGTGACGATCGGACCGCACCCAGCCGGGGTCCCCATCGCGCCCGCGCGTTGGGGTGGCGATTAGGCCGCAATAAAATGGAGGGCGGCAAGTCGCAGATTTGTTAGTGGGAGAGGAGGAGACCGAGCTGGGGTCCTCGCTCGACTTGTCGAGTGGGGTAGGTTGGCTCGGGGGTAAGAAATCTGAGGCTGCCGTTGCGGCAAGACGATCGAGGCGAAGCCGGTCTCCGGTCAGACATGCCTCATCGAGCCCGCAGATGGGTTGCCGGAAACTCTGACGTGAAGGGATATGGCAAAGGCGTGTCGCAGCGCTCGCCGGTGCACAAACGGCACCCGTCGCCTTGACCCACCATGGCCTTTGTCAACCCGCATCAATCGGGGCATCCGCTTCCGCCTCAATGTGCCCGTTTGCCCGACATACCCGGTGGGATATCGTTGCTCTCGCTTGTCGCAGCCTGGAGGATCAATGCGTCAGCAGATCAAGCCGTTCATGTCGAACGCAAACCGTCCCGCGAACCCAAACCCGATGCCGAGAGACCAATCGATCTGGGGAAGGCTGGACGCTGACATCATCGCACAAGGTCTCAAGGAGCCGTTGGATACGGATCAGGCGGCCGCCACCGGTGGTGACGGCCGCGCTCAAGCATGAACATCATGCCGCTGCCTTCACTTCCGCCTCTGGCTGCAACGAATGCATGAAGCTGACGGCCCGCTGCGCGTGAGCCGCCGCCTGGAAAATCGCCTGTTTGTCGTTGGCACTGCGCCCTCCGCTGCCATTCTGAGCGCGTGGGACTGGACCTCCATGTCGGCCGCGAACTCCCGCTTGCGTTGGGCGGCGCTGTCATAGCCAACCGGGCCATCGAGGTCCTCGTCGCGGGCATCGTTGGACGCCTTGGCGGTGGCGTCGCGCGGCTCGGTCACGGCGCGGGAGTAAAACTGTCCAGCGCCGTGCGCCGATCCGACAAAGGTCCCGACGATGCGCTGCAGATGGATCTGCATGGCCTTTTAGCCCAGGCCTTCGGAGAGGCACTTGGAAGTGTGGATGATCAACCGTTCATGAAGGCTGCGGATGCCATCGCTGTCGACGACTGCTGTCCGAAGCTTTCGGCGATCTTCAATGCCTGGGTGGCGTGGGGGCAGGAAAGGCGGACCATTGCGAGGGTGGTGCCGCGGCGAGGTTGCGATGACCTGGTGTTGGCAATCCGGTTCGGGCCCGATATCAGTTCCAGACCGAGAGAAGGCGACATGGCCAAGCGCGGCATGCCGACCGAAACCGGGCAAGTGTAGCACTGGCGCCGTCGTCTCAGGTCCGCCTATTCCCGCCTGTACCTCACAGCCGCATGATCGCGATACTCAAGCTCGCCGATAACCTGCTTGCCTGTTTGCAACGGCGTCGAGTTCCCGCCATCATTCGAAGGTCAGCAGATGCGAGAGACGGAGATTGGATCGGCGCCTTTCCGGCTCCGGACCTTCACCGTCGTCGCCTGTCTTTCGGCAGGCTCCGCAATCTGCCGGGTCAGGGCAATCGAGATGCCGCTGCGCGTCATCGTCGCAAGCGGCCGACGGACAGCGACAGCACTCACGAGACAGGTAAAGGCGCTGGATGCCGTGACTATATATCCAGCACCAGATCACCAATGCGGGCAACGGCCAAAACATCCGCGCTGCTGGAAAACTCCACCCCCGTGGGTGATGCGATGTTCGATTGAATGGCGGAGGGTCATGCTGCAGCCCTCTTATCGATGTCATGATCATTCTTCTCGTCGGCTGGTAGAACTGCATCCAGTGGATCGCCATCGACCGCGTCGTCGTGATCCTCTTCGGCGGGATCGTGCCCATCGCCGACGCCACATTCTGAGGTCCCGCGCCAATGATATCGGTCGCAGCGCCGGCGCGGACCCAGCTCGTCGGCTGGCGGCGCGAAGCGGCCCAACGCATGGACGAAGTGCTCGTTTGCGAAATGCTCGACGAGCGCCGCACGGGTTTCACGTACCTTCGGCCGGGGCTGGACGGACGCCTCCGCGCAAGAGCCTTCCAGCGCCTGGCGCGACAGGCATAACAAGAACTCCTCCGAACCCATGTTCGGCAGAAATTCGTCGGGAGGCTCAATGAGCCGCAAAGGGATAGAGCTCGTGGATGACCTCAAGGTCATCGCCAGCGTCGATCTCGTCAGAGGGAAGGACGCCGTATTCGCCGTCGACTTCGAAGACGGTGACCGGGACCATCAGGTCGCGGGAAAGCTGGAACGCGTGGGCCTGTGCAAGAGAAAGGTCGTGCGACATATGGAAGGCTCCATCTCAGGAGCGGGCCAATTCCCGATCGACGGCGTCCTGGCTCAGGGCCGGATCTCTTCGAATGCCGGTCATTTCATGCTGCGCTTCAGATCGAAAATCTGGATCATAGCGGTCGAATTTCGACCGCGAAATTGCAGGATTCATCAATGGACCAACGACGCCAGGAAGCAGCGCGCATTCCTGATTTCGGCCCGCGTTGCCCAATGTACTGTTCAATGGTCATTGTCGGCTCCCGGCGTTGGAAGAGGGGCCCCGCCTGGCGGCGGGGCCTGCTGCTTGTTAGTCCCAGTTCGGGCGCGACCAGATCAGCTGGTAGCCATCTTCACCTTCACCCCCCGCAAGTGTCGCGTAGATCGGAGCAGGAAAGCTTGGATCATCGAGTTTCACCGAGAGGTAGTCTTTACCGGTCTGCTCGGAGCTCTTCTGCCAGGCCGCGCCGAACTCGACGTTGCCGGCATAGATGCGGAAGTGGGGGCCCTTGTCGGAGGGAGATTCGATCCGGGCGATGCGAGCCTTGACGTTGAGGGCCAGGGTGCGGATCGAGCCGTTGAAGCCATTTTCAGTGGAGGTGAAAGTGCCGATGGTAGCCATGTCGAAGTTCCTTTCTGTTTTTTCGGGCCGCGCCCTTCGCGGCCTCGATGGCTGTCGAAAGGACCGGGGACGATCGGACCGCACCCATTGGGCCGCAATGAAATGGAGGACGGCAAGGGACACTTTTGTTGGTTGGCGGGGAATGGCGGCCTGGGCCGCCAGGGGCAAGAAAAGTGCGCTTGCCGTTGCGGGCGGACGATCGAGGCGTCAGCCGTTTTCCGGTCAGACACGCCCCATCGAGCCCGCGCAGGGAGCGGCCCGAGGCACGGAAGAAACATCTCCATGGCAACGAAGCAGGCCAACACTGATCAAAACGTTCGGCGGTCGTCCACAACCTGCGAATGCCGCCGGAACCGACTTTCGCCGTTACTGTCTCCATCCTCGATCAAGGCCCAGCTGCCAATCCCGTCGCGCGAATTCGTTTGATCGCGACCCGTCCAATGGTGGAGACATGCGCCAGCAGACAAGACCGTTCATCGTTGAAATCAAGCAGTCCAGAAAGCCGCAGAACAAGGCGCAAAAGGCTTCGATCTGGGGAAAAATGGACCTGCGCGTGACCGACGAACCCATTGCAGCCATTCCGGCAGAACAGGGCCCGTCCGCGGCCACCGATGTCGTCGCTCACCGTCAGAGCGAGCGTCCTTCAGTTGCCTGATGGATGCCCATGGGCGCTTGTCCCAATCCAGCGTTGCTGCACATCCAGTGCCAGACCGACCAGGCAAACTGTCCAGGTCGACGCGAGCGTCCTTCGCGCTGGCGTCTTCCGGGTGGGCAGGGGAGTTTGAGGGGCGGGGCTTTGGGGCGCCCCTCAAGGCACGCGATCGTCTCGCGTCCAGATGGATACCGGACGCGAGGAGATCGATCGGCCGAGAAGGTCAGCGGCGGAGCAATGCGGCCATTCTCTCACCAATGAGCCAAAGAGCCTTGTTGAGCTTGATGTCCTGATCGATGCCGTTAATCGGTCGAGACGTCGATCGGCGCGCTCTGCCGAATTCATCACGCCTTACACCACGCAATCCACCTTTAACGCTGTTCTCCTGAACGACATTCCACACGGTCCAAAGGTCTTCTGCCCGGTCCTCGATGCGGCGTGGCACCAGCAATTGCTCCGGTTTGATCGGGTTTGTCACCGACCCTTCGGTGTCGCCAAAACGAACGAGATGTGCAGCCTCGGCCAGGACTTCCCTTGCCTCACGCCCCACTCTTAAGCCTGACCAGTCCTGCGGCGCCGCCAGAGTGCGCTCCGCCTCCCCAAGGACGCGATAGGTGCCCTCGATCACCTTGCCTTGAACATCGCCGCAGTGTCGGACTTTGATCGCGTCGATCGTTCCCGTTTGCGCAACGAGCGAGTTGAGGCAGCACACCCGGAAAAGCCCTGCGAGCAATTCGTATGCACTCGTTCCGTCATTTGCATTCTTGAGCAGGATTTCGCAGACGGTATCGCCGACGTGATAGATATTGCCATCATCGAGACGGCGAAGCCGGATGAGGTGCTTTGTAAAATTCGCCTTTCCTTCGGTGCGGCTAACCGATTGGCGCGCTCCGACCGGCATGAACCCCTCCTTTGCAAGAGCGCGCAAAATCTCGATTGTCGGGATCGGCTTGAAGCGCTCGGAGCGGCTCTCGTGCGCTGAGGTGGCAAATATCGAAGGTGCAAAGCCACGCATCTCGTCCTCGGTGAGAGCTCGACCGGTGTCAAATCGGGCAGTTTTGGCGTAGATGCTCACTGTCATTTCTCCTTTTCCCTTAGACCGCGAAGCAGGGCCGCGTCCTGCTTCCCGGGGCCGCGCGAGCGGTGGGGACGGAGGGGAAAACAGTCTTTGCGGGGAACCGCCTGCACGAAAGCGGAAGCGAAGGAAGGTGGGCGAAAGACTGTTTAGGGGAGAGAAGGGACAAAGACCCTCGGCCCCCTCGACCGATCGGAGTCGATCGGTCAACCAACAATGAAGCGTATCGGAGCTTTCAGCATAGCGCCGCTTCAGCGGGAAAGCGGGAATTCGCGTCACGCGAAGGGCGGGAAAAGGCCGCCGCAGGAGCTTTAACATAGTGGCCCGAAGGGAAAGCGGGACCGACTGCCCCCGACCGTAGCGTTCCACCAATCAGGCACGTGAAGCCCTCGCGTTGGCAGCGCACTCTCGAGCATTCACGCGTGCGGGCAAAATGCTTCCTTTGACGCGCGTTGCTGAAACTCGGGGACAATAGCTGCGTCCGACCAAGCACGGACGAACGTCGGAGAAGGCTAGGACTGGAAACCGTTCGAGCGTGAAAACGCTCCCGAGATTTCGTTGCATTTAGTCCAGGGGGTGAGGTTCGGCGGGGAAGATCGTCTCTCCCGATCCGGCAATCACATGCACATGCACAGGCACAGACACAGGCACAGGCTGTAGGCAGCGGGCGTTGATAATTCCTGTCGCATTGCCGACACTGATTCGGGTGACAGGAGGACAACGCAACGGTGATTGTCCTGCAACTGACGGCGTCGAGCTTAACAAATGTGTGCGCAATTTCAGCCGCCGGGAGCGTTGCGTTTGGGAAAAACACACGCGATTCCAACGACTAGCGCGGGTTTGGTCACCGAGTCGTCACAATCGACGTTAAAGCTTTGTTAACCCTATAATTCTGGACGGTTCAGGAGAATCGTGTTCTATCTCTTGGCGGATAATGGCCGTCAAACCGGTCTTTGACCGCCAAGAGGGAAAAATGGCGATAGCTCAACGCGCAGAAAATGACGTTCAACTCAAGGAAGACGCAGCCGCAAAGATCTTGCGGCACGCCGGTCTTTTGTCGAACCAGCTGCAGCAACTGCGGACACGGATGTACCCGCCGAGGTCGGAAAAGGCCTTGAGGTCGTTTCTCACGAACGAAGTCTCGAAGCTGACGTCCATACCGGATTCGACGCTGAAGCTGATGTCATCGGAAGGGCGCGGGCCGACGCCGGGCCGCCTTGAGAACAACCATCGCGTCTACACGCTCGCACAAATCAACGAACTGCGAGAGCTGTTTGCCAAGCAGAAGCCTGCCGAAGCACTCCGCTTCCTGCCGCGCCGCCGACCGGGTGAGCACCTCCAGGTGCTGGCGATCGCGAACTTCAAGGGCGGCAGTGCCAAGACCACCACGTGTGTTCATCTGGCGCATTACCTTGCCCTCCATGGTTATCGCGTCCTCACACTCGATCTTGACCCCCAGGCATCGCTGTCTGCAATGTTCGGTGCGCAGCCGGAAATCGATGTCGGTGCGAACGAAACGATCTACGCAGCGCTTCGCTACGATGACGCCGAGCGGCGACCGATCAAGGACATCATTCGCAAAACCTATTTCGATGGCGTCGATCTCGTTCCGGGCAACCTTGAAGTCATGGAATACGAGCACGAAACGCCTCGTGTTCTGGCAAACAAGTCGAGCTCTGGCGCGATCTTTTTCGAACGCCTGAAGCTTGCCTTGGCAGACGTCGAACAGGACTACGACGTCGTCATCCTGGACACCCCGCCCTCCCTTGGCTTCCTGACCTTAAGCGCGATCTATGCGGCAACCAGTATGGTCATCACCGTCCATCCTGCGATGCTGGACGTGGCATCCATGAGCCAGTTCTTGCTGATGATGGGCGATCTGATCAGCGTCTTGAATGAAAGCGGTGCCCAGCTCGACCAGGATTTCATCCGATATCTCGTGACGAGGCATGACCCGAACGATGCGCCGCAATCGCAGGTCGTTGCGATGTTGCGACATATGTTCGGGACAGACGTCCTCTTGCCGACCGCCATCGAAAGCACGGCCGTCGAAGCAGCGGGCCTCGCCAAGCGCTCGATTTACGAGCTCGAAATGGGCCAGATTGGTCGTGACACCCATAAGCGCGCCCGTGAAGCCGTCGATTCGGTCAACGAGGCCATTATCCGCCTTATCAACGATAGCTGGGGGCGGACATGAGCAAGTCATCTCGCAAATCAATTGTCGCGAGCTTCGGTCTGCTGTCGCAAGAACTGGAGAACAAGCTCGCGGACGATCCGCAACCTGCGCCACCAGCCCCGTCGCCGCGCGTCGGGGCTGGCGTTGTCGGCGCGGCGCACCGCGCGATCGATGACATCAGGGCAGAGCGGGACCGTTTGAAGGCAATCGTCGAAGCCGGCGGCGGAACGGTCCTTGAGCTCGATCCCGCGCTGATCGATCCTTCCCCCTACCCGGACCGATTGTCGGATGATGACGGCAGCGATTTCGAGACGTTCAAACGCTCGATCGAGGCCGAGGGCCAAAAGGTCCCCATCCAGGTTCGGCAGCATCCCTCGTCTGCAGGGCGCTACCAGATTGTCTACGGTCACCGGCGTTGGCGTGCTGCCAAGGAACTTCTGCGGAACGTTCGCGCGCTCGAGGTCGACATCTCCGATCTCGATCTCGTCGTCGCACAAGGCATCGAGAACGCGAGCCGGCAAGATCTGACCTGGATTGAGCGCACATTGTTTGCATCGCGGATGGATGACGCCGGCATCAAGGCCCGCAACATCTATGCGGCACTGTCGATTGCGGATGCAGAACTTGCTCGAATGCGCGGCGTTTATCGAACGATCCCGGCAGACGTGATCGAAGCGATTGGGCGTGCCCCCAAAGTGGGTCGGCCGCGCTGGATAGAGTTTGCAAGAACGATCGCAAGCGATCCTGGATCGCTTGAGGTGGTGCGGAAGGTGCTCTCGCATGCACGTGAACGCGGCTCCCTATCGGATCAACGCTTCCAGCGTGCTTTCGAGGCAATAAAGCCCTCGAGCCCTGCGCGGGAGGACAGCCGTGACCTTCTGGACCATGCAGGATCGAAGCTCGGCTCTTGGAAGATTTCGACCAAGGAGCTTCGGATTTCTGCAGATGGCCCGCTCGGTCAGGACTTCGTGAAGTTCGTCGGCGACGAATTGCCGGCTCTCATCGAACGCTTCTCGCGTGAGCGTCAAAGCTAGACGTTATAGACAAGCTGTCAGCTGGTCTATTCGACAAGGAAAATACGGAAAGGAATACCGCAAAAGAAAAAGGCCCCCTTAACGTTGCCGTCGTGGAAGCCTCTCTCATATCTGGACAATCTGAGAATCGCATTTCCACGAATCCCAGTCAAGAGTTTTTGGCACCGAATTGGGTGAGCGGACATCTTTTGCCTTCTGAAGGGTGAAGGAAGATGCAAAGTGGAAGTGTAACGACGCCTTTTGGGCGGCGGCCGATGACGCTTGCGCTGTTAAAGCGACAAAAAGCGTCCATCGAGATCCGGCCGAACAAATCGGCCGACAAATGGAAAGTGTTCCGGGATGCCTGTGAAGCCAGGGCGCATCTTGGGCTACAGGATCGTGCTCTTGCCGTCCTTGACGCGCTTTTGAGCTTCTATCCTGAGACTTATCTCCGACAGGGAGAGTCTCTCATCGTTTTTCCGTCGAATGCCCAACTGTCGGTGCGTGCGCACGGTATTGCCGGCGCGACGCTGCGGCGGCACCTGGCAGCGCTTGTTGATGCCGGACTGATCAATCGCAAAGACAGTGCGAACGGGAAGCGCTACGCCCGCAAGGACAGGGCTGGCGATGTTCAGGATGCTTTCGGTTTCGATCTTTCCCCACTTCTCGCCCGATCGGAGGAACTTGCGCAGTTGGCGCAGCAGGTGGCCGCCGAGCACGCCTTGCTTCGGAAAACCAAAGAAGCGCTCACGATCCGTAGACGCGACGCCCGCAAGCTCATCTCAGCAGCAATTGAAGAAGGGGCGAGCGGCGATTGGAGAAAGATCGAAGGTATTTATCAGGCTCTCGTTGCCCGGATACCGCGATCCCCAACCATCCATGACCTGACACCGATCCTCGACGAGATGGAACTGCTTTGCTCGGAGATCGTCAATCAATTGGATATTTTGGATAATTCCGGAAGTTTGAGCAGCAATGATGCTCAAAATGAGCGCCACATACAGAATTCACATACCGAATCCTTATATGAACTTGAACCTAGCTCTGGAGAGGAGCTGGAGGCAAAATCCGAACCAGCAAAGCGGGTGGTGAACGAGCCGATCAAGGCTTTTCCGCTCAGCATGGTAATGCGAGCCTGCCCCGAGATCGCACTGTATGGCCAGGATGGAGCCATATCGAACTGGCGTGACCTGATGTCCGCTGCCATTGTGGTGCGTTCGATGTTGGGAGTGAGCCCGAACGCCTACCAGGACGCTTGCGATGTGATGGGACCTGAAAATGCAGCTGTTGCGGTTGCTTGCATCCTTGAGCGGGCAGGACACATCAATTCGGCCGGAGGTTACCTGCGCGACCTGACGACAAAGGCACGGCGTGGCGAATTCTCCCTCGGGCCGATGCTGATGGCTTTGTTGAGGGCGAATGGATGCTCGGAGCGGCGCGTTGGATAAACCCCGGGCTATCATCTGTCTCGATGTGAGATCGAAATCTGTCCGCGAAACGAGGCTGATTTATTCCGAGATCGAAACGGACCTGATGACGAGAAACGGCTTCTCCCTTGGTATGGTGAGCGCGATCTCAAATGGGGGGGCAATTCCAGCCTGGTGAGGTCAGCATCTGTCACTTAACTAGCTCGTTCGACCATTGGACATTGTGGGGTTCAGGCTCCATGGAGGCTGCTCGTGTCTAAGGTGAAAAGCGTGACTTTGTTGGTCGTTCGCCCCACCTTCCCTTTCACTGAGCTGGCTACGATCCCATGCCAGGAAGTCGATACAGATCGTAAGCATCTGCTGAACACAACCCGGTCCCGGTTCTTCTGATGGCGGTGTTCGTGTGGGCAGCGGGTGGGGCAAAGATCTATCGCCACGTTGACGGCAGAGTGGTGGCGTGAGCTCGGTTTGGGTTGCGGGCAAACCTGACCGGCGTTTATGGGCGTGTTCTCACCTGGGAGATTGTTTCTCTGCGCGACGTGAAGCATTCATCGGTGCCGTCTATTGACTGATGTCGTGGATGAAGCGGGGCTCCGGTTGAGCCGGTTGATCAGACTGGCCGTTGAGAAACCCTGACAGCTGTCAGGGTTTTTGAATGTGAACGTCCTCAACCGTGACGAAGTGCCGGACGCCTTGTGCATCAGATCGCAAGTTCGGGGGCACCTACTTAATGTGCTCCCCTGCACCGTTTGCCGCGTGAATTCCATCAAACCCTGACAGCTGTCAGGGTTTTGGGTTCTACGGTTCCATGGCTTGGACTGGTCACTGGGAGCTCAGTTGTGAGGCCGTCGCTGGCGAAACACTCGGCGCCTTGCGCAACGTCTTGCCGAAAAACACTGCGCGTCGGCGCAAATGGGAACGGTAGAACACCTTAAAGCCGAACAGCAGCCCGCCGCTGAGAGGGACCGCTTTTTGGATTTCTTTCAGCATGAGCGACCGGGGAACAACTGCGTGCGCGGGTGCAAAGGCATTGGGAAGCGCAGGTGATGAGGGCTTATAACAAGGCGCCGCGGAGCTTCTGGAAAGGCTACCTGAAACTATCGCCGGCTAGCCCCGTGGCGATGACACCGGCGGTGAGGGAAAAAAGAGGCCGGCTCGGGGATTAATGCGATCGCGCACCCGATCGACGATCATGGCAGGAAATGCACCTCGGGCTTCGAGTTCAATGAGAGCTTGGCTGCTGATCCCATTCGCCAAGAAGATTGGCATCGACCTCGCATACGACGCCCTTTGGGTCATAGGTAATTTTGACCGTGCCATTGAGTTCGGCGGCCAACAGGCTCTCAATGAGCCGGGATCCAAAACCTCTGCGGGTCGGTGGGGTCACAGGCGGGCCTCCGGTTTCCTCCCATCGCAGGAACAGTCTGGCGGTAGACTCGGTCCCGGCTTGTACTGTCCAAGCGATCGAGACGTGGCCCTGGTCGACCGCGAGTGCGCCGTATTTGGCTGCATTCGTGGCGAGTTCATGAAGCGCCGGGCAGATCGACACGACCGCCCTTGGAGGGACCTGGATTGAAGGACCGGTGACCGCAAATCGATCCGGAGAATAGGGTGAAATCGACTGTTCGACGATCGCCCGTAGTTCGGCCTGCTCCCATCTCCCGTGGGTCAAAAGATCATGAGCGCGTGCCATCGAAGATAGCCGCGCCTCGAATGAGCGCACGTCCGCGGCATCTATTTGGCCGTGGCCAAGCGTTTGGCGCGCGATCACAAGGACAGTCGCAAAAAGGTTCTTTACCCGATGGTTCAGTTCACCGACGAGGACGCTTTGTAGGCGTTCTGCGTCTTTTCGGGCCGAGATGTCATGCGCAATCTTCGATGCGCCGACGATCACGCCATAGGCGTCATAGATCGGTGAGACGCTGAGGAGGACAGGGACGCTTCGACCGTCCTTGTGGAGTCTTGCCGTTTCGTAGGGCTCGACCTTCAGGCCGGCGCTGACCTGGCGCAAAATTGCAGGCTCCTCACCCTGGCGGTCCTCAGGAACCAAGACCAGGACGGATCGGCCAATGACCTCGTCAGCCGTATATCCATAGAGCCGCTCGGCGCCAGTGTTCCAACTCGTGATTTTCATGCCAAGGTCAATGCCAAGGATGGCTTCGTTGGACGAAGCGATGATCGCGGCCAGGCGACGCTCGACGTCCTGAGCGCGCTTGCGTTCGGTAATGTCGACGATGATGGCGCTCGCTTGCTGGAAACCGCCATCTTTGTCGCGAAGCGCCGAAACCGAGTTCGCCACCCAGACCAAACTGCCATCTTTTCGCCGAAGACGGCTCTCCATCTCGAAACTCTGGCCGCGTTCAGCCACCGTTTTAAAGAGCCGGTCTGCCTCGTCGATGTCTCCGGCAATACAGATATCCCGCATTCGCATCGATAAGAGCTCGCTTTCGCTATAGCCGAGGATCTCGCAGAAGCGGTTGTTGACCAGGAGAAAGCGGCCCGTGAGGTCTGTCTGAACGATCCCTGCTGCGGACTGCGAAAAAATCGCCCTCAGTCGCTCTTCGCTCGCCTGCAATGCACTCTCGAATTTCACCCGGTCCGTTGTTTCGTTGACGATGCAAAGAACCCCACGAACGCGGCGTTCCTCGTCGCGGACGGGAGAATAGGAGATGTCGAAGTGGACTGTTTCCGGGTAGCCGTGGCGTTCGATATAGAAGGGACGGTCCTTCGCAAAGACCGTCTCCCCGCCGTCGAGGACACGTCGAAGCAGGGGCTCGAGATCACTCCAGAGTTCACCCCAGTTTTCTCGGGCAGGGCGTCCAAATGCGCGAGGGTGCTTGTCACCGATGGTGGGCGCATAGGCTTCGTTGTAAAGGGCGACGAATTCTTCGCCCCAAAACAGCACGATCTGGGCCTGCGCCGGCAGCAGAATATCCATTGCGGCGGTGAGACAGTTTGGCCAACGCTTCCTGGGGCCGAGAAGGCTGGCCTCCCAGTTGTAGGTTTCGATCAGGCGCTCAATTGTCCCAGCTGCTGTGAAATCGTTGATGCGCTTCAGGGCCAAACTCCTCACCGATATGGGCGTGCACTTCAACCTTTTGAGACGGTTGGGTCAACAAGCAAAGCGAGGGAACCTGCTGGTCACTTTGATTACGTTTCGGATCAGATCCGCGCCTGGAACGGCATGGACCGTACCCCGTGGTTTCGTGCTGGAACGGAGGTGGGCGCTGTTCGTGAACCGATGATCATTCATCAGACTGCGGGTGTGCCCGGATAACGAATGATCCCTGCGCTGCCGTGGCTGTCGGCGCTCTCAGACATTGTCCTGGCGGCGACTTGCTTGGCGACCGCGCCGCCCTGGGTAGGCCAGACGTTGTCCTTGTATGGCCGGAGCGTATCAGGAGGGATGGGAGGCGAGGGAATTGCCGCGGCACAGACCCAGCAAGGGGGCTCGCGCTAGTCTGTAAGTTCGGCATCGCGCAGACCGTCCACTCGATCACTGGCGGTTACGGAAGCAGAGCGGGTTCGGGAGTGAGTGTGTCACGTCAGCCAAGGGCTCGCCGTCGCAGAAATTCCGTAGGCAGAATGTCGGCAATCGCGCGCCTGATAGAATGTGCCTCAGCGGCGGATGAGGCCGAACCGGTGGGCCTCATCCAGCAAATCTCGGACGGAGGAGGGGATCCATTTTCTGCCGCCGCCCTTCGGCCGCTCTCCCAGTTTGTCCAGCTCGGCGGCAATTTCGCGAAGCGACAGATCGGGATCGGCGATCGCGATCGCCGCCACCAGTTGCATTAAATGGTCTTCGGGAGCGCGACGTGGGGATCGGGCGAGGAGATCATTTTCTGCGAGCTTTGCGCGGACCAGGCGATGCACGGCGCGACGAAGGCGTTCGACGGTCCAGTCCTGGCCACGTCGGTTGAGAACGCGAACGACATTATCCCAACTGTGCTGAGGCCTGAGTTGTCGCACCATCGGAAGCCACGCCTGTGCGGACGCGATCAGCTCTTCGAGATAGAGCTTCTCCCGCGCCTTTGAAACCGCCGCAATCGCCTCCGGCCGCCGTTCTCGAAGACCGGGGTTTCCAGGCAGCCTGCCCCGAGCCTTCGCGGCCTTGATGCCCGCTTTGGTTCGCTCGGCGTTCAGCGAACGCTCAAGCTTTTCGACGGCATCGAGGACCGCAAGGGAAAACATGCCTTGCGGAGTCGAGGTATCGATCGGATCTTGGATTGACCGAAAGTGCACCCCGCGATGTTGAAGATCCCGGATGACTTGCAGCAAATGGCTCACGGATCTGGCCAGGCGATCGAGACGGACGACGACGAGGACGTCTCCCGAGGTGAGCTCGCCCAGCAATTTGGTCAAGACAGGCCGAGCGCGCGAAACCCCGGTGCCATGTTCCTGATAGATCCGATCGCAGCCGGCGCCCCTCAGCTCGTCCAGCTGGGTATCGTTGGCTTGGTCATCCGTCGACATGCGGGCGTAACCGATTAGTCGCTGCAGGGGTTGGAAATCAGCTGTTTGTTGCTTCGCCATCGCGCCTTCGAACCGTCACTTCATTGAGGATAATAAAGTGTGTGAGAAACAGGTAAGTTGCAAGCGTGTTTTATAGTGAGAATGGGAGGCCATCAGACGCAATATAGAAGGGAGGATGGTAAGACGATCGTAAACGATAGCGAAAGGGCTCCAGTGGGCTTCTGGGGTGAAATCTCGATAATTGGCAGCTCCACAAGAGGTCGCAAGGCGTCGTAACTCATTGGAAGGAGAATATGGAGAATAATGCGAAGCGGATAGCGCACACACTGGACCCGCCCCTTCGGTCAGTCCATTCTATCTCGCAGGTGATTCTCCCCGTGCTGATCCGGGGACTGAGGCTTTGCGTTTTCGGAGCGGTCACTATCCATACCTGAAACCTATCGATAGTGAACGATGGCGTTGAATGGCGTCCGAGTGACGGAAGCGTCAGGTTATATCGCTTCCAGTTGAGAAATTTATGATGTTAAGGCATATGGTTAACCATATGATAAAGAAAGTCGGGGTGCGATTCAATGGCGCGTAACCGGTCGTGGCTTCCGGTGCGATCTTCACAGTCGAGACGTATCGCTCGATGACGGGTGATTGGAAGGCGATGTTCGGGGGCGGTGCATCGTCGTGTCAGCCAATCGGAGCAGCGGTACCGGGCTGCCGCTGTGTGACGAGCAAATTGATGGGAGCGGCCCGACGGTCACCGTCTCAGAGCAACCCGCACAGATCAGACACCAATGCAGCGCGGTCGTCGGAGCCACGGGACACAAAAGATTGTGCATTCGGGAGGTATTAATCTGTCCCCCATTGCACATTTTCGGCTCCAGGGTGACCTTATCAAGGCGCGAATATTGAAATTCGGACAACCCACAAAAGCAGGATTTGTCTCCAGATACAGAGAAACCCGCAATGCGCCAGGTTATTGTCATCTCCGATCTGCATCTTGGTGGCACTTATCCCGAGCCATCGCGCCAGGGCAGCCGTGGATTTCGGCTCTGCACACAGGCCGAAGCGATTGCTCGGTTCATTGGCCGGCTGGCCGATGAAGTCTCGGTGAAGGCGCCGATCGAACTCGTGCTCAATGGCGATACCGTCGATTTTCTCGCAGAACGAGATGGTCAGGCCGCAACCTGGTCAGCTTTTACGACAGACCCTCAACAGGCTGTCGACAAGTTCAATTTGATTGTCGAGCGCGACAAGCCCGTATTCGATGCGTTGGGCGCGTTCCTCGCCGCCGGAGGGCGGTTGACCATCCTCCTCGGCAATCATGACGTCGAGCTCAGCTTTCCGGCCGTGCGCGCGGCGCTTCGCGCGGCGATTGGCGTTAAGCCAAGCCACGACTTCGAATTCATCATCGACGGCGAAGCCTACGTTGTGGGCGATGCGCTGATCGAGCATGGCAATCGTTATGATGCCTGGAACCAAATTGACTACGACGCTCTGCGGCGTCTGCGCTCGCTCATGTCGAGGGGCGAAAGCGTTCCCCTTAAATATCGGTTCGAGCCACCGGCGGGCAGCGAACTTGTTGCGACGCTGATGAACAGGATCAAACAGGTTTATGCCTTCGTTGATCTCCTCAAGCCAGAGGATGGCGCGGTCGTTCCGATCCTGCTGGCCCTGGAACCAGGCTTCATCAAGCGGGCGGGGCAGATCGCTCGATTGTGGTATCGCACCAAGAGCCACGGGCTTGAGGGGTCCTCGTTACCAAAAATGGGAGGCGACATTTCCGCGAGTGGGACATTGCACTCCGATGTGCTTGGCCACGACATTGGGGCCAGTCCTGGGCTGGACCCGATACTCGGCGAGCTCGATGACGACGCGGCGCTCCGCAGCGTCATAAGCGGGGCACTCAAGGGAGACGCAAACGCCTTCATGGCAGCCATCTCCGAAACGCCGGAACCGGTCAGTAGCGCGCTGGCCGGGGTCGAAATTTCCGCTACAGAGGCGAGCATTTTCGCGAAGGAGACGGTGGCTCCACAAGGCGGTCGCCTGTCCGATGGCAGATTGCGGGCACTACTGCTAGCCATGCGAGCATTGCAAAAGGCGGATGGGTTCGACGAGCGCCGTGAGACAGCGAGCGAATATCTCAATGCGGCTCGCAGTCTGGCTAAAAACGATATTCGCTACGTCATCTTCGGACATACCCATCAGCCAAAGCGTGTAGATCTCGGTGGCGGCCGCTGGTACCTCAATTCCGGGACTTGGGCCGATGTCCTCCGCTTTCCTTCCGACATTCTTTCCCTTCCCGAGCAGGATGCGCTTCCACGGCTGCGGCAGTTCGTCGAGCAGATGCAGTCCGGCAGTTTCTCCGACTGGGCGCTTTTCCGCCCGACATACATTCGGCTGCGCATAGGAGACGACAACCGCGTGACGGATGCCGCGCTTTGTTCCGGTCTCGACATCGAACCAAACCCTTAGGGGGCCTTCGCATCGAGGCAGAGCCGATTGGAGGCCGTGGATGGACCAGAAAACCCGCGATGCGATAGCAAAGGTCACTGTAACGCGGCCGGATGGGGCCGGGCGCGGCACAGCGTTTCTGATAACGAAAGATCTGGTGGCGACGGCACTCCATACGGTCGCAGACAGACGCGAGGAGATCCCCGCTCCGTACGGACCTATCGTCCTGGAGTTCCCAGGCCATACCACGCAGGCGGAACTTGTCGGCTACGACAGGGAGGCGGATTGCGCAGTGCTCAGATGCGTCAACCCACCTCGGACAGCGCCGCTACAGATGCGCGGCCTCGGACGCTCCGGTGATCCATGGCAGACATGGGGCTATCCCAATCTGCAGTCGCTCAACGGGCTGGCTCTTGATGGTGAGGTCACCACCACCCACGGCGAGCTGTACGGCGAAAAGAACATCATTCAGCTCTTCTGCAATCAGTTGGCTGCGGGCCTCGGGGCCGACGCTCGGGGGCTCTCGGGAAGCCCCGTCCTGGCGAACGATCGGGTTGTTGGAATCATGCGCTTTGCGTTGGGGCCAGACGAGCGAGTGGCCGGTGGCGTTTTGTATGCTTGCCCGATCTGGAAGCTCCACGGCGTCGCGGGCCTTGTCGTCGAGGTGGCCCCCGTGGTCGGCCCAGGGAACACCGATGATGATCTTGCCGCTGTGATCGGCAGCAACGCCCGGCCCTACGCCCGAAAGGTCAAGGAGTTCGTCGAGATCACCCGCGGCCCCGTCGATTGTCCGGCGCCCTATGCCCGGCGCAACACTACGCTTCGCGAGTTGCAGACGTGGTATCAGTCGAGCGCGGTACCGAGGTTTCTTATGATCGGCCCCGCGGGCCGCGGAAAGAGTGCCGTCCTCGTCGAATGGCTCCTTGAACTCTCGAAGGCCAAAGCCGGCGCGCAGACGCAAACGCACATCGTCTTCGTGCCGATCAGCCTGCGTGTCGGCACATATATGCCTGTCGTATTCTTCCAGATGCTCGCCTCTCGGCTCGCCGCGATTGTCGGACGAGAGGTCAAGAATGAACAGTTTGATGCAGCCATCTACTACGAGGGGCTCTGTGGCCAACTCTGCGACGAGCTCATTGCCAATCAGGCCGATGTTCTGATCGTCGTAGACGGGGTGGACGAGGCGCTCGAGGGAAGCTTCCGGGCCGACTGGTTTAGCGGCCGCTCAGAGTCGAGTGTGAAACTGGTTCTCTCTGCTCGCGAGACCCTCGATAAAGGGGGTGGTCAGTTCTGGCTCAACAAGTTCGGCTGGCAGGCGAACCGCAATGTCGTTGTTCACCAGTTGCCCCTCCTGGAGCACGCTGCGGTCAGGGAGCTTGTCTCAGGCCTTCCCGCAATCGGCAGCTCTGCGGAACTCGTCGAGCAAATCGCCGCGCGTCTCTCGGCTCTCACCAAAGGCGAGCCGCTGCTGCTCAGATTCTACGCGGAGGACCTCCTTGAGCAAGCACCCTTTCAGACCGATGTCCTGGAATTCCTCCAGGATGCGGCGCCGGGGCTGAGCGGCTACTTCGACCACTGGTGGTCCTTACAACGCACGGCTTGGAGAGACGAAGGGGTCAGTCCCGATGTCGAAAAGCTCAATGCCCATCTGGGCGCCTTGGCGTGCGCCTTTGGCGCGCTAGGTGCTGACGATCTTGGCCGGATCGTCGAAATTGCCCATGGCCATAAACCCGCCTCGGACATGAAGGAGACCTTGTGGCCGCTTCGCCGCTTTGTCTTAGGCGACGGGCAGTCGCCGGCCAAAGGCGGCCGCGGCTATGTTATGGCGCATCCGGGCTTGCGCGATTTCTTTCTGGAGAGGTTTTCGGGGGCATTCGTCGAGCGAATCCGCGAGGCGTTTGTCGAATGGGCCTCAGGCATTGCTGCCGACCTCAATTCCGGCAATCTGGCCCCATCGAAGGCGTCGACCTACGCGGTCTCGTTTCTCACCCAGCATCTGGATGAGATTGGCGCTCCGCCGACAGAATACTTCCGGCTGTTCGATCTGGGCTGGGTGCAAGCGTGGGAGCATGCCGAAGGGAGCCTGCGTGGCTTGTCGCTCGACATAGAGCGGGCAGAGCGCGCGGCGATGCGCTCACCAGGTGGCATGGCCTACTCCTACCGATTGCGAGCGAGGCTGCTGCTGTGTTCGATCCGCAATACCTCACGTGTGCCTCCGGAACTCCTGATCGCGGCTCTTGATCAACAACTCCTTGGGTGGCGAGAGGTCGAGGGACGACTTGGTCTGCTGGTGGGCTTCGCGAAGGTTAGAGGCCTGGGTGACCTTAGCCGGCGGATGCCGGACGATGAACGAGATCGTGTTCTAGGAATCGCGCTTGAAGCGGCCGATCTACTGAGCGATCCGCAGGACAGGGCAATGGCTCTTGCTGCTGTCGCAAGCCATCTACCTGAGACGGACGCCGAAACTGTGGAGTTGAGAAGTCTGGAGGCAGCCGGCCAAATCAGGATGCTGTCGTTTTGGTACGACGCGATGCGCTGGATTATTCCGAAATTCCGGCACCAAGCCCTTTTTGGCCTCTATCGAGTACTCCAGCTGGCGGAGGAAAAGACAGAGAACTGGGAATATTTCATCGAACTACTCCCGAGGGTACCAGAAAGCGTCAGAGTTGACGCCCTTGATCTGGCTCGCCGCCGGCTCGACGGTCCGGCAACGGGCGAGAGTTCAGGCTACCGGCAGTCTGCCGACGATATCTCGATCTATCCCCGCATCTTGCTAAGCCCGTATTTCGGCGTCGCCTCAGCCGAGCAACTGCGAACCTTCCTGACTGCGGCTCGGTCCTTTGACCGTGCCGCCATGACAGCTCTGGCGCTTTCAGCGCTGTTGCCTTTTCTGGCAGAGGATGGTCGGGAAGAGCTCATTGACGAGATCGTGGACACAGCGAGTTCGACAACTAGCAAACTCTTCCTGTTGGAATGCATAGGGTTGGCGCTGCCGTATGCTCAAGGGACGCAAAAGGAGACACTGATCAAGAGGGGATGGCAGATCTGCAGCGACGAAACCTTCGATCACGACTATCTATTGGCTATCTTGCCGTATGTTACCGAGGCGATGCGCCTTCAGGCCTTCAATGCGCTGCTGATTGCCGACAAAGAGTGGAGATCAAAGTCATTCGAACTCCTGGCAGCAAGTCTATCGGTTGAGCAGATCCAGTCGGCCTTGTTGGCACTTCGGGCAAATCGGGATGGAGGAATGGCGTCCGCCACACTTCTCGTCCTCGCTGGTTACCTTGACCTTGAGGATGGCGCACGCGACAGGCTTGAGGCGCGGGTGCTGCCTGAACTTTCCAGTGATGAGAATATACATCTGTTGTGCTCTGCGATCGGAGTCTCGAAGGCTGTAAGTCCACAAACACAGGCTTGTGTCGCTGGATCCAGGCTTCTCCTACGGGTCAGCGACCGGATAGAGCAAAGCGTCAACGCAAATCTCGTGCAGTGCTTGCCGCCGCCTATCCTGCGCGACCTGTTCGATCGGATTTCTTCGCAGGATGCGCGTGATCCCTATTACTTCCGTCCTCGTGCTTTGGCCGCGATCATCCAACATATGGACGAGGGAGAATGCGGCGCACGCGTGAACGTCGCCTTCGAGGAGCCGGATGATTGGATAAGGGCATTATTGAGTAGCGCATTCGCGAAGCGCCTCTCAGGGGCGCAGCAGGCGGCAGCTATCCAGACTGCTCTTGAGGCAATGGCATCGGCACCACTGCCATATTCAGGACGCGAAGCTGCTCTTGCGGTCGAAGCATTTGGACAACTGATCCAAGCTTCTTCAGCCCCAGAAGTGTGTACCTTGGTGGATGCCAAAATAGCCGAGCTGGTTCGGCAACGGCCGATCCCGTGGGCAAGCGCCTTCGCGCCGGTCATCGATCGGCTCACTGGAGAGGATAGACAAGCACTCTGGTCGGAGACGGAGTGTCAGCTGCTCGGGGAGGAGCACCCGTCCATTTGGCCGAACAGGTACATTGACGCGTTGCAACTCGCATCTCCCTCCGAACAGGCGCGGATTCTGGCGGCCTGTTTCGGCACATTCACAGACTTAACTGATAATCCCGATCACTTCCTGTTCGTTTCAGAGGTGGTTGGCGAATTGCCTGACCAATATGACTCTGTAGTGATCGAGCAGTTTCTAGCGAATTGCGATAAGCCTCGGCGTGATCAGCTGTTCAGGGGCCTCCAATCACTCGCACCGGTCTTGGCGCGCTTGGAAGGCCCGTCCGGCATACAGAATCTTGCTGATGGAATCGAGGTGGCCCGGCGCTGCTTCCCCTAGATGGGACCACTCAGCATTCGGTCTGTGGCTTCAAAACAGGTCGTTGAAGTCGGTGTGACAACGCGACCGTGACAAAGGCGCTTTGCGCTGAGGTTAGAACGGGTGGTCAAGCGACTGATATTATAACGGAATTTTTCTCGTTTCGACGGACTCGAAAACGGAGGCGCCGTCCTGTAGTATAATTATAAATAGCGGAGTGTGACAGCGAAGGACCGCCATGTTTTCCGTTGAATCAATTCTGCTAGCCGAGGGGCCGGCCCTGTCGTCGGAAATCGCCCGTAAGCTCGTCGCCCAGGGATGCTCGGCCGATGTCGCTCGCCAACGGATAAGCCGCGCCGGCTCAAAAGTGCGCCGCCTGAAGGGGCTAGTTTTTCCGCGCAACGCCCGTTTCCTCTATCACGCCAAGCACGAGGGAACGGAGCAATACTGGACGGCGCTGTCCCGCGACATCCGGGAGGCCAGCCCGGCCTACGGCCCGGCGCTGGCCGCGCTCCAGGCACGCGATGGCATCGTCCCGCTGGAGCAATTCGCAATCATAAGCGGCTCGCCCATCCGTCAACAGGGTCAGGTCTCAAGCGAGACGGTACTGCAGCGCCTCGAAGCTGTTCACCTCATCGAGCGCGGCGAGATGCAAGGCGTGGGACCTGTCGTAACCCTTCGCGCCGACGGATATCTCGGCCGCCCTAATTTCCAACGCCTGCGCGCCAGGCTTGTCGTCGAGAATATGCTGCTTCTGGCGTTGCGAGACTGGGCCCGCCGTCTCGGTGTCGCAAGCTATGACAAGATCGAAATCCGCGGAGAGACCGATCGCCTGCCGACGTTCGGCACGTTTAATTGGGATCTCTGCGGTCCGTCCTACTTGGTCCCGATGGTCCGTCGCCAGAAAGATGGACGGCCGAAGCCTGGCTTTCTGGTCGGTGATGTTATCGCGGGTGCCGCCGTCGACGAGCACGCTATCGCCGCCTTCATCCGCAAATTCAACTTGTCATCCTATCTGAAAAATCTCCCGCCCTTCATGCCGATGCTGATGGCCGACGGCTATACCCAGGAGGCCTTCAATCTCGGTCGCTCCCACGGCGTCATGTTGGCGACACCGAAGAACCTGTTCGGTCGAGATGTTGCTGTCGGACTTGCTACTCTGCTCGAGACGTTAAGCAAGGCGGCCGCCGTCGCGGTTGCCAAACCGGAAGTCATCGGCGAGCTGTTCGACAAACTTAGCGGCATCTCCGGTGCGGATCGCAACCTGCGTGGATCCCTGTTCGAGCTTGTCGTCGGTCATGTCGTGCAAGCCCGCTTCGGCGGCTCAATCGATATCAATCACCTGATCCGCCTCGACACCTTCAAGGCTGAAATCGACGTCCGTCGGGTCGTTGCTGGTGACGTCTGGATCTACGAATGCAAGGGTTACCAGCCCGACCACATGATCGATGCACCGGAGGTCGAGGAATGGCTCTCGGACAAGGTGCCCGGGATCTATAGCGCTACGAAGGCTGAGGACCGGTTCAATAGCTCGACCGTGCATTTCGAGTTCTGGACAAGCGGCGGCTTCACCGACGCCGCGGTCGCCGCGCTTACGGCGGCCCGCGACAGAACCAAACGCTACGCGATCGGCTGGAAATCCGGAAAAGAGGTCAGGAGCGAACTCGCGAGGTTGTCGTCATCCGGAATGACCGCGATGTTCGACCAGCACTTTCTCAAGCATCCGATCGCCGTCTTCGATCGACGACATAATGGAGCCGGCGCCATGGCTGATCTCAGCATCGATACTGCTGTTCCAGACGATCCCCACGAACCGGTCGTGCCGGCAAAGCGCAAGAAGCCGTCACGTCAGGAAATCCGCGCCGAAGTCGAAGCCGCCATGGCTTACGAACGGATGCCGCCACCCATGCCGGCGGGCGAATAGCGGATGGGCTAGAGTGCGATAAGGTCGACCGAGCCGCCCATCCCAACCATCAAATCCCGGAGCCGAGGGGCCTGCGTCCGGGGCAGAGCTATCGCCAACAGGCGCTGAGCCCGAGACGCTCCCACATAGATCTTGCGCGCTTCCTCGTTATCGATCGCGCCATCCCCTGTCAGGAAATCGACGATGCCCTTCGCAGTGCTCGGCGACATCACCACGCAGATCGCCGGAAACTCCATGCCCTTCACGCTATGGATTGTCCGCGCGGCGTGGCCAGATGGGGGCGCGACCGACAATGCCTTGTCCAGATCGCCATTGCGGCGAAGCCGCTGATTGATGGACAGCCCCCCTGCAGGCAGCAACGGCGCGAGCAGACGGCGCGCCTCATCGTGCCACGCCTCGGCGGTCGCGAACCGCTCCGGACTGAACTTAAGGGCCTGCGCTAACGCCAGTGCGGCGGGCCGCCACGACTCCGGGCTGACTTCAGCATCCGCCAGATGCTGGTGATAGGTCCTTCCGCCCATGCCGCCACCCAGTTCGAGCATGATGCGATGGATGGCGACAAGGGCCTCCTTGCGACCCCCAATCTCAAACGAGAAGTGAAAATCGCTCACCGCGATGGCAAGCCTATAACTCAGGTCGCGAATGCCCGTATCCTGGGGATGTCCTAGCGCGTTCGCGCCCGTCCGTCGTGTCGCCGAAACGACAGGGCAATCCTGCGCCTGAAACCCCATCGCACGGACGAGCTCTTGGAACTTCGTACCGATGGTCGAGGGGACGCTCCTTCCTGGATAGGACAGGATCTGAACTGCCTGCGGTTCGTCGCGGTACTCCCCCATGGCTTCGTCGATCGCAGCGCGCATATTTGGCGCCCGTAACGCCACCACGCCCTTCGTGATGTGCGTGCTGGATCGGAAGTTTCCGCTCATGGGAAGGCGCTCGGCTTCGCTGAATTTCTCCGCGAATTGCGCAAGCTCGCGCGTCACGCCGCCGCGAAAGCCGTAGATCGCCTGGTTGGGGTCGCAGATCACCTTCACGGGCACGCCGGCTGCCCGCAACCAGTCGATGATCTCCAAATCGGCAGGATTGCAGTCCTGTGCCTCGTCAACGATGAGCTCAAGGAAGCGCGCCGCAAGCGCCCGTCCAATGACGGCACCCCGCGCAGGATCGCGCAATCGGGCGAGCGCCATGGACCGGGCATCAGTGAAATCGAGTTCGCCGCGCTCCAGGAAGCGCGCTCGCGCGTTCCGTGCAGCTGTTTCATGCGCCCTGAGGTTCCCGCGAAAACCATGGCGCAGAAGCAGTGCCGGGATTGCCGTGCCCGTTGCGCGATCGAAGCACTCCAGTGGCAGCGCCTGTGCTCCGGCGAAGGGCTGAATTATGCGATCATCCTTATCCGGGATGAGCTTCGGCTTCGCGGCGCAGCCGTCGATCCCGAAGGGTGCGATGAGGAACTGCCAGAGAAACGCATCGAAGGTCCCGATGAAATGGGGAAAGGCTGGCGTTTCGACCAAGCCCTCCCGGCGCAGCCGATCATCCAGCTCTGAGACCGCAGCAATCGTGAAGGACAGGAAGGCGATAGCGCGACCCGTGGCCCCACCGTTCAGAAGCTTGCGCGCTCGCTCGACCATAACCCGGGTCTTGCCCGCCCCCGGACACGCCGCGATGAACGCAGAACCGGGATGCTCGATCACGCGATTCTGCTCATCAGTGGGCTTGAACGGTGCGGTGATCATTTCACGAGCGCATCGATGGCGGTCTGCAAATAGGCAGGTACTGTGAAGGCCGCCCCGTTATTGATCTCCTCGGCGACCAGCTGGGCAAAATCACCTTTGCGCGTCGACTCGAACAATTTCTGAATCGCCACCGCCTGCGCAGCTCCGGCCTGCCCGGCCGCAGCGTCCCATTTGTCAGCGGAGCGCGGGTGAAGCTTGACATAGGCCCCCTTCAGGAGAGCCCCGTTTCCGGCCCGCACCAATTCCGTCTCAAGCGAATAGTCGTTGATGACAACCTCAAGGAGATCGCTCGCGCCGAGCTTTGCACCGACCGCCTCCAGATCGCGCTTGCGTCCGGCGCCTGGCGTCATTGCCCCTTCCGCAACTTCGCCACCGTCGCCGTCCGTCAAGACGACGAGCCGATCCGCGATCCGCACTTCATTGTAGGGAGACAGGAGCAATTTGGCGTAGGGCTCAAAGTCGACGCCATCGATCGGGACGAAGACCGCCGACCGAAACAGGCGGAGCTTCTCCGGTTCGGCCTTCAGGACGACCTTCTTCGCGATGACCGGAAGCAGAAGCGCCTCAGCAATGCCCTCTACGAGAAGCACGCGACCACCGAACAGGAGCGCCGATTTGGTCACGTCGAGATAGCGATCGACCTTACGACGCTCGACGGGATCGAGTTCCAACGCCGTGAGCGGAATGCAGCGCGTTTCTCGTCTCGGCCTGCCCACCGGCATCACCGGATTCGGCTCGATTTCCGGCATGATCTCGGCGGGGACGCCGGCGAGCGCATGCGGCTCTTCCTCGGCAACAGCCGCTTCGGCCACAGCCGGCGCGGGAAGGAACGAACGGAAAAAGACGAGCTTTTTGCTTTCCACCCACGCCGACAGGTTCGGCGAATGGGTCGCTACGATTACCTGCAGCTCACCCGCGGGACCGTGGTTATCAGCGCGTGGCTTCCGCGATTTCTCGGCCTGCTCGTCAAGAAAGCTGAGTACAGCCGCCTGCAGCTGGGGGTGAAGATGAGCCTCTGGCTCCTCGACTAGGAAGAGCGTCAGATCAGCGTCGTTGACCTTCTCGAGTTCTACCGCGATCGTCGCCATGTAGAGCAGGTTCGCGTAGCCATGGCCGGAATAGCGGAGGTCTTCGGGTTCGATACCGTGATCGGCGAGCTTGAAACGGAGGTCCCGCGCGATATCGATGAGCTTCTCGTCGTTCGCGAAACCCAGAGATGCGGCTTGGCGACGAACGCCAGCCGTCAGCGCGCTCAGTCCGACTTCGACGGCGCCCCCGACCCTGCCGAGGATTTCAGATTCCGCGCCGCGCCGAAGCGCCTTAGCCAGGGCTTCCGGTTTTTCCCCTTCGAGGAAGTGGTTCAGAAGTGCGTAGATGCGAGTTGGATTGCCCGACGCCAGTGCGCGCTTCGCATCACGCAGAGGCGGCAAGTAGACATGCCGGATCATGTCATGACATCCGGGCTCCGGATTGCCTTGCTGATGCCCGCCCCACAAGACCGGACGCTCGGGGAAGCGGCCCGTGGTCTCATCATATTTGAGACCGAAAACGCAGCCCAAGATTGCGGCGTCGGTCGCCGCTGAAATCATCCGGCCTTGTTGCGCCGGGTTCAACTCGGTGAAGGTCGCGGTTAGCTCGAACTTTCTCTCGTCGCTACCAAATCGGATGTCCGTCGTCTCGCAATAAAGTTCCCGGCGCCCACCAAGCGGCGCCGTCAAAAGCCGTATCGCATCAATGGCGTTGCTTTTTCCGCCGTTGTTTTCTCCAACAAGGATCGTCAGATCCTTGCAAAGTGGAATTTCGGACTGACCAAAAGAACGAAAATTATTGAGACTTAGATTTTCGAGATACATGCGCCCTCCGGTCCAGCGGGTACTACCGACCGCGCGAATCTTTATTGTATTTGAGCAAAGGAATAGGCGGTCGCCAATAGTGCCCCGCTCCGAACTTGGCGAGCAAGGACGTTGCCAGAGGAGCGACTGCGCAATTGAGGCCGATCTCGCCCGGTCTCAGATTGCTGAGCCGAGGCACACCAGGTCCCTCGCACCCCGCCCGTTGCAGGGCGCGCGACTATGGTCCGGTGACTGAAACAGCGGCGAAGCGCGTTCCTTTCAAGGCGGCGATGGTCGCGTCTCTATTGCCGTCCGGAGCGACATGGACGCCGGTCAATTGCAGATCGCAAAAACCATTTGGCTGGTCGATCGGGATCGGCCAGTAGTCGGAGGTGCCATCGTTTCGGGCGAGGTCAATACCCTCCGGATGCCGTTTGACGAGAAGCCGGACCTCGTCTTCCATTGCAACGGTCCAATCCAGATAGAACGCGCCGGCGCGCGAGATTGTCCAGGGATTGAACGGAGGCTCTCCTGCAGCTCGCAGCGCATCGTTTATTTCTTGTAGGAGTGTCATCGACCCACCGGTTTCGTAGTAGATCGGCCGAAGCGCGGCGGCGGGTTTAGGTGAAACTTTGAGTTCGAGACGTACTCCGGTGCCCCCGCCAAATGCTCCCCACATCAGCAGAGGATCCTTTGGAGGAATCCGCGTCGGGGAGGCATAAAACAGGTCATCCGACAGGGTCTTACAGAGCTCTTCACCCTGTGACGGGTCTAGATAGCCATCAAGTGCGTGGGTCTTGGCGAATGCCTTGAGCTCTCCACCCTGGCCAAGCCGGTTGCGGACCGGATAGAGCCGAAGCTCGCCCGAGGAGACAATCCCCTGAAATCCGCTGAACCCGGTATAGTGGTAGACAGTGCTCGGTGTGGGCTCATGTGGAAACATGAAATCCAAAACGGCTGCCGAAAGGCGGGCAGGTTGGGGCGTGAGTTCGATGATCACCTTCTCGCACAGGTGAAAGTCCATGCGGTTCATGGACACCACAATTCCATGGCGAGCGAGAACGCTGCGGAAAACATCGACGATCCTGTCGCGTCGGGCCAACTCGACAAGAATCGGTGCTGCCGTCATGTTTCGTCCTTCTGAGGCCTTGAGGTCAGTGCGGGTCTGCCGCGCTTAGCAGGGAAGCCGCGGCAACCATTGCATCAAGTATCTGATTGAGCTTGGAGACGTCATACTTCCCGGACGGCAATTCTTGAGCGTCCTGCTTCATGAAGTGGCGGTCATAGGATTCCTTGTGCTCCAAGGCGCCGTGCCACAATCCTATCTCGCGCTTGAAATTGCTCCAGATCACCTGCGCCGGCGGATAGTCCGGCAAATTTAGGTCGAGGTAGCATTCGATCGCCGCAGCGCGACCGTTGATATCGCAGTTGCTGAGCCCCTCCGGGCCAAGTGCGGGAAAGCTCCTCAGTTCTTCGATATCAGGCAATACCATGCTTCGCAGATTCGCCGGCATCTTCAACTCGTTGAGCTTCCGGTAAGCATCGATCCCCTCCGCATCGTTGTCGAGCAGGAAGAGCACTTGGTTCTGGATGTCGATCCGGACCAGCCCCTCAGCAAACCGGACCAGATTGCCGGTGCCCCAAAAGTGATGCCGCTCATCGCCATCGATAAAGCGGAAGAAATCTGCGACGTCAGGCCGAAGCAGCTCGAGCGCGCGACGCAGAATGCGAGCATCTGACGCGCCTTCTGTCGCGACCAGGATCGTCTGTTGTCGATCCGCGCCGGCGACAAAGGCCCTTCGCTCGACCCAACCCGCAGTCACGATATCGCCGAACTGCCATACCACCTCGGCTTCCGCATTCCGTGGATCCTGGGCGAAGATCAAGAGCATCGAAGCGGCGCTGAGGATGCAGACCTTTGCCGACAGGTAGCTGGCCTCGGACCAATACGAGTCAGAATTCTCAGTCCAGGGAACACGGGCAAATTCCTTCGCGTGCGAGGCAAAGCGCCCTTGTGCAACGATGTCGCGATCCTTGGTCTCGTACTCCACATAGCCCTGTGCAAGGCTCGCCAGGGGGAATTGATTGGCGAGCGCGCAGAACTCCTCAAAAGTGAGATACTCCGGCGTCCGTCCGTCTGACACCATCTCGATAATGCCGGCTGCGTCGGCCGCGACAGCCTCGTACTCCGATCTGGCGGTCGCCAAGCTATGGCCAAGGATCTGCAACCTGGGAACGAGACGCGACAGCGAGCGAACGAAGGAGAGCTCGCTTTCCGCGAGTTCGCCTTCCTCCTCAGGATGAGCGGCGTAATAATCGTAATCTATGCCGTCGCACGGCCGACGCGCCAAATCCTCGCTCTGAAAAAGATAGCCGTAATCGGGCCCCATATGGTTCTTGGCATAGGAGAGGGAAACGCCACTCACCTTGAGTTCAATCGAAGTGCCCATAGGTCAGCTCTTATCGCTCCCCGAATCCGTGTGAATCTGTGACACGATCTCCTCGATCTCACGCCGCTGCTCGGTGTGCTTCCCTGGGTTCTGAGTTTTCAGCTTTTCGAGGTTGAGCAGCTTCCAGCGGACGGCCGGCAGCTCTGCCGCTTGTGGCAGCCCGATCGCTTCGAAATCTGGTTCGCCGTCGTGCAGTGACAGCAGGAAACGCATCGGTTTGTCGTCGAGCCGTGCGAGGATATCCGCCATCATCCGGGTCCTCGCTGCCTTCAGATCGTCGAGGCCGACGGGCTCGATCGTCATCCCCTCGAACTCCTTCAAGAAGGCTTCGTCGAGGTCTGCGAGCGAAGGCCTGACCAACTCGTGCGGCGGGCGCCCTGAGCTGGCGACATAGATCAGGAAAGTCCGGAACAGGGCGTCGGTCAACCCCTCGTTTTCATAGAGGAGCTTCACATCGAACAGGTCTCGTGGATGCTGCCGGTCCACAGCCGCGTGCAGCTTTCCGCCGAACAGGTCCTCGAACGAGACGACCTGCATCTCGGCGAAACCGAATGCGTCCTCGACGGCCGCGCTCACACGTCGGCGTTCGGGCGGATGGACCGTTCCTCGCGCAACGGGTGACGTCTCGATCTTGATCTCGGCATTTCCCTGACGGACGAGAACGCGCGTGTCGTTGTTTCCGCCGCCGGCGATCCGCTGGACGCTCACACCGCGCAGATTGCGCATCAAGTCTTCGCGGATGTGTTCCAGTGTCGTGTCGATGTACTTCAGCGTCGTTTCACGGTCCTCGATCGGCAGGTAGGTCAGGTCGATATCGACCGAGAGCCGCGGCATGTCGCGATAGAAGAGGTTGATCGCGGTCCCGCCCTTCAGGGCGAAGGCCTCGTGACGGGCGATGAAAGGAAGGGTCCGCACCAGGAGATCGACCTGGCGCATGTATTGTTCACGGGCCATCCGGGGCCTCCTTTGGTATCAAGTGGGCCGGGACTGTAATGCGATAGATCGGGTGCAGCCGGCCGCCCGGCGTCAGCGCCCGGTCGCCCTTGCCGAGATCGACGGATGAGATGTCGATGTGCCGGCGCCAGGCATGATTGTGCTTGTCGGCAAACACGAAGAAGAGGCGCTTGGTTTTGACGCTCCGGCAGAGGGTGAGGAGCGTCGTCAGCAGTCTCGGGCGCAGATTGGCGAGGCTCTCGAACGCCACGTCCACCTTGTGGAAACTTTCTCCCTTTGGGACCTCGTCGAGCATTTCGAGGATCGCGCGTTCGGGAGAGGACATCGGCATCGGCCAGCGCCACGGACTCTGTGCCAGCTCCGGATCCTCGTCGTTGGATAGGTCGAAATCTGCGTTTTCGACGCCGACCACTCTTTCGCCGAACAGGACGTTGCTCCTGGTCTTCACCTCCGCGTCCGTCCGCAGCTTCGATAGCCATGGCGGGATATCAGATCCGTACAGATAGAGGGCGAATTCGCCGCCGAACGACAGGTAATGAGCATGTCCCCGCAAGGATAGCGAGCTCGCCCCGCCGACATGAAATTCATGCCGCATGAGCCAGACGGCCGAGAGCAGGGGTATTTTCCAGCCTCCGACGGCTTCTGTATTGGTGTCCGAGGAAAACGGGCGGCGATACACACCCGACATTACCGGCTCAAGCCAGCCCTGTTTGACATAGCCTGAGACGGACTGCCGCGAGATAGCATGACGCGCCATCCACCCCGAATCCACGAGGAAGCCAGGGGGGACTTGCTGGAGAAGCTGCTTTAGCTTTGTCTCTGATTGTCCACTCATGTTTGACATCATGGCATAAAGTTAAAGTTCGTGCGACTCCAACTTTACAGGGCGCCAAATTTGTCAATTCAGGATTGACCGCATGCGTCGGTCTCAAAGTAGAGGTTTGGTGGGCGTTCCCTGCAGACCCGTCTGTCGGCATAGATAAAGCCCCTGTCGGCTCTTCACCCATCCGGGCAGCCATCCCTTGGTGCTTGATCAATAGGCGTGGTCTGAAAACTTGGCGGTGAGCAAATCGAACAGTCGGCGGTTCGATTCCCCTCAAGGCGAGGTATAGGAGACATCGGGACGGGAGGCATGTTGCCGGCTTCTGGTCGTCTCAGTCGGTTAGAGAGTTCGCGTGACTGCCCTTGATCCGTCTAGTAAGCGTTCAGCCAATGGGATGCCCACAACAACTTCATTTCTGTGTACGGATATCGAAAATGGCCATCGCCGCCCCGCCGGTGATCCAGGCCTGATTGCCATCCGACGAGAAGCCAAGCGTTAGGCTTGCCCCAGCCTGGCTTCCGAAATCGTTGAAGAACATAGCCATCAGTCATCCACAACGGCGACGTATTCATGGTCGCCAGGCATCGTTATCAGAGCATATTGGTCATCAGGGCTGATCGCAGGGAGGAGCATCTCGATCGAGCCGACGATCCAACGGCTGCGGCCTCCTATCTCGATGCGGTGAAGGGGCTGCTGGCCAAGTATCGATACGACACCTCGTTCGACTTGGCGAAGCGAGGCTTGAAGCTGGTGTCGCAACCGTCCGAGCGCTACGAGCTAACCCTGGCAAAGGCTGAGACGCTTGAGCAACTTTGCAGGATGCGCAAAACTCTGTCAGCCTATAAGGTCGGACGTTCCGCCGCCTCGTCGTTCAGGCCTACGACAAACGCTGTGCAATCACTGGCCTCAAGCTTATCAACGGCGGGGGACGCGCCGAAGTCGATGCCGCGCGCATAAGGCCCGTCGAGGCGAAAGGACCCGATATCTTAAAGTCGCCTGTCAGCAATGCGCCCTCATCTCGACTGTTGGGCATATATCCATTGTAGTGCCCAAGACGCAGACTCGCCAGTCGCACGCAATGAAGACACGATAGCCCATTTCTCTAGCTCTGCAATGCTCCCTAGGAGCTCAAACCGGCGACGGGTCATAAGAGCCTCCAAGTCAGCGCCTCAGTGAAGCAAACGCGGATTATGAGTTCGCGGCCTAGATTGCGGCTCCATACATCTTTTGAATGGAAAGGACGTCGCCATCACTTAGTTTCCAACCACCCGTCTTATAAATCCGGTTACAATAGTTCATTATCGAGCCCGGATCCCAAGGTGTGAGGTTGGTATCACCGTACGCCCCCTGTGGATGCTCAATGCATTCCCCTGGCGTATCGTTTCTGTTTTGCTCATGTGCAAGACCTAGCGCATGGCCAAACTCATGCACGGTGATGGCCAACACGCATTGTTCTAAGTTACTATCGCTTTTCACACACCACTCATCCGGAACCCATTCTTGCATCTCAAAGTTTAAGGTTATTCCTTGAGCCACCTTAGAGAGCTTCCGACCGAGAAACTTGGCTACGGGGCTCACATCGGCCACGTGGATTCTGATTGCTTCGCTGTTAGCATCGCACTTTCCCCAGCCCAAAAAGTAAACCGGCGCGACGGTCGACCATGTATCTTTGACAATCTGTCTCACCATAGACCGCCAACGTTTATTTCCCTCCGTGAACTCCTCCCAGCAGACGGAAATTCTAGTTGGCTGGCCTGGAAGGTGGGGCCATCTATCTTCCATAGCGCCATATCCGAAAGGCTCGTCGGACGGGCCAAGTCGGCTTAATTTGGAGTCATAGCCCATGTTCAAACTGGATAAACCGGGAGGGAACAGGTTTTTCCCAGCAACCGCACTGGGGCAGGCCGAGAATACCATCCATGCAAAGAAAAGATGGCGAATGGGCAGGAACAGAGTGGAGTTGTCGGGAACCATCATTCGGACCCTCCCTGCGACTCGAGCCTTGCAAGTATGTTTCTCAGCTGTTCGGAAAGTTCATGCATGTTCTGTTCGAGTTTATGTTCAATTTTCTCTAATTCTTCTGGTGAAGGCCGGGATTCTGTGGCTGTAATTACTTTAAGTTCGTAAAATTTTCCGTTCCAAATGCTACGGACTTCATGAAAATTAGTTCTGTATTCTTGATTTGCAATCGAATCTATATCCTGAGTAAATGATAAGATATTTTTCCCGCTGCCGGAATACTTGGAATCGTATTCCATCGTCGCAACTATGGCAGCTTGCAAGCGAGACGCAGACTCCATAAGTTTTTCTCTGACTATGAGCCAATTTTCTTGCGTTGGATTTGATTTATACATCACCAACATCGGCAAGATAATGTCGCCTTTTTCAATGATATCCCAATTGATAGACTTAAGTATGTCTCTGATTTCATTTGCTATCTCTACAGATGGCCGATCACCTGCTTCGCAGCGTTGTTTGGCCTGAGCTTCCGCTAAAATTTTGCTTATAAAGCGCAAGGGCAGAACGAAATTGTATCCCTGAAAATTGTTCTCACGAATTCCCGAAATACTCATCGCGAATACTTTACCTCGGGACGTAAGAACCGGCCCCCCACTCATGCCGGGATTAATATCTATCCCTACTGGATACTTAAAGGCCACCAGATTGCCCAACCGATGACCAGGCGCCGCGACGAGCGGCAGACCGGCGGGAAAACCAAAAGCAAACAAATTCTCGCTTTGTTTTGGCTCCGACGCGCAGACCTCAAGGAATTCTTGATCATTTCCATCCACCAGGTGTAACAATGCAGCGTCTTTATCTACGTCTATTGATATTAGGTCGAAGCCCTTTGGCGAGTTTCCTGATGACCCTATTCTGCCTTGGAGGAACGGCACGTCGTCTCGTGGTATTAGTTTCTTTTCGATGTCAGTGATGTCTGATTCTTTATAGAAAAGGTGCGCCGCCGTTACAGCAAAACCATCGGGCGAGACAAAGAAGGCCGTTCCTTTATTATCGACAGGAGATCCTGACGAAGTTTTTCCGTTCACCTCAATCAAAATAATCGCTTGTTTTGAGCGACTTTGTGTGAACGCATCAGGATCGAAATTTTCTTGCGCGCAGCCAAGTCCCGCCGAGGATATCCAGTACAAAAATACCAAACAACGAGTTACCGTGTGATCCATTCGCACGCGAAATAGTCTGAATTGTTTTGTCATGGCGCGCTACCATCGGCAAATGGCAGCGCCTCGCCCTTATCCATATCGGATAGGCTTTCAATGAGGGGCACTAGCCCTCTTTGTTTCGGCATGTACGTTTTGGAGGAAACGTGATCTCGCGGATATCCACAGTCGGCCATTAACACCGCTCCTCTTGTCAGAGAGTCTTGAGATATTCTATCAGATCGGCTGCGCCCTGCGGGTCGTCGGTCCAGTCGAGCTTGTAGCGCTTGCCATCACTTTCGACATCTCTGTCGTGGCCTCGGTGGTTCAGCGCCGGGAAGTCGGTGGTGTCGAAGGCTACCTCGCCATCGCTCGCCGGCTCTTGCCAGAAAAAGCCCATGTTCTCAGTGTCATAATCGAGGCGTCCGCGGACGAAACGGTCCGGCCTTTCGCCGGGGATCAGAAGTTGGCGCATCGTGGGCACGGAGCCGTTGTGCAGGTAGGGCGCGCTGGCCCATATGCCGCGTAGGGCGGTGGCGTTGTAGCCACGTTGGTTGACGGGCGGCCGCATGATCGCGGTGCCAAAATTCCTTAAGGACACGCCATGGTATTCGGCGCAGGGCTTGACTTGCCCGCCAGACATATCAAGCGCCAGTTCGGGCGGGCAGAACGTGGTATACATTTGTCGCGCTGACAGCATCAGCGTGGTGCTGACAACTTGGCTACGAGAAGGATCGGTACCAAGCTCGCCATACACCGCGCCGTTTCGCGGCTGGTGGCAACCGGCACAGTTCTCAGTGAAAAGCGTTTCGCCGCGCTTTGCTTTTTCGATCTCGATATCGAAGGGATATGGCGTCGCTGGCAGGCCGCCCAGCAATTGAGCCGCAAAGGCGGGTACGCGAATGTCCGGATCGTTCAACCCCATCGTCGTCGACGCGGCCAAATTGCGAAACATCGGGATTGGGATGTTGCCGTTGTACTGTCCGCCGCCGTTTATCAGTTGCTTCTTGCTAGGGTCCCATTCCACCGCGCGGGTATTTTGCTCCCAAACCGGCATGAAGTCGGTGATGCCCGGATGATCGGGAAGGATAATAGAACCTAGCCATGCACCGACCCGCTTCTTTAACTTCTCGTAGCCATGGGTGGCGCTGACTCCAGTGGCGTCGGCCATTCCCGGCAGACCGGTTAGCATCCGCTGTTGGTAGCCAGGATAGGTCTTGTCGAGGTAGTCGCCAAAGGCTCCAACAAAGCCCTCGGTATAATCGGCGAAGCGCGTGACATAGCGGCGGGCATCGGCCCGGAACAACGCCACCTGGTGTGCCTCGTAGTTGGCATCGTAGGTGCGCTCCCCGTACGCCCAGTTCTGATAAAAATACGTCGGCGACGATTCCACGGCCTTATCCAACGCCACCAGAACGGCGGCGGTCAGCTCGTCGATCTGCTCGCCGCGATCAGTCTTGCCGCCATATAGCTTGCGGATCGTGCGAGCGGTCTCGGCATAGTACTTGACGATGTTGAAGCTGCCATTCACCGCGCCGTCGATAAAGATTGTCTCACCGCTTGCATCAGTTACGCGGCCAATATGGCAAGCACCGCAGGTGAACGACGTCACGTCGACTTGGTCCGCAGGCGCCGTCGGGTCTAGGCCAGAAAACCCCACCCCCCGCGGCAGGAAGGTCTGTCTATTGCGAGGATCCATGAATAGACCGACTTCGGACAATAGTTTGTCGCCGTCTTTCCATTGTTCAGGCGCGAGCAACGGCAAAAGCCGTAAGATGATCAGCGCGGTGCCGTCGGTTTGCGAGAAGGGAAAGTCGGCGAACCAGTCGAAGGCAATTTTGTTTTGCTTAATGTAGGTTTCTTTGGCGGCATTGCGCTTGGCGCGTTCGATTGGCCAGTCGTCAGGCGTAGGTTGCACGTGAGGCTGACCATTGGGCGGTAGAAGCGCGACACCGGTGTGATCGAAATCGAGATAGCACTTAGTGGCGTAGAGCCCGCCTCCCGTGAAGGCCGCGACGACGAACGTGCCGCAGAGAATTCGTGCGATCGACATGATTATCTACCGTCCGTTGGCAATCCCGTTGAAAAAGTTGCGTCGTTCATACGGTGGCGAAGCTCGGCGATCGCCTGATAGACTACGCGGCGGGTACGGCTGATCATGCCGAGCGGACGATGGGCCGGCAGGCTATGCCATG
Source organism: Ensifer sp. Root954 (assembly GCF_001429005.1). NCBI lineage: Bacteria > Pseudomonadati > Pseudomonadota > Alphaproteobacteria > Hyphomicrobiales > Rhizobiaceae > Ensifer > Ensifer sp. Root954. The sequence goes on from NZ_LMJM01000048.1 coordinate 90,886, forward strand.
GGTTGAAGCTAAGGTTCTCACAATAAGTGTTGCGCGCGGCCGTGTTAAAGGTTTGCTGGTGGATGGTCAGCACGCCGATGCGCTGGAACGGTGCCTCGGATTCGGACCATTCCGGGATTGCGTCCTCGACGCTGAGACCAGTATTGCCGCGGCGCTGAATCATGAATTCCATTTGGTAATTCGCCTTGGAAAGGGTGGCGACAAGTGCGGCACGAAGGAAATTGGGGTCAGCGTTCGGCGGGATGGTGCTGGACGTGGGGCCGAGCGGTCGGGCCGAAAATTTGACCGCCTGCCGACCCTCGCCTTCGCCAAGTTGCGACGGGACTACCGACCAGTAACGGGTCTCGAGCGGATTGGCGATCTTCTGGCGTAGCATGTGGAAGGCATTCATGCTGCCTTGCCAGCCCAGATATGTCGGGACAGCTGCTAATCGGAGGAACGAGCCGCTATCAACCGCCTGGAAGAAGCGGGTATAGTCGCGGGCCGAGTTGATGAAAAAGAAAGGGCTGGATATCAGGATGAAGTCCTGCGCATCAGGGTTGCCCGGATCGGAGAACAGCTTGTTGCCTGGCACGCCGAACAGTTTGATCGCCATGCCGCGGGTATCGCCGTTGGTATCTGAGGCGTTGGGGTCAGGAGAGCCGTTTGAGAAGCGCACTACGGCATCGTAGCTGGCGCCAGACTGTATGATGCCACCGATAAGCTCGGTCGGCAGAAGGGCGTCTAAAGCGAGCGTGGCGGTGACGCAACCATGTGCTTTCGGATGAGCGTCGCGGCGAGCGGTGCCAGCTGCGTAGTCGATTTGGACCTTGCGGGCGAGTTCATTGATTAGTTCGGCCGCGGCTAGGATTTCGTCGGGCTGTAGCACCTCACCCAGATACGCGTCAGGCCGGGGATAGATCGCTTCCAGCATTTCGCCGCGATATGCCTCGAGATCGAATGCTTGGGCATTCATCGGTAGCAAATCCTGCGTCTCGGGATAGAGGTCGTGGATCGCGAAGGCCGCTAAGGCCAGTACGATCAGCCCGTAAAGGATGTGCCTTCGTTTCATCAGTCCCCCTTCGCCCGGCGACTCTGGACATCATTCCTGTTTAGACTTCAGATATTCGAGAAGCGCCCAGCGGTCAGGGTCCTCGAGGTTGCCGACGCCGTATTCGTGGCCCCTGTTGCTGTTGCCCTCGATTAGCTTGCCACTCGCGTCCTTCACCCGAAAAATCGAGGCTTGGCCGTTATCAGGCTTTTCGGTGACATAGCCGACGTTCTTTGGATCGTAGGTCCGGTTGCCGACCCAGAACTCGGTCATGCGCTGATCTGCCGGCAGTAATAGTTGCCACAAGTTTGGCACCGAGCCGTTGTGGAGATAGGGGGCCGTCGCCCAGATGCCATCAAGCGGTCGAGCCTTGTAGGCGAGTATGCCGACGTTCGGCGTGTTCATGCAAAGCTGGCGGTCGTTGAAGCGAGGGTCGAATGGGCTAGGCGCTGCGTTGACTTCAGGCAGCCGCTCGATCCCGGCGAAGGTTAGCCCGACTTCCTTCAGTAAGTCGAGCTTGCTGCCGACCAGTGCACCACGGACCGTTGTGCCGAGCATACTGAACACTGGTGCCTTGTCGCCCAGGATATTACCCTCAAGATCCTTTGCGCCTTTCAACGGGCCGGTAGGGCCGTTATAGACATAGGCGTTGCAGGCCATCCATATGTCGGTGAGGTCCTCCGGCGGGGTGTTGATCAGCGGAATCATCCGTTCGGTCGGCTGGCCATCGACTTGCATGTCTGGGGTCAAGTGGCAACTGGCGCAGCGATTGCGGAAGACGGTCCGGCCGCGCGCCACTTGCTTTGGGTCGAGGTCTTCAAAGGCGTCGGGCCAGGCTGGCGGCTCCAGCTTCTGTAGCAGGATCTCCATTCGCATCAGATTGCGGACATCGACCGAAGAGTCATAGCCAATTAGCCCGCTGAGCAAAGATTTGTCTTTCAAGACGATATCGCCGAAGACGCCAAGCACTTCGCCGGTATTGCGGCCCAGGGCACCATATTCGACCCAGCCAGCGCCGATCTTGATGCGGCTGTTGGTCACCGAGCCGTTGTATTGGACCCGTTGCTGCTTCCAGATGTTCCACAGAAACGGGTAGCTGACCGGCGCGTTCGAGGCATTTCCGGCGTTCACCGGCGCCTGTGCAAACATCAACACCCGGTTGAGGATATGGCCCACCGCGTCAACCCGTCCATAGCCATATTTTAGTGGCTTCTGGTTCATCTGGTCGGTCTTTTCTTCCCAGGCGAGCAGCGAGGTGAAGGCCGCCTTCAGCATCGCGGCATTTTCTGGCGTGTTTCGTGGACCCAGGACGTCGTCGACAAAGCGCGTCCAGCGGTCAGCGTTGCTCAGCGTGCCTTTCATCGCCTTGTCGAGTCCCTCGACGAAGCTCTGGTAGTCGAAGAGACTAGGAGCGCCGTCGACTATATTGATCTGTCCCGCGACCGTGTAAGCGCCGGTATGGCACGCGGTGCAATTGAGGCCCACCCAAGGCTCGGCGGTTGTGTCGCGGTCGCCCTGGCCTTTGTACCAACGTAGTTTGGAGAAGCTGAAGTCCCTGTCCGCCTGCCGATCGATGGCCATGCCAATCGGATAGCTGCTAGCGCCCCCATCCGGCGGCGGCAAGAGCCCGTAGGAAGTGAGGTTCTCGATCGAGCTGAAGGGCTTGCCGTCCTCCATGACCAACGCGTCTAGCCAGGTCTTCGGGATCAGTCGCGAGCCCTGTGTGCCGTAATACATGGCCTCGCGCTCATCCTCCGTCCATCCCTGCCGGACGTTCTGGGCACTTGCGGCGCCAGCTGTCAGCGCCAAGAGGAGGGCGGCAGGGGCGAGGAGTTCGGGGCGCACTCTCATTTTGACGTTCCTTTTGGGGTTGACCGCGCTGACTTGCATGAAAGCGGTGCTACTGCGCTTAGAATGCCTGAAGCGTTTCGAAGGCCCTCTTGAGGTCGCGGTTGATGTCGATGGTGACATTGTTGCTGCGCTCAAACCGGTTGATGGCATCCAGGGTGCGGACACCGATTTGTCCGTCAATGGGGCCGACCGAAAAGCCCTTCTCAACCAATAGACGCTGCAGCGTCCGCGCCGCTTCGGTCCCGGTCACTTCGCCGCCGCCAGCATCAAACCGAGTGAGCGTGTTGGTTTGTGCCGAGACTGCGTAGCCATGCTGTCCCGAAGTCGTCATAAGCAGGCGATCTGGCGCCTCGTCCAGCAATAATTGGCCCACCTTTTCCAGCGTCGGCGGTTTGGCCTTGGGATTCACGGCGAACTGCTCAACCTGGCGCGAGTTGCGGTTACCGATCAAGATCACACCCATATCGCAGGAACTGGCAAGCAGGCCGGAGTTCACCTGCACCTTGGTGTCGTTATAGTATGGAGGGTTGAAAGAGCCCTCATTCTTGAGGTTGGTTTCGCTCAGCGAGACGATGTCGAGCGATTTAAAACTAGAGGCTGGGTCATACGTGGCCAAAAAAAGCTTACCGCTCGAGGCAACCAGGAACCAGGCTACGGCCTCGCCGGTGAGGCACGGGCGACTGGACAGGTTGGCCATCATAGGCACCGGAGCTGGATCGTCGAAGTTGAGGCTGCTCAGCTTGACTCCGGCCCCCTGGCGTTGGGTCGCGACCGCAATCAGCGACGGTGGTAGTGCGGTGTTAACGAACAGCGTCCCTCCTTCGGCAGTGCCGTCAAACCAGGCCTGGGCCACGCCGGTTTGCGCGTAGACGTCGGGCAGCGGGTCAGGCAGTGGTCTCGGTTCGCCGGGCCGCGACATGTCGAAGGCGATCACCGCTCCGGGGGCAGCTGATCCAGGAAGGCTGCCGACGACGAGGATGCCGCTCTTCGTTATCGTCAACGAGGGATGTTGCATCGGTACGCTGACTGTGATCCCGCCGACCGGATTGAGATCGGTGTTGAGCACCTCGATCCGAGTGAGGCCATTTTCCAGCGTCCCGCTCACGAACAACAGTGTCTGGTCAAAATTCGCCACCATGGCGCTGGGGACGATATCTAGATCCCGCGTGAAGCTGATTTGCAGCGTCGTCGCATCGAGGCGGAGGATCTTTCCTTTGCCGTCGGTGGCGCTAGCGGCGAAGACCATGTCATCGAAAGCGATGACGGCCGCCGGCGCGAAGGGCAGTGCCTGCGCGGCGCCACGGGTCAGCAGGCCGGTAGGGGTGAAATCATTAATCACGCCCGCCGCCGGAAGCGGTGCTAGTCCTGCGGTCGCCGCCAATCCCAGCAATACGATAAGTCGTCTCAGATGCATATTGGGCTGCCTTTCCTTGAACACCGCGTGGTGGGAGGCTATCTCTGGAAGTTCCAGCTGAACTTCGGTTCAATGATCAATTCGGTCTGGAAGAATGTTTGGCCGGTATCCGCGCTAATTCTGACGACTACGTCGCGGAACGGATCCCGAATTGTGGCGGGGCCGCCCTTATTTAGGATCACATCGGTCAGCTTTTTCTTGAACTCGTCCATGACGAAGGTGCCGGTGCGTTCTTCCGACTCGAGAGATTTTCGCGGCAGTGTCTGGGTGCTCCAAGTCACTTCCGGCTGTGCGGCGCTGGCATTGCCGGCGCTATCGCTACCGAACGTGTAGGGTTGGATTTTGACGCTGATCTGATCGATCTGAGGGCCGTCGCTGACGATCTTATGGTACTTGATCACCAACGTGCCGCGGTCGTCGTCGGTCTCGGCGGTCCAACTGAAGCTTTCCTTGATCTCGTCGACTGATTTTTCAATGTCGTCGATCCGGGCATTCAAGGGCGGGCTGGTCCTGGTTGCCTTGCCAAGCATGGTCGTCAGCCGTGCTACCTCTTCCTGCAACTTTTTCATCTTGAACTGACCGATCAGTTGAAAGGAATACTCGATCGGGATCATCAGCGACAGTCCATCATCCTCTCGCGCCGTGGCGCTGAGGATGCCGACGACAATGGGCGTGCCGCCTCGGTCGATGTAGACTGGGCTGCCACTGGCGCCGGATTTGGTGGTGCCGTTCAACGTCCAGGCGAAGGCGGCCATAGGGTTAGAGGTGCTGTTGAAATCGAGTGCCCGTTTTCGATAGCCGGTGATGTCGAATCCCGAGGTAAGTAGGGCCGGCGCATTCAGGTCGACGTCCTTGCTGTCGCCAATCTCAAGCGAAGGCGGCACGGGGATGCCGTTGTCGACTATCGCTCGCAACAACACCAGATCAAGACTGGCTAGCTCCGAAACGTAGACCACTTGGACGGTGCCGGTGCCAGTGCCTTCGAATTTCGCCTTGATTGAGGCGTTAGCGGCATTTGCTTTTTTCAGTTGGTCGAAAAGATGTGCCGTCGTCAGAATGTAGCCATCCGAGCCGACGAAGAATCCGGTACCGTTACCACTTACCTCTGTGCCGGTGAACGGCCCGATGCGGGCAGTTCCAGTCGTCGTCAACTGAACTAGGCTGTGTTCCACCTTCTGGTGCAATTGCTGTTCGGTGGCCTGCGCGGGCGCCGTGGCCAAAACAACCATGGAAACCAAAATGCCTGTTAGGAAGGGTCGCATCAAACTGCCCCATAAATCCTTTGAACGGCTGCGATGTCGAAGCCGCTCAACTCACCATTGTTAAGGAAAATATCGTTGCAATAGTTCATCACGGAATGCGGATCCCAAGGCGTCATGCCAATGTCAGTGCCGTTGTCCCCTTGCGGCCGCTGCGACCTTTGGCAATCGGCGGGCGCGTCGGGCCGGTTCTGCTCGTGCGAAAAGCCGATCGCATGGCCGAACTCGTGCACGGCACTAGTGCGGATGCACCACTGCCGTATATCCTCGGAGGTCAAGCAACCCGGTTCGGTGACGGTGTAGGTGAAATTAAGCACCATGCCGTCCCTTAGCTTATCAAGGTTCTTGCCAAGCTTCAGCACATGTGGACCGTCATCTTTGACAGCGATTCGGATGCCAACCGACTCCTCTTGACAGGCACCCCAACCCTCGAAGGTTAGCGCCGAGACCGCTTGCCAGGTCGCTTCGATGGTCCGTCGGACCAGGTCTCGGTCGGCGGCGAACTCATCGGAGAAGTTCTCCCAGCAGACGAAGAGCGTCTTGGTCGGCCATTTCGCGGCAAGATCAGGATAGGCGCGTTCAATGATGCTTCGCTTCTGCTCCTCGGTCAATTCCGAGAAGAAGGCTCCCGTATTTGCCCCTAAACCCAATCCAAACAACGCCCCGACCGATTGCTCCTCAATCAAGTCAGCTACACTTCCATTCAGATTGTCTCCGAAAAGCGAGCGTGTCGTAACCATCCGTTCCAGACGATAAGCGTCCTGCGCCTGCGCCTGCACCAAGCCCACTGAACCCAGATTAAGGCTTATGACGACTAATATGCAGATGCATCTGGCCATCCCCTCACTCATGGCCGCTAAAGTCCGGCCCTGTTTTTTAGAAGAGTAATGACTTTTTGACCTGGCTTGATGAAACCATCCGCGTCTAGGTCATACTCTTGGATATCGCCGCCCAACGAAACCGTGTCTCCAACATTGCCGCCGATGACCCGAACGACGTCAGGGGTAACCTCGACAACGACGTCGGAGTGACTGCTATACTCGGCGTGATTTTCGGCAAAGGAATATGTGAATTCTCCGGCGCCGCGGTTACGCTGAACGATGTCACCTAGTTGAGGTTTCTCCTCTGTAATACGGTAGCCCCAAAACGGTTTGTCTAACCGGTTGGTGACGCGTGCCTTGATGGCATTGTTCACAAAAACGGAGTGGCTCGATGCAAACTGGAAATTTTCGTAGGCAGGACCGGCGTTGCGCACAATCCAGGAAATAAACGCCGCCGACCACGGCACTTCTTCACCATTTGGATAGAGGCTGCGACCATCATATGGTTCACCGATCGCTGCCCACATTTCGCGAACATACCTATAGTATGGGTCCGCCTTCTCATCGGCTCGCCCTTTATCGAAACGCAACCACTCATTAATCGCTGAGCGTAGCAGTGCCTCGACCTCTGGACGGCCCGGTCTGCGTAGATATTTGCCGAAGACGACTCCTTCCTCTGTGCCGATCTTCACATTGCGCCAGTCATTTTCCGACGCACCACCGAGATCTATTACTGGCTCACCAATCGTAAGGTCACGGATGATGGTTCCATTTGGAGCAACGCGAAGTCGTAAACCCTCCGTTGTCACTAGCCGATTACTTCCAGCGCTCAAATCTGCGATGGCAATGCCAGCGCCGCCTCCCAACGTTGCATCGGCATCTCCGTCCCACGCGAGTGAGCCGTCTCCGGCGTCGTCCACCTGAAAGGCTCCCAATTCTTCGCGCGACACCCTCACCACATTGCGATCATAGCCAACACCGGAGCCAGGATGTGTCGCTTCGGGCGGCACTTGGCGCATTGCCCACCTGTTGGAGTAGAAGTATTGCTCGGTGCCGAGGAACAGCCGTGACATTGAAATCCACGGAATGGTGATCAGGCGTTCGGCCACTAATTTCGACAGTACTGCACCGCTGCCGTAGGCTCCGATCGCGAAGTCGCCGTCGATCTCGTCCTTAACTGCATTGAAGTATTCAAAGATCGGGCCGTCGATCTGCTCCGTTTCATAGTTGGCATCCACCGCGAACAGGATTGTGCTACCTTTTAGTTTCGGTTGACCGATTCGCTTTGCGAATTCCATGGCACTTTTCGCGTTTGCGATTCCCGCTTCCCGCGTGAAATTGGCGATGCTCCGACTACTGTCCTGGAAGACAGGCAGTATCCCAAATCCCTCTTTGGACAGGAATTTTGCTTCTTCAGGCGTGATTGTTTTTGGGCGGGCAGAGCTTGCGTAATAGCGAATGACGGTATCAACGCCATTTGATTTCAAATAGGATAAAAATCCTCGCCCAGCGCTATTGTTTAGGCGAACGCTAACATCTGCGGCGGACCAACCGTCTGCTCTTGCGAAATCTTCCGGGTATGACATTGCTCCCCCCTGAAAAATTTCTCGCCAGCTACTTTGTGCTCGCGGAAAGCAAGTGCTGATATTTCCATTCTCTTCAATGTAATTTCGCTTTTGCAATATACCGGCATCGCTGGACGCCAGAATACGTCGGCCTACTACCGACGATCTCTAACTGTGGAGACTTCCCTCTGATTATTAGCATGTACCGAAATTCACTGAATTTCAACCCTTAGTGTCGAATGGCTTGAGTTCCGCTTACCGGTAAGCCCGTAAATCGGGGGGGCATACGGACCGCTTTCAGTAGCGCTGACGCCACTTGCAGTGTGGTTTCTACATGCAGAATACCCTCGTCTCGAAATAGCGACGCGCTGCATTTTGGATGACTGGCTGCATTGATCCAACGATCACTTGAGATGGTTCCTCGGTGGGTCAAGTGTTCGAGTCCCTAGCTCGGTAAATTAGAGACTTGAAATACTACTAAGGATTGTTAATATCGACGGGTGGGGGAAACACGAATGCCGGAAATTACGCTTAAAGTATTTTCGAACGCCGACGATGTGCACCTGGTTTGGCGACATCGTGACGACATTCCGGGTTGCCTTGGTTTCGCCATTGAATGCAAACGCGGGGACGCTGCACCGAAATATCTTTCGAACCGGGTTGGCTTCGAGGACGACACTGAGGTTGACGCCCAAGGCGAGCGATTGACGTCACGTTCGTCGCAGGTCTGGCCGTTTCAGCGATATGACTGGACCGATCACGCGGCCGATCTTGGTGACGAGATCGCGTATCGCGTGGTTGCCAGAGTCTTGGGAAATGACGGCGCTCTGACGGACGGGCCGTCGAGTCCGTGGTCGGACGCAGTTACATTGAGTGCAGACTGCGGCGACGGTGTCAGCGTTCATTTCAATCGTGGCTATGTCCTGTCGCAGTTCATGGCGCGATACTTGAAGCGCAAGGGAATTACGCTCGCGCAGTTGAAAGAGACGGCGGTCGTCGTCAGTCAGCAGGTTGATCGCGAGGCCCGGGCTTTTCTCGGCGGTACATTGCGAGAGACGATGCTCAGCATGATGTACGAAGTGGCGGAATCGCAAACTTCTGAACTTCATGCGGCGTTGTATGAATTGAGCGACGAGGAGCTGGTAGGCGGGCTGGTTCGCATCGGCGACCGCGCTCACATCGTCCTCGCCAATGGCAGTGTCGATGAGGATGGGGAAGACGAGAATGCAGACGCCCGGGCGCGACTCAAGGCTGCGGGTTGTGTGGTCTACGACCGTTTCCTCGCGCCTCAAGCTTTGGCGCACAACAAATTCGTCGTCATCGGGCATACGGTCGGGAACCAGTTCTCCCCCGAAATTGTCTGGACGGGGAGTACAAACTGGACGCCGACGGGCCTGTGCACCCAGTTGAACAACGGCATCATGCTTAGAAACACTGATCTGGCTAAGCGCTACGAGGCGCAGTTCCAGCTACTTGCTGCGGCCGGCAATGGCGTTTCCGATGAATTGCTGACGTCGAACAATGATCCGAAGTTTGGCATTCCACTGGGCGACGCCACGGTGGATAACTGGTTCTCTCGATTGGGCGGTGAAGTCGACAACAAGGAGCTTGTGAAACTCGTCAAGGGCGCAAAGCAGGGTGTGTTCTTCGTCATGTTCCAGCCCGGAAACGAGCCTGTGCGAACGCTTCTGAAGATGCAAAAGGAGAAGAAACTTTATGTGCGCGGTGTGGCGACGCAATTCACCAGCACAGGTGCGGAAGACTTCAAGCTCCTGAAGGAGGATCTCGAGGAGTATTTCCTTGACGCCGCCCAGGATACGGGGGTCGGGAAGACGGTGGGGCAGTGGGCCGTCGAGGGCACGGCGGCGCAGTTTCGCACCTATATCGGTCACGCCATTACCCACTCGAAAATTCTGGTGATTGATCCCTTCGGCGATGACCCGATTGTCGTCACCGGATCGCACAATTTCTCAAAGTCGGCGAGCAGCAAGAATGATGAGAACTTTATCGTCATTCGTGGCCAGCGCGAGATTGCCATGCACTATGCGATCAACGCGATGCAGACATATAGTCACTACCGTTGGCGAGCATATCTGGAGGAATCCGAGCGCGAAGGTCGCGATCCTTTCCAGTATCTGTCACGTGATCCGAACTGGCAGCGCCGGCGCACATTTGGCGAGACCGAGCGCATGCTGGAGTTTTGGTTGCCGGAGGCATAGTGCTACCAGGATCCGGAATGCGCGCCGGCTACATGCAACAGGGTTGAGCGTTTCGGGAGTCGACAACAGTGGTGCATGCTGCAGCAACGACGACTGGTCGAAAAAAACGGCACGAGAATGTCCTGATTTAGTCCGACGATGTGCGAAAAGGCAAGCACGCCTAAAGACCTGTTGTGCCGCGCTTTGATACCATACACCTTGTAAGTGCACGAAACGTCAGGTCAGGGGGGCGAGTGACTGTGACCTTGCCCCCAAGTTTTATCCAGTTTTGAGTTTGCTCCAGCGGTTTTGGGTTGCTGTAT
>NZ_LMJM01000049.1:0-172482 GCF_001429005.1 Ensifer sp. Root954
GCGCAGCGCCCACCGCCTGGCAAGCGAGGTCGAAAGCGGAATGATTTCGATCAACCATCTGGGCCTGGCGCTCCCCGAAGTCCCCTTCGGCGGCATCAAGGATTCCGGCTACGGCACCGAGGGCGGTTCCGAAGCGATCGAGGCCTATCTGGAAACACGCTTCGTCACGCGAAAGAGCGTCTGACGCCGCAGCAGGTGAAACGTGGTCTGAGGAGCGACGTCCTCTTGCGGTCTTCCGTGGATACAGTGGCGAATTTTCCACAACCCTGACGGTTTCAGTCCTTGGACAACGAGGTATGGCTCGTGAGGGATAGAAGTTCGACTTTGCACAACGTCATTCGAAGTGGCAGGCATGACCTTGCGGCACTAGATAATTGAGCATCGCTGCCTTGATGGTGGAGGAGAGAAAGCCGTAGTGGCCGGCTCGCATCGAAAGCATGGTTGCCGCAGTAGGACGAAGGACAGCAGGCATTGTCGACATCCCGCGTTCGCGTCATCGATCTGGAAACGGCCGGCAACGGACCGAACGACGTCTGCGAAATCGGGTGGCAGGACGTGGTCCTTGAAGACAATGGACGGTGGGTCGTCAACGACGAACGCGGCGCATTGATGGTCAATCCGGGGCGGCCGATTTCGCCCGACACGATGGCCATCCATCATATTCTCGACGAGCAAGTCGCCGGCGCGCCCTACTGGAAAAATGTGGCGCCAGAAGTGTTGCATCCGCACGGCGGGATCGACGCGTTGGCCGCACATCGTGCAGCCTTCGAACAACGGTATTGCACGCCTCGTCTCACCGGCGGCTTGCCCTGGATCTGTACCTGGAAGTGCGCCCTACGGATTTGGCCCGATCTGCCACGATTTTCCAACCAGATGCTCCGCTACCAGCGTATGCCGGAAGGGCTCGTTCACGAGATAGGTCTTCCGGCCCATCGAGGCATGCCGGATGCCTACGTGACGGCCCATCATCTGCGCGATCTGTTGAACGCTGCATCGCTCGATCAGTTGCTGGCGTGGAGTGCCGAGCCGGGCTTGTTGCCGCGCGTGCCCTCCGGGCCTGATCGTGGGAAGGGCTGGGATCGCCTTAGTACGGAGACGCTCACCGAATTTCTTCGCGATAGAGATAGCGACATCCGCTTCAGCGCCCAGACCGAGTTGCAAAGGCGCGGTGAATTCGAACCTACCGCTGCCGACGAGCCAGTGCAGCAAACCTTGCTATGACTGGAACTGTGCGTCGCGCATGCGCCGAATGAAGGGCGGCACCAGGGTGGCGCTCGGCGAACGCGGTGATCTGCCTTGGTGAAGTACTCTACTCAGCATCGACAGGAATTGCCTTGAAGACACGCAAACCGCTTATCCTCACAGCCCGGATCGCGGAGATCGATCTTGAGATCTTCGATCGCCTTCGAAACGCGCATTTCCCGTCGGAGCGAAACTTCCTCCGCGCTCACCTCACGATGTTTCATCGTTTACCGGGCGAACACCTCGAGCGGATCGTTGGAGAATTGCAGGCCGCGGCCACCAAGCGTGACCAGATCCGCGCGCAGGCAGCCAGTGTTCGCCATCTCGGCGCGGGTGTGGCGTTCACGATCAGAAGTCTTGAGCTTGAAGACCTTTATGCAGAACTAAAGCGCGCTTTCATGCCATGGCTGGGCGGTCAGGACATGCAGAGGTGGCAGCCGCATATCACCGTCCAGAACAGGGTTTCGCGGTCAGCCGCAGACACCTTGCACCGGCAACTGACACACGATTTCAAACCACGATCGTTGACGCTGGAGGGCCTGGATCTTTGGAGATATCTAGGCGGACCTTGGCAGCTCGAACGAGCGGTCTGTTTCGAGATCTCCGCTCTCCGTACAGCGCCATTGGCCGGCTCAGCGGCGATCGTTGACGATCATCGCTGAGCCACATGGGCGGACAGATGCTTTATCCGCGCGCTTATGACCAACAGGGTCGGGGCACAGAGACCTCGAAAGAAGACTGTGGGCCGCACCAGGAAGAGACCGCCTACCCGTCACATCGCGCGGAGGCGTACATCGATGACGGATGCGATGCCGAACTCGCTCAACTCTCCGAGCATCGTTCTGACCGGGTCTCGGTCAGGAAGATGGCGAACGCTGTGGCGGGCAGTGCGAGGCCGATCATGGAGGCGAGCCACCATCCACCAGAGGCAAATGCCCAGGCACCCAGGGCAGAGCCAATGGCGCCGCCAGTGAAGAAGATTGCCATGAACAAGCCGTTGAGCCGGCTGCGCAAGTCCGCGCCGAGTTCGTAAATCGAGCGCTGCCCCGTCACCAACGTCATGGTGACGCCGAAGTCGAGCAGGATTGCAGCAAGCGTTAAAAATGTGAGCGCAAAGGTCGAACCTTCAGAGATTTGCGTCATCAGAAAAGCGGCCGCGACACTGACAAGGCCGAATGCCGTTGCCGGCCGCACCAATCCCTTGTCAGAAAGGCGCCCAGCGATGGGCGAAGCAATTGCGCCCGCAACACCGGCCAGGGCGAAAAGCGCAATGCCATTATGACCCAACCCAAAGCTGGGCCCGGCAAGATAAAGCGGCGTCACGGTCCAGAAGAGGCTAAATGCGGCGAACTGACAGGCCTGATAGGCGGCGCGCCGCTGCAGGACCGGCTGCGTCGCGAGAAGCTGGGCCATCGACTTGAGCAGCTGGCCGTAGCTCAATCGACCCGCCGCAGGCATGCGGGTCGGCAATTGCGTCCATAGAAGGGCTCCAAGCCCGACCATGACGATCGCGGAAACATAAAACACGGTATGCCAGGAGCTGACGCCGGCAATTAATCCGGCAATCGGCCGCGCCATCATGATCCCAACCATCAAACCGCTCATGATATTGCCAACGACGCGACCCCGAACGGCATCCGGTGCAAGGTTGGCCGCGAACGGCACGATCATCTGGACAGCAACCGAGCCAAGCCCGATGGCGAGCGAAGCGGTGAGAAAGGGTCCAGGTGTGGTGGAGAGCCCGGCCGCGATCAGGGCAAGAGTAACCAGGCTGATCATGGTCACAATCAACCGACGATTTTCGAGGAGATCACCCAGTGGCACGAGGAGCAGCAACCCAAGGCCGTAGCCGATCTGGGTCACGGTCACGATCAAGCCTGTTGCCTCAGCCGGTAGGCCGATGTCGAGTGCGATCGGCCCGGCGAGTGGCTGCGTATAATAGAGGTTGGCGGCAATCAGGCCGCAGGCGGCGGCCATCAGAAAAGTCATGCCGGCGGAGAGACCGGCCGGGCGCTGCGACTGGGCGAGGGAAGCTGGAGTTGTCATGGAATGTGCCTTGGGAGAAAGGAGACGGGCGGGTTGATCAGTCGAGAATGCGCAAGATTGCTTCACCGGAAGGGAGCAGCTGGTTCTCCAGCTCTCCGGTCTTGCCGGCGATACGCACGCCCTGCAGATAGGAAAATAGCGCAAGCGCGGTACTCGCGGGATCGGCGTCATGGCGAATTGAACCATCTAACTGGCCATCGCGAATGAAACCTTCGAGCCGCGTGACGAGCTTGCGATTGTGTCCTGCGACCCTGGCGGCGATCTCGGCATCGGACAGAACCAGTTCCACGGCGGCACCGATGGCCAGGCATCCACGCCTGCCGGTCTCACCACAGGCGGACATTGCATAGAAACTGACGACGCAGGCAACCTTTTCGCGACCGGTGGAGGCTGAAGACAATGCCTGTTCCAGAAGGTCAGCTCGGACCTGCTTATAGCGGTCGTAGGCAGCGACGAAGACGTCACGCTTGTCCTGAAACGCCTTGTATAGGCTGCCGGCAGTCAGTCCCATTTCGGCTTTCAGTTCTGCGATGGAGGTTCCGTGATAGCCCCTCTCCGAAAATATGCGGATCGCCGCATCCAGAGCTTGGGTCATGTCGAACTCGCGGGGGCGCCCGACGGAGCGATGGGAGTTTCTTTCGGAATTCATCTGACGGCCTATTAGGAAACGATCGTTCCCTAATAGGCCGTCAAGGAGATTTGGTCAAGCCGCTTATCTATCGGCATCTATTGGAAAGACGAGTGGCGCGAGCTTAGATCGAACCCGTTGCAGTTGATGATGCCCCACATTACGCTTGGTATCGAGCACATTGGCTGACAGGAGCTGCAGCGTTGGTTCAGAGCGCAGACAAGTTGTCCGTGGGCATTCCACCGTGAATAAGCAAGCCGTCGATCTCCAGGCATTCATGTCCACGGCGTCGACGGAAGCACCTGAGGGCGATCGATCGCAAGAGCCCATGCCGGGGAGTTTCAGACTACATCCTGCTCATCGTGACAGTTCCTGAGCAACCGCTGCCCGCCCCGGTCCCCTTGAACCTGCCTTTCCCTTTGTCGTTCTTTATCATGCCGGTGAGGATGTTGCCGCCCTTGCGGCCTTTATGGACGAATGTGAGGGTCATATTAATAGTCCCATTCCTCGCGACTTTCCCCGCAAGCCCCGAGCTGGAGGATACAACGCCGTCATTTACCAGGATGGACGTTGAAAGCTCACGCCAATCACCGCAGTCCGTCGTCGCGTGCCTCGTTAGCTTCCACACGCCATTGAACACGCTCAAACCAGCCGCCACGCAACGATTTCGGCGGGCTTCCAGTCCGTTGCCACAGACGAGGGGGCAGACACGGCCACCGGCCGCCTTCAGACTATTCACGAGCTCCTCGGTGGGGGTGAGCGAGGCAAGCGTGATCCCCTTGCGTTCGGCATAGGCTTGCAGCGCCTTCTGACTGCCGCTACCCCATTTGCCGTCCACCTGCTCAAGGCATCCGACACGCACCAGTTCCCTTTGGGTGATCAGTGTGAGCTCACCGGCACTCATTTGGCTGGTCGGATCGCTTGATCCCTTCAAGCCTGGTGTGGTCTGCTCAAGTTTAGCAAGTTCGGGTGGCACGCCGGTGACCTTCGGCAGGGCGGCACGCTTGAGGTCGCCCTGCCCCAGTTCAGCCGTCTCCCGTTCCTTATCCCGCGCTTCAATCGCTGCGATTTTCAGTTTCGCAAGCGTGACGAAGGCGCCGCTTGGGTATTGCTGAAGGTAGGCTTCAAAAAAGTTCCTCTCGGTCGCGTCCTTGATGGAATTCCAAAAGGAAAGCTCCACACTTCTGTCGGTGTCCGATGTGACCACCGCCGAGTTCGTTGGCGTCTCGGGGATTTTCGCCGGGTTCAGCACAACCGGGCCCGTCAGTGAGGAACTATCCCAGGGAATCTGCTTACCGCCGGTGACCTGCAAAACGGCGCGACGCACAGCAATCAGGTCATCCGTTATGCTCTGCCCGGGTGTGCCGAGGTGTTGAAGCAAGGCCGACGTAAACGGGGAGTTTCGACCGGCCCCGTCGAGCGCAACGTTTCCCGGCTGCGTGGCGAACGCAATCAGCGACCCCACACCTGTATCGAGTTTGGCCAGGCCTCGACCGACGACTACAGACCGTGTTCCGAGCGACCGGGCCAAATTCGTAGCGAGCGGATTGTCACGGCAAGCGTCGAGGAAAACCAGATTGACCTTGGCGTTGCGCTCCATGGCAGCAAGCACGAGTTCGATCGGCAGCGCCTCGAAGTCTAGATCATTGTTCGATTTCAGCTGCGCGTCGATCGGGATGATATAATTGCCACCGTTCACCTGCAGCCCGTGCCCGGCATAGAAAAAAAGCGCCACGTCTGCGCCTTCGACCTTGCCGACGAACTCTCGGATCACTCCCCGCATTCCTGTCAAATCGAGGTCCCGACCCGTTACCACCACGAAGCCCAGTGCTGTCAATTTCGACGCCATGTCGCCGGCATCATTTTGCGGGTTCGCGAGCTGAGGTGCGTGTCTATAGGCGGAGTTCCCAATGACCAGCGCGACGCGCTTTTCGGCCCAGACGGGGGAGCCCACAAAAAAGAGCAAGAGCAAGACAGCGGCACGAAGGGAATTCATGAAGCAGCTCCACCACTCCGATCCCGAGCCGAGCGTTTGACAGCCACAGCGCGCAACCGTTGCCGTCACTTCATCGGAGCGGCCCCAAAAGGCCGCGACGGGAACATCAAGAATGATCCTGCCGGAGCATGTAGTCAATCGACGTCGGAAAGCAGATGAGATCAACAATCGACGGTTGCTGGTCTAAAAAAGAGCCTCCTGATCGTGTGGTTACTCCAAACTGCCCGCATGGAAAAATGGATAATCCTGACTGCTCATAAATATCCATCGGTACTAGTTCAGAATTACTAAAGAACGAGTGGCTCCCACTACTGTCGATTTAGAATCTACTTAATTTCGAAGGAGCGAACATGGTGAGGATCTTTCTCCTGCTTACAGCGCTGGCCGTCCCGTTGGTCGCAATCGCTGATGATGAAACTGACCGTGCACAGGCCGGTGGATTACAATTCCGCGCGCTGAAGAAGTGCGTACGAAAGGCGCCCGCGGGCGAGTTCGGTAGAAAATGCGACATTCCAGCAGTCGGGTGGCCAGGGGCTGAACGACTTTGGCTGCCTAGTGTCTCTCAAGGTGCCGGCTGAACAATCTGTTTAGCACTTCCACGTGCTTCGTCGCCTTTCGGGGGAAGCATTTCCAGACAAATAGCACTCGACTTTGATCCGTCCGACGAATTGGCTCACCAGAGCTGCCCTATCCGCCATGGGCCGGCCCTCGCACCGCCGCACGACCGGCGCTCCCCGGATGTGCCGACTTGAAGGGTTGCGGTGGTTCCGTCGACAGCGCCTCCCGGATGGCGTCCGTGATCGCAGAAACGACAAAGTCCGCCTGCGTTTCCTCAACGAGGAACTTCCCGGCTTCGTGTTCGTCCACGTCCTGCCATAGGACGATGCCGACCCGCGCCCCAGGAGCCAGTCGCTTCAGGCGACGGACAAGGAATTTGGCGTGGCGCATGGATTCTCGATCGAGAACAGTGAGAACGATGGCATGCCGACCTTCTGTCGGCAGCTCCTTGATTTTTTGCGGCCTGAGAGCTTCATGGCTGAAGTAATTGACGTCCGCGCCTTGTACCCGCAGAACCTGCAGGAGCATCATCGCCGTGACATCATCGAGCGCACTTCGCCCTCCTAGGCAAAGCACGGATCGCCCTTCACCAGGAGGGAGTTCATAATCGTTCTCTTTTTCATCGGTATCGCGGTCGGGATCTTCGCTTTTGTCTTTGTCTTTGTCTTTGTCTTCGTCTTCCTCTTCAACCGCGATCTCCTCGAGGTTGGCAACCAGTGTACCTGCACTTTCGGCAACCCGTGCTCCTTGCTCTTCCGTCAAGGCACCACGCATACGGTCACTTTCGGCCAGAAGCAGCGCGGGAATGGCAACCGTGTCGTAAAATTCGACGAGGTACATTTCCTCAAGCATCTCCTCTGCATTATCCGTTGCTTCGTCCGGGTCTCCCGCCAGCAACCGTTGGTAAAGGCGCTCTTTCGGATTGAGGACGGGCTCATTGCCCAACAGAATTTCGAGGAATTCGAACTGCCGGACGTGACGGCCAAGCACAACCAGGCAGACGGTGAGCGGGGTCGACAGTACCAGTCCAACCGGGCCCCAGAGCCAGGCCCAGAAGATGGCAGCAACAATGATCGCAAGGGGAGACAGTCCTGTGCGAGACCCATATAGCAAGGGCTCGACAACGTTGTTGCTTAACAGTTCAAGAGCAATGAAGAGCCCAAGCGTCAGAACCACCAAGCTCCAGCCCGGAGCTGCTGCGAACGCGAGAAACAGGGGCAACGCAGCAGCAATCACCGGGCCGATATAGGGCACGAAGCGCAGCATGATCGCGAGCATCCCCCACAAAAGTGCGTTTGGAATCCCTAAAAACCAAAGGCCAATCGCGAGCGGCACCCCATAGGTGATGTTGACGACAAGTTGCATGAGCAAATACTGGCCCACACGAGCGCCCGCATCTTGGAGTGCCTCGGTCGTTCGATGAAGATCGCCATACCCGACAAGCCGAATGAATCGGTCGCGCAGATCCTCTCGCTCGAACAGCATGAAGATGACGACAACGATGACGAGGCCAGCGGTTGCCAAGGGACCTAGGAGCGGATTGATGACGCTCATCAGGATTTCGATCGGGCGCTGCGGCGAAAATATCTCTACCAGAAGCGGCTTCGGTTCAGGCGCGGTCGCGGGCGACACAGCCACATCTTTTTCAGGTCGGCTGAGCTCGATGCTGATCCGCTCCATCACCCGGCTCAATCGATCGAGTATCTGGCTGTCCGACCCAGCTTCTTTTAGGGAGCGGACCTTCTCGACGATATTTGACTGGTATCTCGGCACATCCCGCGCGACCTCGCTGATTTGCAGCGCCACCATGGCGCCAAATGCGCTGAGGAACAGGAAAGCCATCGTCACGGTTCCGATAACCGCGACCGAGCGAGGGCAGCCGGCGCGGCGCAGCCTTGAGACAACGGGTGCAAGAGCAAACGTCAAAAGGATGGCAATCGCCAGGGGAAGGAAGACATCCCTGGCAATGTAGAGCACCGCCACCGTTGCAGCAATTGCTGCAAGCGTTGGCAGTTTCGAAGTCTCAGCAGCTGCCCGCGACAAGGTCAGCGGATGCAATTCGACGGCCATATTGACCGGTTCTTTCCCACTCTTGCGCGAAAATCTCAGCATCGAACCTCCCGGGCCTTCCAGGCGTACCCCTTCTGGTCTCCAATTGCGAACCCTCCGGCCCGGTGGTTCTCAAGCTACGGGCAGGCGTCATCCATCCATAGGCACTGCCGATCAGCACCAACCAAACTGATAATATTAGAACGGACGCAAAAATAAGCCAGACGGCGAGGTCCCGATGCCAACGGCCAACCTGGCCTGGAACGTTGCAGGACCTGTCGACACCGGCTCACCCGAGTGGCAATGGTCGGGGTGATGATGCGCGGCTCGCGGCGGAATTGTAGCCCCATTTGAGTAAGCGCCTAAGCATTGATCCCCAATTTCAGACGTGTTGGTATCCGCTCTCAATCGAGGGAGCGTTATGTTTGACGATGAGATCGAAATCGAGTGCCCCGAGTGCGGCCACGAAAACGGGACACCGGTCGACCGAGTGAGGGACGACGAGCACGTCCCCTGTGAAAGGTGCGGAAGCGCCATCGCGCTGGGCCGACGGAAGCATTTGCTCATCATCGAGCACGTCACCAAGAACATCGCGAAACTCAGGCGCTCGCTCACCAAATTCAGGCAAAGCTCTCCCGCTGCCCGCCGGAGGCCCCGAGGAAAGTCGTAGATGGGACTGCGTCCCTTCGCGCTTTGAAGGCTCCCGTGATTTCAAACGCGTCGGATGGCCCAGCCGTCTCGCGCGCACCCTTCAACGATGATGGCGCGGAGCCGGGAACAACAGGAAAGTCGCACGCGTTTTAGCGAAAGCTTGAGGATAGCTTGATGCGCTCTACTGCGGATCCAAGGAGGTCCGTTATGGCAAAGCATCCAAGATACGTATCGCCGAAACAGACGGGCTTGTACCCGGATCGAGATCTGGACTGTCAGATGGCAATGGAAGATGTTTTCCAATCGGTCGCCGAATATGGCGAGGCGGCCGGCTGGAGCGAGCGCGAGGTCGCCGACGCGTTGATTGAACTGGCGCATAACCGGTGGTTCATGCTGGATGCCAAGGAGAAGATGTTCGAGGAAGGGGCCGGCGTCATCATTCGCAAGGATAGGACCTCCCCACTCCACTGAGCTACTCGGCCTCCATCTTGGCGACGAGGAGAAAATTAAGCGGGAACGGGACCGATTTCATCGCGGGCGGTTTCTAGGGCGGGCCGCTGTATTCCATCCTGCCGGCCCACGCAGACAACGCACTCTCATCGCCCTCAGGCGCCTTTCGGGGCGATTTCTTTTGGCATCAATAAATTAGCAACCCGACAAGGAACAAGGTCTGCATCGGTGAGTTGAGACTCCGAGAAGGAGTTTGCTTATGATTTTTATACGACCTGAATTCGATTGCCGGGGCGGCGGAGGGGCTGACGTCTCAGGGCTGATCGCCTCGATCAAATACGCTCTGGCTTCCGAAGCGCCCTTCGATACGCAAAATCTCTGCTTCAGAGTGCTCGGAACATCCGTCGTCATCGAGGGTCAGGTCAGCCATAGCAGTGGTGACGATTTTGTCCGCCGTATTGCCGAGGATATTGCCGGGGCTGACCGGGTCCTCGTGCGCGTCGGTTGTCCTCGAAGCAACGGACTTTCGACGATCGGCGAAAGCATACGCAAGGAGAACGGTGATGCCTAACACAGGCGGTAATAGCGAGAGCCTCGCGAATAGGCTGACAGCACACGGACGCGAACCGACCGATTTCCCCGACGATAGCCCGCTCGGCAAGGGCGATTTGCGCGAACCGCGCGAGCCAGTGCCGGAATTTGACGAACCCGATGACGAAGACGATCTCGACGAGATCGAGGAAATAGAGCTCGAAAGCATCTTTGATCCGGACAGATACGACCCCGACGACGACTTTCCTCCTCCGGGATAGCAATGGTCTGGTCCAACTTTTCGGAAGAGAAGATGGAACCTGTTCGAGGCATCTGCGTTTTCGTTTCGTGGAACCCTGAGCCCCCGATCAGGGTGACGCCTTCACCATCCCTCCGGAAGTGAAGCCCCGATAAGCCAATGGCCTCGTCGCCGCCCGACGGGGCCATTCCTTTTCATGGCCCTTAATTCGGGGGTGCATTTTCGCTCCTGGGGACCACAATGGGGCTCGTCGGAGGCGCACGCACTTCCTGAGGTTGCCCAACTTTGCACCATCAAGGGCAAAACGGGGAGATTGGTTAGCCTGCCTGTCTCGCGCCTGCGTTACGAAACTTTCATTTTATCATCATGCAGATTGTCACGGACTGTCACACGCAACTGTTAGCAAGCGCCCCGGCTTCATCGTGCCACCGATCCTGGTGTCTGCCATCCTGCAAGGAGCGTTTTGCAAATGAGAGTCTCCGTCACTACCTCCGTATGCCTCGGCCTGATGGCTAGCGTCGCGTTTGGCGCGCCAGCCGCAGCCGCCGAAAAGACGAAATTCGA
The DNA here is from genome assembly GCF_001429005.1 of Ensifer sp. Root954. NCBI lineage: Bacteria > Pseudomonadati > Pseudomonadota > Alphaproteobacteria > Hyphomicrobiales > Rhizobiaceae > Ensifer > Ensifer sp. Root954. Next base: position 10,975 of record NZ_LMJM01000049.1, read on the forward strand.
GTTCTGGTACGGCCTTTCGGGCGATCTTGGCGAACGCGTCCAGGATGCCTGCAAGAAGTTCAACGAGAGCCAGTCAGAATTCGAGATCGTCTGCACCTCGCAAAACGGTTACGACACCACCCTGCAAAACACGATTGCCGCCTACCGCGCCAAGAAGCAGCCGGCGATCACCCAGATCTATGATGCCGGCACGCTCGACATGATGCTGTCCGGCGCCTTCCTGCCTGCAAAGAAGCTGATGGCCGACAATGGCTACACCATCGACTGGAACAACTATTTCGGCGGCATCGCCAACTACTACGCAACGGCGAAGGGCGAGCTGAACTCCTTCCCGTTCAACTCCTCGACCGCGATGTTCTACTACAACGTCGACGCCTTCCAGAAGGCCGGCATCGACTTCAAGCCGGACACCTGGGAGCAGGTCGAGGAAGCAGCCCGCAAGCTGAAGACGGCCGGCTTCGAATGCCCGCTCGCATTCAACTTCGACACTTGGCCGCTGATGGAGCAGTTCTCGGCGATCCACAACCAGCCGATCGCAACCAAGGCGAACGGCTATAACGGACTGGACGCCGAGCTTGTCGTCAACAAGACCAAGTTCGTCGACCACGTGAAGTTCTTCAAGAAGATGGCTGACGAGAAGCTCTTCGTGGTCAAAACCAAGCAGCTCGGCATGGACATCGTCCCAGCCTTCACGTCCCAGACCTGCCAGATGATCCAGACCTCGGTCGCCGACCACGGCACGATCGGCAAGACCCTTCCTGAGAATGTGAAATGGGAAGTCGCCATGTTGCCGGTCTGGAAGGGCACCGAGCGTCAGAACTCGCTGGTCGGCGGCGCATCGCTCTGGGTGCTCGCCGGTCGTCCGGAAGCCGAATACAAGGGTGCAGCCGCCTTCCTCAACTATCTTGCAACTCCGGAAATGGCCGAGTGGTGGTCGACGGTGACGGGCTACATCCCGGTGACCAAGACCGGCTTCGACGCCATGAAGGCCAATGGCTTCTACGACAAGGCTCCCTATAAGGGCCGCGAACTCGCCATCCAGAGCCTGTCCTTCACCCCGACCTCGGAAAACACCCGCGGTATTCGGCTAGGCGGCTTCACGCAGATCCGCAAGGAGTTCGCAACCGCCCTTGAAGCAATCTTCATGCAGAACGCAGACGTACAGGGCGAACTCGACAAGACGGTGGAACGCGGCAACGCAGTTCTGCGCCGCTTCGAAAAGACCTACGCCGGACAGACGCTGAACTAAAATCTGATCCGCCCGGAGCCTGCCACAATATCGGTGGGCTCCGATCGCTCTTCTTGCGCATTGGAATTTCGACATATGGACAAGCGCGCGGCCTTTCGCAGCTGGTGGCTGCCCAGCCTATTCGCCCTGCCGCAGATCATTTTGATCCTGCTCTTTTTTTATTGGCCCGCTGTCGCCGTTTTGCGATGGGCCTTCACGTTGGAGCCCCCATTCGGCGGTGCTGCCGAGTTCGTCGGCCTTGCCAACTTCCAGGAAGTCTTTGCCGATCCGCTCTATTGGAACTCCGTTGGCGTCAGCCTGGCATTTGCGCTTTGTGGAACGCTTGCCACCATTTTCATCGGTCTTGTTCTTGCCCTTGCTGTCGACCGGCAATTGCCGGGCTCCGCGCCGTTCCGGTTCCTCTACATTCTGCCCTATGCGATTGCGGGACCGGCGGCCGGTATGGCCTTCCGTTTCATCCTGTCGCCCGAGCGCGGGCTGATGGCCTCGGTCAACGCGGCCTTTCCGGACTTCTGGAACCCGGCCAAATACGGCAGCCACGCACTCATCCTCGTCATCGTCGTCTTTGCCTGGAAGTGGGCGGGCTACACCTTCATCTTCCTGCTCGCCGGCCTGCAGTCGGTCCCGCGCTCCCTGATCGAGGCAGCCGCGATGGACGGCTGCGGCCCGATCCGCCGCGCGGTCGATATCCAGATCCCGTTGCTGGCGCCAACGCTCTTCTTCCTGCTGGTGATCATGATGACCGAGGGTTTCGTCGGCGCCGATACCTATGGCATCGTCGCACGCACGACCGATGGGGGCCCGAACCACGGCACCGACGTGATGGTCTACCGCATCGTCGAGGAGGCGTTCCGAGGCCTGAACTACTCGGGTGCCTCGGCCCAGAGCCTCGTGCTCATCGGCCTCATCATGATTTTCACCTTCATCCAGTTTCGCTTCATCGAGCGCCAGGTCCATTACAAGTGAGGCTTCCATGATCCAGCGGACACCCTTTGCCAACGCGCTGACCTATGGTGTGATGATCTTCGGCTTCCTGCTTTTGATCGGCCCCTTCATCGTCATCGTGTCGGGCGCCAGCCAGACCTTCCAAAAGGTCAACGCCATACCCTTCAGTTTCGTGCCGCAGGATCGCCTCTTCGAGAATATGGGTGCTGCCTGGTCGCGCGCCAGCCTCGGCACGGCGATGCTCAACAGCTTCGTCATGGCGAGCCTGGTCACGGTCGGCAAGGTAGCGCTGTCGGCGCTGACGGCCTTTGCCATCGTGTTCTTCCGAACACCTCTGAAAGGCTTTTTCTTCTGGATGGTGTTCATCACCCTGATGCTGCCGCTCGAAGTGCGCGTGGTGCCCACCTATGCCGTCGCCGCCGACCTGTTCCAGCCGATCCGCTTGCTGATTTCCGCCGTCACCGGCTTCGAGGTCTCCGTCGACTGGAACCTTCTCAATTCCTATGCCGGCCTCACATTGCCGCTGATCGCCACGGCGACTGGGACCTTTCTCTACCGCCAGTTCTATCTGACCCTGCCGGACGAACTGGCGGAGGCTGCGCGCATGGACGGGTCAGGCGCAATCCGCTTCTTCATCGATATGCTGCTGCCGCTGTCGCGCACCAACATGCTCGCGCTGACCACGATCATGTTCGTCTACGGTTGGAACCAGTATCTCTGGCCCCTCCTGATGGTGACGGACCCGCAATACAAGACCACGATGATGTCGCTGGTTGCACTCCTGCCAGCTGACAACGGCACGCCGGACTGGAACGTGACGCTTGCCGGATCGCTGATCATCATGCTGCCACCGCTCATCGTCGTCGCCGTGCTGCAGCGGTGGTTCGTGCGCGGCCTCGTAGCCACGGAAAAATGACCCCGCTTTCCCCAAACAGAAGAAACAGAGAGGTCCGCGCTCATGGCTGACATCGCAATCCGCGCCGTGCGTAAATCCTACGGCAAGAACCCCACCCTGCATGGCATCGACCTCGCCTTTGCGTCGGGAGAATTCGTCGTGATCCTCGGCCCGTCCGGCTGCGGGAAATCGACGCTTCTGCGGATGATCGCCGGGCTGGAGGAGATCACCTCAGGCGAGATCGCGATCAACGGGAAGGTCGTGAACCGGCTCGAACCGCGCGAACGCGGCTGCGCCATGGTGTTCCAGAACTACGCTCTCTATCCGCACATGACCGTTGCGGGAAACATTGGCTACGCCTTGAAGGTGGCGGGCGTCGCAAAGGCGGAGCGCCTGCGCCGGATTGAGGAGACCGCAAAGATCGTGGGGCTTTCCGATTATCTCGATCGCAAACCGGCGGCGCTTTCCGGCGGTCAGCGGCAGCGCGTCGCGATGGCACGCGCGATCATTCGCGAGCCGAACGTGTTCCTGTTCGACGAACCGCTTTCGAACCTGGACGCCAAACTCCGCGTCACCATGCGGGCCGAGATCCGCAAACTGCATCAGCGCCTCCAGGCAACGTCCATCTTCGTCACGCATGACCAGGTCGAAGCAATGACGCTGGCCGACAAGCTGGTCGTGATGAACAGGGGTGTGGTCGAACAGGTGGGCCAGCCGCTCGACATCTATCACCGTCCGGCAAGCATCTTCGTCGCATCCTTCATCGGCTCTCCGGCAATGAACCTTTTCGATGCCGTGGTCGACGTCGACAACGCCTGCCTCACATTCGGCGGTACGAAGATGCCGATCGAAAGAGGTCTGGCCACCCGACTGGGCGCAAGGCAGATCACGGTCGGCATCCGCCCCGAACAATGTGTCGTTGCGCCTGAAGGCGTCTCGATCAAGGTGGATTTCATCGAGGAGCTCGGCTCCGGCCGCGTCATCCACTCGGAACTGAACGGCTATCCCTTCGCGGCCACAGTCGACGAGCACACGCGCGTGCGGCCGGGCGAGAGGATCACCCTGGAACTGCCGCTCGCGCACCTGCATCTCTTCGACAAGGAGACCGGCCGAAGGATCGAGGTCGATCTGGAGCCGCGTGCCATCCGCAATTCCGCTAGCCAACCGACACTCCAAGCAGTCTGATCGTTTTCATAAATCAGGAGAACCGTGATGAACGACATCATTTCCGCCGTAGGATTCTGCAACCGGACGGGCAAGGGTGACCTTTCGACCCTTGATGCTTCCCTGCGTGAGATTGCAGAGACGGGCGCTGACGCCTGCGAGATCGGGATCTATGGCGAAGAGATCGTCAGCGGCGGCCGCATCATCGAAGACCGCGTCCAGCGCGTCGCCGAGATCACGAAGAGGTACACTTTCAACAAGCTATCGCTGCACGGCCAGATCGTCTCCAACTTCATGGATCGCCAGCACCATCATCTGCAGAAGAAGGTCGTAAGAGCGATGCTCGAGTTGTGCGACCGGCTTGGCGCGGGGATCCTCGTCCACCACTCCGGTGCAGCACAGCTTGCCGCCGGCGAGAACGCCGCTGACCTCGACAAGATGGAACGTGACGCGCTCGCAGAAATGGCCGAGATTGCCAAAGGCTACGGCGTTCGCATCGCGCTTGAGAACATCTTCACGACGGAAAGCGGCCAGTACCGCCAATCCCCGAGCCAGGTTGCCGAAACGGTGCGGGCGATCGGTTCCGACAACGTGGTCGCACTCATCGACTTCTCGCATGCCTATATCGAGGCCACGCATCGCGGGCTCGATTTCCGTGATGAACTCAGGGCCATGGCTCCGGTGACCGGTCACCTTCATGTTCACGACAGTTTCGGCCTGCCCTGTACCATGAACCGCTTCTATCATCCGGCGGAAGCAACCGCGCTCGGCATCGGGGACCTGCATTTGCCGATCGGCTGGGGCGACATTGCTTGGGATGACATCTTCTCTGAGCTGACCTTCCTTCCCGATACGACGCTGATCATGGAAATCAGCGCCGAGCGCTTTGCCGATCAGCAGCTGGCGTGCCTGGAGCAAGCCAGGCGACTGGCGGCAGGCGTGGGGCTTAGGCGCGCTGCTTAACGTGCCACCGACGGCCCTGGCGGACAGCTGAATGGTGCTTCCGGCTTGTCGCAAGCAAGGACACCGGCAGGATCAAGTGTTACCGAGGCGCGCCAATCGACGAGAAGTGCGCCTCAACGTGGCAAACCTGCGCGCAAGCGCATCTGGTCTGCGCCTCTCAGCTGCGGGGCGTCGCCAGAGACCGGCCATATCGATGACGTCGTCTCCGGGCGATGACGTGAGGGGGAACCGAAGCTTTTTCCTTCGGCTTTGTTTGCACAGCCTTTCGCGGTCGACCACCGCTACCACTTTCATGCAACGAACAGAACCGGCGATCAGTGTCCCAATCGCCGGTTCGACCGTCTCACCGGTCGCGCGGTGGACAACAGGGGATACTAGCGGGTCTTCCTGTCATCGAGATCCACGCCTTCAAGCCTCGCCATCAGTGTAGCGCGATCCTCGACTGACCTGAGGCGGACGGTCAAGGCGGTACTCTTGACCGGGACCTGCGGAGGCAGGGACAAGGCGATACCTGGGATGTTCTCGGCGGCCCACTGCTTGAATCGGGGCAGCTTGTTTGCGCCGCTGATCGGCAAAGTATGACTGTATCTGAAGCTCATTGCTTATTCTCTCTGTATGCGGATTTGGCCGGACAGGTCGGCATTTGAGGGATCAACCCCGGGAGGCTCCTGGCGCCGCTCTTGCCGTCGCAGGTAGTGGCGCCAGGCATTCATCGTGCGCGACTGACCCTATGGCTGCAGACGGACTTAACTGGCCGCCGATACTTTTCGAGGTGCGGGAACGTCGACACTTGTCTAGCGCCTCAACATGAGGATCTCGTCGAGCGCCGATTTTTTCCCGGTTGCGCCGGTCGGTGGCTCCAAACATTCAGACGCGGCATCCAGGGTGCGCACGAACTCCGAAAGTTCGCGGTCATCAAGCTTGTCCGCCGCCGCGGCGAGCGAAAACCAACGCCGCTGCCTTTGTGCTTTTTCCCGCCAATCAACCAGTGTCCCGCGCACGTTCAGCCCAAACACAGCCACGCGGCAGGCAACGTTTGCGCCGTTATCCAGGCGTTTCATGTAGCGATAGGTCGTCACCGGCGCCTTAGAGAGGACGCCAATGACACCGCCCTCCTCCAACGCTTCCCGCGACGCGGTCTGGCGGGGCGCAAAACCCTTCATTGGCCATCCCTTGGGCACGATCCACCGCCAGCGGCTCCGCGACGTAACGAGCAAAATCCTTGCCTCACCATTCTTGGCGATGCGCCAGGGAAGAGCTCCGACCTGCTGCATCTCTTCCGGGGCAGCGTCCTCAGCGGCGCAACAGTTCTTATTGGTGTCCTTCATTTTCCGCTCCCCCTGCCAAACGCGCAGAGAACTGGCGGATGCGCGCTCCGTTCGCGCACGACGCACGAGTTGCGGCAGGTGGCAGCGCAGTGCGTCTTGCACCACGGGCAACGGCGAGCAGAACGGGGAAGGTGCCGGTTGCAAGCGATGCAAACGGGGCGGGCTGGAGACGCGGGCATAGATACACTCCGTCAATAATGAACCGCACTGTTGGTCAGTGGATTCCCGGAGCGGCGGGGGCTATGGCGGCGTTACAGGATCAGGGTAGCCGGCTCCGGGTAAGGGAGCGTGCTTGCTCGATGAGCCGCGATATCCTGATGAAAGTTTCCGTATGCATACCCCTCACATCGCCCTTTCGTGCAAGCACATCAATGGGCAATTTTGTCGCGCCATGCCCAACACAAGAGCGCCATAGAAATCGCGCGTTCAGGTAAGCGGCGCTAAAGGCTCAGTTTCGGATAACTGGTTTTCAGAACACGGCTCAATCTTTTGACGAAGACGGACATGAGCCCCTTGCCCCAAGATCGCTCGGGCGCCGCTCACCCGGCCGGAATCCGCACCACAGGCTAATCTTCGGCGACGGCTGAATGAATGCATCAGCGGTAGCACAAGGTACCCAGTGCCTTCGGGGTTGGCAAAGGAGCGATGCAACGCAGCTTGACGGAAACCCGCCAAACTCCTGAGACAATTATGGCGTTGCCTGTGAGGCGTCCGACGTTCGCCAGAAGGGGCGCTTGATTTCGACCAGCTGGCGTCGTGGATCGCCGGCTTTGGCTCTGTCGCGAATGAGCGCAACCAAGTCTGTCTTGATGGTGGCGTCGGACAAGAAGTAGCTGTGCCCGATGAAGCCGCCGCCACCCGAAAATTCGACGAAATCGACCAGCCCGCCCATATGCGACCCTTCCCATTTGGACGCCGCCTCATTCCTGCCCCTGGGAAGATTGCCGACGGCAAGCTGTCCAAGCCGCAAGACGCTGCCAGAGATTATCGTTGACGCTTTCAACGCCTCGTCCCTGGGAGACGAATAGACCGTAAGGTGCAGGGAGCCTTGAGAGGGCAAGGTGCTTGGCCTCGATTTGCTCCCGAAGGCAAGGTCCGGGTCCGAGACCCAGGCGAACAATTTGGACGACGCTACATCGAGATCGATATCGGGAGCGAAAAACACAGCGTTCGCGATCTTGTAACGCTGCCAAAGCGAGGATCGACTGACATAGGCTTCGATGGCAAGCTGCTGCATGACGCTTGCGAGCACATCGGTTCCACGGCTATGCGCCAGCAGGTGCAGCCTCTCTACACCCTTCGTTTCGGCAATGGCGCGAACGGCCTTCTTGAAGTCCGCAACCGCAAACTCGCTCGACTCGCGGTCAATGTTGTAGCCAAAGAACGAGCCGCCAGTGCCTCCGGCGGGCCAAGTCAGGATAATGCAGACAAACTGGTTTTGCAGCGATCGGCAAATCTCGTCCGTGGCGAGTGCGGCATCGTCGAAGCTGTTGTTGTACCCGTGAACGAAGACGACGACTTCCTTGCGTCCGGCTGCCGCGAGACGCCGAGCAATTTCAGCCTGCAGCGATGCGACAGCCTGTTCATGTGCCGCGACGGCCTCAGGCGTGCGGCGTAGCCCGCTCGCAGTCGTTACGACGCCGTAAGGCGTTGCCGGAAACCGGCCAGTCTCGGAAACGGCGTCGACGCGAAATTCGCTCGTGCCGGCGGAAGAGTTGCCTTTTGGGAGGATCGATACCGAACCGAAGCTCAGGAATATGGCACGCTTGGCACCGTACGACAGCCTGTTGCCGGACGCGACTGTCGGCTCTCGGTTCGTGATGTAGAGGAGATCGGGAGCCCCTAAAGCTTGTGGCGTTCGAGCAGCCTGCGAGCTTTGCGGCGCCGGCGACGTGGTGATGGTCTGCGGTGAGAGCTCGGCACGCTGCGTGGCACAGCCGACAAGGCAGACAAGCATGAGGAGCCCTGCCATTGCCCGATAAAAATCCATCTAGAGACCGGCCTTGTCCAACCCGTAGACCTTGTCGGCGAAACCAGGAACGGTGCGGGCAGCGACACTGATGCGGTTCCAGGCATTGATCGCCATGATCCGGAACGTGAGATCGGAAATCTCCTGCTCGGATAGTTCACCCCGCACGCTGTCGTAGATTGCATCGGGAACACCGCCGTCTGCGAGCTTCGTCAACGCTTCCGTCCAGGCAAGTGCGGCCCGCTCACGTGGCGAGAACAACGTGGACTCACGCCAGGCTGAGATATGGAAGAGGCGCAACGGCCGCTCGCCGTGGATAATCGCTTCCTTGGCGTGCATGTCGATGCAGAACGCGCACCCGTTCATCTGGGACGCCCGCATGTCGACGAGGATCAGTATACTCTCTTCAATCGCGCCATTCTTGATCTCGTTGCCGAGCACCATCATGGCTTTGACCATGCCGGGAGAAAGCTTGGAGTAGTTGAACCGCGGGGTCATCGATGTTCCATCCTCCGCCTGGCACTCTTGACCGACATGGTCGCCTGTTATCGTGCCGGAAACGCATCGAGTGCGGCAGCTATACATCCGTTTATGCGCCGCTCGACCACGGGCCGCCGGCCAACGGTGGGTCAGATTGAAAACGAAGGCCTTCGGGATATAATGCGGCCATTCTTTCACCAAGGCTGCCGGTCCACCGCCGAGCTTCGGCGTCAGTCATTTTGTTGACCGTCGTCTTCTGCGGAGCGACAGATGTCGAACGACGATGGACTGAGGAAAGATGCCCACTTTCGTGAGCATACTCGCGATATCGCCGAGCTCGCGCTTGATCTTCTCGACAACACACCCGGCCACATGTGGTCGATGGATACTACCGGCCGGTTCATCTATCGCAACCGGAGCATGGACGCCTACTTCGGCAGCAGCCTGAAAGACCACGGCGCATGGCTTGAACGCATTCACAAAGACGATCAACGTTTTGTGGCGACGACCTGGCGGCGGAGCGTGGAAACGGGCGAGCCGCTCGACAGCGCTCACCGGCTGCGTGGCGCGGACGGCGAGTTTCGCTGGTTTCGCGCATCGGGGAGGCCTTCAAGGGACGCCCAGGGCCGTGTCGCCGTCTGGCATGGGCAAACCATCGACATCGAACACCAGAAGAAGGCTGAGGAGAGCCTTCGTGCCCGTTCCGTCGAACTATCCCTGCTGGTCGATATGGTTCCAAGCAATCTATGGCGCCTGACACCCGACGGCACAACGACGCTCGTTAACAGGCGCATGGCCGACTATCTGGGTCTTGACCTGTCAAACGTCAGTGACATTGCATCCGTCATGGACACGATTTTCCATCCGGACGACGCCGACGCCGTTTATGCCGAGCTAACCCGCTGTCTTGCGACCGGGGAGCGATTTTCGATGCGATATCGATTGCTTCGAGCGGACGGCGCCTATCGCTGGATGTCTGGCCGCGCGGAGCCCCTGCGCGACCAGGACGGCAACATCGTCCAGTGGTTCGGCCTTTGCCACGACATAGAGGATCAAGTGCAAACAACGGCTGCCTTGCGCCGTTCGGCCGAAAAGCTTGCGCGCGCGACCCAGGCGGCCAATCTTTCGCAGCTTTCCGCCTCGATTGCGCACGAAGTCAACCAGCCGCTGGCGGCGATCGCCGCGGACGCTGACGCGTGCCTGCGCTGGCTTTCGGCCGATCCTCCGAACGTTAATCGAGGCAAGCGTGCGGCAGAGCGAATTACCCTGGACGTCGCGGCGACCGTCGAGGTCATCAGCCGCATGCGCGCCCTTTTCAAACATCAGCCGCAGGAACGGGCGATCGAGGATGTAAACCGGCTTGTCCATGAGGTTCTTGATCTGATGTCAGATGAAATCGCGGCAACGACGACGCGCATCGACCTGGCCCTGGACCAGCATCTTCCCAGAGTTTCGCTCGATAGGGTTCAGGTCCAGCAGGTCCTGGTAAACTTGATCCGCAACGGCATGCAGGCCATGGACACGACGAACCCACTGCGTTCGCTGAAGATCATGTCCAGCCACGATCACCCCGACACCGTCAGGATCTCGGTTGAGGACACCGGAAGCGGTTTCAAGGATCCCGAGCGCGTGTTCGAACCGTTTTTTACGACGAAAAGCAACGGCATGGGAATGGGTTTGCCGATCTGCCGATCGATCGTTGAAGCCCACGGCGGCCGCCTGTGGGTCGCAAACAACGAGGCGTTAGGCGCGACGGTGGCATTCACTTTGCCTGTCGCCTCGACCGACTAGGGGTGTCAGCCTAAGTTGCCGAATTTCGGAGCCGGTCGGCCAAGCGGTCTCCGTGAAAAGCGCGTGCGACGATGGAAACGGCAAGGGCCCAGGCGACGATGGTCATGGTGACGCATACGGTTGCAAGGCTTGCGTATCCCGAAGCTGCTATCACTGCGCCGGTAAAGACTGGCCCGGCAGCAAATCCGAGCAGGTAAGCCGACCCCGCTGCTGCCGCCCAGCGCCCGCTCTGGTCCAGTGCTGCGGCCAGGCCAAAAAGATACGGAAGTGAAAAATAGTAAAGGACGGCGGACAGGATGACGGCAACACTGTAGGCCACCGGGCTCGTCCAGAGGCAAAGGACGAGTGCCACCACGACGTAGCCAAGGCAGAATGCGGAGATCGGGACCGCCCTGCCCCAGCGAACATTCAGTGCCGTGGCGGCGCCGGCGCCGGCAAGCCCGACGACCGTCGACAAGGTGAGAATGTACCCTACCGCGGCCGTGTCTAGACCGATGCGCTCGCCCATCGGTCCGCTGAAGGCAAATAGACCGGCGGAGACCGCGACGTAAAGAACAATGGCAGCAAACAGCAGGCTTCCAAGCAGAGGCACAGAAGGTGGCGTCCGGGTGGCGGTCCGCTTCAGAGCTCGAAGATCCGGTATGAGAAGAAGAAACGGAGATAGGGCCAGCGTCAAACCCGCCAACAGCGCAAAAATCCCTCTGTGGCCATAGGCTGCGGTCACCTCGCCGCCGATGCCGAACAGCACCACGCTGCCGATTGCCCAGACGAGCTGGAACAAACCAAAAGTTTTTACCGGATTGCAGCAATGAGACGCGACAAGGCTGAGCGACATGGCATAGAGCGCTCCCTCGCCGATGCCTGCAGCGCCGCGCGACAAGACCAGCGACGTCCATCCATCAGATACGATAGAGGCGGCTTGAGCCGCCACGGTCAATACCAGCGCAGACATCCCGGCACGTCGGTAGGATAGCCGCGGTAGCACTGGCGCAATGAGGATCGCCGATACGGCCAAGGCAAGCAATTCGACCGACGCTACGATACCGGCGTCACGCTCCGACAGTGCAAGACCATCAATCAATCCCGCGACCACGAAGGGCGACATCTGCGGAACGAGGCCACCAATCACCTGACAGGCCGTTGCGCCGATCACAAGTGAAAGCGGATCGCCAGACGCGACAGAGGCTGTTGAAGGATTGGCCATGGCCCGGTTTCCCGACCGATTCCTGTTTGTTGAAAATCACCTTTGCATTTCACAACATGGGCGCCGGCGATTTGCCGACGCCGGTCCCGTATGTCGCACATCAAGTTTGCACGAGCCGTCCTTTACGAGCTTCGGAACGGTCGCCGACTGCCATTTCTATCATGATCGATGAAGGTGTGGACCGTAAACTTGGCTTACCTCTTCCCTTCAAGCGCAAATCCTCGACGGGACGTCAGCCCTGCGGTGGGCGGAACATCCGATCGTGCGTGGTCGCACTAGAGACAAGCGCGTCGGGGACGGTGGGCGTTTTGTCGCCGCATCGCCCCCTCCGCAAAGACCTCAAGCGGCGGCCTGAGGGTGTTTGGCATTCCAAGTCCTGAAGTCGAGCTTACCCAGTTTGGCGGATCCAAGAGGAACCAGTGCCTGATCATCAACGCGCGTGCCGAAGTACTTGGCGTCCGGGTCGGCAACAACCTTGCGGCTATCGCCGACGGCTGCCAGATACTCGGAAATGAAATCGCTCATGGGCTTCTTTTCAGGGCCGGCGATTTCGATCGTCTGGTTCTCGGGTTTGCCGATCGTCGCTTCTGCAACGAAGGCTGCGACGTCGTCTGCAGCGATTGGCTGGAACGCGCCGGATGAGACACGGACAGTCCTGTCGACCGTTGCCTCGTCGGCTATGCCGCCGAGGAATTCCAGGAACTGCGTCGACCTTACGATGGTGTACGGGACGCCGCCCTTTTTGATCAGGCTCTCCTGCGCGACTTTGGCGCGGAAATAGCCGTTATCGGGCGACCGTTCGATGCCAACGATGGAGAGGGCGACGTGGTGGCTGACACCGGCTGCACGCTCCGCCGCGAGCAGGTTCGCGGTCGATCGTTCGAAGAACGAAAGTACGGCACTCGGTTCGAAGGATGGCGAGTTGCTGACGTCGAGCACCACCTCGGCACCGGCCAGCACATCGGCCAACCCTTCGCCCGTCAGCGTATCAACGCCGGTGGACGGCGCCGATTGCACAACGTCGTGGCCCTTATTTCTGAGGTGCTCTGCGACCTTAGAGCCGATGCGGCCCGTGCCGCCGATAATAACGATTTTCATGGTTCTGCTCCTTGCGGGCTCGTCGATGGATCACCGCATCCGATCATGAAGAAGGGCTTCACTTTGCGGGCAACACCATCTCCGTTTCGGTGGTATCGAGTACGAAAACGGCCAAGATCTTTGCCGGCTCGCTGTCGCTTGCGTTCGCGCTCACGCGGTGGTGATCACCCGGGACTTCGATCCAGTTCTCGCCGGTCTTGTAGACTTTCACGGCACCGTCGTTGATCTGGCTCTTGATGCTGCCTTCGATCACCGTCGCATAGATAAAGGCGCTCTTGGGGTGGGTGTGTGACGGGTTGTGCCCGCCGGGGCCGTATTCGACCAGAACGCCGCGCATGCTCTTGCCCGGCACATTCGGAAGCGCGTGGTCGAACACCACTGTCACCTTGGCATTGTAGGGCTCGTCGGAGGCCGCTACCGGTCCGGTGATCAGCGTCGCAAACAGCAAGCCAATCGCTAATGTTCGCATGGATTTCTCCTCCATTCACGTTGTTGGCAACGGGTGGGATCCTATGGCCGGCCTCCGGGGAGAAACAGATATACGTAGGTTTGCCGCAGCGGCGATTTTGTCTCGGCAGATGTCGTGCCCGCGTCCGAACCACCGCGCAACCGCTTCAGCTCTTCGCGCTTTCACGCTGGCTTCGAAAGATGGATCGGATGGCATGAAGCAGGTCCAGCTTGCGTCGCTCGCGCTGGTTTGCAGGCAATTCCGAACTTGCTCCGATCGCCTCGCGTTGCGCCAGATGAATTGCCAGATCCTCCGCAATTTCCGGACGCTTCGACAAAAGCGGCGCGAACGCTGCCTGATCGACTTCATAGACGGTAAGGCGGGTGACGGCATGGAGGTCGTGTTTCGCCTTTATTCCGGCCAGCAGGCCGTCCTCGCCGAAAAAATCGCCGGGGGCGAGGCGCGCGATTTCCACATCGCCGCTCTTCATCGCCACCACGCCGTTCTTGATCATCATCAGGCTTTCGAACGACCTGCCTTCTCTGACAATTTCGGCGCCGACGGCAAAGCTGCGCGGCGTCGCCGCGGCTGCAAGCGTATCGCGCTCTTCCTGGCTGAGATTGGAGAAAATCGGGATCGCGTCGATCAGGTCCTGCGCCGGTGCGACGGCGTGCTGCGGGTCGGACCTGTCAGGGTTCTTTATGAGCAGGCTCCCGGCAGGCAAAGCCAGTTGCACGCCGTTCGCCCTGCAATGCCGATAGACGAGGTCGATGACTTCGTTGCGCGCCGCGCCGCGCTGTGCCGGGCTGGTGACCCTAAACTGGAGTTCGACGGTGATCGCGCTGGCATCAATCCCCACCAGTCCGACAATGGGAGCGGGCTGCTTCACGATCGCATTGCAACTGTCGAGAACAGCATGCATCACGTCGACGATCATGTGCGGCATACGCGTCGGAGCCACGCGAACCGAGACAATGATCTGATGGTTCTCGTCCGGCTGGCTGATGTTGGTCAGCCCCACCTTTGCCAGAACACTGTTCGGCAGGACCACGAGATTGTGCGCTGCGGTCAGTAGATGCGTCGAACGCCAGTTGCTTGAGACCACCCGCCCTTCCGTTCCGTCACTGAGGCAGATCCAGTCACCAAGGACATAAGGTCGGCCGAGGGTCAGGGCTATGCCCGAGAACACATCACCCAACGTGCTCTGCAATGCGAGACCGAGAATGATCGCAATGACGCCCGAAGTCGCCAGCAAGCCCCCGATCGGCACGCCGAAGACGAATGAAAGGATCGAGAGCAGCACGCCGAGGTAGACGACGGCAACGACCAGGTCCTGGATCAATCGTGCTTCTCGCGGCCGGCCATCGAGGACAAGATAAAGCCGGACGAACCCGATCACCGCCCAGGAGAGATGAACCCACCAGAGGGTCTTTGCCGCCACGAGCAGTGTCTGTGCACCGTCGAGATCGGTCCGGTCGTAGCGAAACGGGTTGAGGTCGCTGTAGGCGAGCGCCGCCGTCATCGACGCGAAGAAGGCGATCTGCACGATCAGCCGCGCCGTGGGGCGCGCCCTGCCCTGCAGATGCCAGACGACAATTCCGGCAATGCCCAGAACACAAACGAGGACGGGGAACAATTGCGTTTTCTGGTCCATTCCCACTCCCCTGGCGAGGCGGCGTTTCTCCCTCCGCTACAGCCGGCTGGTGGCGCCTTGTTCTGATAAGGACAAGGGCGAACCCGCCCTTGTTGCACCCCGAACCGATGGTTCTTGCACGCCACGCGCGCAATTGTAGACGTCAGTAGTCCCAGAACACCGGAACCCACCGGAAGCGATCGCCATCGATCGCCACATGCCCAACGGACGGGAAAGGCAGGTGCGTGGCCACCAGCGACGATCCTGTCTCGGCCAGTTCCTTCATGAGACGCACCCGAACGCGAGCCGCCTCCTCGGGGTCGTGTTCAAAGCCGTTGTACCAGTCGGGGTGGTCGAAGGCGACCGCGAACAGGGCGTCGCCGGCAAACATCAGCCGGTCGCCTCCCGAGGCCACGCGGACCACGCAGTGCCCGGGCGTATGGCCGCCGGTGCGCTCAGCGACCACGCCCGGCGCGACCTCGCACTCGTCCTTAAACGGTCGAAGATGGTCGCGGTACTCGTTCGCAAAGCGCTTGGCAGTTGCCCTCAGCGCATCCGGGAAACCCTGCGGCATGACCGCATGGGAGAAATCAGGCGCCTCCCAGAACTTGATCTCGGCGGCGGCGACGTGGATCCGCAAGTCCGGACGCAATTGCTCCTTCACGCCATCAACGAGCAATCCGCCGATATGGTCCATGTGCATGTGCGTGAGAACCACATCGGTCACAGACCCAAGATCGATGCCTGCAGCCGTCAGCCGCCTGATCAATTGGCCTGCTCGCGGCAGGTTCAGGTCCGGATCCAGGCCAAGCCCGGCGTCGATGAGAATGGTCTGTGCGCCGCTTCGCACCACGACCACGTTCAGCGACCAGTCGAAGGCGTCTGTCGGCAGGAACATGCCGTCGAGCCAGGCTGCCCGATCGGCGGCGTCGGCATTGTGTCCCAACATCGTGGTTGGCAATGGCAGCACGCCATCGCTGACCACCAGCACCTCAATGTCACCGACCCGCACGGCATAGCGCGATGGAACCAGCTCTTCCGGAGCCGATCGACCGGGCGGGGCAGGCTCCAAGGTCGTGTTCGTAAGAGATCTTGCTTCTAGCGGCGACATGACGCCCTCCTGTTTGCCTGATCGAAGAATGCTTTTTTCACAGTTCACGGCCTGGACTCTAGGTTCGAGCGATATCGAGGGTCGAGCTATACCTCGGTTTAGGTGGCCCGTTCGGTCAACGGTCGGCGGGTGTCTGGCGAGCTTTGGCGCGCCGGGCCAACCCGACCTTGATGGCCACGAGCATGGGCGCGGCGACGACGAAGAGCAGTGCCACGGCATTGAACGCCGTGTCGAAGGCGATCACGATAGACTGCCCGGCAACGGTCCGGCCGAGAAGCGCCATCGCGGCCCGGCTGGCGGGAACGGCATCCATGCCCCGTGCCGCGAGCATGGCGGTCGTTGCGGCCAGACGCTCGATGACGGCTTGACCTCCCGCATTGACGCTCGCGCCCAGGACCGCGACATTTGCAGCGACGTTGTGGTCGATAAGCGTCTGAAGCCCGGCAACGCCAACAAGGCCGCCGAGCTGGCGACCGGTGTTGAACAGCCCGATCCCGGAGGCGAGGTTTCGTTTGTCGAGATTGGTAAAGGCAATCAGCGTGATCGACAGGAACAGGAAACCGAGGCCAAGGCCGCGCAAAAGGATTGCGGCCATCATGTCGGCGGCACCGCTTTCACTCGTCGAACCGGACAGCATCCACATGGCAAGCATGATCAGCAGGATACCGAAGGGAACGGTTGCGAATGGAGGAAGCCGACGGACCTGCATGAGGAAGGCAGCCAGGATGAGGGCCCCGACGAAGAGAGCGCCGCTCGGCAGAAGAAGCAGGCCCGCATCGGTCGGCGTGAAGGCCAGAACGGATACGGCGAAGGACGGGATCAGGAACGCGCTGCCAAAAAGTGCCGCGCCGGCGACGAAACTGACGATAAAGGCGAAGGCGAAATCGTCCGATCTGAACAGGGTGAAGTCGAGGAGGCCGGTGCCCTTGCGCAGCACCTGCTGCCCGAGAAACAGGAACATCGAGGCCACGCCAGCCACCGAGAGCCAAAGAATGCGCGGCTCTTCGAACCAGTCCCAGCGGCTTCCCTGGCTGAAGACATAGCTGAAGCAGAAAAGCGCGACCGAAATCAGTGAGAGACCGACCCAGTCAACGGGACGTTGCCTCGTCGTGGCGGGTGCCGGATCTTCGACCATCAAGAGAAGTCCGGCGGCGCCGAGAGACAGAATGACGTTGCAGTAGAAGATCCAGGTCCAGGACTGGCTGTCGAGCAGCCACCCCTGAAGCGCGGGGGCGAGCGTGGCGGGTGCGACCACCGCGCCCATGGCAAACAGCGCCTGAAGGATTGGCTGATGGGCGCTCCGAAAGGCAAAGAAGATGGTGGTCTGCCCCGCAACGAGAAGGACACCGCCGGCAAGCCCCTGAATGACCCGCAGGGCAATCAAGAGATTGAGCGACGTCGTCGCGGACGCCATCCCGGACGCGAGCCCCATGATGAGCGTCGAACCGATAATGAGACTGAGCGGCCGGATGCGGTTGAGCATCGAAGCGGCGACCATGAAGCCGATGAGCTTGAAGGCGGTGTAGCCGACGTCGAGCCAGGCGAATTCGTCGGGCGTCGCATAGATGTCGCCGATGATGTCGCCGCGGCCGAGCGAAAGAACAGTGCTGGCGATCGCCTCCGTCAACGCCGCGAGCACGATGCCGGCGACAAGCAACGTGCCTGGTGCAGACGCCTCGCGATTTATCGTGGCGGGCAGGTGCGTGGTCATGACCCTCTCCCGAGATCCACGTCGACCCTTGCGGACAGTCCGGGCACGAGACGTCCAGTCAAGGGGCTGCGGCCAAATCGGATCTTGACCGGCACCCGCTGGACGACGCGAACGAAGTTGCCGGTTGCATTGTCCGACGGCAGCAGGCTGAAGGCTGAACCGCTCCCGGGCGCAAAGCTGTCAACCGTGCCTTCAAGGACTTGCCCCGGATACCCGTCGATCCGGATCCGCACACGCTGACCCGGCTGGAGGTGCTCGAGTTGCGTTTCCTTGAAATTGGCGACAACCCACACGTCGTCGACCGGAACGATGTCGAGCAGGGAAGTGCCGGGGGCGACGAAACGGCCGACACGAACCTGGCGGTTGCCGATGACGCCACCAACCGGGGCACGCACGACCGTGCTCTCGAGGTCGATCTGGGAAAGGTCGCGCGCAGCCTCGGCCTGGGCCACGGCTGCGACGGCGGCCTCACGCTGCGCCGCAAGGACGGCAATGCGTTGCTTCTGGGCCTCGATCGTTGCCAAGGCCGCAGATACGCCTGCCTGCGTTTTCGACCGCGCCGCATCACTTTCGTCGACATGCGCCTGGCTGATGGTATTGCTGCGGATCAGTTCGCGCCGGCGCTCATATGCCTTGGCGGCGAGATTCATCTCTGCGACGGCCGACAGCTTCTGGGCTTCGGCCTGGCGAATAAGGGCGTGCTGAAGCTCTGTCTCGGCATCGACATTGACGAGCCGGGCCCTGGCAGCTTCGACATTGGCCGCCGCCTGAGCAAGACGAGCCCGATAGTCCCTGTCATCGATCCGGAAAAGCACATGTCCCGCCCGAACACTTTGATTGTCCTGAACCTCGACGGCCACGACATAGCCGGCGATCTTCGGCGCCAACGACGTCACGTCCCCACGGACATAGGCGTTATCCGTCGATACTTCGTCGCCTGGACGGGCCCAGGCCCAGCCGCCGGCAATGGCCACCGCGGCGCTAAGGCATAGGAGCATGCCAATCTTCTTTCGTTTGCTGGATCGCTTTTCGGCAACGCCGGTCGAGGCGCGTCCCGTGGCGGTGGCAATCTTGTGCTCGAGCGTATCCATTGTCTCGGTTCCCGTTGAAATAGGTTGGCTGCGAAGCGGCCGCGCTGCCAGGAGGATGTCAGGGCCGCGCGCCGCTCGGACGCCACCACCTTGCGGATATCGGTCCTTGCGACTTCAAAGCCCGACCTGTTGGCCGACCCAATCGTCGAAGCGGATTGCACCGAGCCGCGGGTTCTTGCCGGGGGTCAGCGACTGGTCATCCAGCAGCGCGCCGAAATAGCGAGCGTGAACGTCGGGAACGACCTTTCGGTCATCCTTTGTTGCCCGCAAAAATTGCCTGACGACCTCATCGAGCGGCATGGCTTCCGGTCCGGCAACTTCGATCGTTCCATTGACCGGTGCTGCGAGCGCAACATCGGCAAGTGCCGCGGCAACGTCGTCTGAAGCAATAGGCTGGAACAGCGCCGGCGAAAGGCGAACCTCGCCGTCGACCGTCGCCGATTGCGCAATGCCGCCGACGAACTCAAAAAACTGCGTGGCCCGCAGGATGGTATAGGGAATACCGGATGCCTTGATGAGGCTTTCCTGGGCGATCTTCGCTCGAAAATAGCCGTTGTCGGGCAACCGTTCGCTGCCGACGATCGACAGCGCGACGTGGTGGCGAACGCCGGCTGCAGCTTCCGCTGCCAAAAGATTGCGCCCCGACGTCTCGAAGAATTCGAGAACAGCCTTGTCGTCCCAAACCGGCGCGTTGGCGACATCGACGACGACATCTGCCCGATCCATCGCCGCGGCCAGACCTTCACGCGTGATCGTGTTGACGCCAGTATTTGGTGCGGCAGCGAGCACGTCGTGTCCGCGCTCGCGCAGGCTCTTCACAAGTTTCGATCCGATAAGGCCGGTGCCTCCGATGACGACGATCTTCATGGGTTCACTCTGCTTTTCTCGACCGCACCATTGCTGTCGATCTGCGCTGAGAGTGCCCCTATGCTCCAGGGAAGTCCTTGGGCCTGTCTTGAATTACCCTTGTGGATAGCTTGATTGTCCGTCCAAGCGATTGTGTGATCGTGGCGGGATGTTCTAACGACGCAATGGCGTGTTGGTTATCCGCGGATGGCAATCGCCAGCCGGGGAAGTCGTCCAGGAGACCTCAAGGTGCAATTCAAGTTCGCAGATTATCGGCTCGATCCGGAACGCCGGGAATTGACGCTCAGCGGGCAGGTTGTCGCCGTCGGTCCGCAGGTCTTCGACCTGTTGGTGCATCTCATCGAAAATCGAGAAAGAGTCGTCGGCAAGGATGATCTTCTGCTCGCCGTCTGGGGCGGTCGGATCGTGTCGGAATCGACGATCACCAGCCACATAAACGCGGTTCGCAAGGCGATCGGCGACAACGGCGAAGACCAGCATCTGGTGCGCACCATCCCCCGCAAGGGCTTCCGCTTCGTCGGCGATGTCAACCTTGTCGACGTTGGAAACGAGGCCCCTGCGCGAGGTTTGAGCGTCGCCGATCACAATGATGGAGAGGCACGCGTGCCGGCGCCGGCGCTCCCCTTGCCCGAAAAACCCTCGATAACCGTCTTGCCTTTTCAGAACCTCAGCGGCGATCCGGAGCAGGAGTATTTTACGGACGGGGTGGTGGAGGACATCATCACCGCACTCTCGCGCATTCGGTGGCTGTTCGTCATCGCACGCAATTCGAGCTTCACCTACAAGGACCGGACCGTGGAGGCGGCCGAGGTCGGTCGCGAACTTGGCGTGCGTTACGTACTGGAAGGGAGCGTGCGCAAATCGGGAAACAAGGTCCGCATCACCGGCCAGCTCGTCGACGCCACGACCGGAGCGCATCTCTGGGCCGAGCGCTTCGAAGGCACGTTCGACGACATCTTCGAGTTGCAGGATGGGATAGCCGAAAGCGTTGTCGGCGCGATCGCGCCGCAACTCGAACGGATCGAGATCGAACGCGCCAAGCGCAAGCCGACCGAAAGCCTCGACGCCTACGACTACTATCTTCGCGGCATGGCAAAACTGCACAGCGGCACCCGCGAGGCGCTCGAGGCGGCACTGCCTCTCTTTTACAAGTCGATTGCGCTCGACGATGAATTCGCCGCAGCCTATGGCGGCGCCGCCTGGTGCTTCTTCTGGCGCAAGCTCAACGGCTGGATGGTCGACCGCACGGCAGAGATCGCGGAAGGCACACGACTGGCGCGGCTCGCGGTCGAGCTTGGCCGGGACGACGCCGTGGCGCTCACGAGAGGCGGGCATGCGCTCGGCCATCTCGCCGACGATCTCGACGCCGGCATCGCTTTGATCGACAGGGCCCGGCTGCTCAATCCGAATTTCGCGCTCGCGTGGTTTCTGGGTGGCGTGCTGCGCGTCTTTCGGGGAGAGACGGAGAGCGCGATCAAGGATCTGACCCATGCCGTTCGCCTGAGCCCACTCGATCCGGAGATGTTCCGAATGCAGACGGGAACGGCGATCGCGCATTTCTTTTCCGGAAATTACGACGATGCGGTGGTCTGGGCCGAGAAGGCACTTGCGAACCTGCCGAGCCTGCTGGCCGCGGTCGCACTTGCCGCAGCCAGCCATGCGCTTGCCGGTCGTCCCGACGAGGCAAGGCGGTACATGGAGCGCCTGCGGCAACTTGATCCGGCCTTGTGTGTTTCCAATCTGCGCGATTGGCTGCCGATCCATCGACCAGACGATTTCAAGCGGTTTGCCGTCGGCTTGCGGTTTGCAGGCTTGCCGGAGTGACCAGGGCCGCTCGCGGCGCGCAATGGACGAGCGCGCGCCGTGCAATTGTCCAGCGCCTGGACCACCACAGGTTCTGGGGCGTGTGTTCGGCACGGCAACTGTGACGGGTCGCTAGCGTGCACGCATTCGCCGCTCTACGATATTCATCTGGAGTTCGTGGCAGGACGCCTGTCGCCCAAGGAGCAAAAGCAGTCTCCGCTCTTCGGCTTCGCAGATGCCCGCGCGCCGGCAGTATTCCGATACGTCCAACAGTGGCTGCGCACCGGACAGGGCGATCAATTTAACCTCTTTGGCTGTCATGGAGTGCAATCCGCCTGCGGGTGCGCCAATCATCGCGTTCGCGATGTCTCGGGCCGAGCAACGGCCGCCTGCCCATACCGGACCTAGCCTAGGCAATTGACTGGACCGCTGAAACTATACGCAGGTTTGGGGAGACCCACTCCACCCACCGCTGACCGGGGCAACACGCGCGCATGACGCGCTGCTGAAAGAGCTGGACTCGCTTCACGGCGCCCGGGGACGGGCAGTGGTCCCATACTCAGGTGTAGCTCGACCGCCAAAAGACCGGAATCTAGACTCCGCGATGTAATCCTGACCGACATATTTCAACCGCGACGACAGGAGCACATCATGTCGAATGTTCAAACGAGTTCCCTAAAGATTATTCCGCAGGAAAGAGCCGCACCGGATGAGCTGGTTCCTTCACGCTATGCGGTACGGGTTGGTGACATCGACGTCTTGGTCATTAGCGATGGCATCTTGACCCCGCCGGCCGAGTCGATGGCCACCAACGCCGACCCCAAGGTGCGGGGCGCCTGGCTCGACGACAGGTTTCTTTCAAAGGTTGCCTTCGATTGGGCGCTGAACGCCGTTGTCGTGCGCAGCGGCGACCAGACGATCCTCATCGACAGCGGTCTGGGCGAGGAGTATCCCGATTTCCCGCGGGCAGGACAGTTTGTCCATCGATTGGAGGCCGCCGGCGTTGATCTCGCCGCCGTGACCGACGTGGTGCTGACGCACATGCACTTCGACCATGTCGGCGGGCTCCTCGTCGAAGGCGTCAAGGAACGGATGCGCCCGGATCTTCGCGTCCATGTGTGCGCCGCCGAGACCAAGTTCTGGCAGGCGCCCGACTTCTCGCTTACCGCCATGCCACCGGCGCTCGCGGATCTCGCGCGCAAAGCGTCGCTTGAGTTTCTGAATGCCTATCGCAGCCATCTGCGGACTTTTGACCAGCAGGCGCAAGTGGCGCCGGGAGTGGTGGTCACCCGTACCGGTGGTCACACCCCCGGGCACAGCGTGGTGCGGATTTCGTCCGGCGGCGAGCGGCTGATATTCGGCGGCGACGCCCTGTTCCCCGTCTCCTTCGACCACCCCGAGTGGCACAACGGCTTCGAACACGACCCCGAAGAAGCGACCCGCGTTCGACTGCGGCTCATGAAAGAACTTGCAGAGACCGGCTCCTGGCTGGTTTCCACGCACATGCCGTTCCCATCGGTCGGTCGTGTAGCGACCGCCGGCGACCTTTACCGCTTCGTTCCGGCCTGGTGGGACTACTGACGGAAGGCTTCCGTCGGGAGCGAACCAGACGACTGCTCTAATTAATAACAACCGGTCGATTGCTGCCCACGGCGCGCCGTGAGGCATCAATCGGCCGTTGACCTGGTTGGATTGCAACGTCGGCACAAGACCACGGTCCAGCCTGAAGGGGCCTGCGGGTCGATGGCTGCAACAGCAGCGAGGAGATTAAACTTGCCGCATCGTGTACTCGATAATCCCCAAAATTGCCGCTTCGAACTCTCCATCGACGCGGATGCGATTGCAGCCGCCTACTATCGCATGGAGGCAGGCGTGCTGGTGCTGATCCACACGGAGGTGCCGTTCGAATACTCTGGAGCAGGATTTGCCACGAAGCTCGCGAACGGCCTCTTTGCCATCTTGCGCGAGCGGCAACAGAAGGTCGCGCCCCGATGCGTGTTCATGGCCAACTATGCCGTTCAGCATCCGGAATACAGCGACCTGATCTGCTGATCGCCAAGCAGATCAGGCCGGACCGCAAACAGAGGCGTATTGGGCAAACATCTCGGGGTTCGCACTCTGCACCGCGCCTGCCCTCCTCAAACGCTCGTATACGTCTCTCGCGGTCACATCAGCGCGTATGTTGAGGCCATGGGATTGGAGCTAAAAACTGAAATGCGCGAGCAGATTTTGCACTGGCTCGCGACCGGGATCCGCGACGAGCCCTTGGCAGAGAAGGTTTTTGCCGAGCTCTGCGGTCGGCTCGTGCGCTGCCGCGTCGCGCTGAGCAGAGCAACGCTTCATCTGCGCGTGCACCATCCACAATGGCTGGGTACGCGCATGACATGGGTGCGCGGACAATCGACCGCCAACATCCAGACCATCGCTTATGACGTCGAGGCAACCGACGCCTTCCTTCGCAGCCCCTTTCAACTGGCGATCGTCAGCGGGCTGCGGGTTCGGCAGAATTTGCAGATCGTCGGTCCACATCGTTTTGCGGTCTACGAAGAACTGAAGCACGCCGGCCACACGGACTACGCCGCGTGGCCTCTCGATCATACGCAGGGCCGCCGCCACCTCCTCACCTTTGCGACGGACCGGCATGGTGGCTTTTGCGCAGAGGAACTGGAACTGTTCGACGCGCTTTTGCCCTGGCTGTCCCTCGTCACCGAAATCCGCGTCAAGAGCCAGCTGGCTCGCACGTTACTGGACACCTATGTCGGCTCGCATGCCTCTGCAGAAGTGTTGCGTGGCGCAACCAGACGAGGGACGGGCGCCACGATCAATGCAGCAATTCTCGTCTGTGATCTGAGGGACTTCACCCGTCTGTCGGACCGATTGCCGCGTGACGAGCTGATCGAAATCTTGAACGGCTTCTTCGACGCTGTCGGAGAGCCGATCGAACAGCATGGCGGAGAAATCCTGAAGTTCATCGGAGACGGTCTGCTCGCCGTTTTTCCCATGGACCGGCCGCAGGCCTGCATGCACCTCATCGCGGCGGTCCAGGAGGGGTATCAGGCGGCATCCCGGCTTTGGCCGCAGGACGACCGAATGCGCTTCGGCATGGGCGTCCACCTCGGCAAGGTCAATTATGGCAACATCGGTTCAAGACACCGTCTCGACTTCACCGTGATCGGGTCAGCCGTCAACAGGGCCTTCAAGCTCGAGGCGCTGACCAAACGCCTGCGCCGTCCCGTCCTTCTTTCGGGAGAATTCGTGGACGCGGCAGCCTGCCACGAGCAGACCGAACACCTCGGGCGACACGTGCTCGAGGGCATAGAAACTGCCGTTGAGGTCCATGCCCTGCGACTTTAAAGTCCCGAGACATCGCGTTGACGTTCAGGCCCTTGAACGGCCGCGAATGGTCGCCGAAACCAAGGTATACCTTTCCCGCCATACGCCAACTGCTAGCGTCTTCACGTCGCATGCCGGCCGTTACTCCCGGAGAAACAGGGTCCCGCAGGGCGTCGAAACGGTCCTCCGTTAACGACGGCGCCCACCGCAGGACCGCGCTTCGAGAGCTCAGCATCGCGGCCCGAAACCACCATTTGATGCGGCACGACCAGCACAGAAAGGAATGGCCATGACAGCCGAGCAACCCGGTCACGGATACGTAACGACAGAAGACTCGACCAGGATTTTTTACAAGGATTGGGGTCCGCGCGACGCGCAGCCGATCGTGTTTCATCACGGCTGGCCATTGAGCGGAGATGACTGGGACAACCAGATGCTCTTCTTCCTCGCAAAAGGCTATCGCGTCATTGCCCACGACCGTCGTGGCCACGGGCGATCGGAGCAGGTGAGCGGTGGCCATGACATGGATCACTACGCCTCCGACGTGGCCTCTCTCGTGCGGCAATTGGATCTGCGCAACGCGATCCATATCGGGCATTCGACGGGCGGAGGCGAAGCGACCCGGTACGTCGCCCGTCACGGCAAGGGGCGTGTGGCCAAGCTCGTCCTGATCGGCGCCGTGCCACCGCTTATGCTGAAGACGCCGAACAATCCCGAGGGGCTTCCGATCGAGGCGCTCGACGGCTATCGCGAGGCCCTTGCGGCCAACAGGGCGCAGCTCTATCACGACATCGCAAACGGCCCTTTTTACGGCTTCAACCGGCCAGGCGCCACGCCGTCCGCAGCGGTCAGCCACAATTGGTGGCGACAGGGGATGATGGGAGCCGCCAACGCCCATTACCTTGGCGTCAAGGCCTTCTCGGAGACCGACTTTACCGAAGACCTGAAGATGATCGATGTGCCGGCGCTGGTGCTGCATGGCGATGACGACCAGGTTGTTCCGCTCGCGATTTCCGCCCCCCGTTCAGCTCAGCTCCTGAAGAACTCCACCCTCAAGATTTACAAGGGCTTCCCTCACGGCATGGCGACCACACACGCGGACGTCATCAACCAGGACATCCTCAGCTTCATCACCAAGTAGCGTGTCAAAGGGCGCCTCAGGCGCCCTTTTTCCACTAGACGGTGGGGGTTCGTCACACTCAGAAGTGCCCGCAAATCCGCCGCCGGCCGCCGGGAGCATTTTTCCGGCGAACTGCTCCTCGATGCCAAGTGCATTTGGATAGCCAAACTTCAGTTTACTTTCGGCAAGGCCGGCCCAGCCGTATTGGTAGAGCGACGTCATGAGAGGTCTAACCGACCGGACTTTGAAACGGAAATGAGCGGTTGAGGCCACCGCCCGCCCGGAAGGAATGGAGGATTTCATGTGTTCCCCGATCAAACGGACCGCAAACTTCGGTGTGCCATGGGAAAAAGCCTACGGCTATTCCCAGGCCGTGCAGGTTAAAGGCATCATCTATGTCTCCGGACAGCTAAGCCACGACAGGGCCGGCAACCTCGTGGCCCCGGCAAGGCTGGACCCTGCCGGAAGACCAGTCGATTTTTCGAGCATGGAAGAGCAGATGCGGCAGACCTACGCCAATGCCGTCACTGTCCTTGCCGAATTCGGCGCTTCACTCGACGACGTGGTCGAAGAGACACTCTACGTACTCGATGTGGACGCCGCGTTTGCGGCCGCTGGCAGGGTCCGCAAGGAAATGTATGGAGCGGAGATTCCGGAGTGTGCGAGCAACCTGATTGGTGTTTCCCGCCTGGCATTTCCCGAACAGCTGATCGAGGTCACCTTTCGGGCGATCGCACCGTGTGTTTCGCTTTGTAGCGTCTGACTGCAAACCATCGAGTGCTGACGGAACATACGGAACGGTCTTCGAACCCACGGGAGGGCAAACCTTCGTTTTATAGCCAGCAAAACCACGGCGGATAAAATGGGCGGATGTTGGTTCTTGACGATCAAGGGAGCTAAGCGATGCCCGAACGTTCAAACCCCATCGAAACCGCCACCGACGTCAACGTGGTCCACATCATCGACGACGATGAGAGAATTCGCTCGGCGCTGCTTGAACTCTTTGGCTCTTCCGGAATACCGGCCGAAGCGTTCGTCGACACTGCGGATTTCGACGAAAGGGGCGATCCAGAGGCCGTAGGGTGCCTGTTGCTCGATGTGAAAATGCCAGGCATGAGCGGTATCGAGTATCAAAGGAAACTGTCGGATGCAGGCTTCGAACTTCCAATCGTTTTCATGACCGGCGATGGAGACGTCCCGACGAGCGTCACCGCCATGAAGGCGGGAGCCGTCGATTTCCTGTTGAAACCCTTCGTGGTGGACGACCTACTTTGTGCGGTCGCCGCAGCCATGGAGGAAGGAAAAAAGCAGCGGGATATGGCTCTAAGGAGAAAGCATGCCCGCCAGTGCGCGGCCAGTCTCACCCCACGTGAGAGGCAGGTCATGAAGCTCGTCACCGAAGGTCTCATGAACAAACAGGCGGCATACGAACTGGGAATCAGCGAAATCATGGTCAAGCTTCATCGCGCAAGCGCTATGAAGAAGATGCAGGCCCGGACCTTCAGCGACCTCGTAAGGAAGTCGGAACTTCTGCAGTGAGGTCTCGGCGGGAGCTAAAAGACGGAAATGATCGACCACGCCTCTTTTCCGGCCGCCGTGGTTAGGATGCATGCATCGCCTGTCCTGAACGACAACCGGCTCCGCGCCGCGAACGGCCCGCTAAACGAATGTATAGTGATGCGGATGCGTGAAAGACCGTAAGCTTTCATCATCATCCTTCGCCGGCACCTTCTTTAGGAGGTGATGATCTAAGTGTCGCAGCCCCCTCCCCGCGGCACGACTGCCAAAGGCCGGCACACCTAGGGGCCGTTTGCCCATGGGCAGGCGGCCTCCCTTTCCCTGGCAAGGGTCGTCACCTGCGGAATTATGTAGCAAATACCACCAACCGAAAACGATGAGGCGTTGTCAGCTTTGCGCCAGGAGCGGTCATCCGGCTTTTAGACAAGGTTATTGACAGATCAGTCAATAACAGCTACTACCCTTTCCCATGGCAAGACCAAGAGAGTTTGACCGCGACACGGCTTTAGACAAGGCCTTACGGCTGTTCTGGGCGAAGGGATTTGCAGCGACGTCAACCGACGATTTGCGCGAGGCGATGGGCATCGGCAGGCAAAGTCTATACGGCGCATTCGGCGACAAGCGTACCCTATATATCGAGGCGCTCGACACATATCAGCGGCGAACCAACTCGGGCCACCTCAAGAGGCTCGGCGAGCCGACCTCGCCACTGAAAGGCATCGAGGACCTGCTCACTGGCCTGGTGTCTGATGACGATTGCGAGCGCGCCCTTGGTTGTATGGGCGTCGGTTCCGTTGGCGAGTTCGGCATTACGGATGAAGAACTGAATTTGCGCCGAGAGAAGGCGAGCGCCCTGCTTGGTCGACGTATCGTCGAACGGATCGAGGAAGGCCAACGGTTGGGAGAGGTCGATCCCGGGCTTGACCCGGTAGAGGCGTCGGCATTCGTTCAGATGGTGATGGCGGGACTTCAAGTGGCAGCACGCAGCGGTGCTGCGGCTTCAGACCTCAAGTCGATGGGGCGCTTCGCGATCCACAGACTGAAACCGTGAGTTTGCCTCTTCAAACGAAGAGGCTTTCTTTTGCCCAATAATGGACTAATCAGTCAATAAAGGAGAATGGCATGACGATCAATCAGCGTAAAACCGCACTCGTCTTCGGTGGTTCACGTGGTATCGGCGGGGCAGCCGTCGAACAACTGGTGAAGGACGGCTTCGACACGGCCTTCACCTACGTGTCGCGTCCGGACAGTGCCAATGCACTGGTCGCGAACATTGGGTCCATCGGCGGCCGAGCTATCGCCATCCAAGCCGACAGCGGTGACCCCGAGGCTATTCGCGCGGCCGTGGCAAAGACTGTGGACCTCCTTGGACCAATTGATGCTGTGGTGGTCAATGCAGGCATATTGCGTATCAACACCGTCGATTCTGTAAGCCTGGAAGAACTAGACATGATGCTCAACATCAACGTTCGGGGTGTCTATCTGTCGATACAGGCCGCCGTGCCGTATCTTAAGGATGGCGGCCGCGTCATCACGATTGGCTCCAATGTGGCCATCAGCACTGGCTCGCCCGGAGCGAGTGTCTACCAGCTCACCAAGGCCGCCGTCGCGGCCATGGTCAAAGGCCTTGCGCTCGATCTTGCGCCTCGGCGAATCACGGTTAACAACATCCAGCCAGGCCCAACAGAAACCGACATGAATGCCGGCGCTATCGAAATGCTGTCGGCCCGGAGCCCGTTGAAGCGCGTCGCCGCTCCAGAAGAGATAGCAGGCGTGGTGTCATATCTCGCCAGCCCAGCTTCATCCTACATGACTGGATCAAGCCTGACGATCGACGGTGGAATGACGCTCTAGGTCGGCGCGAACGCATCCATGTGCGGGACCCCGACACTGTTGGCCGCGGTTCCGCACGTTGAACTCCTGTGTTCGTGGAATGCAAGCTCCAGTCTCGAGCGATTGTCGCCGGATGTCCGCTTCGGGCCTAAAAGCGGCCATTGGTGACAGTTGCTACATAACTCCGGATTCCTGCAGGCCTGTGAGTTGCTCAATTCCGTCGTAGCTGTTCAGTCTTTCGCACGAGATCTGCCAGCGAACGGCTCTGCATCTTGCGCATGAGGCTCATTCGATGGAGCTTCACGGTCATTTCGCTGATGCCGAGCTGGTAGGCGACCTGCTTGTTCATCAGGCCACTCACGACTGCAAACATCACTTCCTGCTCGCGAGGAGAAAGAGTATCTGCCAGCGCCCGGATCCGGTCGCGTTCCGCCTCGACCTTGCGGCGCTCGGCGTCGAGCTTAATGGCACGATCCACCGCCTCGAGCAGATCGTGATCGGCGAACGGCTTGGTGATGAAGTCCATGGCGCCAGCCTTCATCGCCTTTACGCTGGTCGGGACATCTGCATGCCCCGTCAGAAAGATCACCGGCAGGCGACTACCAGCAAGAGAAAGATGCTCCTGGAGGTCCAGACCCGTGCCCCCTGGCATGTTGAAATCAAGAACAAGGCAACCGGGCGCCCGGATGTCTGCCGTCTCCAAAAACTCAGGCCCGTTCGAGAACGCAGTCACCCGCTTTTGGGTCACCATGAACAAATCGAGCAGCGCTTCCCTCATGGCCTCGTCGTCGTCGACGACGTAGACGATCGGTTCCGCAGGCTCTTCCGTCTTGGTTTGAGCGTGTTGCATCAGATTGGCCTCTGTTTCGTCCCGCATGCATCGTCGACGATCACGACGGGCGGGCGTTCGCTTTGACAATGTGCCTGCGAAACGACCGTCGGCTCTAGCGGCATCTCAAGTTTCATCGTTTCCCTCCATGTGCCGGTCACCCAATGCGGCGGCCAGCGTCGCTAGCAGAACCTGCGCGTCGAAGGGTTTTCTGAAGCAGCTCGTCCGGTCGCGCGCACTCAACTGATCGGCGATCTCGTGCCGGCCAGTCATCAGGAAAACAGGAAGGCCCGGCTCTTTCGTCTTGACCAGGTCCCTCAGTTCGAACCCGTCCATTCCCGGCATCCCTATATCCGTAATGAGCGCATCCAGACCCGGGAGCCCAGCGGAAAGCAGCGATCGGCCAGACGAGAAGCTGCGAGCCGAGTAACCGGCCGACTCCAACAGATCCTCCAGGGACTCCAGCAATCTCGGATCGTCGTCAACGATCGCGACGACCTGCCGATGCGGCAAAGCCATCGATTTCACGCCTGTCTTGCGGGCATGGGTAACGGGTATCTTCAAACGTTCGGCGATGCGCACGAGGTCGGCAAAGGAGTCTGCCTTCATCTTCTGCATCACATTTCGCCGGTGGATCTGCAGGGTCACCTCGCTGATGCCAAGTTCTGCGGCCGCCTGCTTGTTGAGCAGCCCGCTTATGACCAGCGGCAGCACCTCCCGCTCGCGCGGTGTCAGGTCAAGGTAGCGTCGCCTCAGCTTTCCGAACTCTGCGCGCTCGGCCCGTCTTTTCTCATCCTCGGCTATGGCCGCATGAATGGCGGCCATCAAATCCGCGTCGGTAAACGGTTTGGTCAAGAAATCGACCGCGCCATCCTTTATGGCCCGCACCGACGAACGGATGTCTCCGTGACCGGTTATGAATACGATCGGCGGATGCTCCCCTTTGGCTATTTCGCTTTGAAGGTCGAGACCGTTGATGTCCGGCAATTCGATATCCAGAAGCAGGCAGGCAGGCGCATCCGGTTTTTCCGAATTGACATAGTCTCCGGCCGAACCGAAGGCGATCGCCTGGATACCGTGTGAGGCCAAGAGCTCGCACAGGGCCTCGCGGATCCGATTGTCGTCATCGACGATGAAAACTGTGTATTCCTCGTTCGTCATGCCGCTGCTTCCACTTCGATCGGCAAGGTAAACGTGAAGGTTGCGCCATTTGTTTCATTGTTTTGCACCCACAGCCGCCCCCCGTGCGACTCGATGATCGAACGACAAATTGCCAGGCCCATCCCCATTCCGTTCACTTTCGTCGTAAAGAAGGATTCGAATATTCGTTCCGGAAACTCGACCCCCGTGCCAATGTCGCTGACCTCCGTCGCGACGAAATCCCCCACGCGACGGACCTGGACACGAACGACGCGGTCGCGGGCCACAGCGTCCATCGCATCCATGCCGTTGCGAATGAGGTTCACCAGAACCTGTTGAATATGCACCTGATCCACCGCAACATAGGGAAGGGTTTTCTCGATATCGACGTCGACCCGAACGCGACGGCGCATGGCCTCCTCCGCGATGAGATGAACGGCTTCGGCGATTGCGCTCACGAGATCGCTATCGCTCTGAGGCTCGACACGCTGCTTGAACAGGGCGCGGATGCGGCTGACGACTTCCGAGGCGGAGTTGGCATCACGGATAATGCGTTCGGCAGTTATCTTTGCCCGCTCGAGATTGGGTGGTTCAGCCAGCAACCAACGGTGACAGGCATTGGAATTGGCCACGATCGCTGCCAATGGTTGGTTCACCTCGTGGGCGATTGACGCCGAAAGCTCGGCCAGGCTCGCCGATTGACTGGCTCTGGAAAGTCTCTCTTGCGCAAGTCGCAATTCGTCCTCAGCCTGAACCTCGCCATCAATATCAAGGCAAATTACGTTCCATTGGACGATCGCACCCTCCAGATTGCGCATGGCAGCCGCTCTGGTCTCGACCCACCGATAAACGCCGTCAAACCTCCGTAGGCGATGCTTGCGCGCATAGGGTTCGCCCGTGGCCAAGGAATGCGCATACCTCTCCTTGACGCCTGCGACATCGTCGGGATGCACCCCGGCATCTAGCGTTGCGTCCAGCCGGGACTTCGCCGTTCCGTCCAGGTCCTCAAGATTATACCCGAGAAACTCCCGCAACTGTTGGCTGCGATAGACCGGCTCGCCGTTTGGTGCGGCGCAGTCGATCATCGCCGGCAACGTCTCAACCAGTTGCCACAGTGACCGCTCCCGTTCACGCAGCGCATCTTCGACGCGCAATTGGTCGTCGATATCATGTGACAGCCCGTACCATTGCACGATCTGCCCGCTATCGTCGCGCAAGGGTTCTGCATTGCTTTCAACCCAGCGATAGACGCCATCCGACCGGCGCAGGCGAAACCGTTTTGAGAAGTTCTCGCCGGTCGCGACAGACCGGCCCAGTGCCTCCTCGAGGCCTGAAGCATCGTCCGGGTGCACGGACGCTCTGAAGGCGGACGCCAGACGGCCCGGGTCTGGCTGTTCGGAATTGGCAGCGTCGAGACCGAGAAAGCACATCAGCCGCTTGTTGAAAAACGTTGGCTCGCCCTGACGGTTCAGGCGCCAAAGCAGGCTGGGAACGATGTCGACGAGCTGTAAGAGTTCCCTTTCTCGGTCGCGCAACGCGTTCTGCGCACGCATCTCGTCATCGATGTCGATCGAGATCGCATACCAGTTTACGATCGCCCCTTCCTGGTTGATCAGCGGCACCGCGCGTCCTTCGACCCAACGATAGACGCCGTCCGAGCGGCGCAAACGATACTTCATTCCGTAGGATTCGCCTGTCGCCACGGAATGGCGGACCGCTTCCAGGAGACGCGCGGAGTCGTCCGGATGCACGAGCATTTCCATCGCCGTCGCCAGCCGGCTGCCAGCCGCTGTTTCCAACTGTGCAAGATCTTTCCACCCATAAAAATCAAGCAGGCGCTTGTTGAAAAAGGTCGGTTCGCCGTTGGGCCCCAGTCGGCGGATGTGAACTGGGACCATGTCAACAAGTTGCGAGAGTTCAAGCTCTCGGCCACGCAAAGCTTCAACGGTCTTCTTGTAAACATCGATGTCGAGCGCGATGCCGAACCAACCCAGGATGCGGCCTCGGGCGTCGCGGGCGGCCCGGGCGGCAGTTCTGGCCCAGACATAACTTCCCGATACGCGGCGGAAGCGAAACTCGACATTGAAGTCATCCCCCGTTTCGAGGCAACGATTCCATACCGCTGCGGTCCGCTCATAGTCGTCCGGATGCAGCAATTGCTTCCAGGCCGTGTGACCTTCGTCAACGGAAATGTTCAGTTGCTCAGGCGTGACGCCGAGCGAGTTCTGCGCAAATGGATGCAGGTAAATCCATCGTCCGCGCGCATCGAAGGCCCAGCCGTTGCCGAATATGCTCTCGACAGCTCTCGCAGACCGCAGTGGTTCTGGTTCGCCAGCGCTATCGGATGCCGCAACCATGCGAGGCTCGCGATCCGTCACCAACTCATCGATATCGACGCTGACGCTGTATCCGGGCTCGGCGCGTGTTTCCGTCCACCGATACTTGCCGTCGGGCTGGCGCTTCCTGTGCCTCGTTACCTGCGGAACGCCCGTCCAGAATGCACGCGCGGCTGCATGCGCCGCTGCGGTTCGGTCGTCGGGGTGAATTGCGCTCAATGAGCTTGGCAATTCCTGTACGGCCGCCTCCGCGGTATCGACAAAACGAGCGGCGGCGGCAGACGTTTCGATGTCGATGATCGCGCCGTACCAGCCAAGGATATCATCCTCACCATCACGCAAGGGCTGAGCAGACGTTCGACTCCAACCGTAAGCGCCGCTTGCGCGCAGAGTTCGGTGTTCGATGTTGAAGTGCTGGCCAGTTTCAAGGCACCAGCGCCAGAGCGCCATAGACCGCTCGTAATCATCCGGATGGATCATTCGCCTCCAGCCCAGCGGACCACCATCCGACTGGTAGCCGAACTCCTCAAGCGTCAAGTCCAGCCGCGACAGTACCGCAGGGCTGACGCAAACGATCTCGCCGGCCGAATTCGCCGCCCAGGCGTTGCCGACCACGCTTTCGATGATCCGCACCGCCTGCATTGCTTTCAGCCCGATTTCGTCAGGTGAATCGAACGCCTTCGTCATTGCCTTCTCCTGCAGGACGAGGAAAGCCACTATCAGCGCTCTGCATAGCAGTTGTTCTCGAGAGTCGGACTGCGCAAACTATCCGCCATCCTATTCTCGCCGCGTCTCGCCTGCATCCTATGGAAATCTATGACAACTGAGCGGTCTATTCTAAGCTGTACTTGAGCATAGGCGAAGAGTAGCATCCGGACTCGCCTGGCAGCACGCCTTCTCATAGACTTCCATAGGCTGCGGTATGGCCGTGATTGCGATAGGGTTAGAGGAATGGTTGGTTCGCCCCGCCAGACTTCGTTTACAGCGCCTTGGTAGACCCCCCACGGTGCCCAGGCTTTCTCTGTCCGATCGGAGCAGCCGATGGAATCAGCTTCTAGAGCAATTAGCGACAGCCATTCAGAAACAGTCGATCATCCGGTGCAAGGGCTCGAGCGAACGTCGCCAGGGCCGGCGGGGAGCGCGTTGCCGTGGGCGCCGACCGAACGACCATCCGTCGAGCGAGCTTCCCACTGGCGGCGGTTCCGATCAAGCCGACCGCAGGTTTTGCATCTCGTTGCGTTTTTCGCCGCCTACGTGCTGGGCTGCGGATTTGCGAATGTCCTTGCTATCGTCCCGGGCATCACCGTCTCGATCTGGCCTCCCGGCGGCGTGTTCATGGCGACACTCATCCTCACGTCTCCTCACAGCTGGCCCTGGTGGATCATCAGCGGCTGCTTTGCCGAGATGTTTGCCCAGCTCGTGTGGTTTCACAGCCCGCTTCCTGCAGGTTTCTTGATCTTCGTCGGCAACGCGCTCTGTGCCTCCGCCGGAGCGATGCTGCTCAGCAGCGCCATTGGCCGTCCCGTGCGGCTGGAAACCCTTCAACAGGTCCTCGCTTTCGTCGTTTTGGGTGCGGGAGTAGCGCCCCTCGCAAGCGCGACCGTCGGGAGTGCAACCCTTGCCTGGTTCGGCGTGAAGTCCCAGACATTCGCATCGGTGTGGCCACTATTCTGGATCGGAGATGCAACGGGCATCCTGCTGGTTGCGCCACTGGTGCTGGTCCTCGTCCGCTCCTGGCGCGGTGAAACCGGCCTGTCCGTGGCACACTGGACGGAGGCCGCCGTTCTCTGTTTCATCTTCCTCGGCGTTGCTGTGCTTTCCTTGAGCGCTCACTTCTTCCCCTCGCCCTACATCATTTTGCCGCTTCTGCTTTGGGCCGCCGCACGTTTCGAATTTCGAGGCGCTGCTGTCGCCTTGACGCTCCTGACACTGATTACGATGGCGCTCACGATATCCGGAGACAGCCAGTTTATCGGTGACGCCGGATCGCAAAGGCAGCAGCAGGTCATGCTGCAGCTCTTCCTCGTGATTTCCGCATTCTCGGCGCTTGTCGTCGCAGCCATCTCCAGGCAACACCAGCTGGCGCTGCTCACCGCCCGGCAAAGTGAACTGCGGCTGCAACGCTTGGCCGACGCCGTTCCGGCTCTCATCTGGAGCGCCACGCCTGACGGAACGCCGAGCTACCTCAACAAGTGGGCCACCGACACGACCGGGTTGGCGTTGACGGATCTGATTGCGGCCAATGGCAAGCGATCCCTGACGGACATTCACCCGGATGACCGCATTGCCACCGACGAAGCGCTGAAACGCGCGTTCGAAGCGGGTACGACCTTTGCAGGAAGGTACCGTCAGCGGCGGGCAAACGGTCCCCATCGATGGGTCGAGAGCCGGGCAACCCCTTTACGTGACGAAGCCGGAACGATTCTGCAGTGGTACGGCGTTTCCGTCGACATCGAAGACGCAGTGAGCGCTCAGGCTGCACTGCGCGAACGGGAGCAGGAGCTGCTGCAGCTTGTCAACATGGTGCCAAGCCACGTCTGGCGCTTGACGCCGGATGGCGAGCCCACCTTCTTCAACAAGCGCATGGTCGACTTTCTCGGCCTGGACATCTGTGACACGGACAAGCCGGGAAAAACCCGGCTGGCAGCCATGGTCGAAGCCTCCGTGCATCCCGCCGAGGCAGGCGCGTTCGTCGATCTGCTTCGCAATTGCCTCGAAACCGGTGAGGCCTTTGCCATGCGATATCGCCTGCGCCGGGCCGACGGCGTCTTTCGCTGGATGTCGAGCCGGGCAGAGCCAATGCGGGATCACTCCGGGAAAATCGTCCAATGGTACGGCATGTGCCATGACATCGATGATCTGACGCACGCCGAGGACGCATTGCGCCGCAGTCAGAGGCAGCTACAACGGATGATCGACGCAGTGCCGGTCCGCATTTGGAGCGCGACGCCATCGACCGGCTCGGTATACTTCAACAAACAGTTCAGGGACCGCTTCCGCTCGGTTGTCGCAAGCTTCGAAGCGCACGGAGAGCAGAGTATCGAAACTCTGCTTAAGAAGCTGATCCATCCCGACGACGCCGCAGCCGTCGGAGACACACTGCAAAGATGTTTCAAGACCGGTAGCAGCGCAACGTTGCGCTTTCGTTGGCTTGAAATTGAAAGCGGATATCGCTGGGTGGAATGCCGAGTCGAACCTCGCCTCAATCAGGAAGGAGAGATCGAGGAGTGGTATGGCGTTTCGCTCGATATCGACGATCAGATGCGCGCTCAAAACGCATTGCACGATCGCGAGCGCGAGTTGTCCCTGCTCGTCGATATGGTACCGGCCTTCATAGCCCGGCAGACCTCCAGCGGTGAACTCAGCTTTCTGAACAAACGGTTGATAGACTTCCTCGGATTCGATGCCATCGACGTGGACAAGCCGGGCATGACCCGCGCGGGCGCGATGATGCGTTCTGTCGTCCATCCGGACGATATCGCATCCGTACGGGAGAACGCCACGCACGGCTTCGCCGCCGGTGAACCCTTCTCCAACAGATATCGCATGCTGCGCGCTGATGGGGCGTACCGCTGGGTCGACGGGCGCTGCGAGCCATTGCGCGATCAAAACGGGACGATCGTGCAGTGGTATGCCGTTGCCATTGATGTCGACGATGAAGTGCGTGTCCAACAACAGCTCTTCGATCGGGAGCGCGAACTCTCGCAACTGGTCGACATGGTACCCAGCCCACTCTGGCGCTTAAACACGGACGGGGAACCGGTCTTCTTCAGCAAGAGCCTGATCGAGTTCCTCGGACATGACGTGAAGGACTATCAGGAATCGGTCAGCGTTCGCGCCGCTGCAATTACAGCCGCGCTTCACCCGGACGACGCAGCGAAGATGGATGCCACGCTGAGAGAGGCCTTCGCCACCGGCGAAAACTTCTCCCTGACCTACCGGCTGCGCCGTTCCGACGGCGTCTATCGCTGGATGTCGGGCCGCGGCGCTCCCTTGCGGGACGCCAACGGTCAGATCCTGCAATGGTTCGGCATTTGTCACGACATCGACGATCAGCTCCGCGTCGAACAGGTCTTGCGCGAGCGTGAGCGTTCGCTTCAACAACTCATTGAAACCTTGCC
Source organism: Ensifer sp. Root954 (assembly GCF_001429005.1). Lineage (NCBI taxonomy): Bacteria > Pseudomonadati > Pseudomonadota > Alphaproteobacteria > Hyphomicrobiales > Rhizobiaceae > Ensifer > Ensifer sp. Root954. Next base: position 48,955 of record NZ_LMJM01000049.1, read on the forward strand.
TGCGATGGTCGAATGCACCGACCCGAACGGCGATCCTGTCTACCGCAGCGAACAGCTTCGCGAGTATCTGGGATACAAGTTGGAAGCGCCCGATGGGTGGGGAGAAGCACGACCGTCGGGCGCGCTTGGTGCTGCCGTCCATCCCGACGATATGCCTCAGGTCCATGAAAACTGCGCCCATGCCCTGGCCACCGGTACGCCCTATGCGCAGAAGCATCGGCTTCGCCGGTCGGACGGAGAGTATCGCTGGGTGGAGACCCGGGCAGCGCCCATGAGGGACGCCGATGGGCTGATCGTCCAGTGGAACGTCATTTGCATCGACATCGACAGCGAAGTTCGAGCCCAGGAGGATTTGCGGGCCGCGCGCGATGGTCTTGCGCGTGCGTCTCAGGCCGCCAGCCTCGCCGAGCTTTCCGCCTCGATCGCCCATGAGGTGAACCAGCCGTTGGCAGCGATCGTGACAAATTCGCATGCGTGTCAACGTTGGCTTTCTGTTGAGCCACCAAACCTTGCGCGAGCGCAAAGGACCGTGGAACGCATTACGCGCGATGCAAACGCCGCCGCAGACGTCGTGAGCCGCATCCGTGCGTTGTTCACGAGGTCGGTAGAACCTGGGATGAGCACAACGGTGGACAGCGTCGTTGCCGAAGTGCGCAGCCTTATGGCCGAGGAGGCTATGCGGCGCCGCGTTCGCATCCAGCTTGACCTCGAAAGCGACCTTCCTCCGGTCGCTATGGATCGCGTGCAACTTCAGCAGATTCTGGTCAACCTGATCCGAAACGGCATAGAAGCGATGACATCCACGGCAGATCGGCGCATCGTCAGCCTGCATGCGACGCGTATCGAAGACGCAATCCGCATCGCCGTGAGCGATTGCGGCACGGGGGTCAAAAACCCCGACAGGATATTCGAACCTTTCTTCACTACGAAAAACGACGGCATGGGCATGGGATTGGCGATCTGCCGTTCGATCGTCGAGTCCCACGGCGGACGCCTGTGGGCACAAAAGAACGAGCTCCAAGGATCGACGTTTGTTTTTACACTGCCGATTGAAGCCAATCTAACGGCGTGACGATTGCCGCATAGGACCACCTGCAAAACGATCTCGGTCGCGTATGGCGCTATGGTTCTTCACCACCGCCAGCCGATAGCGTTCGCATGCAACTCCTGTAGCGGTAAGGAGTCCGCTGTCCGCGCAAGGCCAATAGCTGCCAAGGCGACCGTCGTGTCCTGATTGGATACGCCGCCGTGCGCGATAGGCATCGATAACGTCGCTAGTCAAAACGATGAGGCTGCCCGCAGGCCGATTGCCCTTACTCCCCGCTGTCACATCTCCGGCAGGCCAGCCTTTCGGAAGCCGTCTGCAAAGTGGTCTCGTACAAATGCATCGCGCAGCGGCTGGGAGTTGAGCCAATGGCCGATCGTGAAATGAGGGTGGGCGATCAGGAACAATTCTGATTCTCGCCGCGCCTCCTCAAGGTGGCCCATTTGCGCAAGCGTAGCAGCCAGGAATTTGCGTGAGTTGGTACGATACGTGTCTTTCCTGCGCAGTGTAGCCGTTGCCGCCTCATAGTCACGCGCGGCGTATTGCGCCTGCCCAAGATGACAAAGATACCAGCAGGCTGGATAGGGATTGAGCCGCAGAGCTTTTTCAATCTGTGCCAGTCCGTCGGCAACCCTGCCGTCCAGCACGGACATGTCCGACATGGCGGCCCAGGTGTCGGCGTGGTTGGGGTCTAGCTCCAGGGCCTTGGCGAAGGCGGCTTCTGATTCCTCCCATCGCCGTTCATAAGCCAAAATAGTCCCCAGAACGTAACGGCTGCCGGCATCGTTGGGGTCCAGGTCGACGGCCTTCTGCGCAAACGTCACCGCCATCTGACGGTTAGGATCTTCGGGCTCGCCGAAGTGAGTCCAGGCCAGCCAACGATTATAGGCGAGCAGACCGAGCGCTTCGGCATATGATGGCTCAAGCTCAACCGCGCGCTGAAGCAACACATAAGCCTCACGCGCAGTTTGCGGCGACTCTTCCGTCAGCAGGCGGGCGCGCACACACAGATCGTACGCCTCAAAATTCTTCGGCCGATTGCGCTGCGTCGGGATGGTCAGTCGGCCGATGAGGGCTTCAACAATCTTGGCGTTAACTTCATCCTGCAATTCGAAAACGTCTTCCACCGTCCTGTCAAACCGGTCGGCCCACAAGTGCTGGCCGCCAAGCGCGTCGATCAATTGTGCATTGATGCGGACACGACCCATTGCGCGTCTGGCGCTCCCCTCGAGGACGTAGCGGACGCCGAGATCCTGGGCGACGAGCCGTACGTCGACCGGCTTGCCCTTGTAGCCGTAGACGGAATTGCGCGCGATGACGAACAGGCCAGCTGTACGGGAAAGGTCGGTGATCAGGTCTTCGGTCAAGCCGTCGACGAAAGGCGCGTCCGCTTCATCCCCACTCGTATTCGTGAACGGCAATACAGCGATCGAGGGACATTCTGGCAGCGGCAAAATGCTCTGCAGCGCATCCGGCCAATGCCACACGTGCACCGGGCGAGCCAGGTTCTTTAGGTAGCGTTCGCCTGCATCAAAGAAACGGTCGCCGATCTTGCCGACGATCTCGCCGTGAACTTTGGCTGAAATGCAGATACCTCCCGGTGCGGCCAGCGTCTCTAGGCGCGCCGCGACATTGACACCGTCGCCGAGAACGTCTGAACCGTCGTCGATGACATCTCCCAGGTTGACCCCTACACGCAAAAGCAGGCGCCGGTCTGCGGAAGCTTCAACAAGAGTGGTGGCCCGTTGCATTTCCAACGCTGCTGCGACCGCGTCCACCGCGCTACCGAATTCGATTAAAAATCCGTCGCCCATGACCTTGAAGATGCGACCCTTGTGACGCATCGCAGCCGGCTCGATAACGCCAGAACGCAGTTTCCTAAGGTCCGCCAGCGTTGCGACTTCATCAGCCTCCATCAGTCGTGAATATCCCACCACGTCGGCAACGACGATGGCAGCAAGGCGACGCTGAAGAGATTGATCCGTCATGTAGAGGAGAAGCCTAACGACCGAACTTGCAAGGTATTGTTCAACCGCGAGTGAGTCAACAAGTGGTAAGAGGTAACGCCCCGGCGACCTCCAACTCCATCGAGCGTCATGGTCGTGACGCGGAGACAAGTATCCCAATCGCCGAGCCGCTGGTCATGCGGTTCCCCAGTCGAGGAGCATCGTCGACGCCATGATGTTCGGTCTTGAGCGCTTGGCCGGGTTCGTCGATCGCGCCTAGATGGACATATTGAGCGACGTTATCGGCACCCTTTATCCTCGGATGGGAGACCTACATCCAGTCGAGCCGCAGGCGCGCGTGTGCGATATCGGCCACGACCGAGACTGCGAGTGAACGTGCATCCCTCGCCTTGTCGAACAGGCCGATCGGCGCCTTGATGCGAGAAAGCAGACGCTCATCTCCCCCGCAATCACGCAGGAGCTGGCAGCGTTTCGCATGGGTCCGGCGGCTGCCAAGGGCGCCGATGTAGAACGCATTCGACGTCAGCGCCACATCGAGCAGCGGCAACTCGCGATCAACATCGTGGAAGAGGAGCGCGACTGCGGTGTCGCCGTCTAGTTCGTCAGGCGAAGGCACTTGCCCGCGCTCGAGCACGACTGTCTCGTAGCCGGCCGCAACAGCAACGCGGGCAACCGCATCGATCTCGAGCGGAGTGCCGGCGAGGATGACCCGCGGCCTCGGCCGGTAGGCGCGCACAAAACTCTCGCCGTACCAGCCGCTTGCCTCGCTGCCGTGCTGCAGCGAAAGGGCGCGCTTGCCAGGATGATAGCGTAGACCCACCGGCGAGCGATGTTGGAGGGTGGAAAGCGCCTGGCGCAAGACTGCCGCATCCGCCAATACATGGATCGCAAGGGTAATGCCGCCGCCACAGGGCAGGACAATATCAAAGAACGGGGACCCTTCGCCAAGTCGAAGCGTGCGATCAAGGCCCTTTCCAAGAGCGGTGATGGTTTCGGCGGCCACGGCCGCTTCGGTGCAACCACCGGAGACGAAACCGCAATAGAGACCGTCACTGCGCACGACCATTTGCGCGCCGAGGGCGCGCGCAGCGCCGCCCCGAATTTCGACGAGCGTGATGAGGGCCGTTGACTGCCCCTCTTCGAGCGATCGAGCGGCGAAAGACAGTACTTCGATTGCATCGTCCGACAGGAAGGCAGCGCGCGGTTCTGGCGAAAGCGTTTCCGGATCGGCGGCGATGCGGATCGTCATCTCACTCCACTCCCTGCGTTCCCCGCCAGCGGCGCACGATACCCGGATCGAGATCAAAGAGATCGAGCACGCGGCCGACGGTGTGGTCGACCATGTCTTCGATGCACTGAGGTTTCGCGTAAAAGGCTGGGACAGGCGGATAGATGATGCCGCCCATCTCGGTCACATGCGCCATGTTACGGATATGGCCGAGATGAAGCGGCGTTTCTCTGAGCATCAGGACGAGGCGACGACGTTCTTTCAGCACCACGTCGGCCGCACGGGAAATGAGGTTGTCCGTCGTGCCCGTGGCGATCTCGGCCAGCGTCTTGACCGAACAGGGGGCGACGATCATGCCGAGCGTCTTGTAGGAGCCAGAGGAACAGACGGCGCCGATATCCTTGTTGGAATGGGTGGTCGTCGCCAACGCTTCGAGGTCCTGTCTGGAAAACGTCGCCTCGGCCGCAAGCGTGATGCAGGCCGCACGCGACATGATCAGATGTGTCTCGATCTCGAGGTCACGCAGCAGTTCGAGGATGCGCTTGCCGTAGACCACGCCCGACGCGCCCGAAATGCCAACGATCATGCGTCTTGGATGCGTCATCGCCCTATCCCGCGCTTTTCAGGAGTGCTGCGGCGCGCGCGCAGGCCTCGTCGCTGATGCGGGCGCGCACGCCATGGAAATTCGGGCCGCGCGTCGCATCGAGCCCCATCCGCGAGGTCGTGCCGATGCCGCTGGCGGAGGGGTCGAGCGCATTGCCTGGCAGGCCTTCGATGATGACGACGTCCTTGTGCGGCTGGAAATGAGTGGCTAGCGCCCAGAGCACCTCACTGTCGCGGGTAATATCGACATCCGCGTCCGCCACGACCACGGTTTTCAGGTACTGGTCCCAGCCGAGAAGGCCGAGCATGACCTGCCGCGCCTCCCCCTCACGCGTCTGGTTCATGGCGATGTAGGCGTGAAAATGCGTGCCCGACGAGGGGTAGTGTACCGCGGTGATCGAAGGAAATCGCGCCTTCAGCTTCTCCACCACCTCGGCCTCGCGCGGCACGCGGCCGAGATTGAGGTGTTCGGCCGAATTGCCGCCGGCCACGCTGACAAGGATGGCATTGCGCCGGCGCATGACGGTTTCGACGGTGAAAAGGTTGTTGGTCGAGCGGTCGGAGGAATAGCCTGTGAACTCGCCGAACGGCCCCTCCTCCACATGCGCCTCGGGATCCAGCACACCTTCGAGCACGATCTCGGCATGGGCGGGAACACGAATGCCGTGCTTTGGCGTCCGCACCACCTGAAGCGGCTCGCCCATCAGGCCGCCGGCAACATCGCGTTCGTCTTCACCGAAGGCAAGTCGGGCAGAGGCGGCGATCATGAAGAGCGGATGGCCGCCGATGACCATCGCGACCGGCATCGGCCTGCCCTTCTCCTTGGCCATGTTCATCAGCCGCCAGAGATGGCCACGCGAATGCAGCGAGGTGGCGAGCGAATTCTTCGAATGGATCATCGCGCGGTGGTAGCTGAGATTGCCGGCGCCGGTTTCGGGATGTTCGCCGATGATGATGCCGCTGGTGATGTATTTCGCCCGGTCCGTGTCGAAGTGCTTGAGCATCGGCAACGCGTTGAGATCGACGGCATCACCCGAGACGATCTCCTCGGTGATCGGACCTTCCTTCAGGACTTCCGGCGTGAACGGCCGGTTGGCGCGCGCCTGGTAGGCCTCGTGCAACCTGTCGGCGGTCGAACCGAGCAGACGGGCGATACGATCGCGTGAGGCAAAGATGTTGCAGAGGACCTCGCTGCCGACGCCGCTGACATCTTTCAGGTGCAGCATGGGATGTCGCCCCCGCTCAGCCAGGTTCCAGATCAGCGCTGTCGCATCCTGATCGTCTAAGACCGGCTGGTCGATGGTGATGATATCTTCGGGGTGCTCCGCCCTGTAGTCGGCGAGGAAGCTGCGGACATCTTGCTTGTGGTACTGGGTCATATCTTAGCCTCGACGCGACTGGGGGGTGACGGCGCCCGGAATGGGCGCCGTCGTCTTTACTCAGGCAAATTCCTTGTGCTTGCCCGTGGCCCGGTCGACACCGGCATAGCTATCCTTCAGACGCGCCTGAGCGTCCCTCAGGTCGCGCGGCGGCGGCGACGGATCGATGCCGACGAGCTTGGCGATGTTGTTGCCGAGATAGCCTTCGAGATCGTCCTCGGAGAGATTGATGCCGTGCGGCGGATCCTTGCAGAGCACTTCCAGTTCGCGCAGCCACATGCCCGGATCGTTCGGCGGGCTGTCCGTGCCGAAGACGATCTTGTTCTTCGGCAACTGCTGGGCGAACTCCACGATGCGCGACTGGAAGCACCAGCCGGACTCGCAATAGACGTTCGGGGTATCCATCGCCATCCAGAAGGACTCGAACGAATAGTTGCCGCCGGTCTGGATGCCGAAGTGACCGATGATGAAGTTCACCATCGGGAACTCGCGAATGATCGGATAAAACATCGTCGGGATGGTGTACGGGCCGTCGCCCGTGTGGATGAGCACGACGACGCCGAGTTCGGCACACTTCTTCATCGCCGGACGCAGCCAATCAAGCGCGCGGTCGGGGCGATAACCGTGCATGTTGGCGTGCAGCTTCAACATCTTGAAACCGTATTCCTTGACGTGGAATTCCAGCTCCGCAGCGCCGTTTTCAGGTCCCCAGCGCGGGTTGTAGTTGAAGTTGCCGATGAAGCGGTCCGGGTACTTCTGGCAAAGCTCGGCGCAATAGGCCATGTAGTCGCGAATGCCGTCGCGACCCTTGCGGTTGCCGTCGCGGTAGCCGGTGTTGCCCGGCGGCGGCTGGATGAAGCCCATGTCGATCCGGCGCGGCTTGCCGTTGATCATGTAGGGGCCGTCCATCAGCTTCAGCATGCGCTCGCCGGTGAAGGGCTCGCCCGTGTGACGCCACGCCTCGTCGACGAGGTTGGTCGGGTGAAGATGGGTATCAATGATCATTGTTCACTCCGTTCAAATTTACGCGGCAAGGGCGACGCCGTGCTGGCGCAGATACGCCTCGGCTTCCTCGACGGTGGCCGGTGGCTTCGTCGCTTCCAGCCCGATCATCCGGGCGACGTTGTTGCCGAGGTAATCTTCGAGCGTATCCTCATCGAGGTTCAGGCCCTGCGGCGGCTCGTGGCAGAGAACCTCCAGGAGGTTGATCCACATACCCGGTTCGTTCGGCGGCGTATCCGAGCCGAAGAGGATCTTGTGCTTGGGCAGAACCTTGGCGAATTCAACGATGCGCGACTGCAGGCACCAGCCGGATTCCACGTAGACACTCGGTGTGTCGAGTGCCATCTGCATCGGCTCAAACACGTAGACGCCGCCGGTCTGAACGCCGAAATGCGCCAGGATGAAGTTGACCTCCGGAAACTCGCGGATGATCGGATAGAACTCCGTCGGGATCGAGTACGGTCCGTCACCGGTATGCACCTTCACCATCAGGCCGAGATCCGCGCACTTCTTCAGTGCCGGTCGCAGCCAGTCGAGCGCGCGGTCCGGGCGGTAGGCGTGCATGTTCGCCTGCAGCTGCACCATCTTGAAATCGAACTCCTTGGCGTAGCGTTCGATCTCTTCGGCGCCGTTCTGGGTGCCGTAGCGCGGGTTGTAGACGAAGCAGCCGAGGAAGCGGTCGGGGTGCTCGGTCACCATCTTTTCCGTGTAGGCCATGTACTGGCGGATGGCGGCCTTGCCCTCGAGATCCATCACCTCGTGGGTGTAGATGGTGTTGCCTTGCGGCGGCTGAATGAAGGCCTTGTCGATCCGGCGCGGCTTGCCGTTCACATAGTAGGGGCCATCCATCATCTTCAGCAGCTTGTCGCCGGTGAACGGCGGTCCGTCGTGTCGCCAAGCCAGGTCCACCAGATCGGTGGGATAGCAGCTCAGGTCAATAATCATAGGTTTCTCCTGTCGTAGAGGGTCCGGTCGATGCGGGGCCGCGCGATGAACGCCATGCCGGCCAAAGCCAGGCCTGGATCCGCGATCTCAGGAAATGCCGAAGACGGAGGGAACAGGCCGGCGCATAAGCTCCCAGGGCGGGGCAACCGGGTGTTCCTTTGGTGATCAGCATCGACATCGCAGCCTCATCTTCCAACAGACGGTGAGCAATTGTCGGTGCTTCTACTCGCCTTCAAAGGAACCACTTCGCGCGATTCTTGTCAACTCAAAAAAATGAGCTAAACAATTGTTTTTAAAACGATTTTTGCCCTTGAAAGCAGCAGCAACCGCCCGCGCTGGAGGGGCGCGGGCGGCTCAGACAGAAAGGCTTACGCAAGCGCCGTCCGGCGTGGAGATTCGCTGCTAAGGCACCAGGCATGCACGCAAGTTTCTGTCGATACTTTCGCGGTCGAGATTGCGGCCGATGAACACGAACTTGGACTTCCGTTTGTCTTCGCCCCAGGCGTGGTCCGGGCGGAAATCGACGAGCTTGTGCACGGCCTGAAGCACGAAGAAGCGGTCGTCGCCGGCAACGGAAACGATGCCCTTCGTGCGGAAAATGTCGTCGCCGTGCTCGCCGAGGTAGCCCTTGAGGAAACCTGCAAGCTTCTCGCCGTCGAAGGCTTCGGGATAGACGAAGGAGTGGGATTTCACCGTCGCGTCATGCTGGTGCGGCCGAAGGGGGGTTGCGTGCTCGCGTCCATGGTCATGATGATGGTGGTGCCCATGGTCGTGATGGGCGTGATCGCAACACGGCTCCTTGCAATCATGGTGATGATGGTGCTCGGCATCGCGATCGTCATCCATGTCGATGTCGAGAATTTCCGCCCGCTCTCGCACATAGGACGGCCGGAAGCCCTTGACACCGAGAATGTTGGAGAGATCCACCTTGCCGTAGCTGGACCTGAGGATGGGTGCTGTCTGGTTCAGCCTGCGCAGAGATGTTTCCAGCGAACCGAGGGCATCCTCCCCGGCAAGGTCTATCTTGTTGACGAGGATGCGGTCGGCCGCGACGATCTGGTTGACCGCCTGGTTGTCGCTGCCGTCGAGCACCGGATCGTAGAGATGCTGGTCGATGTGCATTGCGTCCACCAGCGTGACGACGGCGTCGAGCTCCACCTCGTCGGCCACGCTACGGTCGACGAAGAAGGCGGTGGCGACCGGCGTCGGGTCGGCAAGACCCGAGGTCTCGACGATGATGTGGTCGAACTTGTCCTTGTGGCTCAGGAGCTTCTTCATCACGTCGATCAGGTCGTTGCGCACGTCGACGAAGCAGCAGATGCAGCCGTTCTGCATCTGGAAGATTTCCTCGTCCGAGGCGAGTACCAGGTCGCTGTCGACGTCCACTTCGCCGTATTCGTTCTCGATCACCGCGATACGGTGACCGTGACGCTCGGTGAGAATGTAGTTGAGCAGTGTCGTCTTTCCTGATCCGAGGAAACCGGTGAGGATCGTGATCGGGAGTTTCTGCTGGCTCGCTGGTTCGATATGCATGTTCATGCGCCCTTCTCCCTCAAGGCTTTCAGGATGTCTTCCGGTGTGATCGGATAGTGGTGGAAGCGAACGCCGATGGCGTCGTGGATGGCATTGGCGATGGAAGGGCCGATGGCGATGATCGGATCTTCGCCCACACCCTTGGCACCCCAGGGACCACCCGGGTCGGGCGCTGCCTCGAGGATGATCGTCTCGATGTCGGGCATGTCCATCGACAGCGGCATCTTGTAGTCGACCAGGCCCGCATTGAGTGAGCGCCCGGTCTTCTTGTCGATGACGTAGTCCTCGGTCAGCGTGTGGCCGATGCCCTGCTGGATGCCACCCTCGATCTGGCCTTGCGCCGCGATCGGGTGAATGACGCGTCCAACGTCGTGCACAGGCACGACGCGCTTGACCTCGACGATGCCCGTTTCCGTGTCGACGTCCACCTCGGTGAAATGTGCGGCGAAGGAGTAGGATTTCGTCGGCTCGTAAGTGCCGTTGGCAACGATATTGGCGGCAGGAATGCCACGTGAGGGCCCCATGGCCTCCGACACCGTCATAGAGCGATCTGGCTCGGCAATGAGGAAGACCTTGCCTTCGGAAAGGTCGATCTCGTCGGGCGAGACCTGAAGTTTCATCGCTGCCCGTTCGAGCACGGCGGCGCGGACCTTGCCGGCCGCCATCTTGGCGGCCGTGCCGACCAGGTAGGTCGTGTGGCTGGCAAAGGCCCCGATGTCCCATGGAACCACGTCCGTGTCGCCATGGATGACGCCGACGTCCTCGAAGCGGACCCCGAGCTCTTCGGCAACGATCTGCGCCAGCGCCGTATGGGCTCCGGTGCCAAGTCCGGCAGCGCCAGTCAGCAGCGTCACCGTGCCGTCCTCGTTGACCTTCACCGTGGCGTTGCCCTGTTCCTTGATGCCGGGATAGGCAGACGAGCCGTGCATCTCGCAGCCGATGCCCCACCCTTTGCGGATGTGCGGGCGCTTCGGATCTGGAGCCCGGTCGCGGTTCCAAAGCGCCTTCCAGTCGAGCACGTCGATGCCGTGCTTGAGGCAGATTTCAAGCCCGTGACCGAGGATCGGATGGCCGGATGGCGCGATGTCGCCGGCGCGCACCACGTTCTTCAGCTTGAGTTCGGCCGGATCCATGCCGAGCCGTTCGGCCGCTTCGTCCATCTGGATGTCGAGCGCATAGTAACTCTGCACCACGCCGTAGCCGCGGAAGGCGCCGTTGATCGGGGTGTTGGTGTAGACGCACCGCCCCTCCAGCCGCACGTTCTCGCAGCGATAGAGCGAGGTAGCGGCGGTGGTTCCAACGATGGTCACGCCCGGGCCATGGGATCCGTAGGCGCCGGAATCGTAGACCAGCTTCATGTCGCGGGCGACGAGCGTGCCGTCGTTCTTGAAGCCCTGCTTCAGCCAGATCCGGCAAGGGTGACGGGAACGACCGGCCACGAATGTCTCATGGCGGGTGAACTCCATCTTCACCGGCCGGCGGGTTTCCTTCGCCAAAAGCGCACAGAGAAACTCGTGCTGGAACAGGTCCTGCTTGGCCCCAAAGCCGCCGCCCATATGGTCGACGAGCACGCGCACCTTGGTGAGCGGCAGGCCGAGCACTTCTGCAAGGATGCCGCGCACCATGAAAGAGGTCTGGGTCGAGGTCCAGAAGGTCAGCTTGTTGGAACCGTCCCAGTCGGCGATGCAGACGTTCGGCTCCATGTAGGCCGGGTGCGGCCGCCCGCCGGCAAACGTGCCCTCGAGAACGAAGTCCGCCTCGGCAAAACCCTTATCGATGTCGCCGCGGTTGACGCGCACCGGGTCGAGTACAAGATTGCCGCCCGGCCCAACGTCGTGGATCAGTGGTGCGCCTGGCTGCGCGGCGTCCTCCGGCTCGAAGACGGCCGGCAAAGGTTCGTATTCCACCTCGATCAGGTCGAGCGCCTCGTCGGCGATCTCTTCGCTGATGGCGGCGACGGCGGCGACGCCCTCGCCCCAGAACCGCACCTTGTCGTCGAGAATGTACTGGTCCTTGGTGCAGGAGGCCGAGCGTGGATGCGGCGACCCATAGTGCAGCACGCGTGGCACGGTCTCGTGGGTCAGCACAGCCTTGACGCCCGGATAGGCGAGCGCCTTGCTGACGTCGATCGACTTGATGCGCGCATGGGCGATCGCCGCGCGCTTGATCTTGCCGTGCAGCATTCCGGGCAGCTTGATATCGCCGGTATACTGCGCCTCGCCCGTGACCTTTTCGAGCACGTCGTCGCGCTTGACGCTCTTGCCGACGATCTTGAACTCGCGCTGTTCAATGGGGGTGGTCATGTTCATGGTCTTGCAGCCTCCATCTCGCGCGCGGCCGATTTGATCGCGTCGAATATCTTGGTGTATCCCGTGCAACGGCAGATGTTGCCGGAGAGCCCGAAGCGGATGTCCTCGTCAGTCGGGTGCGGATTGTCGTCGATGAGCTTCTTCGCCATCATCAGGATGCCGGGCGTGCAGAAGCCGCATTGCGAGGCGCCGTGCCGCATGAAGGCATCCTGCAGCGGATGCAGTCGATCGACACCCGGCTGGAGCCCTTCGACCGTCTCGACTGCACGGCCTTCGGCTTCCACGGCAAGCATCAGGCAGGCGTTGACCGGCTCGCCATCGACGAGCACGGTGCAGGCGCCGCAGTCGCCGACATCGCAGCCCTTCTTGGTGCCGGTGAGGCCGACCTCGTTGCGCAGCGCATCGAGCAGGGAGCAGCAGCCATCGACGGCCATCTCGCGCGCCTCGCCATTCACGGTGAATTCGACCATCCGTTTCATGCGAAAGTCTCCAATGCCTGTTTGATGGCGCGACCGGTCAGGACGCCGACCATGTCGCGACGGTAGTCTGCGCTGGCGCGCACGTTGCTGATCGGCGTGCATTCCTCCATCGCCTTGTCGGCCGCACTCCTGACCGTCTCAGCATCGAGCCTCGTGCCACGCAGCATGGCTTCGGCTTGCGGCGCGCGCAGAACAGTGGCGCCGACCGCACCGAGCGCGATGCGGATGTCGCTGCAGACGCCATCGTCCATCGCCAGGCTGACGGCGACGCCGACGGTGGACAACTCCATCGCCTTTCGACGGCCGTGCTTGAGATAGGCCTTGCCGGTATTGTCACCCGCCGGCGGCACGGTGATGCCGGTAACGATTTCGCCCTTGGCGAGAACGGTCCTGCCGGGGCCGGTGAAGAACTCGCAGATCGGCACCACACGCATGTTGGTGCGGCTGTAGATGTGCACGAAGGCGCCGTCCGCCACCAAGGGCGGAATGGTATCGGCCGACGGTGAGGCGCGACAGATATTGCCAACGACGGTCGCGCGGTTGCGCACCTGGATGGAGCCGAGCGAGGCGAGTGCTGAACGCAGGTTCGGATATCGCTGGCGCACCAGCGACAGGTTCTCCAGCCGTCCGACGGTCACCAGCGCACCGAAGGTCAGTCCGCGCGTCTCGTCATAGGTGATGTCGGACAAACCAGGGATCTGCTTGATGTCGACGACGTTGCGCACGCGGCGCAGCCGTTCGCGGATCTCGACCAAAAGGTCCGTGCCTCCGTTGAACAGGAATGTGTCGTCGCCGAGCTCGGTGAGAAGACGGGAGGCATGCTCCAGCGTTTCCGCCCGATGATAGTCGAAGCGTCTCATGGAATCCTCTTGGGGTTGGGGGCTCCGGCGGCGCGCGGCCGCCGGACTAATGGTGTTGTTCTCTAGGCAGGGTCGGCAGCCGGCGCTCCGTCCGCGAGTTCGGCCTCCTCCGGCTCTTTCGCCGGAACGCCGTTGAAGAGAATGTTGAGCAGTGCCGCCGCAAAGGTGCCGACGAGCACGCCGCTGTGCAGGAACTTCTCGATCGCCGCCGGCAGCTGATCGAAGATGTTTTCGGCAACGACCGGCACCATGGCGAGGCCGACGCTGACGGCGACGATGTAGAGATTGCGGCGATTGGCCACGAAATCCACCTTCGACAGGATCTTCACCCCCGTCGCCGACACCATGCCGAACATCACGATTGCCGCACCGCCGACGACATAGCTCGGGATCGATGCGCTGACGAAGGCAACCTTCGGCAGCGAGCCGAGCAGGATCAGGATGGCGCCGCCCGCTGCCACCACGAAGCGGCTGAGCACGCCGGTGATCTGCAGCAGTCCGACGTTCTGCGCATAGGTCGTATAGGTGAAGGTGTTGAGCAGGCCGCCGATGATGTTACCGACACCGTCGGTTCTCAAACCCCGGGTCAGTTCTGCCTCGGTGATCTTGCGTCCGGCCATGTCGCCGACAGCCAGGAACTGGCCGGTCGATTCGATCATCATGACGGTCATGACCGCACAGAGCGACAGGATCGACCAGAACTCGAAGATCGGCCATCCGAAGGCGAGCGGGTGAATGATGCGCACCCAGTCGGCCTCGGCAACGCCGTGGAAATCCACCTTGCCGGCAGCGATCGCGACCACGAAGCCGATCCCGATCCCGATCAGGACCGCAAGATTGGCCATGAAGCCCTTGAGAACGCGGGTGAGAAGCAGGATCGACATGAGCACGATGGCAGCCACGGCGAGCGCGAACGGCGCGCCGTAGGCCGGGTTCGGGATCATGCCGTCCGGACCCTTGATCATCGGCTGGCCGCCTGCCGCCCAGTTTACCCCGACGCGCATCAGCGAAAGGCCGATCACCAGCATCACCGTGCCGGTGACAACAGGCGGGAAGAACCGTACCCAGCGGCCGAAGAACGGCGCGACCAGGATCGTGAACACCCCGGAGCCGATGACCGCGCCGATGACGCCCGGCATGCCGAGATCGGGATTGGTACCCGTCGCGATAATCGAGGGTACGGCGGTGAACGAAATCCCCATCATGATCGGCAGGCGAATGCCGATGTTCCAGATGCCGAGCGCCTGGATGAGGGTGACGATGCCACAACAGAAGAGATCCGCGCTGACGAGCATCGCAATCTGTTCCTTGGGCAATTGAAGTGCGCTGCCGACAATGAGCGGCACGGCGACCGCTCCGGCATACATGACGAGAACATGCTGTAGGCCAAGGGCCATCAAACTTGGGATCGGGTAGGTTTTTTCGACAGGATCAGTCGTATCGGATTTATGCATTCGCTTTCCTCCCAGCGAACAGCTTCCGGCGCGGTGGGAGGGCAACTTCGGCCTCATGATCTGGTCACCGCACGCCGTACAAAGCGGATCATGCGGCTGGCCAAATCAGCAAACAATCGGCACAATCATATTTATTCATATAGTAATTGAATGAATGGACCGGCATGGACATCACGCTGAAACAGCTTCGAGCCTTCGTCACCGTAGCCAATCTGGGGCAGTTCACCCTCGCCGCCGACAGGCTCGGCTCCTCGCAGTCGGCGGTGAGCACGCTGGTTCGGCAGCTGGAGCAGAATTTGAAGCTGCGTCTCTTCGACAGGCATACACGTCTTCTGCGGCTTACGCAGGCCGGCATGGACATCTTGCCGGTTGCCGCACGTGCCGTCGCCGACATCGATGGCATGGTGGAGAGCTCGCGCGAGTTGAATGCGCTGAGACGTGGCAAGGTTTCGATTGCAGCGGGCACCGTGCAGGCGGCTTTGATGCTGCCGCAGCTCGTCAACGCCTTCACCCGGCTCTACCCCGATATCACCGTCGCTCTCCATGACGTGGCGGAGATCGCCGTCCTGGAACAGGTGACCAACAGCTCGGTCGACCTCGGGATCGGAACCGTGCCGGAGGACGATACCGAATTGATGGGTACCCGGCTGACGACCGACGAATTCCTCATCGTCCTTCACGCGGACGACCCGCTGGTCAGGCTGCGTGAAATTCGTTGGACCGACCTGGTTGACCGCAAGCTGATCGGTCCGCACCGCGGCAATCCGATCAGGGACCGCCTCGAAAACGAGCTGGCACGCAACGGTATCGTGCTGCCCTTCGACAAGGCGATGCAGGAGGTGGCCTTGCCGCTGACGATTATCGGCATGGTCGAAGGCGGGCTCGGGGTGGCGATCATGACATCGGCGGTCACACGGCTTGCGACCTCCATGGGCCTCGTCGTGCGCACGCCGACCGAGCCGCACATCAAGCGCGAAGTCAGCCTGATCCAGAAACGCACGCGCTCCCTCTCTCCCGCCGCCCGGCGGTTTCGCGACTTCCTGCTGAAATCCGTGCACTGACGTTTCCATGGAAAGACGTCTTGTATTCAGACGCGACCTTGCGTTTGACCACGCGCAATTTCCGGCGTTATCTGGGCGCGCTGCTGGACCGCGGAACGGCGGGCAGGCAGGGCGCAGCCTTCGCTGCGCGCGGAGGGCTTTCGGCCGGCCGCCGCTCCCAGCTCAAGCCAAACCAGGAGCAACTCATGGCGCATTCCCTGAAAAGCAGCACCGAAGCGGCACGGTCGAACCGGCCCAACCTTTCCACAGATGCCATCCGCAGCACCAAGGAAGATCTGGCGGCCTGCTTCCGCATGGCGGCGCGCAACGGCTTCGAAGAGGGCATCTGCAACCATTTTTCGGCTGTCGTACCCGGCCATGACGATCTCTTCATCGTCAATCCCTACGGCTATGCCTTTCGCGAGCTGACGGCATCAAAGCTGCTGGTATGCGATTTCAACGGCACCGTCATCGACGGTGACGGTGAGCCGGAGGCAACCGCTTTTTACATCCATGCCGAAATCCACCGCCGGCTGCCGCGCGCAAAAGTCGCCTTCCACACGCACATGCCGTATGCGACCGCCTTATCCATGACCGAGGGCGCCCCCTTGATCTGGGCCGGCCAGACTGCGCTGAAATTCTACGGACGCACCGCTGTCGACGAAAACTACAACGGCCTTGCCCTCGACCATCGGGAAGGCGCTCGCATTGCTGCTGCAGCGGGCGACGCCGATATCGTCTTCCTGAAACACCACGGCGTGCTGGTCCTGGCGCCGACAATCGCCGATGCCTGGGACGATCTCTACTATCTGGAACGGGCGGCCGAAGTGCAGGTGCTTGCGATGTCCACCGGACGGGAAGTCCTGCCCGTCGCCCCACAGATCGCTGAGGCCGCTTACCGGCAGATGCGCGAGGGTGACCCGGAGTCGGCACGGGCCCATCTTGCCGCCATTCGCCGGCAACTCGACGCCGAGGAACCGCAATACAAGCACTGAATGCGAACCAGGGCCGATGCCAAAAGCCGACCGCATCGGCCCGTTCCAGATTGCCGGTCAACCAGTTGATCAGGCGTCTCTTTCCATGACGTTGGCCACGCTCGAACGGTGCCTGGCGATCGGCAATTAATACGATCCATTTATCAAATAATTGAAATAATGAATTTGTTTGAATTAAAAGCGCGTGCTTAGTTTCCCGCCATAACAACAAGGTGGGGACGACATGGTACGTGAAAATCCAGCTGCGTTGCTCGCAAGACTGATCCCCGGTCAGTCCTTTGCCCTCACGGGCGGTACCGTCATAAACGATGACGGCTCGCAGTCGGCAAGCGACATTATCGTCGGCGCCGACGGGCGCATCACGGTCGTCGAGCCCTTTCTCGACACCGGTTCGTGCGGCGCCTGCATAGACATTTCCGGCATGCTCGTTTCGCCGGGCTTCGTCGACGCGCACCAGCATCTCGACAAGACGGGGGTGCTGCGGTTTACGCCAAATCCCTCCGGCACGCTCCAGGGCGCCCGCGAAGCCTTTGCGAAATACGCCCGCACCGCCGGCCCCGACGACATTCACAAGCGCGCGACGCGCACGATCGGGCGATGTCTTTCGCGCGGCACGACCGCGATCCGCAGCCACATCAACGTCGACAAGGATGCCGGTTTCCATGGCATCGAGACGCTGGCCGCCATTCGCGATGCCGAAAAGCACCGCATCACGCTTCAGCTCGTCGCCTTCATGACGCCGCATCCGGGCCAAGACTTCGAGTGGCTCGGCAACAACATCGACGGCGCCGTTGCGCTCGCCGATGCCGTCGGCGGAACGCCCGCCGTTTCCGAGGACCCGCCGCGCTACCTCGACATCCTGTTTTCGGCCGCGGTGAAATCCGGCAAGCCTATCGACCTGCACCTCGACGAACACCTCAATGCCGGCGTGCATCTCATCGACGCCGCACTCGAACGCGTCGAGCGCTTCGGCATGCAGGGGCGCACCGTCTTCAGCCACGTCTCGGTGTTGAGCGCCTTGCCGCGCCGGGAGTTCCAGCGGATAGCCGAGCGCCTGGACAAACTGAATGTCGGCGTGGTGACACTGCCGGCCGCAAATCTCTATCTACAGGGCCGCGACTACGAGATGCTGCCGCCACGCGGGTTGACGCGTGTCGCCGAACTCCATCGCGCCGGCATCACCATCGCCACCGCCTCGGACAATATCCAGGATCCGTTCGTTCCGACCGGCTCGGGCGACATGCTGGAAATCGCCCGCTGGACACTGCTTGCAGGCCATCTGCGCGGGGACGAGCTCTCAGCCGCGCACAGCATGATCACGACGGCCCCTGCCCGACTGATGGGGCTTGGCAAGGACTACGGTTTCAGACCCGGCGCGCGCGCCGACTTCGTCATTACCGACTGCATCGATACCGACACGCTGATTGCCGGCGGGCCAGATCGGGCTTTCGTCTTTTCGAACGGGCGCCTGGTCTCGCAGAGCACTACTGAAAACATCCGCCTGAAGGAGAACGCATAAAAAGGAACGGCTGCTCCGGGGGGATTGGGACTTCAATCTAATGGGAGGAATGAAATGATAACTGAAATTTCACGTCGTTTGCTGCTTGCGTCCACTCTCGGAATGGCCCTGACCGGAATACTCTGGCAGGACCTCGCGCACGCCGAAGACTTCAAGATGGGCCTTCTCGTGCCCGGCAGCGTTTCCGAAGAAGGATGGAACCGGATCGGCTACAACGCGCTCAAGGGCGTTGAGCAACAGCTTGGCGCCAAGATCAGCTATGTCGAGCTGCAGCAGAACCCGGCCTCCTTCGAAAAGGCGTTTCGAGATTATGCGAGCCAGGGCTACAAGGTCATCCTTGGCCACGGTTTTGAGTTCCAGGACGCCGCGCGCGATGTCGCGCTCGATTATCCGGACACCTATTTCCTGATCTCGTCGAGCGCGATCCACGAAGGCAACGTCATCGGGCTCAATACCGATACCAGCCAGCCCTTTTACCTGATGGGTGTGATCGCTGCGAAAATGGGCGGCAAGGCCGGCCTTGTCGGCGGCATGGAAATCCCGCCGATCCAGCAGGCATTCGCCGGCTTCAAGAACGGCGCAAAAAGCATCAATCCGGACTTCCCGATCAGCGAAGCCTATATCGGCAACTTCACCGATACGACCGCCGCCAAGGAAGCGGCGCTCAGCATGATCTCGCAAGGCGCTGACTTCGTCGTACCGAACGCTTCCGGCGCCACCGTCGGCGGCTACCAGGCGATTGCCGAATCCGGCCCGGACGTGCGCTCCTTCTCGATCTTCAGCGACTTTACCGAGGTTGCCCCTAACAACATTCTCGGGCTCTACGTCGCCGACTATGCTCAAGGCGTGGTCGAAGTGGTTCGCGCGATCAAGGAAGGCCACCCGCCAACGGAGAACGTGGTTTTCGGACTGAAGGACCCGAAGGTCATCTCGTTTACCTTCCGCGACGACGGTCCGGTCTCCGTGCCGGAGGATATCCGCGCCGAGGTCAAGGCAATCAGCGCCAAGATCGCCGCCGGCGAGATCAAGACCGGCGCAGAATAGCTGCCTCCATGCTGCGGCGGGATATCCAGCCGCAGCCACTTCCCGCATCACACCAATGGACACACCCATGGCTGAGATAAACCAGGGAGTGCGTGAGACCGTGAATTCTCAAGCAGCCCAAGCTTTCTACAGGACACTCTCGCAGGCTGCGATCAGCGCCCTGACACCCATCGCGGCAGTTCTCGTCGCACTCGCCTTCGGCGCCCTGCTGCTCTGGCTCAACGGCTTCAACGGCAGCGACGTCGTCACCGTCATGGTCTTCGGCTCGTTCCAGGACATACGCTCGGTCGGAGAAATTCTCCTGAAGGCGACGCCGCTGATCCTGATCGGTGCAGGGCTGTGCGTCGCGTTTCGCTGCTCGATCTGGAACATCGGCGCCGAAGGCCAGCTCTATGTCGGAGCGATCGCCGCAACCCTTGTCGGCACCAGCATCGACGGCCTATCCGTCTGGGTGCATGCGCCTCTTGTGATGTTGGCGGGGGCGCTTGCGGGCGCCGCCTGGGCTGGCATAGCCGGCTATCTGAAGGTGCGCTTTCAGGCAAGCGAGATCGTCACCACGATCATGCTCAACTACATCGCCCTCATCCTCACGAGCTATCTCGTCACCGGTCCGATGCGCGATGCGAGTGCCGCCTATCCGCAATCGGCAAGGCTGGTGCGCGAGGCCTGGACGCCACGCCTGGTAACCGACCTTAGGCTTCACATCGGCATCCTCGTTGCGGTGGTTCTGGCGGTTGCGCTGTACATCTTCCTGCGAAGAAGCAGCCGCGGCTTTGCGCTGCGCGTCGTCGGTCTCAACCCGCATGCCGCCCGTTATGCCGGCATGAACGTCGCCAGGAACGTCATGATCGCGATGTGCATCAGCGGCGCGATGGCAGGCCTTGCCGGCGCCTTCGAGGTGGCGGGCGTCACACGTCGGCTCTACCAGAACATTTCGCCGGGTTATGGCTTCGAGGGCATCGCGGTGGCGCTCTTGGCCGGCAACAATCCGTTGGCGGCAATCCTGTCGGGCGGGCTTTTTGCGACGCTTCGCTCCGGCTCGGAAGTCCTCCAGATCACCTCACAGGTCCCGC
Organism: Ensifer sp. Root954; assembly: GCF_001429005.1. NCBI lineage: Bacteria > Pseudomonadati > Pseudomonadota > Alphaproteobacteria > Hyphomicrobiales > Rhizobiaceae > Ensifer > Ensifer sp. Root954. The sequence continues at coordinate 69,430 of NZ_LMJM01000049.1, forward strand.
AGGTCCTGGTGTTGGTCATTCAGGGCATCGTCATCCTCTCGGTCGTCGCCTTCGCAAAGCTGCGCGACATCCTCAGGACTGCGGCTTGAAAGCATGGAAACTCCCGCGTCGCCGTAGACCGCCCGCGGGAAAACAAAACTTTGGCGATATTCCTGGAGGGTCGAACCCATGGACGACATGATTTCTCTCACCTTTCTCGCAGCGCTCGTCGGCGCCGCCTGGAGGCTTGCCACCCCCCTGATCTTCGCCTCGATCGGCGAGGTCTTTTCCGAGCGCGCCGGCGTGCTCAACATCGGGCTCGAAGGCACGATGCTCGTCGGCGCCTTCTGCGGCTTCGCTGCGGCCGCAGCCACCGGCAACATTCCGCTCGGGCTGTTGGCCGGCGTTGCCGGCGGCATGCTGTTCGGGCTCGTCTTCGCCGTCTTCACGATCACCATCAAGGCGGACCAGATCGTGGTGGGGGCGGCCCTCAACCTGCTCGGCATGGGCCTGACGGCCTTCCTCTTTCGCACCTATTACGTTTCGACCGGCAAGGGCATCGAGATCGCCCAGCCGGTCCACATACCCTGGCTGAGCGATCTGCCCTTTCTCGGAGAAGCGTTCTTCCGCCAGAACCTCATCGTCTATTCGACCGTGCTGGTCGCCATACTCGCCACCCTGGTGCTTTATCGCACCTCCTTCGGGCTGACGCTTCGCGCCGTCGGCGAGCACCCGAAGGCCGTCGACGTCGCCGGTCGCAGTGTCGTTGGCTACCGCTATGCCGCCGTCCTCGTCGGTACAGGGCTTGCAGGGCTCGGTGGCGCGTTCCTCACGCTTGGCCATTCCAACCAGTTCGTCGAAGGCATCACCTCCGGCCGCGGCTTCATCGCCCTTGCCGTCGTGGTCTTTGCCCGCTGGTCGCCGATCGGCGCCTTCTTCGTCTCGCTGCTCTTCGGCCTCTTTTACGCCCTGCAGCTCATGCTCCAGGCGCAGGCATCGATCGTCGTGCCCTACCAAGTGCTGCAGGCGCTTCCCTACATCATGACGATCGTCACGCTCGTCGCCTTCCGCGGCAAGGGTGCCGCACCCAGCAAGCTTGGCCAGCCCTACGAGATGAGGTGATCGACATGTCGGCAAAACCGTTCCTGCGCATCGACAATATCCGCAAACGTTTCGGCCCTATCATCGCCAGCGACGGCGTTTCGCTTGAAATCGAGGAAGGCGAGATCCATTCGCTGCTCGGCGAAAACGGCGCCGGCAAGAGCGTGCTGATGAGCATGATCTGCGGCATGGTCCGGCCGGATGAAGGCGAGATCGTCTACAAGGGACAATCGGTGCGCTTTACAAGCCCACGCGACGCGATCCGCCAGCGGATCGGCATGGTGCACCAGCACTTCATGCTGGTACCGAACCTGACCGTGGCAGAAAACTACATCCTCGGCCAGGGTTCGGCGCTCAGCGTCATATCCGATATCGACAAGGTCCACCGAAAGATCCGCGCGCTTTCCGAGCGCTACGCCCTCGACGTGCGTCCCGACGCAATCGTCGAAGACCTCTCGGTCGGCGAGCAGCAGCGGGTGGAAATCCTGAAGGTGCTATTCCACGGTATCGACCTGCTCATCCTTGACGAACCGACCGCCGTTCTCACCCCGCAAGAGACCGACCGCCTCCTTTCGCTGATGGGTGATCTGGTGAAGGATGGGAAGACCGTCGTCTTCATTTCGCACAAGCTGGACGAAGTGATGCGGGTCAGCAATCGCGTCAGCGTCATGCGTGACGGCCGCGTCGTCAATACGGTCAGGGTCGGGGAGACAAATGCGCGTGAGCTCGCGCGCATGATGGTCGGTCGTGAGGTGCGCATGGAGCTGCCGCGCAGCCCCAAACCGCCAGGTCGTATCGTGCTTTCGGTGGAAAACCTCACCTGCCGCGCCGAGACCGGCCTTCCGGCCGTGCGCGGCGTGAGCCTCGATGTACGCGCCGGCGAAATCGTCGGCATTGCCGGCGTATCCGGCAACGGCCAGACGGAACTATCGCTCGCGCTCTCCGGCCTGCTGCCGGTCGATTCCGGGCGCGTCGTTCTCAACGGAAACGATATAACCGGGCTCGACCCGGCAGAAATCAATGCCAGGCGTTTTTCCCACATTCCGGAAGACCGCCACAAGCACGGCATCGTCTTGCCGCTGTCGCTCAGCGAAAACACCATTCTGCAGCGTTACGACCAAAAACCGTTCGCGACGGGGGGCATGCTCAACCGCAAGGTCATCGGCGAGCACACCCGCGACCTGATCAAGCGGTTTCGCGTGAAGAGCCGGGACGAGAACCAGCCGATCGCAGCACTTTCAGGCGGCAACCAGCAAAAGCTCGTCGTCGCGCGGGAGCTGGCGCGCGATCCCGATTTCATCCTCGTCAATCAGCTCGCGCGCGGCATCGATATCGGCGCGATGGAGTTCGTGATGGAGGAGATGCTGCGCCAGCGCGACAGCGGCCGCGCCATTCTGCTGATCTCCACGGAACTCGAGGAGCTGTTTGCAATCTGCGACCGCATCGTCGTCATGTTCCACGGCGAAATCCTTGGCGAACTACCGCCCGACCGCGCCCGTCTCGACGAACTCGGCCTGCTCATGGCCGGCAACAAAGAGCAAGCCGCACTTGCGGGGTAGACAAGCCGAGGTCTGGCAGGCTTTGATGGGAGCGATGTAACGGGAGGCCGCGCGTACATGAACATAACCCTGCGGCAACTCAGGGCCTTCATTGCTGTGGCCGAGCTCGGCCAGTTCAACATCGCCGCACGCAACCTCCATCTCACCCAGTCCGCGGTCAGCATCCTCATCCGGGATCTGGAACGGGAGATCGGCGTGCGCCTGTTCGACCGGCACACGCGCATGGTCTCCCTCACCCTGGTCGGCCAGGAATTCCTGCCCCAGGCGCGCAAGATCATGAAGGACCTCGAGCTTGCCGTTGGCGACGTGCGCGACAACGCTTCGCTGAAGCGTGGGCAAGTGACGATCGCCGCGGCGATCGTGCTTGCCGCAACGGTCGTACCGCCGATCATCGCCAGATTCCTGAACAAGTATCCGGAGATCTCCGTCAACATTCGCGACATGCCGGAAGAGCAGATAACCCCGGCGCTCAAGCGCCACGAGGTCGATATCGCCGTCGGCACCCTTTCGGAGGAAGACCCCGAAATCGCCGCCACCCCGCTGCTGCGCGACAAACTGATGCTCGTCTGCCGCGAGGATCACCGGTTTGCCAAGCGTAAATCCGTGCGCTGGGCCGAGCTCAAGGACGAAACGCTAATCACGCTTGCCGCCTCCAACCCTTTGCGCAACATCGTCGAGCACAACCTCATTCGCGTCGTGCCGAACTACCGGCCAAAGTACGAGGTACGCTTTTCGACAACGGCGATCAGCATGATTGCCGCCGGAATGGGCGTTTCGGTGCTACCGGAAAACTCCGGACAGCTCGCCTCGGCCGTCGGTGTAACGACAGTCGATCTCATTGACCCCATTGTCATGCGTGACGTCTCTTTGCTTCAACGGCGCCACCACAGCCTTTCGCCCGCCGCCGAGCATCTGAAAGCGGCCTTCATCGCCAGCGTTGCGAAACAGGTCTGAGGCCTGGGAAACGGCCGGTCGTCTCGCTGCCCAGCGCCGTCCGGGCACTTTTCTCCTACACGCAAAGGCTTGAACTCACACCAATTGCTGTGCGGGAAACCTCTTGGCAGCGCTCCGTTTCAGACATGCACGTTTGTTCGCTGAACGACGCAATGACGAAAACTGCACGGGACATCTGTGGTTCCCGTTCGGGCGCGCGTTTTCCATTATCGTTATATTTCTTGAAACATAACGATAATTGGGTTTACCTGTGATGAAAGGCCCGTTCGCGGATGTGCAATGCGGACGGCCGCGTCGCGAAGTGCCAGCAACTGCCCTAGCTCCGGAACGCCCATGCCCACGTTGCCCCGTCTCAAATCCCACGGTGTCCCCCTGCCTGCCGCAGCCTTGTCCTTCGCTGCATCCCCGGATGGCCACACACCCAAGATCAATGCCCATCGCTTGCGGACCTGGGACATTGCCTCGACATTTCATTGCTCGATCATCGGCACCTGCCTGACGGCGGGAGAATTGCGCCAGGTCCTGATCAGGACCGGACAAGACGATGTGCGCACTGCGACGGACCATACCCTGCACGGTCAAGGCGTGTGGCTTGCTGGTCAACGGGATCAGGCGGCAAAGTTGCTCAACAAGGCGCTCGACAAGCGCCACGAGAGCAGCATCAAGCGCATTCCCCGGCAGGCCGATCAAGACGAACTCCGAAACATCTGGCGCAATTCCTTCGAGCGCGGCGACATCGCCGGCCCGTATTGGGCACTGATGAGCCATCCGGGAACATCGCCAGCACTAATGCGCGAGATCTTCGGAGAAGTGCATATGCTGTCGCACCTTGTCGGCAGCGCAAGTCGGCTCGACATCGCACGGCTGACAGAGCTGGAAAGGGAACTCGAACAGGAACGCGAACGAACCGCCCGGCAGGAGACGCGTCTGAAGGCGGCCGCCGATGAGCGTATCGCCTTGCAACAGCGCCTCCGGCAATTGGAGGAGAGAGCGATCCACGCCGAAGCAATCGCCGCGTCGGTCGCACCCTTGGCGCGCATTGCAAAAAGCACGAGGGGTCTATCCGCAAGCAACGAAGCGGACGTGACGCGCAACGAGGCCTTCGCCCAGCGCCTTGCCGCGTCTGAGGAGAAATCCGATGCCCTTCAGCGGGAACTGGAGCAGATGCAGGATCTGCGTTACGCGGTCCTACGCGAAAACGAAGCCCTCGAGACGGCAATCACAGCTCAGCTCAGAGACGACGGCAGCGCGCCGCCCGCACAGCTCAGCGGCCCCGTGCTCTATGTCGGCGGCCGACGCAATCTGTTTGATCATCTTCGAGCCTGCGCAAGAGTGCGCAACATCGACCTCCTCCTCCACGACGGAGGCATGGAAGACAGCACGACGCTCTTGCCCGCCCTCGTCGGGCAGGCAGCGACGATCCTCTTTCCGGTCGATCACATCAGTCACACGGCGGTGGGCCTGGTCAAACGCCTTTGCCGCGAGCAGCAAAAACAATACCTGCCGCTTCGCTCTGCCGGACTTGCCAGTTTCCTCACGGCCATCAGCGGCGCCGGCGGCGCCTATGGACGTTTCTAGCTCCGGTGGTCTGCCAACGGCCGGTTAACGAGAGAGCGTCGTTCACCGGACGATAAGGAACAACCCGCTGACGATGGCAAAGCCCAGAACGGCGATCCGAAGACCGCGGCCGCCGATGCGGCCATGCACGTGCTTTGAGACCGCACTTCCGAGCAGAACCGCCGGCGTCAGGTAGAGGGCGACGAGCAGTTGCTCTGACCCAACGCGCCCGGATATGGCCAGCACGACGAGGGACATGACCTCGCCGACGAAGAAGCAAAGGGCCACCGTTGCCCTTAGCACCGGCGCCTTGGCATGCTGGTAGAGCAGCGCAAGCGGCGGGCCGCCGATACCCGTGGCAGTTTCGGTGACGCCCGTAAACAATCCGACCCCGAGCGCACTCGGCCTGTTCGGCGTGAACGGCGGGGCTATGAGCGCGGTGACGGCTGCGACCACCGTGAACACACCGACGGCAAGATCCAGTTGTTCGATCGAAAGCGCTGCCAGCAGCCAAAGGCCAGCAAACGTTCCCGCGAAGCGTCCGATCGTGATCCAGGTCGCGCCTGACCAGTCGACATGGGCACGCTCTCGCGCTGCCACATGTAGATTGAGCGGCAGCATCAGCAAAAGCAGGGTCACCGGCAGAAGATCGGGCTTCAGCATACCGACGATCGGCGCGACGATCAGGGCGAAGCCAATGCCGAGCGCCCCTTGAATGAAGGCCGAAACGAATGTCACGGCAGCCAGAACGGCAAGAAGACCAAAACTCATCGGTATTGTCCAAGGCGGCGATGTGCTTCGGAGAGCGGATGAATGCGCTGGATCGGCGCTTCGGCAATGGCGGTCGTCGTTTCGCCTCTCACCTCTTCGAGCAGTGCCCGGGCGTCCCAATCAATCGGCCAGCCTTGCCAAAGCCGAAGCTGGCCGCTGGTAAAGACCGCGTCGATCTGATCGCGATTGCCGTAGCGGACAAGCTCCCACGTCAGATCGTGCGAGGGCGTGAACTCGGGCCGATCGAGGTCGACGAGCAGGAAGTCGGCGGCAAGACCTTCGGTGATCGAGCCGGTCACATGAGACAGGCCTGCGGCGTCTGCGGCGCCGGATGTTGCCCGGTCGAGCCACAGCCAGCCGCCGCCGCAGGAAGAATCCCCCGTTGCAAGACCAAACCCCGCGCGCTGGAGGCCCTCGGCTGCGTCCATCAGACGGAACGCGTCGGCGCGGGTTCCGTCCGTTCCGAGCCCGAACCGCATGCCGAGCGCTGCCATTTGCAGGGCTGGTGCGACGGCATTCCCCTTCCACAGGGTGGCGACGGGATTGTAAGCGACAGCCGTGCCTGTCTCGCGCAAAAGATTGAGTTCATGCGGCGTGACGAGCGTCGCGTGCGCGAGGAGGACCTGAGGGCCAAGAACGCCCAGATGCGCCAGGTGCTCGATCGGTCGCAATCCTTTCGCTGCCAACGAGCGTTCGACGGCAACAAGGTGTTCGTTGACATGGGTCTGGAACACCACCCCGGACGCGGCTGCCAATTCGGAAACCGCTTTGAGCATTCCGTCAGTTGCGGCCTCCGGGATCGAAATCGCCAGCGAGGGATGGATCAGCGGGTCCTGCCTGTAGGTGGAGACGTGCTCTTCCGCCTGGCGCAGGATGATGCCGGGTTCGGCGATCTGCGCACTTCCCGAAAGATCGTTGCAGATAAAGCCGACGACGCTGCGAAGCCCCACCTCCCCTGCAGCCCGCACCAGAGCGCCGACATGACCCTTTGAGCGGGTGCCGGCATCGACGGCGGTCGTGAACCCCCCACGCAGCGCTTCCAATGCGGCAAGCTTTGCCGAGAGATAGACCATGCGCTCGTTGAGACTGCCTTCCAGCGGCACCCAGATCCGCCGGAAGATTTCCGACGGTTCTCCAAAGACGAGGGCCTTGCCAAGCGACTGGGTCAGGTGCGTATGGGTATCGACGAAACCGGGCATCAGGAGATGGTTGGGCAGGTCGATCGGAACAATCTCGGGGAAGTCCCGGGCGATCGCTTCCACGGTATCGATCCGCTGAAAGACGCCATCGCGCACGACGATGGCTTTTCCGGTGCGCGGGCCATCCGGCAGAAGAACTTGTCCTGGGCGCAGCATGAGGTCGCCGGCGGTCGATAGTTGTTGGCGGATTGCGCTCACTCGCTTGCTCCTTGAGTGGTGGATTGCAGGGGCGCCGCCGCAATTTCGGATCGTCCGGCTTGGCCCCAATGTGAAAAGATGGCGTTGACGACGACGGCGGTGATCGTGCCTGCGGCAAGTCCGTTGCCGAGGATCATCTGCGTCCATTGCGGAAACTGGCTGTAGACACCGGGCACCAGGATCGGCAGCAGACCCATCGAGAGGGCGGCCGCGAGGGTGAACATGGGGCCATGTTCGCGCAGATCGACGCGACGCAGGAGGTCGATCCCGATGACGCCAATAATCGAAAAGACGATGACTGCCGTGCCGCCGACGACGGCCTCAGGCAAAGCCGTGGCCATCCGGCCAATCGGGGCGAAGAGCGCGATGAGAACGAGGATGGCGCCCGCCATCGCGGTCACATAGCGAGACTTGACGCCGGTCGCGCGCACGATACCGACGTTCTCGCCGCTGGTGATGATCAGCGATGTGCCGAACAGGCCACCGACGAGCGACATCAGTGCATCGCCGCGGATGGTCGAAGGCACGATCGCATGGGCATCTCCCCGGCGGCCGACGATTTCAGCCGTCGCGATCGTCTGACCGGTCGCCTCCGCCATGGAAATGATCGAGAACACGATCAGCGGGATGGCTGCGACGAGGTCGAACTTCGGCATGCCGAAGGGAAATAATTGCGGAACGGCGATGACCGGCCCGGTGAACACACCCGACAGATCCATGTGGCCGATGGCGAGCGCGACGAGCGCACCACCGACCAGTCCGAGCATGACGGCGAGCCGCTGGAGCGTTCCAGAAAAGACCCGCGCGGCAGCGACTGTAAGGATCATGGTGATCAGTGCCAGTCCGACCTCGACGGGCGCTGCGAAGCCCTCGCTGCCGGGCTTTCCGGTGATGGTCACGCCATAGATGCGCACAAGATTGACGGAGACCAGCAACAGCATCGTTCCAACGACGATCGGCGGAAAGTAACGCAGCAGCCTGCGGAAGACCGGCAGCGCCAGAAAGTAAAAGAGAGCCGTTACGATGACGGCACCGACGGCTGTCTGGATGTCCGTCTGCTGGGCGATCGCCAGAAAGATGGCAATTGGCGCGCCTCCCGGCACCATCACGAAGGGCAGGCGTGCACCAAACCCCTTTGGCCCGAAACTCTGGAGCATCGAGCCAAGGCCACAGACGAAAAAGGTTGCGCTGATGAGCGAGACTGTCACCGCGTCCGAAAACCCAAGGGCCTTGCTGACAAGAAAGACGGCGGTGATGGGAGACGCGGCCATCACCAGCACGTGTTGAAGGCCAAACAGGAACAGGCTGCGAAGCGGCAGCCCCTCATCGACCGGCTCGACCACTCCATTCAATTCACTCTGCATGTTTTCCTCCTCCCGGCCTCCTCAAGCCGTTATGCAAATCGTTTTGCATGCGCATCCACTAACACACAATCGCGCCTTTGCAAATCGTTTTGCTTCGGTGCGATCGGCGTGATAAAAGACGTTCATCGGAGGGCTGATGGGAAAACCTACTATCGCCGACCTTGCCAAGGCGGCTGGAGTCTCGGTCACAACTGTTTCGCACGCGTTCAGCGGCCGACGTTACGTCGAGCCGGAAACGCGCAAGCGCATCGAAACGCTGGCGCAGGAAATGGGCTATCGTCCCAATCACCGTGCGCAGCGTTTGCGCACCGGCAGAGCCGGATCTATCGCACTGGTTTCATCGATGCCCTTTGCGGTGGCCGCCGGACCGTCGAGGCTGGGCTTCCTCATGGAAATTGCTGCTGCCGCCGCCGTGACGGCTTTTGCCAGGGGTATTTCCCTTTGCCTCGTTCCTCCACTCGGGCCCCGCGACCGCCTCGACGCGCTTGAGGTGGACGGCGCCATCGTCGTGGAGCCGGAACGAGACGACCCGGTGCTGGATTTCTTTTCGTCCCGCGGGACCGAGGTCGTGTGCATCGGGCGTGCGCCCGGCCGGGACGATCTTCCGTTCGTGGATTTGCAGAGCGCCGCAACGGCGCATCTGCTGCTCGATCACCTGCTTGCGGGCGACGGTCAGGTCGGCTTGATAACGGGTGAACAAAGGCGCAATTCCTATATCGAGATGGAGGCTGTGTATGCGCAGCGCATGGCCGGAAGCGGCTTTACGCCACGCGCCATCCGCATCGACGAACAGGGGGGCGAAGAAGCGGCAGCAATCGCTGCTGAAAGCTTGCTGCGCGCCAATCCCTCCATCTCGGCCCTTTGCGTGCCGGTCGACGCCTTTGCGACAGGCGTTTTCAACGCGGCCCGCGCCACCGGTCGCCAGATCCCGCACGACCTTCGGATCGCGACCCGCTATGACGGCATGCGCGCCAAACTCGCCACCCCTCCGCTGACCGCAGTTGATCTGCACCTTGGTGAGGTGGCAGGAGCCGCAGTCAACCTGCTCTTGGCGCGATTGGAGCAGGTGAACGTCGAACCAAGTGATCTCCCGCCACCAGGTCTGATCCTGCGCCCCTCTTCGATGATTTCGTGCGATTCCATCTGAGGAAGGCTCAAGCCGAGAGCGCGATGGCCGGACATCCGCGCGGCCGCGTTTAACGTCGTGACTGTCGCGCCGTCGCCATTGCCGCCTTTATCCAGGGTCTAAACGGCCCCTGGTATGAAGGAAGAAGGTCCGGCTCAGCAAATTAAGTTTTGCCAACATGCGCGATTGCCGCTAAGGCAGGCGCTGGATATGGTGCTCCGGCAAAACGCAGAGCACTCAGCTGACGAGGATGACTATGGCAACCGGTACCGTAAAGTTTTTCAACCAGGACAAGGGTTTTGGCTTCATCACGCCTGACAATGGCGGACCGGACGTTTTTGTCCATGTGTCGGCGCTTGAGGGCGCAACGTCACTGCGCGACGGTCAAAAGGTCAGCTATGAACTTGGCCAGGACCGCAAGACCGGAAAATCGAAGGCCGAAAACGTCAGGTCAGCCTGAACTTCGGATACCAAGCTTCGGGAATTCGCTTGATTGCATTCCCTCACTTTCCCGGCCGCGCCAGCGGCCGGGAAATATTATGATGTCGTCTCGCGAGGCCGTCGGGTCCTCCTTTTTTGCAGGCGATCCCAACGCACAAAACGGAAACTGAGCGCATAATTCTGGTCCGGCTAACTTCTCTGAAGCTTCCGGCTCACCCTCGACACGCACGCCACGCGCTCTGGCAACGTTCACACCACCGGATATGGCCGGTTTCCGGGTCTCCCCGTCGTCGCCTTGCTGGCGATCGTCGGCCAGTCATTCCAGTCCGGTGGCTTTTGCGATCGAAAGCTGCCGGGAGAAACGCCTGCAACACAGATTTCTCGCCCACCCGCTCCTTGTTCAAACAGCATTCGGCAAAAATCGCGGTTTCCCTTGCAATACTTGCCTTGCCGAGGGGTGCCAAGTGGTGTGCCTGGGAAGCCCAGAGTACATACGACGCCGCCCGTCCCCGCAAACCAGAGGCAGCCAGAAAGTTACCGGCAGATTTCGAGCCGACGAACAGGGTGCTGCGCTCACCGTAGTTGGTAAGCGGTTTGCCGGCGACCTGCGCGCCGATTGGCCGATTGACGCCAAGGGGACCTTGGCGCTTCCTTTGTGACGCCATGAGAAACGCCATATCATCTCCGTTTAGAGCGGCGCGCCCCACATATTGTACCCGGACGGACGCTGTCCCGCGGCGCGTCGTATCCAGCATCTCTGCTGCCTTGCTGGAAATATCGATCAAACGCCCTTTGTGGTAAGGGCCACGATCATTGACGCGCACAATGACCGACGAGCCGTTTGTGAGATTTGTCACCCGCACGTAGCTGGGCAAGGGAAGTGTCGGATGCGCGGCGGAGAGGCGGCCCGGATCGTAAGTCTCGCCATTTGCGGTCCGCCGCCCTTGAAACCCCCGAGCGTACCAGGAGGCAATGCCGCTTCGATCGTAGCCCGGTTCCTCCTTCGGATAGTAACGCTTGCCTTTGACCACGTAAGGCTTGCCGACAGTATAATGGCCGACACGCTGCGAGGTTCTTTTACCGGAAGCATCTGGCATTTTGACATAGACACGGTGCAGCGTGGCGGGAGAATGCGTTCAGGCTGGTCATGCCGGGCGTAGATGTCGTGGTGCAGGCTCCACCGAACGCACAGAACATCGTAATTGCCAACCAGCGCATGACTTTAACGGTCGCTGCTACTCCATCTCCCATCCCGTCCACCATCGACTGCAACTCGACACGCGACCGCAATGCGCAGTGGAGACGCGAGACAGGCGACGCAGCCGTGAGGGGCTGGTCGACACTAGGCGCAATCTGGGGCGTGCCGTTGGTCCGCTCCATCTCTGATACCTCGGTAAAATGAGGCTACGAGCGAATGGTTCCGCCCTCCCGACCTAGGGCATATCTGCCCGTTCTTCGCGATCAGAGGCGGAAATAAAAAGTCGAGTTCGTCGACTGTGTCGCACCGATGAAAGAGCACCGTCTATTTGGGTGTCAGCGGCGGAAGCGAAACGATGGCTGAATCGCATCGAAGGCGAACTCACCCTCGCAGGCGAACCAAAGCCGGCGCTTCGCCCCGGCCGCCGATTTATGTCGTACCCTGCTTACGAACCGCAGACCGGGAGGTCAGGCGAAACTTCTAGCCTTGAAAATGGGAAGGAAGTTTTCGCCCGGCGCCTCCGCCGGTCTTTCCTCGGCTCTTCGGCGATCTCCGCTCAAAAGTCGCCAGTGGCTCGCGGTTTCTGTTACGCCGCCTTATCCGACGACAGGGCGACCACGGTGGCCGGAAACCTCAGCACCCGCGTCGGACGACAGTGCGAGAAAGCGAAGCGCCGACACGAAGCCTATGGCGGCGATAAAGAGGAAGGCGGCGCGAATATCCGGAAGCATATTATGATCGCCTCCTCCCCCGCCCAGATAGGATGCGAAGCGAATGACGGCTGCGGCAACGGCGATGCCAAGCAGTTGGGAGAGTTGCTGCAGCATCGCCGAAATCGTCGTCGCCGCGCTTCGCTGAGCAGGCGGTACATCCGCGAAGGCGATTGTCGTCAGCGCCGTAAACTGCATCGAGCGGGAAAGGCCGCAGGCAATCAGCAGCACCCACATGACAATGCGCGGCGTTTCTCCGTCGACGAATGCGAAGGCACCGATCGTCGTGGCGGCGATCATGCCATTTACGACAAGAAGGCTGCGGAAGCCGAAAAGACGCAGAGCCGGTGTGGTGACGCTCTTCATCAAAAGGTTGCCGAGAAAGTAGACGAAGACCAGCGAGCCCGTCTCCACCGCATTGAAACCCAAACCAACCTGGAAGAGCAGCGGCAGCAGAAATGGCGTCGCATTGACGGCAAGCCGCCCGGCGGTGCCCGCCGAAAGCGTTGCGAAGGCGAAAGTCGGGATCTTCAGCACTGTCATGTCGAGCAGGGGATGCGCAGCGCGCCGCAGATGGCGGACTGCAAAAAAGCCGGCGAAAAGACCGGCGACCAGAAGGCCAAGTGAAGCGGTCCCACCCGAGGATGAACTGGAAAGCTCCAAACCGCCAAGGGTGAGTGCGAGCGCGCCTCCAGTCAGCAAGACGCCGGTCACATCAAAGGGTCGCGCTCCCTCCGCAGGCACGCGCGGCACGAAAAAGGCAACGATCACGACACCGAATATGCCGAGAGGCAGATTGATGAAGAAGTTCCACTCCCAGCCGGCGTGGGTTGTAATCCAGGCACCGATCAGAGGGCCGATAACGGGGGCAATCAGAGCCGGCCAGGTGATGGTGGCGATCGCCCGCACCAATTCCGCCTTCGGTGCATCGCGCAGTACGAGCTGACGCCCAACTGGCGTCATCAGCGCTGCGGACGCACCTTGGAAGAGCCGAGCCACGGTGAATTGACCAAGCGACGCCGAGAAGCCGCAAGCAACGGAGGCGAGCGTGAACAGCGCGATAGCGGCAAGAAAGACCTCTCGCGCGCCAAAACGCTCGGCGAGCCATCCGGCCGGCGGAATAAACACGGCCATCGCAAGAAGATAGGCGGTGAAGCCAATGTTGAGCGTCACCACATCCGTCGCGAAGGCCTTGGACATGGCCGGCAGCGAGGTTGCGATGATCGTGCTGTCGAGCATCTGCATGAAAAAGGCCACCGCCACGACGGCCGGGACGATGCGGGTGCGGTGAAACGGAAGTGGAGAAGAGGAAATGGAGGACATCATTCAAGAAGAAGAGAGGGCGGAGACGCAGGTGCGCCGCCGCCCGAACCTACAGGATCAGTTGCTGGCAGCAACTCTTTTTAGAGCTGCGTCGTAGAAGGAGCGGTCAATCCAGCTCTCATAATTGACTTTACCCTTCAGCAGCCCGGCTTCGGCCATGAAGGCCTCCTCCCCCTGAAGCGCTTTCACTGCCGCATCCGTGATTTCCGGGTCCTGGAAGAACTTTCCATCCGGGTAGGTGGCGCGGACTGCCTTGTCACTGCTGCCTGTCTCCTTGACAAAGATCGTAGTCGTCTCTTCCGGATTGGCGTCGGCCCAGCGGGCAGTCGCAATATCGACAGCCAGCAGACGTGTCACGATTTCAGGATACTTGCGGGCGAATTCACCGTTGACGCTGAGGAGATGTGGAACCGCCCAATCGGGGCTGCCCGACACGCCGGCGTCGAAGATCACCCGCGCTCCGCCCTTTTCAACAAGCGTCTGCACCGGGCCGGTGCTTTCCACGATGGCATCGACGTCACCACGGGCCAGCGCCGGGCCGGAACTGTCGATACCGAGGTTCAGGCTTTCCACGTCCGCGAGGGAAAGACCTGCGGCCTGCAGGGCCTTGGCGAAGGTCGAGTGACGCACCGTGCCTGAGAGATAGGCGACCTTCTTGCCCTTCAGGTCCTCAATCTTCTGGATCGCAGACTCCGGCTTGACGACGATCTGCGTCTCGTTCGAACGGTTCCAGCTCGAAAGGCCGATGAGCTTCACATCGGCCCCGGTCGCCGCCAGACGAAGCGACGGGTTGTTGCCGATATAGGTGAAGTCGATCGCTCCCGAACCGAGCGCAACCGTGGCAGCGGAACCGCCATCGAATGTCGTCAGCTCGATCTTGATGCCGTCCTTGGCGAACTCGTCTTCCAGCAGTTTCTTGTTGCGATAAAGGATGAATTTCAGGTGGCCCGGCGCGGTCGAGCCGATGCGGATGACCTCGGGCTTCGCGTCGTCGGCAAAGGCCGGCGCGGCACCCGCCACCGGCAGGACCGATAGCGCCAAGGCGAGCTTCAACAATGTGCGGCGGAGTGGATTGGCTGTCATGGATGGATCCTTTCGAAATCGCGTGTTCGTTGGAAGAGAGGCTGGGGCTCAGTTCGGGCCGCTTTCGCCGTCGCCGCGCCAGCGGGTGGCGCGTCGTTCCCCAGCGACGAGCAAGTAGTTCAGCAGGAGGCCGATGATCGTCAGCGTCAGGATGCCGGCATACATCCGGTCTGTTTCCAGCATCAGCGACGAATTCTGGATGAGGTAGCCGATGCCGGATTGGGCCGCGAGCATCTCCGCGGCGATGACCGAAAAGAGCGAGGTCTTCACACCAAGCCGAGCGCCCGCGACAATCGAGGGAACGGCCGAGGGCAGAATGACCTTCTTGAAGAGATCCCAGTCGGACGTTCCCATGGAACGCGCTGCCTTCACCAGCAGTGGATCGACCGACTTCACACCGACGATGGTGTTGATCAGCAGGAAGAAGACGGCCGCGTAGAATGTGATGGCGATCTTTGACGCCTCGCCGATGCCGAGCAAAAGGATGAAGACCGGCAGCAGCGCGAACTGCGAGGTATTGCGCAGGGTCTGGACGAGAAAGTCCGAGGCCTTTTCGAAGAGCGGATAGCGCCCCATCAAAAGACCAAGCGGTACGGCGACAACAACGGCAAGCGAAAAGCCGATCGCGGCGCGCTGCAGGCTGATGCCGATGTGGTCAGCAAGCTGACCCGAGGCGATCATCTCCCACAGGACAGAGAGCACCTGGCTGAGTGGCGGGAAGAACAGCGCGTTGATCCAGCCGGCGCGTGGCGCGATCTCCCAGAGAAGCGCGAAGGCGACGAGCGCCGGCAGGCCCAGCGTAATGGTTGAGAAGGCTTCACCGAGAACCGTCGGCGGTTTCTCCGCGGCACGCTTTCGGCGCGATGATAATGTCCGGCGGAGCGGCAGGTTGCGGTCGGCGATCAGACTCATCGGATCCTCCCTTAGTTGGTATAGTTGGATGCGAGCGCCCAATCGCGCTGGGCCTTGACGACCTCGTCACGCAAGCTTTCCCAGACGCGGCCCCGATAGGCATTGAAGGCCGCGTTGTTGCGGATATCGAGGTCGCGCGGGCGCGGCAGGTCAATCTCGACGATTTCCTTGACGCTCGCCGGGCGCGCTGTCATCACGACCACGCGGTCGGCGAGGTAGATCGCCTCGTCGATCGAATGGGTGACAAAGACGACGGTCGTCTTGATCTGTTCCCAAATGCGCAACAGTTCGCTTTGCAGGATGTCGCGCGTCTGGGCGTCAAGAGCCGCGAAGGGCTCGTCCATCAGCAGCACCTGCGGATCGGTGGAGAGCGCCCGGGCGATTGCCACGCGCTGCTGCATGCCGCCGGAAAGCTGCGAGGGGAAGCGGTCTTCGAAGCCCTTGAGGCCGAAGAGATGCAGGAAATGACGTGCCTTCTCGCGACGCTCCGCCGCCGGCACACCACGCACCTCCAGGGCATATTCGATGTTCTGCAGCGCTGTTCGCCAGGGAAAAAGCGCATATTGCTGGAAGACATAGGCGGTGCGGGCATGCGGTTTGGAGACCTCGATGCCGTCGATGCGAGCGACGCCCGAGGTCGCTTCGGTCAATCCGGCAATGACATCGAGCAGCACCGACTTGCCGCTGCCGGACGGCCCGACCAGCGTGATGAATTCGCCGCGTTTGATGGTCAGGTCGACGCCATCCAGCACCGCAATGCGGCTCGAGGCGACACCGTCCACCGTTACGGTCTGGCCCTGTTTGAGCGTAAAGGTCTTGCGCAGCGCGCTGACGGCTATGCGTTCCATGGTCGAACTCCCTTCAAACCTGCGCCACGCGGATGTGACGGGTCGGATCATCTTGCGCGCCGCCGGCGCGGCCGCGGTTCCACCCGAGCGAGCGGGCGTAGGCGCCAAAAAGGTCGCGTTCCAGCACCTCGGCCTCCGCGATGCCTGTTGGTCCGTGCGCCGCCTCGGCGACATAGAGCGCATCCGTCGGACAATAGATTTCGCAGAGAAAACAGGTTTGGCAGTCGTCTTGCCGGGCAATGATCGGCAGACCCGTTTCGTCGCGATCGAAGACGAAGGCGGGACAGATCCGTTCGCAGATATCGCAGCGGATGCAGCGGTCGACGGAGATAACCTCGATCATCGCTCAGCCCTCCCGAACCGTCTCGAAAGCGAGGTCTTCACGCACGGCGCTCACCTGATCGAGCCCGGAGACGACGATGCGGCTCGCCTGCCCGTCGTCCTCGGTCGGAAAGTCACTCCGGCGGTGCACGCCCCGGCTTTCCGTGCGCAAGAGCGCAGCCGCGACCGTCCAGCGGGCGCTCGCCGTAACCGACGCCACCTCTCGTGCGCGAAGTCGGTCGATGCCGACCGCGGGCTTTGCCTGGTTGAGGCCGGCCCACACGCCTTCCAGAATGCGGTGACTTGTCTCCAGGGCGCTGGCCTTGCGCCAATAACTCCTGTCGAGCGGCACGATCTCCTCGTGCACCGCGCGGGCGGCGGCCGCGAGATTGACGTCTTCACGTTCGCCGGCGCCGCGCAAACCCGTCGCGCCGAGCGGCCGCAAGCGCGCCGCATCACGGGACTTTCTGCTGCTCGCATGCCGGGCGGCGCCGTGACCGGCCCACCAGCCGCTGGCAATCGCCCAGGAGGCATTGATGGCCCCGCCACCGGAAACCCCACCCGTCACGTTTTCACGGCTCGCCGCGTCGCCGGCGGCGTAAAGCCCGGTAATGCCGGAGCCACAGTCGGACGAGACGATGCGGATACCGCCGGTGCCGCGCACGGTGCCCTCGTATTTGAGGTCGACCCGGAACAGGTGCTCGAAGGGATTGATCCCCATCCGGTCGTAAGGCTGAAAACAGTTCGGCTGGCCACGACGCAGCCAGTCCTGCATCGCGGGTTCGGCAAGATCGAGCCGGGCATAGACCGGGCCGGACAGCAGGGCCTCGGCCACTTGCCGCTCGCCGCCGCCGATACCGTTCGTCACCGGCTCACCGCGGGCGTCGCGCAGCACCTCGCCGTTCTCTCGGTAGAAGGTCGCCCAGCGAAAAGGCAAACCCTTGTTCAGCGAGGAACCGTGCGGGGCGAGCGTGTATTTGCCGGTGAATTCCATGCCGGAAAGGGACGCGCCGGCCTCTGCGGCGAAGAGATAGCCATCACCGGTGAGCCCCGTGCCACCGAGGATGCGTTCGAAGAAGGCGCAGCCGCCGGTGGCAAGCACGACGGCACCGGCCGATACGGAGAAGCTTGCGCCATTGCGGCGAGAAAGCCCCGCAGCCCCGCCGACATGATGATCGTCGCCAAGCAGTTCCAGGATAGGATGGTGGTCAAGGATCGTGACACCGGCCTTGTGCACACGCTGGCGCATGAAGCGCATGTAGTCAGGACCGCGCAGGTTGGCGATATAGAGGTTGCCATCCTCTTCGCTCGGAAAGGGATAGCCCCATTCGACGAGCTTCAGGAGGTTTTCGTAGGCGCGGTCAGCCGCGCGCAACATCCAGCGACGATCGGCAAGGCCGGCAGTGCGCTTGAAACGCTGCTCGACCGAGGCTGCGCGCCCTTCTCCCGGCGGCACACACCACGTTCCCGTGTTGGACGGAGCCGTGGCACCGCTCGTGCCGTGGTAGCCCTTGTCAGCCAAGACGACGCGCGCGCCGGTCTCGGCAGCGGAAAGCGCCGCCCAGGCGGCGGCGGGGCCCCCACCGACAACCAGCACGTCCGTTTCGATGTGGCGCCCGTCTTCGGTGGGCTGTTCCTTGCGACGCGATGCCATGATGTCCCGGTATAGAAAAGGAAGCGTTGGCCGGCTGTACGGCCGGCCGTTTCACGATTGCGGATCAGGCTGCGGTGGAGAACCAGGACGGTTCGTTGCCAGCCGACCACTTGATGTTGCAGCCGATCGAGGGCACCTGGCCGGCGCCGACAGCTTCGCCCTTCAGGACCGCGTCGACCGCAGCGCGCAGATCCGCACCCGTCACATCCTTGCCGTTGCCGGGCCGGGCTTCATCGAACTGGCCGTGATAGGCAAGCTTGCGATCTCGGTCATAGAGAAAAAAGTCCGGAGTGCAGGCCGCACCAAAGGCCTTGGCGACACTTTGCGACGCGTCCTTCAGATAGGGGAAGCCATAGCCGTGAGTCTTTGCCTCTACACCAATCCGCTCCAGCGTTTCTTCCGGATGCGCCTTGGCGTCGTTGCTGTTGATCGCGACGACGGCAAGCCCCTGCGTGGCATAGTCGCGCGCAAATTTCGCCAGTTCCTCGCGGATCAACACCACGAAGGGGCAGCGGTTGGAGATGAAGGCGACGAGCAGCGCCGGGCTGTCCTTGAACTCGGCCAACGTGAACAGGTTGCCATCGGCATCGGGCAACGTGAAGTCCGCCGCGCGGGTTCCAAGTGTAATGGGATTGGATTCGGTTTTGGGCATGGTATCCTCCTGGCAAGCCAATAGAAATATTACCTCACAAAACATATATATTTTATAGATATTAATTTTCTCCGGATTGCAGGCCGCGGAGATAATCTTGCTGCGCAAGGACACAAGGCTCGGATTCTCGTTTCGGAGTGGCGGTCTTTTGGCAGCGCGCGCGTCGGTCGATCTCGCGAAATTCTACGGCGCATGAGCGGACAACAATCGGTCCAGGCGCGAACCACGCCCGCGGCCAGGCTCATTTCGCAAAACGAGCAGACGCGTGGCGACTTTCACAGGGGGGGAGCGTGCGGGGCCCCAGGAAGGCCTCCTGACTCTGGCGCTTCAAACATCTATTCGACGAAAATCTTCCACGTCCAGTTCCGAAACCGCGATTATTTTTCTTCTTAATTGGTAGATTTTCTATAATTTAAGGGCGATCTACGCTGTGGGAGGAGAGCGATGTGAGCCTCGACGTCCGCGTGACCGCCAATCAGGATGCACGCCCGAAACACACCCCCTCGGTTGATCTGCCGGCCCCGGCCATTCTTCCCGGTGATCAGGCCCTCTTCTTGAGTGAAGGTATCGGCGGGCTCGACGAAGGAGCGCATTTTCTCGATGCCCTCGCCCCCGACGAATGGACGAGGCTGAGAGCGCAGGGCCGCCAGCTCTCGTTTCGAACGGGTGAAGCAATCTTCAACCAGGGCGACGGGCACGGCGGTATCTTCATCATCGAAGCCGGCGACGTCAGGGTCTTTTATACCGCACCGTCGGGGCGCGAGATCACATTGGCCTACTGGACGAAGGGCCATTTTATCGGCGGCCCGGAAATGACGGGCGGCGGGGTGCACATCTGGTCGGGAGAAGCTCTTAGCGACTGTCGTATCCTCTTCCTTCCCGCGCCAGCGCTGAAGAAGCTGGTCCTCGAGATGCCAAATTTCGCGCTCTGTCTCCTGCAGGGGCTGGCCGCCAAGGGACGGTGCTATTCGGCTATGGCGCAGATGCTGGGCACCCGCTCCGTCATCGAACGCCTTGCCCAGTTCCTGATCAATCTCGGCGATCTGCACGGGGTGCGGGACGGGCGAGCCATCATCATCAACGCGAAGGTCACCCATGACCAGATCGCGGCCATGGTCGGTTCGACCCGCCAATGGGTGACGATGATGATGAAGCGGTTCCAGAAGGACGGACTTGTATCCGTGTCGCCGCGCCACATTCGCATCGAGCGCCCGTATGCCTTGATGGAGATGGTGTCGAAGCGCGGCGCGTGAGATTGCGCTTCGATCGCAATCAACCAATCCGGGTCAGCGCCCAGCGCACCGTTTTTCGCACATCCGGATCCGTGTCGGAGGCATGGGCCATCAGCGGCTCGCGAGCCGATGGATCGGCAATCTCGCCGAGCGCTGCCGCGGCCTCCTTGCGGAGCGACGGCAGGTCGCTCGCAAGCTGCGCCGCTATATCGGCCACGGCCGATTGCGCCTTCAGGCTCCCGAGCGCGCCAAGACACTTCTGGCGGACCTGCCAGTAGTCGTCCGCCAATCCCGCAACGAGACCGCCGACGGCAAATGCCTGGCCGATCCTCCCGAGCGATTGCGCCGCGGCCGCCCTCACCTGCCAGACATCGTCCCGTAGCGCCGCAGCAACTGCGGTGGCCGCTGCGACCTGTTTTGTGAACGACAAGGCGTTGACCGCCTCCGCACGGACAGAAGCGTCGGCGTCGCGCGTGGCTGCGATCAATGATGGCAGCGTTTCTTCGAGCTTGAGATAGGCGATCACTCCCAGCGCCTCGGCCCGCACCTGAGCGCTTTCGTCCGACATTGCTTTAAGTGCGGGACCAAGCGCTGCGCGTGAGCGCAGTCCCTTCATTCCGCGAAAACCGGACGCGCGCACAAAAGGGTCCGGATGTGTAGGCAACGAAAGGAGCGCGGGAACCGCAGACGGATCCTTCAACTCGGCAAGGCTGTCCGCCGCAGCAGAAGCCACCGGTCTATCCAGATCAATCAGGAGTTTCGCCAGCCCGCTGGCGGCATCGATCGTGTCGAAATCGCCGAGTGCCATCGCCACCTGAAGGCGCACGGTCGCATCGTTGTCTCCAACCATCGCCAGCAGATGCAGGAGACTGTCCGGCATCGCCGTCTCGGCAAGATCGATGACGGCGAGGCGGCGAACGGCGGGATCCGCATCAGCGAGACGGCCGACAATTTCATCGGCATTGCCGAAATCCTCGAATGGATCGAACGTCGCCATGTCAGCGCAACAGGTAGGGGATGTTGACGGTAACGGCGCCCGTCGGGCAATCCGTCTCACACGGCATGCAATACCAGCATTCGTCGAACTTCATGTAGGCCTTGCCGGTGAGGTCGCTGATACGCAAGACATCGAGCGGGCAAACCTCGACGCAGACGGTGCAGCCCTTGTCGGCGATGCATTTCGCTTCGTCGACGACGACGGGAACTGTGGTGGGGGAAAGTGCAAGCGGCATGGCTCTCCTCGATCAGGCTTGGTTCGAAACGCGCAGACGCTCGTAGGCCGCCCGCTCTTCGGTCTCGATAGGAACGATGTAGGGCTCAATGGCGCGCTTCTCGGAGCTCATGCGGCCATTCATCTTGCGAAGCAGCGTGTGGCAGAACCAGTTCTCGTCGTCCTTTTCGGGATAATCGATCCGGTTGTGATAAAGGCCCCAGCGGCTTTCGGTCCGATAGAGCGATGCATGGGCGGCCATGTCCGCGCAATCGAGGATGGACGACACCTCCAATGACCGCATCAGCTCATGCGCGTTGCGCGCGACGAGGGCTGTCTCAAGGTCGTCCCTGGCCTCGGCCAATCGCGCCTGGCCGATCTGCATCCGAACCGTCACCTTGGGCGGCTGCAGGTAGTCGTTGACGAGGCGCCGCACCTTGTATTCGAGCTGGTTGGGGGGAATTCCGTCGTCACGACGCGTCGGCGCCAGAACGCGCTCGCGCTCGAGCCGCACGAAGTCGGGATCGTAGTCCGGAAGGTCGGTTTCCAATGCCACCTCTGCCGCATGCTCTCCAGCCACCGCCCCGTTTGTGAAGGCTCCGAGCATGTAGTTGTGCGGCACGCTTGCCATGTCGCCGGCAGCATAAAGGCCAGGCACGGTCGTGCGCGCATATTCGTCGACGAAGACGCCTGATGCGCTGTGGCCGGAGCAGAAACCGATCTCGGAAATGTGCATCTCGATCATCTTGTCGCGATAGTCGGTGCCACGCGCCGCATGAAACCGCCCACGGGAGGGGCGCTCGACCCGATGCAGGATGTCTTCGATCTCGCCGACCGTGTCGGGATGGAGATGGTTGAGCTTCAGGAAGACAGGGCCTTTTCCCGATTGCAGCTCATTGTAAAACTCCTGCATCATCTGCCCGGACCAATAGTCACTTTCGATGAACCGCTTGCCCTCGCTGTTGGCGGTGTAGGCGCCGAACGGACCGGCGACGTAAGCGCAGGCGGGACCGTTATAGTCCTTGATCAGCGGATTGATCTGGTAGCATTCGAGGTTCGCGAGCGCCGCCCCGGCATGATAGGCCATGGCATAGCCATCCCCGGAGTTCGTGGGATTCTCGTAGGTGCCGAACAGATAGCCCGAATGCGGCAGGCCGAGCCTACCGGCCGCTCCCATGCACAGGATCACCGCCTTGGCCCGAAGCACGAGAAATTCCGCAGTGCGGGTGTTGACGGCAACGGCACCGGCGATGCGACCATCCTTCGCCGTCAGCAACCGCGTGGCCATGAAGCGGTTGGAAATCAGGATGCGCTCGCGTTTCAGCTGGCGATAGAGCGCCTTCTTGACCGTTTCGCCATTCGGCATCGGCAACACATAAGTGCCGAGGTGATGGACCTTCTTCAGGTCGTAGTCGCCGTTGGCATTCCTCTGGAAGCGGATGCCGAAGCGATCCAGTTCCTGGATGATGTCGTAGCAGCGTGATGCGTAGTTGAAGACCGGCGCCTGATCGACGATGCCATCGTTGGCGATCGTGATTTCCTTCGTGTACTGCTCCGGTGTCGCATAGCCCGGCACGACGGCGTTGTTCAGCCCGTCCATGCCCATCGAGATTGCGCCGGATCGTTTCACGTTGGCTTTTTCCAGCAACACGACGTTCAGCGCAGGGTTCTTCTGCTTCGCCTTCAAGGCCGCCATCGGACCGGCGGTTCCGCCGCCGATCACCAGGACATCGCAGGCAACTTCCGACAGGCCGTCAATAAAATCGTCCATGCTTCTTCCTCAAAACGTAGAGTCGGCGATCGCGCGCAGGTAGGGCCAGGGGTAGATGCCGCGATCATGGCCATCGGAAAAAACCAGCCGGATCGCGTAGGTGCCGATTGGCTCTGCACCGCTGAGTGTGACGGCATCATAGGAACCAGCGCGCCCTTCGATATCCGCGCGCACCTGGCTGGCAGCGCGGCTGCGCGCCCGCAGCACGGTCGCCGGGATATGAGAAACCGCCCCATCGTCCCACGTGACAGCGAGACTGCTGCGTGCAGCATTGACCTTGAGACTGATAGCGATCATGGGCGCTCCTTGATGGTTCGACCATTTTAGGAAGGTGGGGGCCCCGCACACGCAATAAATTGCCTTGGCATTTCGATGGGGACCCTGTCGCAGCCGAACGAGGTCCCCACGAACGCGCGCCAACGCCCGTAAGGCCGGGCGACGAAGCGCACGTCCGCACCCGGCGCCCACGATCGTGGTCGCAAACCCCAACGCTCTCGCCGGCAGTCAAATCGAACGCTACACGGCCTCAAGTATCTGACGCTGCAAATCGACCGCACGGGGGTCAGCCAGCTCCCGCCGCGGACGCTCGAGATCGATGTCGATATCGAGCGCGATTGCCCCTTCCCGCAGCACCACCACACGGTCGGCCAGCGCCACCGCCTCTGCGACGTCGTGGGTGATCAGCACGGTGGTAAAACCTCGACCCGTCCAGATCCCCTCGAGCAGGCGATGCATTTCAATGCGCGTGAGCGCATCGAGCGCGCCGAAAGGTTCATCGAGCAACAGGATCTGCGGCGCACTGACGAGGGCGCGGGCGAGAGCCACGCGCTGACGCTGGCCGCCGGAAAGTACACTCGGCCAATCGTTTTCACGTCCCCCCAACCCCACGTCCGCGAGCGCTCGACGGGCAGTTTCTTGCCAGTTCTGGCCGCGGGCGATGCCGACGTTCTCGATAACCCGCTGCCAGGGAACAAGGCGCGCCTCCTGGAAAAGCAGGCGCACGGACGCAAGGGTGCGGTCAACCTTTTGCCCGGCGATACTGACGCGGCCCGCCGTTGCCGCATCAAGACCGGCGATCAGCCGCAACAAGGTTGATTTGCCGCCACCCGACCTTCCGACGACGGCAAGAAACTGGCCCGCGGGAACTTCCAGGTTGAAACTGTCGAGGACGTTGAGCTGGCCGAAAGACTTTTCGACCCGCGACAGCGAAATCGGGAGACCGCCGTCGCTATCCCTCACATGGGCCTGCAGGGCACTCATTGTCGGCCCCCCTGCTTCAACTGATAGGCCGGATGCCATACGAGAACGCGCTTCTCAATCGAACGGGTCACAACATCAGCGAATTTTCCGAGAAGCGCATAGACGATAATGCCGAGCAGGACGACGTCCGTCTGCAGGAACTCCCGCGCGTTCATCGTCATGTATCCAATGCCGTTCGTCGATGAAATCGTTTCAGCGACGATCAGCGTCAGCCACATGAAACCGAGAGCATAGCGCAGGCCGACCAGGATGGAGGGCAGCGCGCCGGGAAGAATGATGCGGCGGATCAGCGCCCTGCGGTCGAGCCCGTAGACGGACGCCATTTCAACGATCTGAGGGTCGATGGTTCGCACGCCATAGAAGGTGTTGATGTAGATCGGGAAAAAGACGCCGATCGAAACCAGAAAGATCTTGGCGGTTTCATCGATACCGAACCAGAGGATCACGAGCGGGATCAAGGCAAGATGCGGGATGTTGCGCACCATCTGGACGGTGCTGTCGAGGAGGGTTTCGGCCGGTTTCCACAGACCGGTAACGACGCCGGCGACGAAGCCGAGCCCGCCGCCGATCGCAAGGCCTATGAAGGCCCGACGGGTGGAGGCGAGCGTATGGAAAAGAAGCGAGCCATCAAGCAACGACCGCCAGAAGGCCGCAGCAATCGTCGTCGGCGCCGGCATGAGGCGGGCGGTGACGAGACCCGTGCGCGCCGCAATTTCCCAAACGACGAGAAGCGCAAGCGGAAGAGCCCATGGAGCCAGCCCGCTCCACAGGTTCTTCAGATTGGGCCTGCGGGCTTCGCCGGTAGCAATACCGGCTACCGACACGTCCACCATCAGGCACCGCCTTTGCGCACGACGTCCGCGATCGAGATCTTGTTCGGGATCAGGCCGAGTTCGAAGAAGGTATCGGCGATCGTCTGTTGCTGTTTGACGATGCCCTCATCGAGAGCCTTCACGCCGTACGATTGTCGCTGCAGCGCGACGGCCAGCACGTCCGCGGGAATGCCAACGGAAGGCGAAAGTTCGGCGGCCGCGGCGGCCGGATTGGCCTTCGCCCATTCGTCGATCTCTGCAACGGCCTCGATCACCGTATCGACGGCCTCGGGATGGCCGTCCACGAATGGCTTTGCGCCCAGGTAGAACTGGTGGTTGGGTACGATCCCTTCGCCGTTTCGAAGTTCGCGTGCCTCGATCGCGAGCTCGGCTGCAGCCTGGAACGGGTCCCAGATCACCCAGGCATCGACGGCGCCCTGTTCAAAGGCAGCGCGGGCGTCGGCGGGCGGAAGGAAGGAGGTCTTGATGTCGCTATAGTTGAGACCAGCCTCCTCCAGCGCCTTCACCAGGAGGAAGTGCACGTTCGAACCCTTGTTAAGGGCGACGGTCTTACCCTTCAGATCCGAAACCTTCTGGATGGGGCTACCCTTCGGCACGAGGATCGCCTCGCCGCGCGGCGCTGGCGGTTCATGGGCGATATAGACCAGCGGCGCGCCGGCCGCCTGCGCGAAGATCGGCGGCGTTTCTCCCGTCGTACCGAAATCGACTGCGCCGACATTCAAGGCTTCGAGAAGTTGCGGGCCCGCCGGGAATTCTGCCCATGTGACCGTGTAGCCGATCTTCTCCAGCTTCTTCTCCAGAAGACCCTTTCCCTTGAGCAGCACAAGCGTGCCGTATTTCTGGTAGCCAATGCGGATCACTTTGTCGGAGGCTGCTGCGGGAGCGACCTCAAGAAGCGGCACCGTAAACAGGGCCGCAAGCGCTATCGAGAAAAGGCGTCTGGAAATCATCATGACGTTCTCCTGTGCGAAAGGTGTATATTAGCACATATAATCGATAGATTTCACCTTCATTCTAGAGCGCCCTTTCCAAGCTTACCGCCGCGCGTAGTTTTTTCTCCTCACGCCTGGGACTTTGCGACGATAGAGCTTCCAACCATCGGCTCAGTTGAGCGCCGAAGCGACCGTCAGCAAGCCGACCAGACCGCAGGCGCTGCCAGACAGGTGTGTGCAGTCAAAACACCCTTCCTTCCCTCAGATGCGTGGTCGTGCCGTTCAGCAGGTAGTCGCCCAGCACACGCGACTTATGCAGGAGCGGGTTGTGGTTGAGAACGGTGCGGATGTTGCGCCAGTGCCGATCGAAGTTGTTGCCGCGCGAAGTCGCCGAGCCGCCGCCGAGCTCGAACATGCGCTCAGCGCTTCGCAAGCCGAGCTGGCCAAGGACAAGCTGCGCTCGCGCTGTCGTCAGCGCGCTCTCGATCAAGGCGTCCTCGATCGCGGCATCGTTGCTACTGCCCAAGGCGGCAACCGTCCGGTCGAGCGCAACCGCGGCGGCGGCAACCGCCGTGTCGATCGCGAAGGAATTGGCGGCGATTTCGCCGATCACCTGCTGCACGAACGGATCCTGATTGGCCGTTTCGGCGCTGCTGTGGGCGGCAGATCGCGCTTGGCTGCGAACATAGGCAAGGCCGTCCGAAAGGACGTTTCGCACCGCGCCGGCAGCACTTGCCGCCAGATGCAACTGGCGCAGCGTCGAGCAGTGGCGACCGACGAGATTGTCGAGGGCGCGCCGGGCCAATTCGTGCGGAAACACCTCGACATTGTCGAGGATGACGCCGCCGCTGGCGGTCAGGCGCTGCCCCATGCCATCCCAATCGTCAAGAATGGTAATGCCCTGCCGGTCGACCGGCAGGAGAACACCAACGGCCTGCCCCTCCTCGTCCAGCGCGCTGAACGAAGCGAAGTCGGCAAAGGCTGTTCCCGTGGCATACCATTTGCGGCCGTTGAGCCTGTAGGTGTCGCCCTTTCTGGCGATCGTCGTCGTCACCTGGCCGGGGCGAGCCGTGCCTTGCTCTGTATGGGCGCCGCCAAAAAGCTTGCCGCTCAGAATAAGCTCGACTGCACCGGCATCCCGCTCACGAGGCTCGCTGAGGATAACGTTTTCGACATAGTTGAAATGAGACCGGAGCGCGTGGGCGACGTTGGAATCGGCAGCACCGATCGCCGCGATCATCTCGATGTAATCGGCAACAGAACCGCCCGGCCCGCCGAGCACCGCCGGGATGCGCAGGGTTCCAAGTTCCAGCTCGCGGAAAAGCTTGAAGGCTTCGAAGGGAAGTTGACGCGAGAGGTCTCGTTCGGACGCGCCCTTGGCGACTTCGGCCACGAAGCCGGGAATGCGCGCGAGAAGCTGCGCGCGTGTTGGGCGGGAAACGGTCAGCACCTTGGTTATCGTCACACGTCAACTCCGACACTGAAGAAAAAGAGAGTGCAGCCAGGGTCCGCTCCGGCTGCACTCGCGCCTTCGACGACTACGTCGTCGAGATCATTTACGATTGCCCGTCGAGATAGATGCCTGCCCCATTGCTCCAGAGATGCTCGACGCCGAGCTTCAGGTTCTTTACCCGCTTGTCGTAGACGGTGATGACAGCCGGGGTGACGATGTCGAGCGTCGGCAGATCCTGAACCACCAGTTTCTGGAACTCGTTGAAGAGCTGCAGGCGCTTCTTCGGATCGATCTCGACGGCGGCCGTTTCGAGCAGTCGATCGACGTCCGGGTTCGAATACTTGGAGCCGTTGGTGAAGGGCACGCCCGGCTTGAAGTTCTTCGACCAGTAGAGCCGCTGAACACCGACGGTCGGGTCGTAGAGGTTACTCATGCCTTCAATCGCGATATCGAAGTCGCGATCGGTGAAGACGCGCTTGACGAAAGTCGCAAAGTCCTGGGTTCGCAGCTCTACCTTGATGCCCACTTTGGCAAGGGCCTGGGCGATGTATTCCGCGGTCTGCTTGGGAGGACCGGAAGGCTGGGTCGGATCGATGAACAGCTTGAAGCGGAAACCGTCGGCGCCCCGCGCATAACCTGCCTCGTCGAGGAGCTTTTCGGCCTTGGCCGGGTCGAACTCGTATTTGGGAAGGTCCGGAGTGTAGAACTTCGCGAGATCCGGGCTGACAGGCCCGTCGAGCCGCGTTGCATAGCCGAGGTAGACGGTATTGACGATGAAGTCCTTGTCGACCGCGTGCGCGATCGCATGGCGCACCTTGATGTCGGCAAGATACTTGTTTTCGAGATTGAACTCGGCGCGGGCGATGCTCGGCGAATAGGGCGCCGGATCGGTATCGACGACGAGGTTCGGGTTGGCCTTCAGCCGGTCGATGTCGGTGAGCGGCAGGTTGGCCGTCGAGACCTGCACCTCGCCGGTCTCGATCGCAGCGACGGCTGCCGCCGGATCGATGATGAAGCGGAAGATGATCTGATCAAGGTAGGGCTTGGGCGAACCCCAATAGTCCTCGTTGCGCACGAAAAGCGCATGGCTTCCGCGCACCCATTCGACGAACTTGTAGGGGCCGGTGCCGACAGGCGCGACGTTGTGCGGGTTTTCCGCAATCTTTGTGCCTTCATAGAGGTGCTTCGGGACGATTGGCGCCTCGAAGCTTGCAAAGGCGGTCAAAAGGTAAGGAGCCGGCTTGGCAAGGATCAATTCGACCTCATGCGAATTGAGAATATTGGCCTCCTTCACATGGGCAAAGGTCGCCCGGCCACGTGGGTGGTTTTCCTTAAGCGCCAGGATCGAAAAGGCGACGTCTTCGGCCGTGAAATCCTTGCCGTCGTGCCAACGGACACCCTGGCGCAGCTTGAACCAGTAGCGCAGGCCGTCTTCGCTGACCGTCCACTCGGTGGCGAGCAGCGGCTGAGGATTGAAGTCCTTGTCATAGGTGAGCAGGCTCTCGGTCGCCTTGCCGCTGATGTAGTAGGCAGCGCCGGCGCTATGGGCGATAAGGACGAGAACTGGCGGTTCGGTGCCGATGTTGATCGATACGCTGCCGCCGCGCGGCGGCTCGTCTGCCGCGAGCGAGGGCACCGGCAGCATTGGAACGGCAATCGCGCTCGCCAGCGCAACGGAGGAAAGGAGGAACGCGCGCCGCGTCGGCTTGAAAGTCCCGTTGTGTCTTGCTGTCATCTGAGTATCCCCTAGCAGGCGAAGCACAGGCAACGCCGATTTCTCCAGCACCCCTGTCAGGGCGTTAGCCAGACTTTATAAAATCTACTATATTTATCGAGATAGTGTAATTCTAAAGTCCAGGGCTTTTCTGAAAAAAGCTACTCACGCCGAAGCCTTTGCCGGACCGGCGATGTGCACGCAGACAGGATGAGTGTCTGTAAAAGCCGCCTTGGTGGAGGAAAAGTTCCCGAAGGGCCCATCGCACGACAATCCATCCCAAGATCGGCGGGCAAAAAGCAATCGACAAAATACATATGATAAATAGATTATTGCGATCTGCGCGCCCAGCATTCTGAAGGAGTTCTCCATGCGTCCCGAATTCATCGGCCATACGTCCAACAGGGAAGGGTCCGACATCGTGCCGGCCTCCGGTCCGGTCATCGACAAGACCTATATTCGCAATCACGTGCAGGCCGCGGAGGCCGCCGGCATCGATCGTCTGCTGATCGGCCAGTTCGCGCAATGGCCCGACAACAACCAGATCGCCGCCTATGTCTTCAGCCAGACCGACCGGATCGGGGCGCTGCTTGCCCACCGGCCCGGCCTGATGGCCCCGACACTCGGCGCGCGCCAGCTTGCCACCCTCGATCAGTTCTCCGAGGGCCGCTTGTGGGTGCATATCATCACCGGCGGATCCGACACGGACCAGGCTCGCGACGGCGACTTCGAGGATCACGACACCCGCTATGCCCGCACCGACGAGTATCTGCAGGTGCTGAGGAAAGTCTGGGAGAGCGATCAGCCCTTCGATCACGAGGGGCGCTTCTACAGGTTCAAGGGCGCCTATAGCCAGGTAAAGCCGTTCCAGAAGCCCCGTATCCCGATTTCCTTCGGCGGTTCGTCCGATGCGGCGATCGCCGTTGCCGGTAAGCACGCCGATATCTATGCGCTCTGGGGCGAACCGCTCGACGGCGCACGGGAAACCATCGGCAAGGTACGCACAGCGGCGATTGCCAATGGTCGCGCGGCAGACGATATCCGCTTCACCCTCGCCTTTCGCACCGTCGTGGCTGAGACCGAAGACGCCGCCTGGGCAAAGGCGGCCGATATCCTCGAGAAGGTCAAGTCACAGGTCGCGCGCTCGGCCGGCGGCAACGGCGAGAAGCTGCCATCTAACGTCGGTTCTGTTCGCCTGCGGCAGGCCGCCAGCCGCGGCAAGGTGCTGGACAAGCGGCTCTGGACCGAAGTCGCAGAAGCGAGTGGCGCCGGCGGAAATTCGACAGCTCTTGTCGGGACACCCGAACAGGTCGCCGACGCCATCCTCGACTATTACGACGCGGGCGTTTCCAACTTCCTCGTTCGTGGCTTCTACCCGACAGAAGATACCGTCACCTATGGGCGTGATGTCGTGCCGTTGGTGAAAGCTGGCATTGCTGAACGCGAAGCGAGAAAGGTCGCCGCCGAATGACCGCTCCGCTCGATATCGTCGACATCCATGCCCATCTCTGGCCGCCAGCCTGGCGTCCCGGAGGCAAATACGAAAAGCCCGCTGGCGCATTTTCGCCGGAGATACATCGAAAAATCACGACGCCTCAGGCGCTGGTCGACGAACTTGAACAAAGCGGCGTATCGCTCGCTGTGGTCACGGCGACGATCGAAAGCCTCTTCGGATTGGAGGCAAGCATACCGCTTGAAGCCGTCCGGGAGGCCAACGACTGGCTGGCGACGCTTTCGCGCGAGCATTCTACCCTCACCGGATTTGCCGTCGTCGATGCCTTTGCCGGCGACGAAGCGGCCCGCGAAGCCGAGCGGGCAATCGTCGAGCTCGGTCTTTCAGGACTGGTGATTGACAGTTCACGCGCCAGCAAGTTCATCGCCGATCCCGCCGTCCGCCCCACGCTCGAAGTTGCGGCGCGCCACAGGGTTCCGGTTTTCGTGCATCCCGTTGCCCACCCGGACGCCGGCGTTCTGATCGACGGCGCCGGCAATCTCGGCAACTCGCTCGGGCGTGGATTGATGAACGGCGTCGCCTTCCTGTCGGTCATCCAGTCTCCGCTGCTCGAGGAACTGCCAGACCTGCATCTGGTCTTTGCAACGCTCGGTCTGGGCGCAATTGTCCAGGCGGCACGCGCCGGCATCTATGCTCGCTCTGCCAGGGAAGCGGGGCGACGGCCCAATATCTACTTCGACACGATGGGGCATGATCCGGACATCGTACGCACGCTGACAGGCTTTTTCGGCGCAGACCGCGTGCTTGCCGGCACGGACTGGCCAATTCTTCCTGCGCTCGATGCGGACGCGTTGCGGCAGAGCTTGGAGCAAGCCGGGCTAAGCGATCAGGAGGCACGTCTCGTTGCTGGCGGCAACGCCCGGCGCCTTCTCGGCCTCAGGCACCAGCAGGCCGTAGCTGCGGAATAGTCACGCGCAAAACGAAGCCCCGGATCGATGATCCGGGGCTCTTTGCAACAGGATGGCACTGGTCGGGAGGTACCCAGCCAGGACCCTCTCAAGCGACGCGCTGCGAGCGGGCGAGCGGGATGATCTCGGCTTCGCCCGCGCCGGACCGCGGCTCACGGCCTTCGAGCGGGTGGCCCGGATCCGTGAAGCCCGGTGTCGACGGATGACCGGGCGCGACCAGGCGATCAACCAGCGCCTCGTCTTCCGCATCGAGCTTGACGTCCAGCGCGCGGATATAGCCATCCCAATGCTCTTCCGTGCGGGGCCCTGCGATGGTCGAGGTGATCAGCCGGTTGTTCAGCACCCAGGCGAGCGCGAAATCGGCGGCAGCAATTCCCTTGGCCTTCGCGTGTGCGGCAATCTCCTTGGCGATCGCCACCGATTCTTCGCGAAACTCCACGTCATGCATGCGCTTGTCGCCGCGTCCGGCGCGGGTATCGGCAGCTGGCGCTTCGCCGGGATTGTACTTGCCCGTCAGAACGCCGCGGGCGAGCGGGCTGTAGGACACAGCACCCAGTCCATAGGCTGCAGCCGCCGGCAGCTGCTCGGCCTCGGCGGTGCGGTTGACGATGTTATAGAGGGGCTGGCTTGCGATCGGCCGATCGATGCCGAGCTGGTCGGCGAGATGGGCGACTTCCGCAATGCGCCATCCCCGGAAGTTTGAGACCCCGAAATAGCGCAGCTTGCCGGCCTTGATCAGGTCGGCGATCGCCCGCACCGGCTCTTCGAGCGGCGCATCGAAGACGGCGCGATGAAAGTAGAGGATGTCGATGTAGTCCGTGCCGAGATTGCGCAGCGAGTTTTCGACAGTCTGATAGACCCATTTGCGCGAATAGCCCCCGAGGTTCGGCCCCTTCGCACGCGAATTGACGAACTTCGTTGCCACCACCCAATGGTCGCGGTTGGCCTTGATGCCGCGCCCGACCACCTCTTCCGACTTGCCGTCGTGGTAGACGTCGGCCGTGTCGATGAAGTTGATGCCCTGCTCGCGCGCCTTGTCGATGATGCGGAAGGCAACGTCGTCAGGCGTCTGGTTGCCGAACATCATGGATCCGAGCGTCAGCGGCGACACTTTGAGGGCGCTGCGCCCAAGATAGCGATACTCAACCATTCAAGTTCTCCATTTCAGTTGATCTGGTCCGCGACATGACAGGCCACCTGATGGCCCGGTTTGATGGTGCGGAATTCGGGTTCGGTGACGCGGCAGAGGTCCGTCGCCAGCGGGCAGCGGGTGTGGAACCGACAGCCCGACGGAATGTCGCTCGGGCTCGGCAGATCGCCGCCAAGGGGAGCCGCCTGCCGCGGCCGCGAGGGATCGGGAACCGCGGCCATCAAAGCGCGCGTGTAGGGATGGCGCGGGTCCGACCAGAGCGTCTCATTGTCGGCGCTTTCCACGATCCGGCCGAGATACATGACCAGAACCCGGTCGCAGAAATAACGCACCACAGACAGGTCATGGCTGATGAAAAGATAGGAAAGACCGAACTCCTTCTTCATCTCCACCAAAAGGTTCAGGATCTGCGCCTGGATCGACAGGTCGAGCGCCGATACGGGCTCGTCGCAAACGATCAGGTCCGGGTTGAGCAGCAGCGCGCGGGCAATGCCGATCCTTTGCCGCTGGCCGCCCGAGAATTCGTGCGGATAGCGATTGATGGCATCGGCGGGCAGCCCGACCTTGGAGATGATGCCGGCAACGGTGTCACGCCGCTCCGCTCGGCTGCCGGCCCTGTGCACGATCAGAGGCGCCTCCAGGATTTCACCGATCGTGTGGCGCGGATTGAGCGACGCGAAGGGATCCTGAAAGATCATCTGGATCGACTTGCGCACGTTCCTGAGCCGACCCTGGTCAAGTCTCGTGATGTCTTCGCCCTTGAATTCGATCCGCCCCTCGGTCGGATCGACCAGGCGCAAAAGCGTCTTGCCAAGCGTCGACTTGCCACAGCCGCTTTCGCCGACAAGCCCGACGGTTTCACCGCGCTCGACCACGAGATCGACGCCATCGACGGAGCGCAAGAGACCGTCGCGCGTCTTGTAGTGTGTCTTCAGATCAGAGGCTGAGATGAGCGGCATCGGGCACGGCCTTGAGGGACGAAGTGAACGGGCAGGCAACGAGCCTCTCCGGCGTCTGAGCAATCAGCGGCGGCACCTGATGGCCGCAGCTCGCACGCGCCTGGCGACAGCGCGGCCTGAAGGGACAGCCGGCCTCGCCGGCCGCCGAGACGATCGACCCGGGGATCTCGGTCAAGCGGCCGCTCAGATAGTGAAGGTCGTTCTTTAGCCGTGGCGAGGCCGAAAGCAGCCCGCGCGTATAGGGATGCAGCGGATCGTTGAAGAGATCTCCGGGCAAGGCCTGCTCGACCTTGCGGCCGGCATACATGACGACGACCTTGTCGGCCCATTGCGCGACGACGCCGAGGTCGTGGGTGATCAACACCACAGCCATCTGAAGCTCGCGCCTGAGCGTGTCGAGCAGGTCGAGCACCTGCGCCTGGATCGTCACGTCGAGCGCCGTCGTCGGTTCGTCGGCGATCAGCAACTTTGGCCGGCACGCAACCGCCATGGCAATCATCACCCGCTGGCGCATACCGCCCGACAACTGATGCGGATAATCGTCGACCCGCTTTTCGGCGGCAGGAATACGCACGAGCTTCAAAAGTTCGATCGCGCGTTCCCGCGCCGCTCGACCTGAAAGCTTCTCGTGCACCTTCAGCACTTCGCCGATCTGCCGGCCGATCGACATGACCGGATTGAGGCTCGTCATCGGCTCCTGAAAGATCATGGCGATGTCGCGCCCGCGCAGCTGCCGCATCTCACGCGCATCGAGCCCCAGAAGATCGCGGTCGTCAAAGACGATGCGGCCGCTGGTCACCCGTGCTGCGCGCGGCAGCAACTGCATTAGCGCGAGCGCGGTCAACGATTTGCCCGAACCGGACTCGCCGACGATCGCCAGCGTCTCCCCCGCCCCCACCTCGAACGAGAGATTTCTGACTGGCTCGGCACGCGGAAAGCCGATGGTGAGGTCTTCGACCTGGAGCAGCGGCGCCATCGTCAGCGATCCCCAGTGAAACGGGGGTTAAGGGCATCGTTCAGCCCGTCGCCGATGAGATTGAGCGCAAGCACCGTAAAGACGATGGCGAGGCCCGGAAGGGCCGTCAGGTACCAGGCGGTCCGGACCAGTTCGCGACCGGTACCGATCATCGAGCCCCAGCTCACGACATTGGGGTCGCCGAGCCCCATGAAGGAAAGTGCGGATTCCATCAGGATTGCGGTGGCGACCATGACCGATGACGTCACGATAATCGGCGGCAGCGCGTTGGGCAGGATCTCGCGGAAGATGATCCGTCCATGGCCAAAGCCGAGACTGCGGGCGGCCATGACGAAATCCTTCTCTCGGATCGCACGAAACTCGGCCCTGGTCAGCCTTGCCACCGTCGGCCAGGAAATGACCGCGATCGCAAGCGTCACCGTTGATGCCGAGGGTTGGACGATCGCGACCAGAACGACGAGCAGCACGAAGCTCGGCAAGGTCTGGAAGATCTCGATCAGCCGCACCAGGAGATCGTCGATCCAGCCGCCGAAGTAACCGGCGATCGCGCCGACGATCACGCCGAAGGTGAGACCGAGCGCTGTTGCCATCAGCCCCACGAACAGGGAAATGCGCGAGCCATGCAGGATGCCAGCGAGCACGTCGCGGCCGAGCGCGTCCGTGCCGAGCGGGAAAGCCGGATCCTGGCCCGGCCACAGGAACGGTTTTCCGACCATCGACAGCGGGTCGTCGGGATAAAGCACTGGAGCCAGCAGCGCGACGGCGATCACAAGCGCAAGGAAGGCCGTTCCGAACAGGGCATTGGGGTTGGCCAGAAAGACCTTGAGGGCCCTTCGCCCATTGGTAATGGCGACCGCAGTGCTCTGCTGGGAGCGCGCATCGGGCGCCTTTACGTTGGACCAGGACGGGCGCTCCGGCGCGGTAGCCTGCTCGCTCGTGGCAGGAGCGGCATAGGCGCCGCCCGTAACCGCTGGGAAAGCTCCGAAGTCGGTGGCGGACATCAGCGCGCTCCAATTCGAGGGTCGAGCCAGGCGTGGACAAGGTCCACCGTGGCATTGGCAATGATGACGAGAAGTGAGGACAGAAGCAGGATGCCGAGGAGCACGGTGAAATCCCGGCCCATGACCGCCTCGAAGGCGAGCCTGCCAAGGCCCGGCCAGCTGTAGACGGTTTCCACCACCACGGCGCCGCCGAGCATGCCGCCGATGTGCATGCCGGCCATGGTCGTGATCGGGATCAGCGCGTTTCGCAAGATATGCCTCGCGGTGACGCCATAAGGCGTCAGCCCTTTGGCAAAGGCGGTGCGGACAAAGTCCTGGTTTTTGACTTCGAGCATGGCGGCGCGCGTCAGCCGCGCATAGATCGCGACGTAGAAAAGCGCGAGCGACGTTGCCGGGAGCACCATGTAGCGGGCCTTGTCGAAGAGCGCCGGGAACCCTTTCAGCTGGGATCCGATCGTGCCTGCACCCCCGGTCGGCAACCAGCCGAGCTTGACCGAGAAGAGCACGATCAGCATCAGGCCGATCCAGAAACTCGGGATCGAATAGAAGAGCAGCGAGAAGATCGACAAAAGCCGATCGGGGATCCGCCCCGCAAACGTCGCCATCAGCGATCCGAGGATGACACCGAGAGCGATCGCGATGACGAGTGCCACCGCCATCAGCGTCAATGTTCCGGGCAGGCGCTGCGCAATCAGGTCGGCGACCGGCATGCCGTAGCGCGGGGAAAATCCAAGGCTGAATTGCGCGAGGTTGCCGAGATAGGTGGCCAATTGCTCGAGCACCGGACTATCCAGGCCGAAGCGGGCTCTCAGTGCCGCAACGCTTTCTTCGGTCGCCGAACCCGCCTCGCCGGCAAGCACATCGGCCGCGTCGCCGGGAGCCAGCTGCAAAAGGAAAAAGTTCAGGATCACAATTCCAAGGATCGTTGGAACTGCCTGCAGAAGCGTTCGTCGAAGCGTTCGCGCAATTCTGATCAGCACCGGCATCGATGTCGCCTCTCCGTTTGGCTGTCCGCCAACAGCGAACCTTCACCTCGGCCTGACCTTGTCGCCGCGGATGATTTTTATAGTTGACTAATTACATAGGCTTTGTCAAATCTGTTTTAGTAATTTCACCCTGAGAGTGACCATTAGCAGGAACGTCATTCCTACAATATGTCGTGAACGGCGCCAGTCTGGGAAATCCAATCCGAAATCAGTACAGCCAATAGCAATGGCCGACTAGGAAGAGCCACTCCAACGAAAAACGCTTCCCGGCACACCCCATCGAAGACAGCGGAGAACCTCGTGACAAAAAATGCCATCTCGCAAATCTGGTACACGCGCTGCCCGGTCCCGACACCCGTGGGGCTCGCCACCCAGCTCGGCCTGCTCGACAAGGCGTTTGCCGCGGAGGGCATTGCGCTCAACTCGATCATCGACAGCAAGGACCGCTCCGTCCGATCCAGCCACTTCGATCACCATCTCGATTATTCGTTTCGCCATGGCGGCAACGTCCCGCCGATCCGCGCCCGCTCGGAAGGCAACCCGACGCGGCTCGTCGGCATCACCTGGACCGACGAATTCCAGGCCATCATCACGTTGCCCGAGACCGGGATCAAAACGACGCGCGATCTTGTCGGCCGGCGCTTCGGCATTGCGCGCCGACCACCCGGTATCGTCGACTTCATGGCAGCAACGGCGCTGAAGGGCCTGGTTTCCGCTCTGTCTCTCGAAGGGCTCACGCCCTCCGATGTCGAGATCGTCGATATCCCGCTTTCCGAAAGTGTTCTTGATGGCAGGGAGGGCCCGCAGCTCCACGGCCTCAGAAACCGGCAGGCCTACGGGCCGGAAGCGGCCGCACTGCTGCGCGGTGAGGTGGACGCGATTTATGTCAAAGGCACGCCCGGTATTGCCGTCGCCAATCTCTTTGCGGCTCACACGGTCGCGGAATTCGGTTTCCACCCGGACCCGAAGATCCGCATCAATTCCGGCTCCCCTCGGGTGCTGACCGTCGACGAAAGGCTCGCTGAAGATCGCCCCGATCTCGTCGCCAAGCTGATCTCGACCTTGAAGCAGGCCGGCTCATGGGCCGAAGAGCACCCCGACGAGGTGCGTCGCTTTGTTGCCCGCGAAGTCGGCGCCTCAGAAGAGGTCGTGGCTGCGGCTAACGGCCCGGATCTCCACAAACATCTCGGCATCGGCCTCCAACCGGAACTCGTCGCGGCAATCGGACACTACAAGGACTTCCTGCATGAATGGGGGTTCCTCGCGAGCAACTTCGACATCGACCAATGGGTGGACCAGCGCCCCTGGGCGGAACTCGACGCGCGCGCTGTCGCCTGAACGAGTAAAACCGATGACCGACACACGTTTCGAACCGGTGATTGCCAAGGCCGAAGAACTCGGAAAACGCTTCGCTCTGACAGCACGCCACTATGATGAAACCGGCGAATTCCCCTTCGCCAATTTCGACGCGCTGCACGAGGCGGGGCTGCTTGGCCTGGTCACAGCGCTCGAACACGGGGGCCTCGGCGGTGGACTGACGGAAGCGCTGGCGGCCGTCTCGGCAATCGCGCGCGGAGAGCCATCGACCGCTCTCGTTCTTTCAATGCACTACAATCAGCACTTTTCGGTGCGAACCTCAGGCAAGTGGCCGCCCCACCTTGTCGAGCGTGTCACCCGCGCCAATCGCGAGGGTGTCGCGCTCATCAATGCGGCACAGGTGGAGCCGCGCGTCGGTTCGCCATCGCATGGTTCCTTGCCCGAGACGATTGCCCGCCGCGTTGGCGATCAGTGGCGCATTACGGGCCACAAGACCTACGCCACCGGCATCCCGCTCTTGCGCTGGGTGGCTGTGCTTGCGGTTACTGACGAGCCTGAGCCGAGGCTGGGCTCATTCCTCGTTCCGACATCGGCCGATGGCATCCGCGTCGAAAAAACCTGGAACGCAACGGGCATGCGAGCAACCAACAGCGACGACCTGATCCTCGACGACGTCGCGATCCCGCTCGCCGATGTTCTCGACATCGCGCCGGCGAGCGAAGGCCTGAAACGTGACGAGCGCATGGGCGCCTGGTACTTCAGCCTCGTGCCGGCGATTTACGACGGTGCAGCCCGCGGGGCACGCGACTGGCTGATCGAGTTTACGACCTCGCGCGCACCGGCAAGCCTCGGCGCACCGCTCTCCACCGTTCCCCGCATCCAGGATGGCCTTGGCGAGATCGAGGTCTTGCTGACGGTCAACCGCCGGCTCCTGCGCTCGATCGCCGAGGATTTCGATGCGGGGCGCCCCTTCGGCGCCGATGCCGCCGCGGTCAAGCACACGGTCATCGCCAACGCGATCACCGTGACGACCCTTGCGCTCGAACTGGGCGGTAACCCCGGCATCAGTCGCGACAATCCCTTGGAACGCCATCATCGCGATGCGCTTTCCGGCAAAGCGCACGCGCCGCAAAACAACTTGATCCGGACGATGCTTGCCAAGGCGGCGTTCAGCCGGCATGCCGCAACACCTGCGGTTGCGCTCGAGCCGGTCCCCGTTCGACCTCCCCAGCAACCCCGTCTTGCCGTCGTCGGCGGCCGCTAGGAGTTCCCTGATGTCTTCCCTCTCTTCCGTCTGGTACACGCGCTGCCCCGCCCCGACACCATTGTCGATCGCCCATCAGCTCGGCTGGATCGACAGACAGTTTGAGAACGCCGGCGTTGCCGTCCGCTCGATCCGCGACAGCAAGGATCCGTCGGTCCGCCAGAGCCATTTTACCCATGCGCTCGATTACTCGTTCCGACAGGGCGGCAACATTCCGCCGATCTGGGCGCGGTCCGGCGGCCGCGCCACACGCGTTGTCGGCATCACCACGACAGACGAGTTCCAGGCGATTATCGCGCTTCCAGGTTCCGGGATCGCTGTCGCGAAGGACTTGAAAGGCCGCCGCATCGGTGTACCACGCAAGCCCAGTTCCGACGTCGTCGACTTCCAGCGGGCCACCGCCTTGAAAGGCATCGTCTCGGCGCTTTCGCTCGACGGCCTTGATCACGGTGATGTCGAACTCGTCTATCTCGACACCAACGAGGGCAACCTCATCGAACGGGGCAACGCCGCCTTCCTGGGCCTGAAGCGCCGATATCCCTATGGCGAGGAACTCTTGGCCCTGGCCTCGGGCAAGATTGACGCTTTCTTCGTCAAAGGTGCAGAAGGCATCGTGCTCGCCAATCAGATCGGTGCAGTTGTGGTGGCGGAATTCGGTTTCCATCCGGATCCAAAGATCCGCATCAACAATGGCACGCCAAGGCCGCTGACAGTCGACGCCCGCTTTCTTGACCAGCATTTCGACCTCGTCGTCGATCTTGTGTCGACCGTCGCCAGTGTTGGTGATTGGGCGGCCTCGAACCCGGACACAGCAGTTCGGTTCATCGCCAACGAGATCGGCGTCGGCGAGGACGCCGTCTGGGCAGCGAACGGCGCGGACGTCCACCGTCATCTCGGTCTGGCGTTGGACGAAAACCAGATTGCCGCGTTCGACCACTTCAAGCGCTTCCTTCTCGATTGGCAGTTCATTCCGGCCGATTTCAATGTCTTCAGTTGGATTGATCGCCGACCGCTAGAGGCCGCCTTGCAGCGGGCCGCCGCATGAGTGAGAGGCCGATCCTCGTTACCGGCGCCACCGGCAAGCTTGGGCGCCTCGTTGTCGAACGACTTCTCGCACGCGGACAACCGGTTCGCGTCTTTACCCGACGGCCGGAGACGGCACGTGCCCTGTTCGGTGAAACTCTGCAGATTGCCGCAGGTGATTTTGGCGACCGCGCCGCGCTCGACACCGCCGTTCGAGGCGTCGGACGCCTTCTTCTGTTATCCCCCATCAGCACGAGGCTCGTCACGGACCAGGTCGCCGTCGCCGATGCTGCCGTCGCCGCAAATGTTGCCCGCATCGTCAAGATCTCGGGCTCCGACTGGACGATCGAGCCGCCAGGGAATTCTATCTCCGGTGAAGCGCACGCTGCCGTGGAACGGCACTTGAATGGCCTTCCGACCGAGGCTGTTTCGCTTCGTCCCAATGCCTGGATGCAGGTCTCGCTCGCCAACACCATCCGGAACGCGATCGCGAACAGTCAGGTCGTCGCAGCCAACCTCGACGCCGGCATCGGTTACATCGACGCGCGCGATATTGCCGATGTCGCAGTGCACCAACTTCTGGCCGATCGCATTCGGGGGCGCACGCTCAACCTCACCGGCCCGGACGTGGTGTCGTTCCGGCAGGTCGCCGCTCTGCTGACGGCTGCATTGAAACGGCCGGTTGCTGCCCTCGAGAAGCCGCCCCAGACGGTTCCAAAAGAGGGTGACTTCGAACATCGCGCCGTTGCGCAATTCGTAAGATTGATCGCTTCCGGCCGCGCAGCAAGGACGACCGACGTCGTTCCAACGCTGCTTGGCCGTTCGCCCCGTACCGTCGCCGACTTCATCCTCGAACAAGTGACCGCCGAAACCGCAGTCCCCGAGTACCAGCCATGACCATACCCTTCATCGACGTCGCCATCATCGGTGGGGGACCGGGTGGGCTCGCCCTGGCGCAAGGCCTCAAGAAGAACGGCATCGACACCGCCGTCTTCGAGCGCGACCAGGTCCGGTCGGACTATGTGCAGGGTTTCCGCATGCGGATCCGGCAACGGGGCATCGACGCGCTTCAGGCGAACCTTCCGGCGCACCTCTTTCAAGCCTTCCTTGATACGCTCGGGCTTGCGCCGACGGAAAACCTTGTTCTCGATGAGACATTCCAAAGGCTCGAAAACACGAGCCAGGGGTCAGGCGAACCCGAAGATACGCATATCGAGAAATCGGTCAGCCGCATCACGCTGCGCCAGATCCTCCTGTCCGGGCTCGACGGCCTTTTTCACACAGGCAACCGGTTCGAACGCTATGAGCAGCTTGCCGACGGAACCGTGCTTGCGCATTTTTCCGACGGCTCGGCCGTACACGCCAATCTTCTGGTCGGGGCCGACGGGGCGGGATCGGCGGTGCGTCGCCAACTCCTGCCTGACCTCAAGAGCATCGACACTGGGGTACGCAGGTTGGCCGGCAAGATCACGATCGACGAGGCGGAACGACAGGGCATTTCACCGCTGCTGACCGAGTTCAATACCAACATCCGCCCGCGCGACGGTCGTGGTCTGATGATCACCAGCCATCGGGTGGATCCGTCTGCCTATGCGCGTCACGATTTCATAGGCAGGGAAGATCCCGGCCATGCCGATATCCCTGGCTTCCACTTCAACAACTCCACCAGCTACACCTGGTGGAACACGGCCTATGACACGGATGAACTCGGGCCAGACGAACTGCTCGAACGGCTCAACGGCGCGGCCCTCATCGAAACGCTGCTTCACCGTATCCGTCGCTGGGACGAGCGCATCCTGAACCTCATTCGCCACAGCGACCCGTCGACGGTCGCCTTCCTCAAGGTCAAGAGCTCCACGCCCGGCGCGATATGGCAAAGCGGTCCGGTGACGTTACTCGGCGACGCGATCCACGCGATGACCTATTTCCGCGCGCTTGGCGGCAACACCGCCCTCTACGATTCCGGATTGCTCGTACGCGAACTCGTCGCCGCAAGGCGCCACGGCAAGCCACTGCTTGCGGCCCTAAACGACTACGAAAACGCCATGCGCGAACACGGCTACGAGGCCGTGCGGTCGTCGCTTTCCGCCATGCAGCGCAATGTCGGCGCCAATCAACCGCTCAAGGCGATACCTGCCCTCTAGCCTCAGGAAAATCGATCATGTCCATTGTCGTCTTCGGCGCCTCAGGAAACATCGGCAGCAACATCCGCAAGGAAGCTCTTTCGCGAAATCACCGCGTGACAGCCGTGACGCGCTCTTCAAACCTGGAGCCTGCCGAGCGTCTCACGGCACTGAAGGCGGACATTGCCGATCCGGAGGAAGTGGCAAAGATCTCCGCCGGCCACGATGCGGTCATCAGTGCCTATAGTCCCGGTCTGCGCCGCCATTCGGCGGAAGATGCCGCGGTTCTCATCGAGAATGCACATGCTTCCCTGTTTGAAGGCGTCAAGCGCGCCGGCGTCCGCCGCATCATCATCGTCGGCGGCGTCGGAAGCCTCCAGGCAAGCCCCGGCGTCGACGTGGTCGACAGTGATTTCTACCCGGCGGACCACAAGGCTCACACGCTGCGCAACCGAGAGATCCTGCGCAGTCTGAAACGCGGCGAGCACGATCTCGACTGGACCTATGTATCCCCGCCTCTTTCGATCAAGGCCGGCGAAAGAACCGGCCGTTTCAGGCTCGGCGAGGATGCGCTTCTGCGAGACGATACGGGCGAAAGCCGGATTTCCGAAGCCGATTTCGCCGTCGCCATTCTCGATGAACTCGACAAGGGACAGTTCATCCGCCGCCGCTTCACCGCGGCCTATTGAAGGACCTCAATTCGCATGCCCCGCACGCTCAATCTCAATGTCGGCATCAACACGACAGGCTATCTGCCGGCCGCCTGGAAATATCGCAGCGGGAGCCGCCACGACATCTATGACCCTCAATACTACAGACGCCTGACGGAACTCGCCCGCAAAGGCCTGTTCGACGCCGTGTTCTTTTCCGATCATCCGGCCTTGATGACCGACCCGAACAGCCGACCATTCCATACCATCGACCCGCTCATCCTCTGTACGGCGCTTGCAGCACAGGTGCCCGACATCGGCTTCGTCGCAACCATGTCGTCCACATACAATTCGCCCTATAATCTCGCCCGCCGCACCCAGTCGACGGATATCGTGGCCGGTGGCCGGCTGATCATCAACATCGTCTCGTCCTTCAATCCGAATGTGGCAGCCAACTTCGGCTCGGCGCCGCTGCCCCCACGAGCCGAGCGCTACGCCAAAGCTTCCGAATTTCTCGATGTTGCCAAGAAACTCTGGGCAAGCTGGGATCCCGCCCGCGACGGCCATGTGCCCGACGAACGGTTCTGGGATGCGGCGAGTGCGCATGCGATCGACCACGAAGGCGATCATTTCGCAGTGAAGGGACCGCTGAACGTGCCGCGTGGCCCGCAAGGCCATCCGGTGATCGCGCAGGCAGGCGCATCCGAAGGCGGTATCGAGCTCGCCGCCCGCCATGGCGAGATCATTTATTGCAACATCCTCTCCCGCCCTGCTGGCCAGGCCTTCGGCAAGAAGGTCAG
Source organism: Ensifer sp. Root954 (assembly GCF_001429005.1). Classification (NCBI taxonomy): domain Bacteria; kingdom Pseudomonadati; phylum Pseudomonadota; class Alphaproteobacteria; order Hyphomicrobiales; family Rhizobiaceae; genus Ensifer; species Ensifer sp. Root954. The sequence goes on from NZ_LMJM01000049.1 coordinate 113,455, forward strand.
GGATCGCGCTGCAGCCATCGGTCGCGACCCGAAGGGCATTAAGATCGTGCCCGGGGTGGTGGTGATCCTTGGCGAGACGAAAGAGGAGGCGTTGCGAAAACACGAACTCTTCAGCGGCGCGGGCTCGGAGGACGGCCTGATCGCACGCTTCGTCAGGGAGAACGGTATTGATCCCAACGGCTTCGATCCGGATGCCATTCTGGATGCCGAGCGTTTCGTTCCGGATCCCAACCGTCTTCAGGCGGTCGGAATGGGCCTTGGTCTCTCCGATCTGCTGACACATGAGAAGTTGACGGCCAGGCAGGCTGTGCGCCGCTCGGAAGGGCACCACCGCCTGCTGCTCGGGACGCCGGAACAGGTCGCCGATGCGCTTATCGACCTTTGGGCGGACGGCACCGTCGACGGCTACACGCTTCAGCCGCCCCGGGCACCTGATGACATCGAAGAATTCGTGAAGAAGGTCGTCCCGATCCTCCAGGACCGCGGTGTTTATCGTAACCGTTACGAGGAACAAACCATTCGCGAGCGCTATGCATTGCCATTTCCGTACTAGTACAGACAGGCCCCGATGCGCCTCAGGCGGCGGCCAATCGCGGCATACCGCTGCCTGAAGCTATGCAGCAGTCGTTGCAAAAATCGGTGACGCAGGCGGCGCGCTACTACAACGATGCGGAGCGAAAGCAGGGGCGAGCGGCCCGTGTATTTGTCTGGTGTCGCACCGCCGTAGCACCGTCGGCCAGACAATCAAGCGCCAAACAGTCGCCTGTCCCAATAGACCGGACGCCGCGCTCGGGCCGGCGCTCGAAGCTGCGGTTCGACAGATCCCTCGCCCGTTCCAGGAAAAAGGCGATGCCAAGGCTGGCTGAAATTGTCGCCGCCGACAAAGCCCGCGATCCACTGCAGATGCCGATTCGGTAACACTCTGCATGAATACCGCCTAAATCGGGATATTTTTGAAACGATTCGACGGTATCGACTGAAATATTCTTGACATAATTCCGTTTCGGAAATTTACTTTGCCTATCAAGGCCGAAATGGAAACGGTGATGACCCAACGCTACCTCGTCGATGATCTGGACCGCGAGATTATCCGTTATCTCTCCGAAGACGGGCGCCTTTCGGCGGCCGAGATCGCCGGCCGGATCGGCAGCGTCTCGGAGCGCACAGTCCGCAACCGCATTGCCGGACTGCTGCAGGCCAAGATGATCGTCATCGGCGCTATTCCCGATCCGGTCGCGCTCGGACGCGATGTCCAGGTCGAACTTCTGATCGAGGTCGAGCCCGGCAAACAGGAGGACGTCGCCATCCTGCTCGCAGAGTACGACGAGATCGGCTACCTCGCCGCCACGAGCGGCACGGCGAACCTCAGTGCTTCGCTCTTCGTGGCCGACCACGCGGCATTGCTTGAATTCATCGATCAGGAAATGGGCAAACTGCCTGGCATCAGGCGCGTCACGAGCTCGGTCGTGCTGCGCCTCTACAAGGTATTCGGCACGAGGACGACCGCGATCAGCCGCGGTACGGACCTCGGCGGCAAGAAAAAGGGATAGACCATGCTTCGTATCGGAGTGGATGTTGGCGGCACCAACACGGACGCGGCGCTGCTGCGCGGCGCCGAGGTCCTGGCCACGGTGAAATCCTCTACCACCGCGGACGTGACATCGGGCGTCAGCGCGGCGATCCGCACCGTTCTGGCCGAAGCAGGCGTTGCTGCCGGCGCGGTCAACGCGGTAATGATCGGCACCACACACTTCCTCAATGCGATCGTCGAGGGTCGGCATCTTGAAAAGGTGGGCATTCTGCGCCTTTGCGGTGCGGCGACGCGCTCCCTGCCACCCATGATCGACTGGCCGGATACACTTCGCCCCGTCGTCGACGGGGGTGCCGCTCTGGTTGGCGGCGGCGTCAATTACGATGGTTCTGAGATTGCCCCGCTCGACGACGTGGCGATCCGCGCGGCATGCCGCGATTGGCGGGCGCGCGGCATCTCCGCCGTCGCGATCTGCTCGGTCTTTGCCCTGGTCGATCCGAAAATGGAAAACGACGCGGCGGAAATCGTTGCCGAGGAAATGCCCGGCGTGGCAATCAGCCTGTCGCACCGCGTCGGTCGCACCGGCCTCCTGCCCCGCGAAAATGCCACCATCCTCAATGCGAGCCTCCATACGCTCGGACGCGAGACGGTCGGCGCCTTCCGCGCGGCATTTGCCGCGCTCGGCCTCACCTGCCCGCTCTACCTGACGCAGAACGACGGCACGCTGATGGCGGCCGAGTTCGCCGAGCGCTATCCGGTCTTCACGATCGCGTCCGGACCGACCAACTCCATGCGTGGTGCGGCCTTCCTGACCGGGCTATCCGACGCAGCGGTCATCGACATCGGCGGCACCACCACGGATATCGGCATGCTGGTCGCCGGTTTCCCGCGCACCCGCAGCGAGGGCGCGGAGATCGGCGGCGTGCCGACTAACTTCCGTGTTCCGGACGTCTACTCTTTCGGGCTCGGCGGCGGCAGCATCATACGCCCCGGTTCGTCTTCGACGATCGGCCCGGATTCGGTCGGATTTCGCTTGCCGGAAAAGGCTCTCTGCTTCGGCGGGGACACGCTGACGGCCACCGACGTCGCCGTTGCTGCCGGCCATGTCGACCTTGGCGAGCGCGACCGCCTCAGCCGCATCACGCCGGAATTTGCCCAACAGATGCTGGCGCAGATGAAAGCCAGCATCGAAACGGTGCTGGACCGCATGAAGCCGAGCGCCGATCCGATCCCCGCCATTCTTGTCGGCGGCGGCTCAGTGCTGGTCGAGGGCCTGCTGGAGGGAACCTCCGTTTCGCTGAAGCCGGATCATTTCGGCTCGGCCAACGCCATCGGCGCGGCAATTGCCCAGGTCTCCGGCGAGGTGGACAGCGTGGTTTCGCTGGAAGGCACCACCCGGGAACGCGCACTGGAATCCATCGTCGCTGAGGCACGGGCGCGCGCCGTCGAGGCCGGCGCCGACGCCGAGACGACCACCCTTGCCGAAATCGAAGAAACGCCGCTGGCGTACCTGCCCGGCAATGCCGTTCGCGTCGCCGCGAAAGTGATAGGGGAGTTGCGGGCATGAAGTACTGGACGCTCAGCGAAGCGGATATCGATCGCATCGCCATCGGCTGCGGGATTCTCGGAACCGGCGGTGGCGGCAGCACCTACCATGGCCTTCTGCGCGCCAAGGCGCTCCTGCGCGAAGGCAAGCGCATTCGCATGGTGCGCCCCGCCGACATGGCACCGGATGCGCAGATCCTGGGTATCGGCGGCATCGGCGCCCCGACGGTGGGCATCGAAAAGATCCCGGAAGGCAGCGAGGGCGTCCGGCTATTGAACGCGCTCGAACGGCATCTCGGCCGCAAGGTCGATGCGGTGCTCGGTGACGAGGTCGGTGGCGGCAACGGCATTGCGCCGATGCTGACGGCAGCGATGGTCGATCTGCCTGTCGTCGATGCCGACGGCATGGGCCGGGCCTTCCCCGAAGTGCAAATGACGACCTTCTTCATCCACGGCCAGGCGGTGCAGCCGGCGGCCCTTGCCGACGCCGACGGCAACGTGCTCGTCGTCACCGACGCGACGACGCCGAAGATGCTGGAGAAGCTGTTACGCGCCAGCACCATTGCCATGGGATGCACCGCGCTGATGACGACTGCGCCGATGTCCGGTGAATTCGTCCGCCGTTTCGGCGTGCCCCACACCACCAGCCAGGCGTGGAGCCTCGGAGACGCCGTCATGAACGCGCGCGCGGCCAATGAGGACCCGGTCGAGGCCATATTGAAGCAGTCCGGTGGTGTACGGCTGATGCGCGGCAAGGTGACCGATATCAGCCGCCGCGTCATGGCGGGCTTCACCCGCGGCAAGCTCACGGTTGCGGGCCTGGATGCCGACGCAGGCCGGACACTCACCGTCGACATCCAGAACGAATATCTGATCGCGCGCGAAGGCGAAGAGATCATCACCATGGTGCCGGACCTGATCTGCATCGTGGATTCGGAAACCGGCCGGGCGATCGGCACGGAAGAGCTGCGCTACGGCCTGCGCATCGACGTGTTGTCCATGCCTGCACCGGTGCTGCTGCGCAGCGAGATCGCGCTCGCCTCCGTCGGCCCGCGTGCCTTTGGTTACGATTTCGACTTTGTGCCGATGGGCGTGTCTGCGGATGCGCCTGCCGTACCCCATTACAAAGAAGACGCCTAAGCGTCCGCCCCTCCAGAACTCGATTGGGAGCCCGACATGAACCGCCGCAATTTCTTGAAAACCGCCGCCCTCACCGCTCTCGCCACAGCCGCCGCATCGCATTGGAATTTTGCGATGGCCGAGGGTACCAGCAGCATCTTCACGCTCGCCTATCCGACGAGCTTTCCGGACCTTGACCCGGCTACCTCGTTTTCCAACGACGGCGCGGTGCTTGCCAATGTCTACGAAGGGCTGACGCGCTACATTCCCGCGACCGACAAGGCCGAAGCCAAAATCGAGCCCCTGCTCGCAACCTCCTGGGACGTGAGCGCAGACGGCAAGACCTGGACGTTCACCCTGCGCGATGGCGTGAAGTTCCATGACGGCAGCCCGCTGACGTCGCAGGCGGTCAAGGGCTCGATCGAGCGGACCAAGAAGATCGGTGGTGGCGCGTCCTTCATCTGGGGGCCGGTTGCGTCCATCGAAACACCGGAGCCACTAAAGGTGGTGTTCCTGCTCTCCGAGCCGCAGCCACTCGACCTCATCGCGTCGGCCGGCTTTGCCGCCTGGATCTACGCGCCTTCCTCGCACGACAAGGAAGCGTCCTGGTTCAACACCGGCAACGATGCAGGGACCGGGGCGTTCAAGATTTCGCGCTACGAGCCCGGCCAGCGCGCTGTCCTCGACCGCGTCGAAGGTTATTGGGGCAAGGTGCCGGACGGCGCTTTCCAGACGATCTCCTTCGAAATCGTCGAGGATGCGACGCTCGCCCAGAACATGATCGAGAGCGGCCAGGCCGACTGGACCTACAGCCTCCCTTACGAGAATCTGGAGGCGTTGAAGTCCAATCCCGACCTGAACGTGGTCGTGAACCCTTCTTTCGAAACGCTGTTCGGCCTCTACAACGTCAAGCGTGCGCCGCTCGACAAGGTCAAGGTGCGTCAGGCCCTGTCGCTCGCCTTTCCCTATGACGACGTGATCTCGGCGGGCACGAGCGGCTTCGGCACCCGCGCCAAGGGTGTCGTCCCGGCCGGTATCTGGGGCCACGATGCCAACGCGCCGATCCCGAAGACCGATCTGGAAGCAGCCAAGGCATTGCTTGCCGAAGAGGGCATCGAGCCGGGCCTGGAACTGGTCATGACCTATTCCACGTCCCAGGCGATCGAGGCGGTGGCAGGCGAGCTCTGGAAGGCCAACCTGGAGACGCTCGGCATCACCCTGAAACTCCAGCCGATGGCATGGGAAGCGCAATGGCAGCTCGGCAAATCGAACCCCGAGGCGGCGCAGGACATTTTCGTCATGTTCTGGTGGCCGACCTTCGTCACCCCCTACGACTACCTCTTCAACCTGTTCCACAGCGAAGAGAAGCCGAACTTCAATCTCGGCTACTATTCCAATGCCGAGGTGGACACCAAGATCGATGAAGCGGCCAAGCTCTCGGGCACGGACCGCCCGCGCGCCGAGGCGCTGTTTATCGAGGCGCAGCGCAAGATCATCGAGGATGCTGCAGCGATCTTCATGCTCGACCAGCCGAACGTCCATATCATCCGCGCTGACATCAAGGGCTACGCCGACAATCCGGCCTATGGTCACATCGCCTTCGTCAACGATCTGAGCCGGTAGGGCACGCGGGGGGTCTGATGGAACTTCTACGCTACATCCTGCGCCGCACGTTTCTCTCCGCCTTCGTGTTGGTGGGCGTGACCTTCCTGGTCTTCGTGGTGGCACAGGTCGTTCCGTCGGACCCCGCATCGCTCTATGCGGGCCCGCGTCCCACGGCCGAGCAAATCGAAAAGGCGCGCCAGGAACTCAATCTGGACGCGCCTCTCCCTGCCCGTTTCGCGACGTTCGCCGGCGCCATGGCGTCCGCCGATTTCGGCATATCCTACAAGTCCAGGCGTCTCATCGCGGAGGATCTCCGCGCCTATCTTCCGGCCACTCTCGAGCTCGCCATCTTTTCGACCGGCCTTGCGCTCCTGATTGGCATTCCGTTCGGCGTCATTGCTGCCGCGCGGCAAGGCGGCTGGGCAGACCGGCTCTGCAGTTTCGGCTCGATCGCCGCCGTCGCAATGCCGACCTTTTTCCTGGCGATGATCCTGCAGCTCATCTTTGCGCAATGGCTGGGCATCCTCCCGCTCTCCGGGCGACTTTCCAGAGAGATCGCGATTTCGGCGCCGCTGCCGATGGTGACCGGCTTCAACCTGATCGACGCACTCATCGCCGGGCGCCTTGAGGCATTCGGCAACGCACTGACGCACCTCATCCTGCCGGCATTGACACTCGCGTCCTATCCTGCCGGCGTCGCCATGCGATTGACCCGCTCGGCCATGATCGAAATCCTCGAGCGCCGGCATATCGTTGCTGCCCGCGCACTTGGGCTTTCCGAACCACGCATCCTCTTCGGTCACGCGCTGCCGAATGCCATGGGCCCCGCACTGACGGTGATCGGCCTTTCCTTCGCCTATGCCCTGACCGGCGCGGTGCTCATCGAGATTATCTTCGCCTGGCCGGGTCTTGGCCGTTACGTATCCGAAGCGATCCTTGCCAAGGACTTTCCGGTCATCGCCGCCGTCACCATGGTCGTGACCATCTGTTACGTCGTGATGAACCTTTTAATCGACATCACTCAGGCCCTTGTCGACCCGCGGGTGGCGCTGTCATGAAAAAGCTTGTCAAACGCCTCGGCTGGCCTGGCACCTTCGCACTGGCTGTCATTCTCATCTTCGTGCTCGTTGCGCTCCTCGCACCGTGGATCGCGCCCTATCCCCTGCAGGGGGCCGGCGGGCCTAATGTCGCCGCCAAGCTTTCACCGCCCTCTGCCGACTACTGGTTGGGGACCGATCATCTCGGCCGGGACATTCTGAGCCGCATCGTCTACGGGACGCGGGTATCCCTGACGAACGGCATGCTGATCGTCGCCTTCTCCTTGCTGATCGGGCTGCCGATCGGTCTTGCCGCCGGCTACTTCGGCGGGTGGATCGATGAAGCGCTGATGCGCGGTACCGACGTCTTCCTCGCCTTCCCGGCGCTCTTGCTGGCGGTGCTGATGGCCGCAGCCCTCGGCCCAGGCTTTCTCAACAGCGTCATCGCCGTCGCCGTCACCTGGTGGCCCTGGTATGCGCGACTCGCCCGTGCGGAGGTGTTGGTGTTGCGTGGCCAGCCCTATGTCGAGGCGGCACAGCTCTCCGGCGTCTCGCATTGGCGCATCATCCTGCGCCACATCCTGCCGGCAACCGGCAGGCCGCTGACGGTGCAGGCAGCCCTCGATGTCGGACCAGCGCTTCTGACCGCCGCCGCTCTCTCCTTCCTCGGCCTTGGCGTATTGCCGCCGACTGCCGACTGGGGCCAGATGGTCGACGCTGGAAGAAAGTTCTTCCCCGCGCGCTGGTGGTATTCTGCGATGCCGGGCCTGACCATCTTCGCTATCGCGCTCGCCTTCAGCGTGCTCGGCGATGCGCTTCGTGATCGCAAGGGAGGGACTGGCCGTGCCTCTGCTTGATATCCGCAATCTTTCGGTCAGCATCCCGACATCGGAAGGTGACGTTCACGCGGTGCGTGCCGTCAGCCTCGAGATCGAGCGCGGCGAGATCCACGGCGTGATCGGTGAGTCCGGCTGCGGCAAGACCATGACCGGGATGGCCGCACTTGGCCTTGCGCCGAAGGGTGCCCTCATCGTTGCCGATCGGTTCCATTTCGACGGCGAGGATCTTCGCGAGCGGGCCACGCAACTGCGTGGTCGGCGCATCGGCATGATCGCCCAGGATCCCGCAGCCGCCCTCAATCCCGTGCTCAGCATCGCCAGGCAAATGGACGACGTGATCCGCGCCCATCGGGACCTGTCGCATCGGGGCCGGCGCACCGAGGCGATTGAACTTCTGGCCGCAACCGGGCTGCCTGACCCGGAGAGAGTGCTCCGTAGCTATCCACACCAGCTTTCGGGCGGCATGCAGCAGCGTGTGGTCATCGCGCAGGCGCTGGCGACCGGCGCCGAGTTCCTCATTGCCGACGAGCCGACCACTGCGCTGGACGTCTCGGTCGGTGCTCAAGTCCTGGCATTGCTACGCAAGCTGGTAACGGAGCGCGGGCTCACCGTGTTGATGATCACCCACGACATGGACGTCATTGCAGAGGCCTGCGATCGCGCCACCGTGCTCTATGCAGGTCGCTCGGTCGAGACCGGCCCGGTCGACGCCGTGCTGCAAAGTCCCGGGCATCCCTACACCCGGGCCTTGCTCGCCGCACTTCCGGACGCCGCGCCGCTTGGCGCACGGCTGGCGGCCATCGAGGGCTCGATACCGCCGCCGCGCTCGGCGATAGCCGGCTGCGCCTTCGCCTCGCGCTGTCCCCAGGCACTCCAGCAGTGCGCAGCCACGCCACCGCCGGGGCGCAACCGGGCCGCACATCGCTGGCTATGCCATTTGCCGGAGGACGCTGCATGACCACGGCCCCGATACTCGACGTCGACAACCTCGTCATCCGCTACCACGCCGGCCTCTTCGCGACACGGCCAAAACCCGCGGTCAACGGTGCGAGCTTCCGTTTGGCCAGAGGCGAGACCCTCGGGATCGTCGGCGAAAGCGGATCTGGCAAGACAAGCCTCCTGCGCGCCATCCTTCGGCTTCTTCCGGTGGAAAGCGGGCAGATCCGGCTTGAAGGACAGGACTGGCTGGCGCTGAAGGGCAGCGCTCTGCGTCGGGAACGCCAGAAGATCGGGGTCGTGCTGCAGAACCCGTTCCTGTCGCTGAGCCCGAGATTGGCGATCGCCGATATCCTGGCCGAGCCAATCCTGGCGCAAGGCGGCCGACAGGACGCCGCGATGCGCGACAAGATCGCGGGCCTTTTGTCAGACTGCGGGTTGCCGGCCGATTTTCTCGATCGCCGCGCAGGCGAACTCTCCGGTGGGCAGGCACAGCGCGTGGCGATCGCCCGCGCACTGGCTCTGGAACCGAGCCTTCTCATCCTCGACGAACCGACATCGGCGCTCGACGTCTCGGTACAGGCACAGATCCTCAATCTGCTTTCGGATCTCAAGGAAAGCCGCGGGCTGTCGATGCTGTTCGTCACCCATAACCTGAAGGTCGTCGCACATGTCTCCGACGCGCTTCTGGTCATGCGGCGCGGCGACGTCATCGAGTTCGGAAAAACCAAGGACGTCATCGCGGCCTCGGCCGATCCCTATACGCGCGAACTGCTTTCCTTCGGGCGCCGCGAAAGACTTGTCGAGATCTCCTGACGGCGGCGACCAATGTCCTTGATGTCGATCTTGTTTCGGAGCGCCGGCGGGCGGGCTCTGTTGCGACCGCGCAGATAGCGCCCATGCGCGAGCGAGAAGACGCGCAAGGACCCGATGTTTCGGACGGACGAGGTCGGAAGATTTTCGGAATTTCAACGTCATCCTTACCGATCGGGAAGTATCGGCCTCTGAAACGTAAATTCACCCCGATCGGGAAGTTTTAGGAAGTCGCGGCTTTCTCTGAGAGGGCCGAGTAGAGACCTTGCGAAGACACCACGTACTGGATCGCCGCAAGCAGGATCGCGACCGCAACGATCACACCGATACGCAAAGTTCTTTGAGCGACGGCTTCCTGATCCTGCATCGTCAACCTGGTTGAACAACAGGTGTATTCGACGATTGGAGAATGGCCGGTGAATTCGAGGACGTCGCGGCCCTGCACATCGAAGTCGACGATACGATCGACGCCTTGCGTGTTACCTGCTTGCCTGCTTGGCCAGCTCAGACGAACGTATTTGCGCCGGCTCCGCCACTTAAGATGTCGGTGAAATCGCCGCATGAAAGGATATCGTCGACCTCGCCGCCAAAAAGCTGATTGCTCCGCGAGCCTATGAAAGCGGTCGGTCTGCTCATCAAATAACGTCCGGAACCGACAACGCACACCTGCCCGCACAACGCAAATGTCGATTCTAGCGCCCTAGATCGTACCGCGTTGGGATTCGACCAAGTTCTTCAGCATCAGCGGCAGAATTCCACCCGCCTTCAACGTATCGACCTCAGCGGCCGTCTCGATCGCCGCGACCGCTTTGAACGTGGTAGCCTCGCCCCTGTACCGTTTAATGGCAATGTCGATCGGACAACGCGGCGAGATCAGGCCTGCGTTGGCATTTATTTCGATGAGGTCACCTGACTTTAGAGCGAGATCATCTGGTCCCAAACCCTCCGGCAGTCTCATTGGCAGAATGCCCATCCCGATAAGATTGGAACGGTGAATCCTTTCGAAGCTTACAGCCAAGACCGCGCGGGCGCCGAGGAGGGATGCTCCCTTGGCTGCCCAATCTCGCGAGGAACCCATTCCATAACGCTCGCCAGCGACAATCACGACGGACTGCCTGCTCTCGGCATAGCGATTTGCGGCGCACCAGAGCGGGAGGACTTCACCTGAGGGCGCATGGATCGTCGATCCTGGTGGGATCTCGCTGCCCAAAAGATTTTGAACAGTCCGGTTTGTATACAAGCCCCGAACCATCGCTTCCCAGTTGCCCCGCCGCGAAGCATGAACATTAAGGTCGGTCGGGACTTCCCCTCGCTCGATGAGATATCGGCCGGTTTCACTCTGAGCCCGGATCGCCCCGGCTGGCGAGATATGGTCCGTCGTGATGTCGTCACCGACAACGATCAGCGGATGCGCATCATACGTGCCGAGTAAGCTGCCTTTTCCGAAGCCTGCGAACGGCGGCCTGCGGATGTAGGTCGACGTCTCGTCCCATGGAAACAATGTCGTCGCCGGCGCCTCGAGTTCGCGCCAAGCCTTGCTGGCCTCCGCTTCGTCATAAGCTGGCTTGAAATCAACCGCATCGGAGGCAAGCGCAACTGCTTCGTCAATCTCCTTGCTCGTCGGCCACAACATCGACAGTGTCACGGCCCGCCCATCGGCCGTGTATCCGATCGGATCCCTCAAAATATTCAGCTCGACGGTTCCAGCCAGCGCAAATGCGACGACAAGTGGAGGAGACGCGAGGAAACCTGCCTCAAGCTGCGGGTGCACGCGACCAGGGAAATTCCGATTGCCCGAGAGAATGGCGACCGGAAGGATTCCTCGATCCTTCATCGCGACGGCGATCGGTTCGGTCAATGGTCCGGAATTGCCGATACAGGTCGTGCAACCGTAACCGACGATTCCGAAACCGACCGCTTCGAGATCCTCTAACAACCCGGACCGCTGGAGGTATCGTTCCGCCGTGGGCGATCCCGGCGCGAGCGATGTCTTCACCCAAGGCGCCGGATGAAGACCAAACGACCGCGCCTTTCGTGCCAGCAAGCCTGCCGCGATCACGAGTCGCGGATCGGACGTGTTGGTACAGCTTGTAATGGCCGCGATGGCAACCGCCCCATCGTTTGGTTCTGAGGGGTCGGCACTTGCGACCGCTCCGCGCTTCATCGAAGAAATCGCGGCAACCGTTTCTCCAACCGATATCCTGTCCTGAGGGCGCGTGGGACCGGCAAGGCTGGGTTCGATCGCCGAAAGGTCGATCTCGACGACGTGTGTGTAGCGGGGATTGTCGTCCGGATTGAACCAAAGCCCGACGCGCTTGGTATATGCTTCTACCAGCTCCACTTGCTCAGAAGTCCGACCAGTTGTCCGAAGATAATCAAGCGTACGGTCGTCGATCGGAAAGTATCCGGAATTACCGCCAAACTCCGGTGTCATGTTAGCGACCACAGACCGATCGCCGGCCGTCAGTGCCGCCACGCCGGGGCCGAAGAATTCTACGTATTTGTCCTGAAGATCGATCTTTCGAAGGATATGCGTCACCGTCAACGCCAAATCCGTCGCAAGCACCCCATCGCCAAGATGACCGGTCAGCCGGACCCCAACCACATCCGGTACCCGGAGCGAGACAGGCATCCCAAAGAAGACGCTTTCTGCTTCCAGGCCGCCGACACCCCATGCAAGGACGCCAATGCCGTTGATCATCGGCGTATGACTGTCCGTACCGATCAACGTGTCGGGCGCGGCCCAGCGACAACCGTCTTTCTCGATCGTCGAGACGACCGTCGCGAGGCGCTCGAGATTGAGCGTGTGCATAATGCCGGTACCGGGCGGATGAACGCGGAACCCGGTCAGCGTATTCGTCGCCCACTTCATGAAGCGATACCGTTCGGCATTGCGCTCGAACTCGCGTTTCATGTTGAGTTCAAGCGACGCAGAGCCACCAAAGGCATCTACAGCCAAGGAGTGGTCCGTGGAGACGTCCACCGGGACAACCGGATTGAGAAGCGCCGGATCATGTCCCGCCTCCGCAAGAGCCGAGCGCATTCCCGCGATATCCACGAGTGCAGGACCGCAAGTGGTATCGTGCATCATGACACGATTGGGAAGAAACGGGATCTCCAGCTCGCTCGAACCCTTTGCGAGCCAGTTGATGATCGCAGCCTTGGCCCGCGCATCATCTTTGCCTGCTGTACGCAGAACATTCTCCAACAGGATACGATGGATGTATGGAAGCGACCGAAGCTGATGCCCAGCCTCTGCTGGCAGGTCGATGATGTCGTATACAACTTCGTTGACCGTGAATTTTGATATCGTGCTCATCCTTAGTCTCTCATCGCATTTCTGTGTTCGGAGCGAAAAACTTCAGGCTCACGGGAGCGAGGTCGATCCAGAAAATTCCATCTTATGATAATAAAATGTAATTCAAGTGTGACCGCATTGTTTCGCGCCTGGAATTCCCTGTTTTTACACTTGCGGTGTCTTGATCCTGCTGGCGCCCATGATGTGGGTGTAAAGGAAGGCGGCCGCTTCTGATCGTCGATCACTCTCGAGAAGATCAAGGATGTGCAGATGCTCTGCCGTCTGTTTCGGCAGGCGGCTGCGATCAATGGTGATCTGGTACTCCAGAAGGCGTCGCAATCTGTTGATGCGCTTTATCGCGTCGAGGAAGAATTCGTTTCCGGAGCACGCGACAAGCATTTCGTGAAAGTCATTGTTGGCTTTGAAGATCTCGGCCCGCGACCAATGTTCGTATCCGCCATTTCCAAGTTCCGTCTGTGTCTCTCGCGCCCTGCGAAAACCGTCCGCATCCGATTGGAACGTCGGCAGCAGCATCGCCTGCTGCTCAATCACGGCACGGAACACATATCCTTCCTCGTAGCTCTTCTTCGACATAAGGGTCTGCTTGAACGACCAACCGTTGCCGGGAAGGCGCTCGATCCATCCTTCGTCGGCGATCCGGTGAAGGATCTTCAAAAGTCTGGTTCTTGGCACCCCGTAGATCCGCATCAATTCATTCTCACTGACGCGCTCGGCAAACCTCCCGGACAGACGATCGTCCGCGATCCTGAGATAGATCGCATCGTCACCTTTGGTAGCTTTGCCATTTTCGGGCTCAAGATCGTCGATTGCCTCGCCGTTCACCGCGAGAAAATAGCCGCGGTTCGGCTCGGCTCGTACGATGCCCCTCTCTTCCAGCTTTTGAAGAGCGCTCATGATCGGAGCACGGGACACACGAAAATTGTCGGCCAGCATCTGTAGAGGCAGATGATCTCCCTTTCGCATCGCGTTGGACTTCACGAACTCGATAATGTCCGTGCTGATCCGGGGTGAGAGACTGTTCCTGGCCATACCTTTTCCGTGCGTCCTGTTCTTTCAGTTCGAATTGCCACAGTGATGTGCGCCGCCCGGCGCAGTCAAACAGATTTGCGCCATCAATCCTCGTCCTGACGGAACTTCGAGAGACCTCTGAACATAAATGGAGCGAACAAGGCAACAAGGGCAATGCCGATCATGATGGCTGAGCTCGGGTGCTGGAGCAGGATCATCGGATCGCCAAGGCTCATCTGCAGAGAGCGACGCAAGGCACTGTCTGCAAGCGGGCCAAGGATAAGACCGACAACCGCCGGAGCGATGGGATAGTCGTAGCGGCGCATCACAAATCCGACGACACCGAAACCCGTCAGCAGCAGAAGTTCCGTCACCGAGGGGTTCGCCGCAATCGTGCCCATCGATGCAAACACGAGAATGCCTGCGTAGAGCCACGGTAGGGGAATTTTGAGAAGCTTCACCCACATCCCGACCAAAGGCAGGTTGAGAACGAGCAGCATGACGTTGGCGATAAACAGGCTGGCGACCAGTCCCCAGACGAGGTCGGCGTGCTGTGTGAACAGCAAGGGACCCGGCTGGATGTTGTATTGCTGGAAGCCCGCAAGCATGACGGCTGCGGTGGCCGAAGTCGGTAGTCCAAGCGTCAGCAACGGAACCAGCGTGCCCGCGGCCGAGGCATTGTTTGCAGCCTCGGGACCAGCAACGCCTTCGATCGCTCCGTGACCGAATTCTTCCGGCTTCCTGCTCAGCTTGCGCTCGATTGTATAGCTCAGGAAAGTGGGAATTTCAGCGCCGCCGGCGGGAAGTGCGCCGATCGGGAAGCCCATCACCGTTCCGCGAAGCCATGGCTTCCAGGAGCGCTTCCAGTCTTCTCTGGTCATCCAGATCGACCCATTAACCGGGATAGGCTTTTCGGGCTTGTAGAGATGACGAGACGCGACAAAGAAGGCTTCACCGATCGCAAACAGACCAACGGCAAGCGTTGTCACCTCGACGCCATCCAGCAGTTCGGGAACACCGAACGTCAGGCGGGCCTGCCCCGTCAACTGGTCGATGCCCATCAGTCCGAGCCAGAGCCCAAAGGCCAGACTTGTCAGGCCCCTCAGCGGCGATGACCCGAATGTTGCCGATACCGTCACGAACGCAATCAGCATCAGGCCGAAGTAATCCCAGGGACCGAACTTGACGGCGATCTTCACGAGATAGGGTGCGAGGACGGCCAACCCGGCTGTTGCGATCAGCGCGGCAACGAACGAACCGATAGCCGCGGTCGCGAGCGCCGGTCCCCCGCGTCCTGCCCGTGCCATCTTGTTGCCCTCGAGCGCGGTGACGACCGATGCGCTTTCTCCAGGCGTATTAAGCAGGATCGCGGTTGTTGAGCCACCGTACATGCCGCCGTAGTAAATTCCGGCGAACATGATGATCGAACCGCCAGGATCCAGCTTAAAGGTCACGGGAAGCAGAAGTGCCACCGTCAGTGCCGGGCCGATACCTGGCAGAACACCGACGGCCGTTCCAATCAGAACGCCGATGGCGGCGTAGATCAGGTTCGCAGGCTGAATGGCCAGCGCGAACCCATCGATCAAAAAGGAAAAAGTATCCATCAAGGCGACCTCAGAAGAGGCGCTCAAGCGGGCCTTGCGGCAGCGCGAGCGTCAGGAGCTTATTGAAGAGAAGGAAAACCAGTACCCCGATAACGGCCCCGAGACAGAGATCGACAAGTATGGCCTTGCGACCGAACGCCCGTGCGGTCAGCGCGAAAAGAAGCGTGGACCCAAGGATAAAGCCACCCCCCATCCAGATCGATCCGATCAACCCAGCAAGAGCAAAACCGATCCAGCCGACGGCCAACCAGTCGGCGCTCTCGACTTCGATGTCCGATGGCTTGAAAGCGCTGACAAGGTGACCGATGGCAAGGGCTACGAATAGGATCGCCACGAAATACGATGCCGCGCTCGCGCTCATCCCATAGGTTGCCCGCACCTTCATGTGACTGGCATCCCAATACGTAATGAAGGCAATTGCAAATAGGACGACAGCGATCACCGCCGTTGGACGGTTGGGTATGCGAAGAGTTTTCTGGGTCATGGTGTCCTCGTCGCACGCGGAAGCGGCGCTTGCCGACTTCCGCGTGCTTCGTCAGGTTAGTTTGCGAGACCGATGGACGTAAGGATGGTCTTCACGCGTTCCGTTTCCGAACCGATGAAAGCCTTGAACTCGTCGGAAGGAGCATAGTAGTCGGTCCAGCCGCGAGCCTTCAGGATTGCCTGCCACTCGGCAGACTTAACCGTCTTCTCGACTGCAGACTTAAGCGCATCGAGATCAGCGCCTTCTACGCCAGGACCGGCAAAGATACCGCGCCAGTTTACCAATTCGATATCAAGACCCTGCGCTTTCAACGGCTTTGCTTCGATGCCTTGGATCGGCTCCGGATAGGAGATCGCCAGTGCTCTGAGGTCGCCGGATTTGATCTGGCCTTCCCATTCGCCGTAACCCGACACGCCCGCGGTCGCCTGACCACCGAGCATGGCTGCAAGCGACTCGCCGCCGCCGGAATACGCTACGTAGTTGATCTTGCTGGAATCGGCACCCGCTGCCTTGGTAACGAGCGCTGCGAGGATATGATCGGCACCGCCAGCCGATCCGCCAACCCAGATCGTCGTCGCGACGTCCTTCTTAATTGTCGCAAGCAGATCGTCCATGGATTGAATCGGCGAATCCTTCGGAACGACGATCACCAGCGGATCGCCGGTCAGACGAGCGATCGGAGTGACCTGGGTTAAATCGACCGGGGACTGGTTGGAGATGCTGGCGCCGACGAGCGTGATGCCTGCGACGAGAAGTTGGCTGGGATTGCCCTTGGCGGAGCCGATGAACTGGGCAAGACCGACTGTGCCACCTGCGCCGGGGACGTTGATGACCTGCACGCTCTTCGCGTTGCCGCTGGCCATCATGGCTTCCTGCATCGAGCGGGACGCCGAATCCCATCCGCCGCCAGCACCGGCGGGCGCCATGATGGTTAGCTCCAGATCCTGCGAAGAAGCCTGCAGCGTTCCAAATCCCAATGTGCTGCCGACGACGGCTGCGAGAAGCCCGAGTTTAAAAAAATTGCGCACAGCGATTTCCTCCTGCTGGTAAGGCTCACCTCCTGAGCCGTGCGCGGAATTTGCATTATATAATTATAAAAGTAAATATGAGTGCGCTAAAGTTTTTCAACTGATAAGACCACATCGCCGAGCCGCTCGACGATGGTGCGGGTGGATTTTAGCAATGGTGCCATTCGAACGGATTGCCATGCGTCGCGCTGGTCAAGGGCGTTGGAAGGCGTCTTCATCGCATTGAGGTCAAACCTCTTAGCGAACACATTTTGGCAGCCAAAGCTTGAGTTTCGCTACCTCGGTTCCATGTTGATTTGGCTACACGCTCAACATCATGGAGGAGGTGATCGAATGACGCGATACAACATAGCGCTGATATTTGCGGCCGTATGGGGAATGTGCAGCGCGGGAGTGACCCACGCCGAACAGTTGGCCGCGACATCGCGTAGCAACATAAAGAATGATCTCAACTATCTGATGTACACGCCAGACGACTATGCGTCTTCCGACAAAACGTACCCACTCGTCGTGTGGCTTCACGGCGGCGATCAGGGTGGGACTGATATCGAGAAAGTTAGATCGAGCGGAATTCCGAAGTTGATCGAGGAGGGCAAGACATTCCCGTTCCTGGTATTTTCGCCTCAGAATCCAAGTGACGAACTCCTTTACCCGATCGAGAAAGTGGAGGCAGCTCTTGAGGAGGTCATGTTGAAGTATCGTGTCGATCGCATGCGGGTCTATGTCGTGGGCTTCAGCCGCGGCGGTTTCGGTACTTGGGCCATGGCAGAACAGTTTCCCGATAAATTTGCGGCTTTCGTTCCAATCGCTGGCGGTGGGAATCGTCACTACCTGAGTAGGACAAATGAAAAGGCAGCCTTTTGGGTGTTCCACGGCACCAGCGACGACACCATTCCTTTGTCGGATTCGGTCGTGCTTTACGAACGACTTGTCGGTCTAAAGCGAAATGCCCGTTTAAGTGTCTTGGAAGGCGTTGACCATTCGGGCGTTGAGTGGGCGGCCTTAAATGATCCGGAGCTTTGGAATTGGCTCCTAAAACAGCGCCTCGAGGTCGCGCCTAAATAGGCATGTCTACCCTTCCGCCTTCTGCTTGGCGCCTTAATCCCGGCCGTTGGGCATCCGCTAGCCGATCTCCGATAGCAGATACATGGTGGATCGGGCGCGGCGGCATGTTCGCGCAAAAAAGACGGACGTGAGGCCGGTCGACCTTGCCATTGTGACAAAGCGGCCGTGCGACGCCATGCGTCGTTGGTTGACATATGAGGGGCAGCCCATAAGCTGGGTCAACGCCTTTGAGATCGACACCGTTTTCCGGAGATAGGGATCATGCAGGTGCCCCTCAGACAAGTATGGCCAAGCGCATGAGGCGGTTTCTGTTCGTGAGCCTCGCCCTTTGCTTTTCGGCTTTGGCGTCCGCCGCCGCAACGCTAAACTCCATTATGGAGAGCGGAACCGTGCGTATCGGTTACATCTCCGATCAAGCACCATTTTCCACCCGCCAGCCAGGGGCCGAACCGGTGGGATATGCCATCGACCTGTGCCGCAAGATTGCTGACGAGATCGAAGATCAAATTCCGCAACTAAAACGAGAATTTGTTGAGGTGACGCTCGCCGATGGCTTCGATGCAGTAGAGAATGAAGATATCGACTTGCTTTGCGGTTCCATCACTGTGAATTTGAAGAGGCGGGAAATCGTCGATTTCTCACAACCGATCTTCCTCACCGGGGCGAGCGCGCTGCTGCGCAAGGATTCGCCCAGCTACCTGCAGGCGCTCTTTCTCAACGGGCCGGCCGTTCACGCCGTCAGCGAGCGCGTTGCCACAAACGTCATCGGTATGCGCGCAAACACGACGACGGCAGGGACGCTTCGCGAGGCACTCGCAATCCAAGAATCGAAGACAAAGCTTGCCGATTTCAACACGCATGAGGACGGGCTCAAGGCACTGGAGGACCACAGGATCGATGCCTACATCGCCGATCAGGTGCTGCTCATCAACCTGGCCAAGCGGGCGCGCGATCCATCCTCGCTCGAGGTCGGCGATCGCCTGATCACGCATGAACCCTATGCGATCGCGATGCGTCGCAACGACGCCGACTTCCGCCTGCTGGCAGACCGCGCGCTGACAGACTTCTACCTTTCGGAGGATTTCCTGCCGCTGCTGGAGACCTATTTCGGCAGCGAGGCGCCGATGCTGCACACGCAAATCATAATGCAACACGTGCCATAGGTCGTGTGCGGCGGGCGGACATCACAGCATTCCGAGAGCGTTGGGCATGGGCTGATCCCAGACCTCCGCACTGACGCCTCGAATGTCTGCTTTTTGCAATGACCGACTTAGCAGCGGACAGTCAGCTTCCGGCCCCAATTGAGACGCTCGGATCACGCGGGCCAAGGTCCGCTCCTGAGCTCCTCGGGCGTTCAGATCATTGGAAGCAACGCAAACTCTCCACTCGACGACCGGAAGTCGGCAGCACGCCGGCTATCCCTCGCCTTGAAAGGGTCCGATCCGGCGACCGTAGTTCGCCGGCAAACAACGGTTCCGCCGGTAGCTCTCCCTTAGCGCATCTTCAGAGCACGGCAGCCTGGACAAAAGGCGCGACCTCGAGCGTGCCGCGATAGATCATATCCAGTGAGACATAGAGAATGATCGCCAGACCGACGTAGGCGATCCAGCGGTGCCTGGTCAGCAGGCGGGCAATAAGGTTCGCTGCAATCCCCATCAGGGCGATCGAAAGGCCGAGCCCCACGATCAGAACACTTGGGTGTTCGCGCGCCGCGCCGGCGACGGCGAGTACGTTATCAAGCGACATAGAGACATCGGCGACAACAATCTGTGTCGCAGCCTGGAAGAATGTCTTCCTGGGCGCATTCTCGTTAGCCATGCCTTCTTCGTCACCGTGGCCTGCCCGCAGCTCGCGCCACATTTTCCAGCAGACCCAAAGCAGCAACAGGCCACCTGCAAGCAGCAGCCCGATAATTGCCAGCAGATGCACTGCGACCGTAGCGAATGCGATGCGCAGAACGGTGGCGGCGAAGATGCCCACCATGATTGCCTTGCGACGTTGCGTTGGTTCTAGGCCGGCTGCAGCGAGGCCGATCACCACCGCGTTGTCGCCAGCAAGAACAAGGTCGATGGCGATGACCTGCATCAGTGCCGACAGGCCAGCAGCTGTGAACATGTCCATTTGGATGCTCCGAGATTGTGATCGTGGCGCAGAGCGCCAGCGAGAGGCGTGTTATTTGGTTTCGAACGGATCGATACGTAGGCGGAAAACGGTGGCGGAACCGGCCACCACCAACAAGACCCGGATAATGTGGTGAAACACCACGAAGGGAACTTCTATCCCGAGAGAAAGAGCTATCAGGCTCATCTCGGCGACCCCTCCCGGCGAGTACGCGAGGACCGTTCCGACGAAACGATCGCCGGTCATGGTCGAGACAAGCAGTGCGAACCCAAGCGACATGGAGAGCTGCAACACCGTCGAACCGACGGATAGCCCGATCACCCTCAGGATCAACATAGGCGCGGTGTTGACGAAACGGCAGCCGACCGTGGTTCCAATTACCACCTGCGCCGCCGCCAGAAACACGCTCGGAAGCTGGAAATCGGAAACGCCCGACAGATGCAGCCCCGCGCTTACAATCATCGGCCCGAGCAGGTATCGCGCGGGAAGACGCAGGATAATGCCGGCCGCCACTCCCAACCCAATAGCGGCTGCAAACCAAGCTAAGTCCATGGCCTCAACGGCTGAAAATGGAACGTAGCTTGACCCGCTCCGACCTATCTCTTCCCCCGATATCAGTTGGATGACAAATGGCAGCGAGAGGACGACGAGGAAGATGCGCGCCGCGTGGATGAGCGAGATCATCCTCTCGTCGCCGCCCCGTTCGGCACCGAGTGTGATCATTTCGACCAGTCCCCCGGGCATGGCTGAGAAAAAGGCCGTCGGATGGTCGAATTTCCCGACCTTACGGAAGTAGACGTAGGCAACCGACGCTGCGGCAGCGATGAAGAAAACGAGTCCGGCAAGAGACATGAGCCACACAACGGCATGTTCAAAGACGGCCGGCGAGAACGACGTCCCCAACATTGCCCCGATCGTAGCGGTCATCGGAGGGCGCGCAAACTTTGGCATGGCGAGGGGAAGTCCCGCCAATGCCGCAAGCCCGCAGAATATCATCGCGCCGAGAAGCCAGGCGAGTGGCATATGAAAATGCCACATTACCCATCCACCGACCCCTCCGATTGAAAGCGTCAGCAGAAACGTCGCAATGGCCAGCAGCTTCATTCTGGTCATTCGGCTCCGTATCGCGCCGTAGACGAAGAATGGGTCACCACCGGTGGCCCGTCGAAGAAGTCACCGACGAGACGGCGCCACTCCTGGAAATCGTCAGAACCGCGAAAATCGACGAGATGGTTGTCGACGGTCTCCCATTTCACGAGGAGACGGTACACGGACTGGTTCTCCAGGACCCTGTGGAGTGAAAGGCCGTGACAGCCTTTTGCACGAAGGAAAAGCGGAGCCGCTTGCTCGACCCCCTTTTCGAAATCTATTTCCTGACCGGCCTTCACTGCAATTTCAGCAACCTCATAGATCATAGGAACCTCATGCCGGCTTGTGACCGTGTTCGGCGTCGATCGACCGTTCCTCGCCAGTTGCGATCATCGTGCGGGTCGCATCGACGGACGCATAGACCCAGAAAATGCGCATGGGCTTATCGGTCGGATTGATGAAGCGATGCGGCACATTTGCCGGAATCCATGTCGTGTCATTCGTGTCGAGATGATGCTGGACACCGTCGATCTCCGCGATCGCCCGGCCTTCGATGACCATCACGCTTTCTTCGCAATTGTGCTTGTGCAACCCGATCGCTGCACCCGGATCAAAGGCGGTGATGCCGTTGATCATGCTGGTCGATCCGCATTTACGCGTGACCAACGGCGTGGTGCGCGCACCACCGCCGCGGTCGTTCGTCGGCAGGTCGCGCGGGCGGAGTATTGCTGGTTTCGTCATCAAAGCATTCCTTACTTTGCTGCGACGGCTGGACCGATCCAGACGGTCTTGATGTTGACGAACTCGCGAATGCCGTAGACCCCGAGCTCCCGGCCATAGCCGGAACGCTTGATGCCACCGAATGGGTAGCGTGGGTCGGAAGCGACCATACCGTTGATGAAGACGGCGCCGGCATCGAGGTCGCGGGCGAGCTTGCGCGCCCGCTCGATGTCGCGGCTCCAGATCGCCGAGCCGAGCCCGAATTCGGTCTGGTTCGCCAGGCGGATCGCTTCCTCTGCGTCTCTTGCCCGGATGATCGCCGCAACGGGGCCGAAGGTTTCTTCGCGGAAGGCGGTCATCTCCGCAGTCACATGATCGAGCACCGTTGGGGGATAATAAAAGCCGTGGCCATCGATCGGCTTGCCGCCCATTTTCAGAGTTGCGCCGGCGGCAATGGTCTTTTCTACCTGCGCATGCAGGCCGCTCAGGAGATTGGCGCGCGCCATCGGTCCGATGTTGGTGTCACGCGCAAGGGGATCACCGATCTTCAGCTTCGCAACCCCCGAGCAGAACAGTTCGACGAAACGATCAGCAACCGCGTCCTCGACGATGAACCGCTTTGCGTTAACGCAGGATTGGCCGACATTGATGTAGCGCGCCTTGACGGCAACGGCGGCCGCTTCTTCGAGATCGGCGTCGGCAAGCACGATGAACGGATCGGAGCCGCCGAGTTCCAGCACCTGCTTCTTCAGCGCCTTGCCGGCCTGCGCGGCGACAATCGCACCGACCTCGGTCGAGCCAGTCAGCGTCACCGCAGCGATGCGGTCGTCAGCGATGAGACCCGCGACCTTTTGCGGCTCGATCAGCAGCGTGCGGAACAGCCCCTCCGGGCAGCCAGCTTCCTTCATGATCTCTTCGATCGCCAGCGCGCATTGCGGCACGTTGTTGGCATGCTTGAGGATCGCGCCGTTACCAGCCGCAAACGCAGGTGCTGCGAAGCGGAAGAACTGCCAGAAGGGATAGTTCCACGGCATGATGGCAAGAACGACGCCGAGCGGGTCGAACACGACGACGCTCTCGGACGCGTTCGACGCGACCGGTTCGTCCGCAAGATACTTCGGCGCATGTTCGGCGTAGAAGTCGCAATTGTAGGCGCATTTCTCGATTTCGGCTTCGGCCTCGACGATCGGCTTGCCCATCTCAAGCGTGATCATTTCGGCATATCGCGCCTTGCCGGCGCGCAGCACCCCCGCCATGCCGGCAAGCAAACGAACCCGGTCTTCGGTGGGCACCTTGCGCCATGCTTTCTGGGCGGCGCTGGCTGCAGAAAGGGCGGCATCGACAAAGGCATCGTCATGCCCTTCGTAGCGTCCGAGTTCCTGGCCAGTCGCCGGATTGATTGCTGTGATCATGCGAGCCTCCTGTCTTGCCTCTGCTGCAACTTGGCGCCGATCAACTGCTTCCAGCGGGGAAGGAAGGCGGCGCTTTCAATTGTGGTATTAGAAGGGATGTATTCGAAGCCGATCGCGCCTTCGTAGGCCTGGTCGGCAAGGGCCTCGAGGAGCGCTTCGAAGTCTATCGCACCGGTTCCGGGCTCGTGCCGGCCCGGATGATCGGCGACATGGACATGCCCGACCCGATGCGCGTTGGCCTCTATCCAAGGCACCAGATCAACGCCGTTCGCGCGGGCATGGAATGTGTCCACCAGCAGCGCGAGGTTGCCGGGACCGAAGATGTCCTGAACAAGGCTGGCGTGATCGAGCGTGGACAGGAAATAGCCTGGCACCGCCGCCTCGCTGATCGCTTCGATAAGGATCTTGACCTTGGTGCCGGTCGTCCGCTCCACGGCATAGCTGAGATTGCGGTGATAGGTTTCAGCCGCAGCCGACATGTCGGCAATGCCCGGAACGCCAGCCATCGGATGCACGAAGGGGCAATCGACCGCGACCGCATAATCGAGCGCCCGGTTGAAACGCTCGCGAAACTCGATCTCGCGACCAGGAAGTGCGCCCAAGCCTTTTTCGCCTTTGCTGGCGTCACCGATAGCCGCACACAGCTGCGCGAACGAGAGGCTGTTTGCGACCATACGTGACCGCATTTCAGTTGCGGGAACATGCCATGGGCTGGGGTGCTCGATCGCCGTGAAGCCGGCGCCGGCCGCTGCTTCTATCCTTTCCGGAAGCGGACGTTCGGTGAACAAGTAGCCGATATGGGCTGACAAGCGGTTCATCAGGCCGCCTCGCCGGGCGCCCGGCCGGTCGGGAAACGCACGCCAATGCGTTCACCTTCCTTCGCCAGGTCCGCCACCACGTTGTCGGTGATCGGAATACCAGTCCTCAGCCGCTCGTCCTCGCGGCGCTGTTCCGGTTCCCCGGGCATCATGATTTCCTCAACACCGGCTGCCTTCGGCAGCGACTTGATGCGCTCGTAGAACGCGTCCATGCGCGCGTCGAAGTTCTCCAGCGACATGAAGAGATCAGGCTTGATGGCAAAGAAGAGGTGGCCGACGTTTTGCGGCTCACTGTGATCGAAATAGAGGCTCTTTACGTCGCCGCCGAAGTTCGCGCCGGTGAGCACGCCAGACATGAGGTCCATGAGTGTTGCAAGCACGGATCCCTTGACCCCGCCAAACGGCAGGCAGACGCCTTCGAACGCCTTGGCCGCATCCGTCGTCGGATTGCCGTCCACGTCGAGTGCAAGTCCTTCCGCAATGGCCTCGCCCTTCATTGCGGCAAGTCGAATCTTGCCGCGGGCGATGACGGTCATCGCCATATCCATAACATAGGGCGCGTGTTTACCGCCCGGGATGCCCGCAGCGATCGGGCTTGCGCCGAGGAAGGTGGTACGCCCGCCCCACATTGGGATCGCCGGCGATGAATTCGTGAAGATCATCGAGATATAGCCGGCCTCGATCGCCTGCAGTGCGTAAAGCGCACCCATGCCAAAGTGGGTGCTGCGGTGAACCCCGACCAGGCCGATGCCGTTGGCTTTCGCGAGTTCAACGGCTTCTGCGGTGGCCTTATGGGAGGCAAGGAACCCCATGCCATTGTCGCCATCGACAAGGGACACGGCTCCGGCAACCTTGCGGATACCGATTTTGGGTATTGGGTTCACAAGCCCGCGCTGCAGCCGCTCGACATACATCGGGATCCGCGAGACCCCGTGGGAGTCGATACCGCGCAGATTGGCCTTCACCAGATCGCGGGCGATCGTGGCTGCGTCGGGCTCTGACATTCCAGTGCCGGTGAATATCTTCGTCGCGAAGGCAGACAGTTCGTCGACGGAGAAGTATGTGACTTTCGACATGGCGATGTTCCTGGTTGATCAGTGACCGACGGCAAGGCTCAGGCTTGGTTTGCGGCTTCGCCTGCCTGGCGTGCAGCACGCCAGCGCAAAAGGGTGGGCACGAGAACAAGCGTCACAGCGATGACAATCAGCGCGAGCGAGATCGGATGGGTGAAGAAGACGCTGGCATCCCCCTGACTGATCGTCAGGGCGCGACGGAACTGCTGTTCGGCGAGCGGTCCAAGGATCAGGCCAACGATGCAAGGCGCGACCGGGACGTTAAGCACCCGCATGCCAAAGCCGATGACGCCAATGATCCAGAGCAGCGCGACATCGACGATGTTGTTGTTGAGCGTATAGGCACCCATCGTCGCAAACAGCAAGATGCCCGAGTAAAGCCACGGACGCGGGATCGCGAGCAGCTTCACCCAGACCCCGGCAAGCGGCAGGTTGAGCAAAAGCAGCATGACGTTGCCGATATAGAGGCTGGCAATCAGTCCCCAGACGAGCTCGGGATTGTTATCAAAGAGCAGCGGACCCGGCTGGATGCCGTACTGCTGGAAAGCAGCCAGCATGATCGCTGCGGTCGCAGACGTCGGCAGACCGAGCGCCAGAAGAGGCGCAAGCACGCCTGCGGCTGAAGCGTTGTTGGCAGCTTCCGGTCCGGCGACCGCCTCGATCGCACCATGACCGAACTCTTCCGGGTTTTTCGAAAGGCGTTTTTCCGTCAGATAAGACAGGAAGGTCGGGATCTCGCTGCCGCCGGCCGGCAGCGCGCCGATCGGAAAACCGAGCGCCGTTCCACGCAACCACGGCTTCCAGGAGCGACGCCAGTCCTCACGGCTCATCCACTTGGAGCCCTCGAGCTGATAGAGTTCCTCGGTCTCGAAACAGTGGCGTGCAACGGTGAAGAGAGTTTCGCCAACCGCGAAGAGGCCGACGGCGACGACAACCACGTCGATGCCGTCGAGCAGCTCCGAGATGCCGAGCGTAAAGCGGGCCTGGCCCGTCTGCAGATCGATCCCGACAAGACCGAGAGCGAGACCGAACAGCAGGCTCGCAAGACCCCGAGAGAGCGAATCGCCGAGCACCGCGGTGACCGTGGTGAGCGCAAGCACCATCAGCGCGAAGTATTCCGTCGGGCCGAAAAGCAGTGCCATCTTTACCATCAGCGGCGCGACGAAGGTGAGCGCGACCGTCGCGATGGTGCCGGCGACGAAGGAGCCGATGGCGGCCGTCGCCAGCGCCTGCGCACCGCGGCCCTTGCGCGCCATGGCGTGGCCGTCGAGCGCCGTGACGATGGACGCGGACTCGCCCGGCGTGTTGAGCAGGATAGAGGTGGTCGATCCGCCGTACATGGCGCCATAGTAGATGCCGGCAAACATGATGAAGGCGCTCGTCGGCTCCATCCCGTAGGTGACGGGAAGTAGCAAGGCGACAGTCAGCGCCGGTCCGATGCCGGGAAGAACGCCGATTGCCGTTCCAAGTGTCACGCCGACGAGGGACCAGAACAGATTGTACGGCGTGGCGGCAACGGCAAAGCCGTGGAAGAGTGCTGCTAGGGTATCCATGTTCATTCCGCCCTTGGGCTATGAGAATTTCGGCTAGATCTATGGTTTCAACATTCGAACCGAGCGCGACTTCAAACGGAGCCGCGGGCAAGATCGATCAGGTCTTCGATGTAGCTGCCAGTCGGCAGATCGAGGTCGAGCCCATAGTCGAACACGAGATACGTCAGCGCGGTCAGCAACAGCCCGATCATGAGATTGCGCAGATGGGTCCGGCTGCCGAAGGCCATTGCCGAGACGACGAAGAGGAAGGTGCCGGAGACGATCCAGCCGAGCCTCTCAAGCAACACGAGCTGTGACGCGAAGGCAGCAGCCACCAGGATGACGGCTTTCCAGTCGAGCTCTGGAAATTCCTCCGCCTGCAAGCGATGAAGGAAAGCCTCGTAGAGAAGCTGCAGGCCAACGAGGATCAGTCCCGTGGCGATGAGGGCAGGAAACAGACCTGGCCCGATCACCGTCTGCGCTGCGATGGGAGGCGTCGACCATGTCTCGAAACCGATGAAAAGACCGAGACTGAGCGACGCAAGTCCGAGGATTGTCTCCCCGATACGGAAATTGGCCGATTTCAACATGATGACACCTCCCAAGGTGGACGCCGGTCAGAGCAGCCCGACTTCCTTCAATGCGCCCTCGACGCGCTTCTGCTCGTCGGCGAGGAACGCAGCAAAAGCGTCTGCCGGTAGATAGGTGTCGATCCAGCCGCGCTTCTCGAGAGCAGCCTTCCATTCGGGCGTCTTGACGAGGGCGGCAATCGCCTTCTCAAGCCCTTCGCGGTCTTCGTCGGAAAGCTTCGGGTGCGCCATGATTCCGCGCCAGTTCATGACGGCGAGATCAACGCCTGCCTCCTTCAGCGTCGGCACCTCGAGCCCCGGAATACGAGTGTCACCGGTAACGGCAAGGGCGCGAAGTTGGCCGGCCTCGACCTGCGCGCGGAACTCCTCATAGCCGCTGATGCCAACGGTGGCATGGCCTCCAAGGGTCGAGGCCAGCACCTCGCCGCCACCGGCATGCACCACGTAGTTGATCTTCTTCGGATCGACGCCAACGGTCTTGGCGATCAAGCCTGCGGCGACATGATCGATACCGCCGATTGAACCACCGGCCCAGGAGACCTTCGCCGGATCTGTCTTCAGACGTGCAACCAGGTCATCCATCGTCTTGATATCGGAGTTCGCCGGCACCACGATGGCATCGGCCTCGCCCATGAGTCTTGCGACTGGAACAGTCTGGTCGAGCGTCACGGGCGACTTGGTCGTCAACACGCCGCCGACCAGCGCAAAACCAATGACCATAGCCGACGGATGCCGCGGTTTGGTGGTGACAAACTGCGAAAGGCCGACCGTTCCGCCACCACCGGCCACGTTTTGGACCTCAACGGGCCCCGTCAACTTGTCTTCCTGCAGTATCGTTTGAATTGTTCTGGCCAACTGGTCGTAGCCGCTTCCCGGGCTGCTCGGTGCCATGATGTGCAGGGATTTAAGTTGTTCGTCCGCGAAGGCGGGAACGGCCGCCTGGTTGACCAGAACCACTGTCGCGGCAGCGGCAAGCAGCGTTGAAAAGGCGCGTCGTGTGATCTTCTTCATGGAAACTCCTCCATCCATGTCTCTGTGTTGTTCGATCCCTGGGGCCGCCATTCGGCCCCCTCCTCCAGGATCGCCGGAACACAGTCCCGGCTTGCCCTTGCGGGGATTTCAGGTGTCGTCAGGCGACCGATGTCGAAGCACCGGCGGCGCGAATGGCATCCACCACCTTCGCGGTGAAGGCATCGGTATCGAGGCCTCCCCCGACGTCGCGCGTGCGTGAATGCGGGTCCCGCAAAACGGCGTCGGTCGCTGTTTCGATCAGTGCCGCGGCGCGCGCGAGGCGCGGATCGTTTCGACGGTGAGCGAGCCAATCAAGCAACATGCCGGCCGAAAGAATGAGGGAGGTCGGGTTCGCCACGTTTGTGCCGGCAATGTCTGGCGCCGATCCATGCTGTGCCTGTGCGACGCAAATGTCGTCACCGGCGTTGATGGACCCACCAAGTCCAAGGCTTCCCGAAAGCTCCGATGCCTCATCCGAGAGGATATCGCCGAACATGTTGGTGGTGACGATGACGTCGAAGCGATCCGGCGAGCGAATGAGATGGGCGGCCGCCGCATCGACGATCAACTCTTCCAAATGCACATCCGGATAGGCTTCCGCGACCTTCCGCACTTCGCGCAGGAACAGGCCGTCGGAGAGCTTGACCACATTGGCCTTATGCACCGCGGTCACCTTCTTGCGGCGGTGGCGTGCCAGTTCGAAAGCCGCCTTGGCCACACGAGAGGAAGCCTTGGCAGTCACCTTGCGGATCGAAAAGGCCATATCCGGATCCGGCATGAATTCGCCTGTACCGGCATACATATTGCGATCGGAGTAGAAGCCTTCGGTGTTCTCGCGCACCAGGACGAGGTCCATCGGTTTACGAAGGATCGTCAACCCATCACGCGAGCGGCAGGGGCGAATGTTGGCGTAAAGCTCGAATTTGGTTCTTAGCTCGCCAGACGGATTGATTCCGCCTTTGTCGCGCGACGGATATTCGTAATGCGAGACCGGCCCAAGGATGACCCCATCCACCTCGGGCACGCGCTTCATCACCGCATCCGGAAGCGTCGTGCCCTGCTCGGCAAGGGACTTGAGGCCAATGTCTTTGAACTCAAAGTCGAGCCCCACGCCCGTTGCGGCCGCGGCGACCTTCAGCACCTCCAAGGTCGCGGACGTGATCTCCGGACCGATCCCATCACCCGGCAGTACGAGAAGTTTAATCGTCATGTCTTCCTCACCGTTCAGGAGATGGCGGAGGCCACGCGAGATCGTTCGCCGACTTCGCGTCGGCGTCGAGCAAGCAAAAATCGAATTGGAGTCCTCCAGACCGCCTTGGTCTTTTTCTCCTCTAAAATACCAAATACGCCCCCGCTTGGTATTTTGCAATAGAGAAAAACCAAAAACTCTTGGCGTCGCCGCGGCGTTGTGGCATAGATGAGCAAAATCGGGAGCTTAGCTTTGCAGACCACCCCGCTGATCGTCAGCCTCGCCGACCAGATCGTCGCGCATATTCGCACCGACAAGCTTTCCGAGGGCGATCGCCTGGTGGAACGCAAGCTTGCCGAACAGCTCCGCGTATCACGCTCGCCGGTGCGAAAGGCCATGAAGCTCCTGCACGAAGCAGGTGTCCTGAAACAGGGCGAAGGCGGCGGCTACATGATCGCCGATGTCGGGGCGGCCGAGAAACTGTCTCGGGAATCGGCTTCAACGGAGGATGACGAACAGATCTATCTGACGATCGCCGACGACCGGCTGCACGGCCGACTTCCGGAAAAGATTACGGAAAGCGAGTTTCTTCGTCGCTACGATCTCACGAAAGGCCAGCTCTCAAAAATCCTTTTGCGCATGGCCAATGAGGGTTGGATCGAGCGACTGCCAGGCCACGGCTGGGCATTTCTGCCGGTCCTCACTTCACTCCAGGCCTACGAGGACAGCTACCGATTTCGCCTGTTGATAGAACCCGCCGCACTGTTGGAGCCGACCTTCAAGCTGAACCGCCCAGCACTTCTGCGCTGCCGCGAGGAACAGGAGTGGCTGGTCAACGGCGGCATCTGGACCGTTTCGGATGCAAAGCTGTTTGGGCTTAACAGCGGCATGCACGAGGCGATCATCGAATGCTGCCAGAACAGCTTCTTCATCGATGCGCTGAACAGGCTCGACCGCCTACGCCGGCTGATCGATTACCGCCAGATGCTCGATCGCAACAGCGCGCGCGAACGCTGCCTCGAGCATATCGAGCTCCTGGATCTCATCCTTGCGGGGAAAAACGAAGAAGCGTCGCGCTACATGGCGCGTCACCTTGAAGATCTTGGCCGCCTGAAAACTGTTGCACGAGAAATGCGCGGCTGATCATCGGCCCATTCAAGACGGCTCCACGTGCGGAGAGCACATTTGCAAGCCGGTTCCAAAAGAGTGGAGCGATCTACCGTCTCGATAGCAAGGAGCAGCACCCGTTGCGTCGACCACGGTGTCTACTCCTTCCCTTGAAGCGCTGCTGCAGACGCGCTCGCCCGACCGGAAAGCTTCAGCCTCCGACACCCGGCCGTTAAGTGACACCGTATTGCCGACGCGGCCGGACACCCCGGCCTCCATCCGGTTGCCGCCGTCCTCGGTCAGCCGCCAGTCCGAAAGCATCCAGACGAGGTCGCTGTCGACGGCGACGGGTTGGCGTGCCTCCACGATCACCGCTGCGGTGAGGCCGCGGCCGAGTTGCTCGAGGCTGTTGGCGTGCGGGTGATACCAGAATGTTCCGGCATCAGGCGGCGTGAACTCGTAGATGAAGCTTTCTCCCGGCCTGATCGGCGGCTGCGTCAGGCCAGGCACGCCGTCCATGGCATTGGGAAGTCGGATACCATGCCGGTGGACAGTCGTTTCCTGGTCGAGTCGATTTTCGACGACGAGACGCGCGGGTTCGCGCTGACGAAGGCGGACCAGCGAACCCGGCACGGTTGGTCGTGACTAGAGTACCCGCGGCCATTGCTGATGGGCGTGCATGACGGTGAGGATCTCGACGTCGCGACTTACGCGGTAGGGAATGATGTAGGGAATGTCGGCTAACACGAGCTCGCGCGTGCTCTTGATACGACCGGGCCGCCCACTGGCAGGGTACTCCGCTAACGCATCCACGGCAGTGACAATC
The DNA here is from genome assembly GCF_001429005.1 of Ensifer sp. Root954. Classification (NCBI taxonomy): domain Bacteria; kingdom Pseudomonadati; phylum Pseudomonadota; class Alphaproteobacteria; order Hyphomicrobiales; family Rhizobiaceae; genus Ensifer; species Ensifer sp. Root954. Next base: position 144,876 of record NZ_LMJM01000049.1, read on the forward strand.
CGCGCCACGACGCGAGCTGCCGCATCCGGATCGTCTTTTTCGATATACGCACCGATCTCATCAATTCGCCGCAACGCCCTTATCGTCCAGCGAATACGCTTCCGACTCATGATTGCCGAGCGGACTTGACGTACTTCGCGACGACTTTCGCCACATCTTCTTCGCTGGCGAACTCACCCCGATCGGCCTCCGCCAACCCGGCTTCAATCTCGGCAAGCTGCCATTCCTGTTGCTCAACGAAAGCTTCGATGGCTTCGGCAGCCATATAAGAGCGAGACCGATCCAGCTTCTCAGCGAGTTGATCCAGCTTGCTCGCGGTTTCATCTTTTACACGAACGGTAAACGCAGCTGTCATGAGGCCTGACTTTCCTTGGTTCACCTTGATTATGGGAGAACCGCTTTGGTGCGTCAAGGTCCAAGGCACTATGCAGCCGCCGCGCGATTGATCTGTCGGTTTTGCTGCCCTAGAAACTTGATGCCTCCGGTAGCGCACCGATGCCAAACAGCAGTTCCGCAGCGTTACGCTGGACAGGTACAAGGTTTCGGCTACCTGGTCATTCAACCAATTGCGCGCAGCCAAATCCGGAGCCGGCTTCATCGCCTCCAAGACGACATTCGTGTCCAGGACGATCATTCAAACCTCATTGGCTCCGCCGGCGCTTTGTCTCGCATCTGGTCGAACACTTCAAAATCATCATTGGTCAAGCCAAGCCGCCCGCTCAACTCAGCCAAGGTATCGCCGATGCGAATACGCTGTTCGGGCTTTACCGCACGTTCCAGAATCTCGCGGACTTCCGCCTCTGTGCTACGGCCGTGATTCGCCGCCCGAACGCGCAAAGCCCGGTGCACTTCATCAGGTACATTTCGTGCTGTCAGAATAGCCATAGTCAGACCCTCGCAGGTGCCTTCATTGACTGCAATATAGTCCCCGTGCAGTCATTTCCCAAGTTTAACGCGGGCGACTGTCAACGTGTAGACGGCGATGTAGGGTGTGCGCGGAGTTACCAACTCACACGTTCCCTCAATTCGACCGGGGCGGCCGCTTTCCGGTTTATGGAACTCATCAGAAAGCTGGCGTCGGGCGTATGCGTGCCGGGCACTACGGAAGTTGGTCATGTGCAGATCCACAAGGCTTCAGCCCTGTGGATCTGCAAAGAAACGAACGGCCGTCCCCTTAAGCAACGGCCGCCTGTGGCTCCTCGACAGCGGATGACAGAGCTGACGTGATCTGGCGAAGTGTCACCAGTCCGATGCGGCGACCGTTCGTGTCGGTGGCGAAAGCCGTGTCTTAGGTGGAATTCGTCAATATCTTTGCAGCTGCGCCGAGCGTCGTTCCGGATTTAATGAGCGGCAGCGATCTGTTTTCCGACCGGAAACTTTCTTGCATTGCTCCCGGTTCTCCTAGCTCCGGCATTCTGCCCGTTGACCGTCAACCGGCAAGAAGAAGCGCTTTCGCTCGCAGGGGGTCAGGTCGCGCAGTACGATGCTGTGGGCAAAAGCGATGAGCTCCCCAGTTGTCGGAAAAACCCGAATGATCTGTACCTTTCGGTACGCGGAAGCGACTGCGATCTCGGTTCCACCAGAGCTAAAGGCTGGCCTCATTGAACTTGGTTCCGTGTCCGTTGCATCCCGCTGATTGTCAAGGAGCATCACCTGACGGCCCGCATCCACGTCCCACAGTCTCACCGTGTGGTCTTCAAAAGATGCCGTTGCAACGAATGAGCCATTCCGGCTGAATGCGGCGTAGTTCAGCGCGCCATCGTGCCCTCTGAGGATTTGCCGCTCCGTTCCATCGGGAACATTCCAAATGCGGGCCGTACCATCGCGCGAAGCGGTCACGATTGATCGTCCATCCTGGCTGAAAGCGATATCTGTCAACCCATCGCCATGGCCTCTCAACGTGGCGACGACACTGCCATCTGTAGTGGACCAGACGCGGGCGGTCCCATCCAGCGAGCTGGTCGCAGCCAGACCTCCATCGGGACTGAAGACGGCCGCCGTGATCCGCTTCTGATGCCCAGCCAGAATTTCCACCTCGGTTCCGTCCGTCCTCCACAGCCGCGCCGTGCCGTCTGTCAACGCTGTGATTACAAGCTTGCCATCGGGGCTGAACAGAACCTTCCGCAAGTTCGCGCTTGCCGTCAGAACGGCCACTTTGGCACCCGTCGACGTGTTCCATAGCTGCGCCGTTCCATCCGCGGACGCCGATGCCAGCAGGTCGCCGCGAGGGCTGAACTGAATATGGACGACTGCCGTGCCGTTGACGGCCAACCGACGTGTCGCGCGCCCGCTCTCGGCGTCCCAAAGCGTAATACGGCCGTACGAAGAAGCGGTCGCAACGACGCGGCCATCCGGACTGAAGGTCCCGTACTCGACCGCATCGCCATCGGTTTCAAGTCTCGTAGTCTCGCGGCCGCTCGCCACATCCCAAATGCGGGCGATGGTATCCCCGGTCATGACGCGCTTTCCATCCGGGCTGAATACAGCAAACGCCGGTCGGTGTTGGTGTCGTAAGGTAGTCGCCAGGACGCCATCGATGTCCCACAGTCGGGCCGTACCGTCGTACGAGGCCGTAAGGAGACCACTACCGTCGGGACGGAAAGCCACGTGTGTGACTGGCCCACGATGTCCTCTGATAGTCGCGAATTCAGTGCCACTCTCAACATCCCATATGCGGACCGCATTCTCCTTTGCAGCGGTGGCGAGGAGCCGGTCGTCAGGGCTGAATGCGCAATTCATTTTCTGGTCGCCATCCGCGGCTTGGAAAGCAGACAGCTTGAGTCCACCGGTTTCCTGCCCCAGCGCGCGACGCATATTGCCGGATATGCCATCCCAAAGACGCGCCGTGCCATCGAGGGAGACCGTCGCAATATAGCGGCCGTCATGGCTGAAGGTGCCACCATGAATATCGCTGGTGTGACCGAGGAGTGACGCAATCAGGGTTCCGCTCGGCACATCCCAAAGGCGGGACGCCATGGTCCATGTTATTGTGCCCCATGAGGCTGCCAGGATCTTGCTGCCATCGGGACTGAATACGACCTCATCGGGCCAAAACTGGTTGTCCAGGCTTCTGATTAACTGACGGTTCTCAATCCTCCAGATGCGAACAGAACGTTCATGCCCGTTGCCGGCCGCGACACTCAGACCATCAGGGCTGAACGCAGCCGACGTTGTCCCGAAGCTCTCAGCGATTTCAGTTCTTCCGCCGGTCTTTGTATCCCAGATAGTCAAAGCTCCTTGATCCGATCCGGTGAGCACCCGCGTGCCGGCAGGGCTGAACATCGCGGTGTGAACGTGGCCAGGCTGGGGAAGGACGAAGATCTGTTTGCCTGCCGCGACGTCCCAGATTCGCGCCGTACCGTCGCGGCTGGCCGTCACGACACGACTGCCGTCCGGATTGAAGGAAGTGCTTTCGACCGCGCCCTGGTGGCCCCTCAAGACGGCCATTTCCGTCCCGTTTGCAACGTTCCAGATGCGCGCGGTCCGGTCGTAAGACGACGTTACGATACGGTCTCCGCCTGCATTGAAAGCGGCATATGTCACGCCAGCATCATGGCGGAATATCATGGTCTGATGGTGCTGGAACAGCGCCTGGTAAAGGGCAAATTCCGCTTCTTTCACATAGGGCCGTTCCGGGGCAGCAACGTCCTTCGGTAACGCCTCCAACGCCAACAGAATGGCGGCTTCGGTGTCGCCGGTCATAGCGGTCTGCTGAGAAAGAAGCGAGAGGGAAAGGGATTGATTGCGGAGCGCCTGGTTACGCGCCTCAATGGCCTTCCGCTCCGCTGCACGGGCTTGGTCTGCATTGACTTGCGCCACCATAGCCTGTCGTCTCGCCTCGTGTTGCCCATGGAATCCGGCGATCGCACCAGCACCGGCGATGACGCCCAAACTTATCGCGATGATGGCTGCGTAACGCGTGCGCCGCGCAAGGCGTATCGCGGCCTCGGCCGCCAAGCTTCGGCGTTCAGCCTCACTTTCCAAACGCTCTCGCTTCGTGGTCTCTTCCGCCTCTATGCGCATGCGCTCAACTTGACGCTCTTTCGCCAGCCTGGTCTGGTGCATCTGCAACGAGGCTTCGACGTAGGCGACGATCTCGTCTTCGACCTCGTCACGTCTCGACAGAAGTTCTTCGCCCTCTGCTAACCGCTTGCCGGGGGGCAGCAGAAGGTCTGGGTTCTTGTTGTCAAAAAGCCATAGGCGAGCATCCGCCTGCACGCGCGCACGTGTCTCGAGGAAATTCCGGTTCGCATACGCAATGTCCCGCGCTCGCGGCCAGCGAGTGAGAAGCGCTTCATGTGTTACGCGCACAACTGCATCGCCCGCAGGATTTTCGTCGCTGGCCAGGAGCCGGGCGGCCATCATGGCGTTGACGAGAACGATTTGCGCCGGCCGGCCGCTCCATTGCGAGAGCGAGGCAGGACGCGCCGTGATCGCCTCTTCGTCGAGGCGTACTGTAGTCAGAGCGGTGAGCACGGCCGGCAAGGCATCCTGTACGTCAGGGGGAAGCGACCCGACTACCTCGTCGGCGCGACGTGCAATCGCGCCTTCAAGGCCGCCAAACGCTCTATACGCCGCGAATGTGAGCAGACGGCGCTCTCGGCCTGCCTGGAAGAGCGCTTCCAGCATGAATTCGAGAAGGGGCAATGATCTGGCATCTGCAACCGCTGCCTCCTGCAGCACGTCCTCGAGCCGCCCCTGATCTGCGTCCTCCTCAAAGCGCAAACCGGCTGCGCGTGCCGGCTCGCGGATGATCTGAGCGATTTCCGGGCCAGTCGGGGGCAACAGTTCATAGCTGCTGAGCCCATCCTTCAGCGTCCAGAAACCGGGAACCTCGCTGCAGCGGTGAAAAAAATCAGACCGGATCGTGCCAATCACCCAAACGAACCCGCTTCCTGCAAACGTCGCGAGCGCTCGCACTAGTTCCGTGTGGGACATCGGCTCCGCCTCAGTCGTGAACAACTCCTCCATTTGATCTAAAGCGACCACCAACCGCGCCTGTGCACTGGCGTGCGCAGGCATAGTAGCTTTGGCAAGTGCGGCGCGGATCATCCCAAGGGCGCGCTCGGGTGCGCTACGAAGGTACTGCGTCAAATCCGTCACCGTTGTCTCTTGCGCCAATTCCGGCAAAGCATCTTCACGAAGCAATGCGGCGGCCAATGACGCGATCGCGTCGGTTCCTTCTGACGGCCGGAACAGGCAACGCCGCCACAGAGCGATGCCCGCCACCGCGCCAGGTCGTGTGATCGTAGGGAGTAGCCCCGCACGCAGGAGAGAGGATTTTCCTGACCCGCTCATTCCATAGATCAGCAAGAAAGACTTGCCGTTCGCCGCTAGCTGTTCCAGCCGGTCGATGCAGAGGCAGATAGCGTGTGTACGGCCGAAGAAGAGATCGGCGTGTTCGAACTCAAAGGCGTCAAGGCCACGGAAGGGTGAATTGATACGCTCCTCCGACACAAGAGGCACACGATAAGCACGCACAGGCCGAGCGATGTTCTTCACCTTGTGCTCACCAAGGTCCACAAAATCCAGGGCGAGCCGATCGCGAACCTGGGCATGGATCGCCTCGGAGACGCATATCCCGCCGGCCGGGGCAAGCGCCTCCAAGCGTGCAGCGACGTTTACTCCGTCGCCCAGAAGATTGTCGCCGTCCGCCACCACGTCACCGAGGTTGATGCCGATACGAAATCGCATACGGCTCGGCTCGGGCAGGTTGGTGTTCCGGGTGTCGATCTCCAGTTGGATTTCGGTGGCACAGCGCACTGCCTCGACAGGGCTCGCAAACTCCGCGAGAACACTGTCGCCAGCGCTGCCAAAGACGCGGCCTTCATGACGTGCGATCAGGCCATCAATGATCTCACGATAAGCCTTCAACGTGGCAAGGGTAAGCTCTTCATTCTGGCCGGTCAGCCGACTATAACCAGCCACGTCGGCCACTACGATGGCAGCTAATCTTCGCCGAAGGTCCATGGCTGATGCCTGCTCTCCGCCAAATATCTTGTCACATTTTACGGCTGTGTAGGGAGAGTGTCCAAACAAAGCCTCAGGACCACGCCTCCCGGATCAGCCTTCGAGTGTTGCGGCGACATTGATGCCGATGCCATAGCAGTCACTATAAGGGCCGGTCGCGGTTGCGACCGGCCCTCGATAAACGAACTCTGCGCTCGGCGATCAATCGCGGCGGCCTTGAATCTGCCGTTGCCTTGGCAACTGGCGCTTCATAGTTGGTGCGGTTGAAGAAACCGTCATATGCTCGCCCGCTGCCAACCTCGGTTTCAGGCCAAATCTTCTGAGGCGATGTGCGCCACTTCGGTGATCTTCAACAGCGGAATTTGCGCAAGCTCATTCGCCTCCTGCACTCGCTCGGCTGAGGGCGCGTCAAAGAGGCAGAAGGACTTTTCCTCCGACGGCACGAACGTCGAGCGCAGATAGCGCACGGGCTTTCCCTGCTGCGTCATCTCGGCGGTCACCGCCTTTGCGCGCCCAGCGGCGGCCATGAGCTGCTCTGGTGTGATCCCCGGCAAGTGTCGCTCGACCATATATTGTGGCATGATGAGGCTCCCTTTCAGCTTCAGCGAAGGCGTTGTCAAACCCTTGTCAATATGCGCATCCTCTAAATAATAGCGCGCTCCGCTGGTGAACGGTATGAGTATTTACTTCGCCGCTGTATTCACGGACCTGGTTCGACACTCCGCCGTGTGGAATAAGGTATCTCGCGACACCGTCACCCACGTCATCACCGAGTATCGGTATCTATCGCGCTCTCTCGCGGGCCAGTATGGCCGCCGACACGAGAACTTCACCGGTGACGGTCATCTCTATCTGTTTGAGTCTGCGGATGTGGCCGTCCATTTCGCGTTGAAGCTCATCGCCTACTGGAAGCAGCGCCGCCGCTCACTGTTCTCTGTCCCGGGCGCGCAAGATCTGCCGGTCAGAGTTGGCTGTCATTTCGGCGAATGCTCCCAGATGGAAGAAGAAGATGCCTGGGTAGGACGGGCGATCAACCTCGCCAAGCGTGTGGAATCCAGCGCTGAGCCGGATTCGCTTTTCGTCACACAGACGATCCTCGAACTCGTCGACCTTCCCATCTACGAGTTCAGCGAGGCTGGGTACTTTGAGTTGAGAGGAGATTTTCTTCCGACGAGACTGCTCTATCGGCTGTCATCAGTTGACAGGGCAGCGCTTGCAGCGCGGCCCGAAGACAGGCTGACGGCGGAGGACTGGTTTCTGAAAGGGGTCGGTCTTTCGGATCCACATGGCAGCGTTTCGCAAGAGGAACTGCGATGCTACCAAGAAGCCCTTCGGCTTCGTAGCAACTATCCGGAAGCTCACAACAATCTGGGTATCCTCTTCAAGGCGAACGGAGATCCAAACGCGGCCATCCAGCACTATCACGAGGCGCTTCGCCTTTGGTCGCAGTACCCCGAGGCACACTACAATCTAGCCATTCTCCTTGAAACCATGGGAAACCGAGCCGAGGCTGCGTACCATTACGGTCAGGCGATCAAACTTCGTCCCGACTATGTGGATGCATTGCTGCGGTATGCCGGCCTCCTCGATATCGCTGGTGACAGGTTTGGAGCCGAACAACACTACAATGAATCCATCCGCCTTCGACCTGGCTTTGCCGAGGCGCATAACAATTACGGTATCTTTCTGGAGAAACACGGAGACACGTCGGGCGCGGAGCGCCACTACACCCAAGCACTCAATTTACGTCCTGACTACGCCGAAGCGCATTACAACTACGCGATGCTGCTTGAACGCGAAGACGGGGCCAAGGCCGAGGAGCATTACCGCGCCGCTATTCGTGCGTGTCCGGAGTATGCCGAGGCACACAACAATCTGGCCGTTCTGCTGCACGAAAACGGAGAACTTGCTGCTGCGGAGCAACACTACCTGACTGCCCTCCGCCTCCGCCCGGACGATCCGGAAGCAAACTACAATCTCGGCTTGCTGGCGCAGCTCAAGGGCGACTTGGAGCTCGCCGACCAGCTCTTTCGTCGCGCTAAGGAGTTGGGAACGCGGCATTGAGGGCGAGCAACTGCCCGCGCACCTGGCCGCGTTTCATACGTAAACCGGTCACCAAAAAAAGCCGGGGCCTTCCGCTAGCCGCAGGCAAGCAGGGTGCAAGCGCCCCGCCGGACCACATCAGTCAACGACCCCGCACCCTTCCAAGATAGGGCCGCCGTTCCAGCTCAGTGGATTTATAGGATTGCCTCAGGCGAAGCAGGTCCTTGCGGGTGACAAGACCGACCAAGGTCCCCAATAGCGGATCGGTGATGGGGATCCTCGCAACATCAGTCGCAATCATGATGTCCGCGATGTGACCAACGGTATCATCGGGGTGCCCGATCGGGATCGAGGCGTCCGATACCTTGTCAGCCAGGATGTCGGCCCCGATGTCCGGACCTCGCTGCCACCGAAGCGCGTCTGCACGCGAAACCATACCGACAAGCGCACCGGCTTCGTTAACCACCGGATAGGTCCGGTGTGCATCGTCCGCCGCGGCGAAATGCGCACAGACCTCGGTCACCGACATTGTCGCCGGTAATGTGTCGACGGTGCTGACCATAATGTCGCGAGCGCGCGCGAATTCGAATGGATCGACACCATATTCTCGGCTGATGTGCTGGCCTCTCCGCGCAATTTTCTCCGTCAGGATTGACCGTCGCAGGAGAAGAACAGTCACCGCATAAGCGGCAACCGTGGCGGCCAGCAAGGGAATGAGCGTGTTGAGATCACCGGTGATCTCGATCGCGAAAAACGTTCCCGTCAACGGCGCGCGCATGGTGCCACCCATCATCGCCGCCATGCCGAGCAACGCCCAGAATCCCGGATCTCCGGGAAGCACCAAGCCCGTCAGCCATCCAAGGGCGCCTCCAAGGATCAGTAAGGGAGCCAGCACACCTCCTGATGTACCGGACGAGAGAGCGATCAGCCAGATCGTGGCCTTCACCAAGAGGATGGCGACCACAGTCGATGTCGGCAGGCTGTTTTTCAGCAACCCTTCAATGACATCGTAGCCGACACCAAGAGCACGGGGTTCGATCAGCCCACCAAGCCCAACGGCAAGTCCCCCGAGCGCCGGCCACCACATCCAGTGGATCGGCAGGCGCTCGAACAGATCTTCAATCTTGTAGAGGAGAGTCGTGAGCACCCCGGACTGAAGGCCGGCAATAATCCCCACTCCGGCACAAAGCAGAATACCCCACCACGGAAAATCGATCTGGAAATGCGTCGGGAACAGCGGTCCACTTCCGAACAGCAGCGGGCGCCAGGAGATGGCGACGCAGGCCGAGACCGCGACGGGAATGAAGCTGCGGGGTTTCCATTCAAACAGGAGAAGCTCGACCGCGAGCATCACGGCAGCGATTGGAGAGGCGAAGATCGTCGTCATGCCTGCCGCCGCCCCTGCGACCAACAGCGTCTTTCGCTCTGCCGCACTCATGTGGAAAAACTGGGCAAACAGCGAGCCGATGGCGCCACCGGTCATGATGATTGGCCCCTCTGCTCCGAACGGTCCTCCCGTGCCGATCGAAAGGGCTGACGACAACGGCTTCAGCACGGCGACCTTTGCCGACATACGGCTGCCGCCGATCAGGATGGCCTCTATCGCTTCCGGTATACCGTGCCCGCGGATCTTCTCCGAGCCGAAGCGCGCCATCAGGCCGATGACGAGCCCACCCACCACCGGGATCAAAACCATCCAGGGTGAGAAGATCACGTCGGCTATCCGCGCCTCCTGCGTGCTCACCCGCCCAAACCAGACGATGTTGGTGACAAGCGCAATCAGATTGACGAGGAACCAGGCCGCAAACGCGCCGCCCGTTCCGACGATAAGCGCCATTCCGATCAACAGGAGCACGCGCCTATCGGTGGTGAAGTCGCCGGCTTCGCGGCGTGCAAGGCCGCCCATGAAATCGTGCTGATGCGGACGGGAAGATTTCGATGACATCGGTATACCTGCTGAGCCGGCGGAACGGTGGGTGTGATCGACCGCAGCGCTAATATGTCGTAATACGATATAAATCAAGACGGAGTTGGCAGACGGTGCCTAGACGGGTATGGACGTAGCCAGCTGAAACAGTACTGGTGTCAAAGTCTGTGGCCAAGAAACAAGACGCACTTACGGATGCCGACTACGAGGCGCTGGCTAACCTGCGCTACATCCTGCGTCGTTTTATGGACTTCTCGACGTCCGCAGCGCAGCAGGAGGGGCTCCCCAGTCAACAACACCAGGCCCTGCTGTCCATCAAAGGCCATCGCGGCGAAGTGCCCATGACAGTCGGGGTCTTGTCCGAGCGCCTCGTCGTTGCCCGGCACACCGCTTCCGAACTCGTCGAGCGGCTCGTGGGGGCAGGCTATGTGACGCGGGAGCCCGATCCGTCCGACAAGCGCCGCCAGACGTTGGCGCTTACCGTCAAGGCTGAAGACGTCCTCACGCGATTGAGCGCCATTCATCTGACCGAAATCCGTCATATGGCCCCGCGCCTGATAGAGTTGCTCGGCAATCTGCAGACGAAAGACCCTTTTTCCGAGGCTTGACCGCTCGACCGCCGACAGCTTGCTCATTCCAGCGACCTGATTTGGACCGTTCCGCCTCGTGACCACGGATACAAGGGAGCGAACGCCGCTTTATTTATATCGCATCACGATCTATCTTATCCCGCGCGGGATAGTTTTGGTGTCTCTCCCGGGCACTGACCCGTCGCGACCGGTTATTCCAGTAGCGCGTTTACTACGCTGCGAAAGTCCGATCGCCCGAATTTAAGGTGTTGTTAACAAAAGTAGCTGGGAAAGCGAGGTGGCAAGCCAAATTGGATACGGGTAAGGGTGCCGACATCGTCGGAGCAGCCGGCATCGCCGGTGCGCGCATAACCATCATTGTTTCAGCACTCGGCGCCGGCGGCACTGAACACGTCGTCAGCCTTGTCGCCAGTCACTGGGCGCGGCTCGGCTGCGCCGTCACCGTAATTACCCTCGAAGCGCCTGCCTCCGAACCCTACTACAAGTTCGATCCACGCGTCGCCATCGAGCGGCTCGACGTGCCGACTGAGAAGGCCACAAAGTTGCGTGCCGCATGGCTGGTGGCACGACGGCTCTATCGTCTGCGCTCGACGATCACCCGCTCCCGTCCCGACTTCGTATTGAGCTTCCTGACCCGGACGAATGTCCTGACGCTGGTCGCGACACGCGGCCTCGGGCTTCCCGTAATCGTCTCCGAGCGCAACAACCCGGCGGTACAGCCCTTCGGCCCCCTTTGGAAATGGCTGCAGCTTCGCCTTTATCCGCGCGCATTCGCTCTCGTGACGATGACCAAAGGGGCGCTCGACTACTTCTCGCCTGAGGTCCGCCGCCACGGAAGAGTAATCCCCAACGCCATCAACCTGCCCGCCGGCTGGGAAAACAGACGCGGCAACAAGATGCTCACGGCCGTCGGCCGGCTAACCCGACAAAAAGGCTTTGATCTGCTGCTGGAGGCCTTCGCGAGGATCGCCAAAACCCATCCCGACTGGAAGCTCGTCATCTGGGGGGAAGGCGAAGCAAGGCTGGAACTGGAAGCCCAGCGCGACGCGCTCGGCCTCAGCAACCGGGTGGAAATGCCGGGCCTCACGCCAAGGCCCGGCCTCTGGCTCGAAACCGCCGACGCCTTCGTTCTCTCATCCCGCTACGAGGGCTGGGGCATCGTCCTGCTCGAAGCCATGGCCGCCGGCCTCCCCGTCGTCTCGTTTGCCTGCGACTGGGGCCCGACCGACATGATCGCAAACGGCGAGGATGGCATCCTCGTGCCAAACGGTGACATCGCTGCGCTCGCCGATGCGCTGTCCAACCTGATGGCCGACGAGGCCTTGCGCGCCCGCCTTGCAGCGAACGCCGAGGCCAACGTCCGGCGCTATGATGCGGCTCACATCCTGTCTCAATGGGACGCCGTTGCGCTATCGGCGCTGGAACACGCAAGCGCGCGCAAAATGCCGGTAAAGCCCTATCCGGCCAAGGCGGCGGGTTAGACAGCCTGATGATCGCGCAGTCGGCGATGCAAGCGAGCACGTCGGCGAGCCACGCTTATGGATCGATGTCATTGAGCTTGGCGCCTAATGCCACGCGCGGCAGGCGGTTTCGATCAGCGAAAGGATCACCGCGGCTAGCCGCTTTTCGTTTATGCATATAGGCAACTCGCGACCGGCCCCGACCAGCTTCAGAGCTGCGTCTCCCGCATGTGCGCACGGCTGCCATCGGTATGGCACGCACTGAGCTTCTCGCCCGCTCATAGGGCCGTCTGTAAAGCTCGCGCCCCCACAACCAGGGAATGAGGCAAGTCGCGCGCGAAAGGGCGAATTTGGTCGTGAGAGCCTCTATCGACGCTCGTTTCGAAGGGATCAGTTACTAGAAATGCGCTGACGAGTGCGTTTGACCACAGCGCAATGACTTTAGAAATCGTCGTATACGTCAATCGATAGCTGTCAAATTCGACAGAATGTAAAGTGGCCACTCTGCTCAACCTTTGTCCTAGACAGCAGGCGTCTTGGCGCACGAGATCTCCTGCTCGGTTGACGGGGTGGGAGGTCACTAACGGGTTCTAACCGGATCGGGCTACGCCTTAGTTTATTTTCAACTACATTAGACTTTAGTAGAATGAGAGTGCGCAGGGAGGAGGCAAGTATGGAACGCTTGGAAGCCGAAAGGCTCGAAACCGACGCTGCCACGAAGGTCTGGTCCGTCCATGATTTCTGCAAAAGGCACCGCCTTTGTGTGGAGGAGGAACGCCGCCTCACAAGGCTGTTTGGACTGTTCGCAACAGCCCGCGAACTCCTGAACAACGCGCAGCGCACACCAAAGTGGCGGTAATGCGGGCTCGCTCCCATGCGCTACCTTCGTGCGGCCATTGTGCTTTCGCTCATTTTCCTAAGCCCTTACGCGTGGGCCGAAAAGCGCGTCGCGCTGGTCATTGGAAACTCGGCCTATCAGCATGCGCCGCAGCTTATCAATCCCCAAAATGACGCCAGCGACATGGCGTCGAAATTGACAGGACTGGGGTTCGTGGTGGTCACGGGCCGCGACCTCGACCTGACGGGATTGCGTCAGTCGATCCGCGAGTTCGTCAGCAAAGTCGAGGGCGCCGACGTGGCGCTCTTTTTCTATGCCGGTCACGGGCTTCAGGTAAACGGCGGCAACTACTTGATCCCTGTCGACGCGCAGCTTCGCTCAAACAACGATTTGGATTTTGAAGCGTTGCCGATCGAGCTTGTGCTATCCGCTATGGAGCGCAACGCCAAGGTCAACTTGGTCTTCCTGGACGCATGCCGCGACAATCCACTTGCAGCGACATTGGCCCGTTCCAAGGGAACCCGATCCTCGGTCGTCGGCCGGGGATTGGCGAAACTCGATACGGGTGTGGGCTCGCTGATTGCGTTCGCAACCCAGCCCGGAAACGTCGCCCTTGACGGAGCCGGCAGGAACTCCCCGTTCACGACGGCCTTGCTGAAACACCTCGGCACCCGCGGGCAAAGCATAACCGACGACCTGATTGCAGTGCGTCGCACCGTTCTGCAGGCAACAGATGGCAAACAGGTTCCCTGGGACAGCTCTTCCCTGACAGGCCCCGTCGTCCTCAATCTATCGCCAGTTCCGGACACAACGACGAGCCCGGCGGCGACGACCGCTACGGACAGAACCGTGGAGCTTGCCTACTGGAACTCCATCAAGGATTTGACCGCAAGCAGCTTCTTTGAAGCGTACCTACAGGAATATCCAAATGGAGCGTTCGGGACGCTTGCGAGGTTGAAGATCGCAGCAATCGCGGAGCGCGCCGTAAACCCGGGAGACGCCGGCCAAACCGACGTCGCTTTACCCAATGGCCAAAGCATCAGGTTCGTCCGGCGGGCACATGACCGCCGCCGACCTCGCGCTTGCCACCCAAAGTCAATTGGCGCGGATTGGATGCCTCAGCCAGATCGACGGCAAGTGGGGTGAGAGCAGTCGGGAGGCCCTGCAGGCCTATGCCGAGCGCAAGGGGCTCAAGCTGGCTTCGCTCGCCCCCACCGAAGAGCTTCTGAACGACCTGAAAGCGATCGGCAACCGTGTCTGTCCACTCATCTGCGGCAAAGGAATGGAGGTCCGCGACAACCGTTGTGTGGAGCCCGGCCTGAGTGCTTACGACGGCGCTTGGTACTTAACACGGTATGCAAAGACAGACTGCGGCGACTGGCGCGAACTCTCGACACTCATTTTCGTACGAAACGGTATCGTGTCGTCTAGCACTGGGTTTTCGGGAAAAGTCTCCCGAAACGGAACCGTCAACATGACCAACACTTTCATCCATAAAGGAAGGAAAGGAGGCAACACCCTGACGGGAGTGATAAAGGGAGACAAAGGGACCGGCAGGTTCAAGGGATCCGGTGCAGGCCGCGGCTGTTCAGGAACCGTCGCGATGAAACGGATGTAGCGTAAAGGCTATATCAGGTCCTCGGCTCGTTCATTGTGCCTGATGACTACACCCACCGTGCCAGCGGCCGGACCGACGCCCTACAGGACAAAGCACGAAGTTGCGGTTCGCCAAATCCCTTGTCCACTCCGGCACAAAGCCGATGCCGAGGCCGGTCGAGACGAGCGACACCAACGAGAAAGTGTCGTCACAGCTAGGCAATGTTGCCGGTCAGACCATGGGTATCGAACACCTCGGAGAAATAGTGCTCGCAGAGAGGTTCTGGATCTTCTCACACTTCAGCGCTCCAGTGTCGATCTCGCTGTGAAGGTGAAGCGGGCACGTTCTTTCTTCAATGCATCACCCGGCGCTCAGATGCCCGCCGCGATTAGAGCCCTGATGTGCCGCATGTCCGAGCCGCAGCATCCGCCGACGACGCGCAGTTTAGGGAGCCGTTTTGCCAGGTCGGCGCAAAGCACGCCGAACTGCTGCGGGTCGCCGTCATCGAGCTCGGTGGCTTCGTCCAGTTCGGCATGGCTGCGGTGAGAAGCGTTTGGTCGGACCATGCCAATCCGGTTGAGCCAGCGCGATGGCAACTGTTTGCAGAAATGCTCGGGATGGGCGCAGTTGATCCCATAGTAGTAAACGTAGCCGCCAGTCGCGGCTTCGACCTCGCAGAGCGCTGAATCGAGGTCCTGCCCGGTCGGCAACCGCCCGTCGGTCTCGACCGTGAATGAGAGTGCTAAAGGCAGGCCAAGGTCGCGCCCGCGGTTGACCATGCCGATGGCTTCACCTGGATGGGTGATTGTGAAAGCCGACGCAATGTCCACACCTTCCTCGGCAAAGGTCTCCAGCTGGGCGCTGTGCAGGCGGGCCGCTTCTGTCGGGGTCAGGAGCTGGTCGGGTGCGTAACCATCCCCTGCCGGCCCGAGAACCCCCTCGATCAGGATATGGTCCCGCCAGGGATGGGCGCCCCGCAGATCGCGGGCGAAGGCAATAGCGCGCCGGTTGACGTCCCGGATCCCTGCGTCGTCGAGCCCGAGCTTCGGCCCCCAGCCGCAATTGGCGCGCCAGGTCGGCGTGCCCATCACAAACCCGCGACTCGCGGCCTGGGCCAACTCGAAATACGATACCGCGTAGCGCCGCAGCATCTCGCGCCCCTCTGGGCTGTCGAGCAGGACGAAGGAGGCGAAAAGCGGCATTTCGGCGCCTTCGTGGAAGATAAGGTCTGTCTCCATGCCACCATCGCTGATGAATGGGTATGGCGACGAAAGCAGGCGGTCAAGTATACCCATGGCATCCACCCCAAAGAACCATTGTAGCAAATTCCGGCGGGGTGATCGAACTTTGTGACGGGGCGCGACCGGCGAACGCCACGCCCCGACGACCCGGCGTCGGACTATCATTCCGGAATGCGAGCAGGATGGACGCTTGGAGCCCGAGAGCCAACTTCAAACCTATCGCCCTGAGTAGAACGGAACCCAGAAGAGGGATGGTTTCGTGTTTTTACTACTCCGACCCATCTCCGTCGGAGAACCGTCTCAGCGCTTGCGTGTCTAAGATCGTTACGGAACGATAGGTGTATTTGACCCAACCTGCCCTTGCGAAACTCTTCATTGCGGAATTGACCTGCTGTCGTGATGCATTCGCCATGACGCCAAGGGCGCTCTGGGACAACGGGATGGCCATGTCACCGAGCCAACCCGCTCGCTGAAGCACGGAGGCTATTCTGCATTCGACATTGCGCTTTTGTAGGTCATGAATAATACGGACGAGGACATCCACGGTTAAGACGGTGTTCAAACCCACCGCACGCCATACGGCGGGATCCCGTGCCGCCATCTGCTCCAATGCGTCCAATGGCACGTGCATCATCCAGGTCTCACCAAGGGCTCTCAACTCAACCCTGCGGGGCTGGCCGGTGAGGAAAGGCCCTTCCCCCGTCCATGCGCCCGCCATTCCGAGATGGATTAGACGCGGGATCGCGTCGGGAGGCGCCGAGTTGATGGTGAGAGAACCGGCGACAAGGCCATACATTCCACCAGCCGCGTCGCCATATCGATAGATGATTTGATCGGGAGAAAATTTCTGCAAATGCCCTTGGCGCAGCAGCTCCGTCCGAAATTGCGCGCTCATATGTGCGAGCCAAGGCCCCTGGCACAGGACATGTTCTGCCTTCTCTCGTGTCAACTCCAACGGGATCCCTCCACATGCACGGTCTGGACAGAACGTTTTTCGCTGATCGAACACAAAATTTCGTAAATTGTCTGGATCCGGACAATCTGTGGTCGACACATGTGCACATGTGAGCTTATCGCCGAGGATCGATGGGTTACATAAAACTTGAGCTCTTCAATAGCTTCACACTGCTGCCGTAAGGAAATTCCGCGCCCCCGCGATGTCGTCATCGTGAGCCTTCAATGCTGGCACCTCGCCCACAACAGGCAGCGTCGGTTGCCGTCCCAGTTGACGATACCGCAAACCAGTGTTCAGCCACACTCGATGGTGGGGCCAAGGCGATGAAATCTTTTCTCTTGGCGGCAGCATTGTTCACCGCTTTGATGCATTCTTCGTCCGCAAACAGCGCGGACCTTCAACAGCCATTCCTTGTCCCTGAAGCCAATGCCGAAGGTTGGAGCTATACCGCAAGCCCTTATTTTTGGGTCGCCGGCATCTCTGGTGATTTCGGACAGTTCGGTCTACCCGCAATTCATGTTGTGTCCGATTTCGGCGATATCCTGAAGGATCTCGACGTTGGCTTCATGGCGATCGGTGAAGCGCGTCACGATCGGTTCAGCGTCTTTGGTGACGTGATCTACACCAAGGTTTCGTCGCAAACTGCCACGCCGCTCGGCGTCGTTGCCCGAGGGGTCGACACCACGTCGGAGACATTCGCTGGTCTCGTTGGTATGGGCTATGCCATCTTTCAAGATGGCCGCAGTAACGTCGACGTCGTGGCCGGGGCACGTATCTGGCATGCGAGTACGCGGATCTCCTTTTCCGGCGGGTTTCTGAGTGGAGTTTCGAGCCGTGACAGCGCCACATGGGTGGACGCCATAGCGGGCGTTCGCGGTCGTTACTTCCTGACGGACCACTTCTATCTGAGCGCCTGGGGCCTGGCCGGGGCAGGACAGGCGGATCTTGATTGGGATCTCGCCATAGGAATCGGTTACGAGTTCAGAGACAGGATCTCAACCATCGCTGGCTATCGCGCGCTCGGCGTCGATTACAGCCACGACGGCTTTATCTTCGACGCCGTGCAACAAGGTCCGATCCTTGGACTCGTCGTTCGCTTTTAATGTTCGCCGGTCAATCCGCTTTTCTAATTTCAACTTGGTGGGCTTCCATGTCTCTTGCAAAATTGAGCTGCTCGACGATTGCTGCGGTGTCACTGCTTGCTGCGCTGCCGGCTTTTGCCGACCCGATCCTCGTCAACAGCGACAACTTCGTGCGCGCTGAGAGCGACCTTTATTTCTCCGGCATCGCCGGAAATGGTGGCTTTGGCAAGTTCGATCATACGCGCGAAATGGTACCGCTCGACAAGCAGACTATCTTCCGCCTGAACCGTGACACGCTTTATTCTTCCGCCGTGTTCGATCTCGATGCGGGGCCGGTGACGATCAATGTGCCGGACACCGACGACCGCTTCGTGTCGCTTCTGGTGATCGACCAGGACCACTACGCCCATGGCGTATTCTATGGGGCTGGCTCGTACACGTTGACTCGCAAGGATATAGGTACCCGCTATGTCGTGCTGGCCTTTCGCTTTTTTGCTGACCCCAACAGCTCCGAGGACATGAAGAAGGTTCATGCGCTTCAAGATGCGGTAACGTTCAAGCAGTCAGCACAGGGTAGTTTTGAGATCCCGGAGTGGGACAGTAAAAGTCGTGACAACACACGCCGCGCGCTGCTCGATCTCGGAGCTTTGCTCCCAAACACCGCGAAAATGTTTGGACCGCGCGATGAAGTCGATCCGGTCCGGCACCTGATTGGAGCAGCACTTGGATGGGGCGGAAACCCAGACAAGGAAGCGTTTTACCTCAACGTGACGCCGGAAAAGAACGACGGCGACAGCGTTTACCGGCTCACGGTGAAGGATGTCCCCGTCAAAGACTTCTGGTCGGTCACGGTCTACAACAAGGAAGGCTTTTTTACGCCCAACGCGTTCAATGCCTATTCCCTGAATAACGTGACCGCGCAGAAGAGCCAGGATGGCTCGGTCACAGTCCAGTTCGGAGGCTGCGATGGCAAGGTGGCCAACTGCCTGCCGACACCCGAGGGATGGAACTACATGGTCCGCCTGTATAGGCCCGAGATGCAAGTTCTTGAGGGAAGCTGGAAGTTTCCGGCCGCAGAGGAAGTGAAGGAATGAAGCGCCGCACCTTCTTGCAAGGAACCACTGCGCTAATGCTGCTGCCGCCTCTTGAGGCATTCGCGCAGGATGACATCGGGGCCATCGCCAGAGAGGCGTATATTTACACCTATCCGATGGTGAAGAACTACCTCACCATGTACCAGTACGCACTGGAGCCGGGTGGCGGCCAGTATAAGGGGCCGCTCAACACACTGGTCAGCGTCGCCAGGGTTTACACGCCCGAAGATACGGCAATCATCACGCCGAATTCCGACACCCCCTATTCCTTCATTGTCTTCGATCTTAGGGCTGAACCTGTCGTCGTGACGATGCCACCGATCGAGAAAGACCGCTACTACTCGCTTCAACTCATCGACCTCTATACGAACAACGTCGACTATCCAGGCACGCGGGTGGACGGCAACGACGGCGGCGATTTTCTGATCACCGGCCCAGGCTGGAAGGGCGATATACCGACGAGGATCAAGCGCGTGGTCGAAATGCCGACCACGCTTGCCATAGGCATTATCCGGACGCAGCTTTTCTCGCCCGACGATCTTGAGAACGTGGAGCAAATCCAGGCGGGCTACAAGGCTACGCTGCTGTCAGTCTACGCGGAAACGCCGGCTTCCGCTCCTCCGCCATCCGTTGACTGGCTTCCAATCTCAGACGATTTGATGATTACGAACTACTGGGCGCTTGCCGCATTCCTGCTGCAGTTCGCACCACCTTATCCCGGTGACGAGACGCCACGGGCTAACCTTGCCAAGCTTGGCGTCCAAAAAGGAGCGACCTGGTCCGGGGCGGATCTTTCACCAGAGACAGTGAAGCTCATGAATGCCGTGGCGGTCGCGACCGAGAAGGAGATTCGAGACGAGGCCGCGCGGTTGACAGATTCGTCCAAGTTATTCGGCACGCCGGAATTCATGAAGGGCAGGTTCATGGTCCGCGCCGCGGCGGCGCAAGGCGGCATCTACGGCAACTCGGTGCAAGAGGCACTCTATGTGATCTATGCCGTCGACGCACAGGAGGCGCCACTTGACGGACGTAGAGCAAGATACACTCTCACCTTGACCCCTGAGACGCTGCCACCGGTCGAGGCCTTTTGGTCGCTGACCATGTATGACAGACCGAAGCAGTTCCTTGTCGACAACCCTGTCGATCGCTACCTGATCAACTCGCCCATGCTCGCGAGCCTTCAGAAAAGCGCCGACGGAAAGATCGTTCTGTATTTGCAGCACGAAAGCCCAGGAGCAGCGTTGGAATCAAATTGGCTCCCAGCGCCGAGCGAATCCTTCTATGCGGTCATGAGGCTCTATCTGCCCACGGCGTCAGCGTTGGACGGGCATTGGAAGCCGCCCGCGATCCAGGCCGTTCCGCAATAAATGAGATCATAACGATCTTCAGCCGCGTTGCCGATACCCAGAAACCACGAACGCCTCTAGCGAAGTCGATTAGCCTTAGGGCCCGCTTCAAACGAGACACCCAACCTTGAACTTGCGACGCACAGCGCTGGCACGCGCGCGGGAGTGCGGTTCACCGAGGCGAGGACTCGATCAATGGTGGCGGCTGTCACCTGGCAGGGAGCTGAGGTCTAGGCGGACTTGGCGGCTCCAGTCACCCTCGAAGCCCTTCCAAACGCCTTAGACCGGAAGCAAGGCCCGTCGAAGAAACATCCATGGCGTCAAGTGTCGCCCTCGGTATATTGTCGAAGTTCCGATCACCAAGGCCATTAAATTGGATCAGATACTCGCCATACGAACCTTCGTCCGCGTTGCCGAAGCGGGATCCTTCGCAAAAGCCGCAGACACGCTGAACTTGCCCCGGTCCTCCGTCAGCAAACTCGTACAGGATCTCGAAGCGCATCTCGGGACGAAGCTCGTAGAACGAACGACCCGAACTGTGACTGTGACCACGGAAGGCGCCGCCTATCATGAGCGCGCACTTCGCCTGCTCGCGGATCTCGATGACATGGACGGCACTGTCGCCGGCTCGCGCAGCACCCCCAAGGGAAGACTGCGTGTGGACGTCGGCTCTGTGCTTGCGAACCACATTATCATACCCTCTCTTTCGGATTTCCAACGGCAATACCCGGACATCGATCTCATGCTCGGCGTCAGTGATCGCTCCGCCGATCTGATTGGGGAAGGGATAGATTGTGTAATCCGCGGCGGCTCTCTTGCAGACTCAAGCCTAAAGGCCCGCAAACTATGCGAACTCGATTACATTCTTTGCGCGGCACCTACCTACCTGGAAGGTCGAGAGCTACCGACGCGTCCAGACGAGATCGAGGCGCATCGAGTCGTCAGCTATTTCTCAGCATCGTCAGGAAAGCGTTTTCCGTTGCGGTTCCTGCGAGGAAATGAGCGAACTGAATATGTATCGACATCCAACGGCATTTCGGTCAACGAAAGCACTGCTCACTTAAATTCGCTCGTGGCCGGGCTGGGCATCGGTCAGAGCTTCGGCTTTCTGGCAAAGCCGCATATCGAGCGCGGCGCTCTCGTCGAGCTCCTCCCCAGATGGAAGCCGGAAAACCACTCACTGCATCTCGTTTATCCGGGAGATAGGTTTCCCAATCCGAGGCTGCGGGCCTTCGCCGATTGGGTGACGGGCGTTTTCGAGCGCGTCGATGCCAGGCGCAGTTCTGCGACCGAGACCATTCATCCAGATGGATAATGTCTCCATCCCGAGCGGCTTCTCGCCGACGGGGAGACCAACTACGTTCGTCCCATCGGAAGGCGACGCGGGCGAAGGCCAAAGCCCCCTACGAACATTTCAAAAACTTCCACAGGCCGCGCATTCGGACTGGATCCTTTCGCGCGTGCAGCATTAGGAGAATAAGATGACGAACAGACTTGCAAACAAGATTGCCGTGGTAACTGGAGCAACCAGCGGCATCGGACTTTCGACTGCCAAGCTCTTTGCAGCCGAAGGCGCCCGCGTCTACATTACGGGCCGCCGCAAGGACTCCTTGGACAAGGTAATTGCGGAGATCGGCGAGGCTGCCGTTGGCGTGCAGGCCGACTCATCGAGCAACGAAGACCTGGACAAGCTTTTTGCCCAGGTGAAGTCGGAACACGGACGCCTTGACGTCCTTGTCGTAAACGCCGGTGGAGGCAGCATGCTCCCGCTTGGGCAGATCACCGAGGAGCAGGTCGACGATACCTTCAGTCGCAACGTGAAGGCCGTCATCTTTACCGTGCAAAAAGCGCTTCCACTGCTGGGTCACGGCTCGTCGGTCGTGCTAACCGGTTCGACCGCCGGTACCGAAGGTACCGCCGCCTTCTCGGTCTATTCCGCTTCCAAGGCCGCAGTCCGCAACCTGGCTCGCTCCTGGGCGCTTGACCTCAAGGGTACCGGCATTCGCGTCAACGTGGTTTCCCCGGGGGCCACACGCACCCCCGGCCTCGTTGAACTGGCTGGCAACGACAAGGAACAGCAGCAGGGTCTCCTCGATTATCTCGCTTCGCGTATCCCGCTCGGCCGGGTCGGCGAGTCCGAGGAGATCGCTAAGGCCACCCTGTTCCTTGCCTCCGACGACGCAAGCTTCGTCAACGGCTCCGAACTCTTCGCCGACGGTGGCCAGGCCCAAGTCTGATCGGCCGCGTTTTAGGGGACCGCAAGGACTTTCGACGTATGACCAAGTGACGCAAAAGACGCGCGGCGTATGGTGAGTTTCAAGCCTCACGATATGCCGGGCGCTATCCTCTTCCAGTCGATATTTACGCAAACATTTTAGCCCAGAACGTGAAGAGTACCGCAACTAGGGTGCACAGAGGTCAACCATGGCCCTTCGCACCTGGGTCACCGGCGTTGACCGCTCGGGGCAGGTAGCGCGAGCCCGGGCCTTGTTCTTGCCTGACTGAAGATGGCTCGCGCAGTTCATCCTCCATCCGGGCTTAATGGCGGCGTAACGGGTTATACGCTTCACGACCTTGCCAGTGACCGTTGCATGTCACTCCGCAAACACCTTATGCCGAGCTTGAAATTTAGCTCCACCTAATATCTACTAGCTGTAATTGCACTGTGCACCGCTCCAAGCTTTTGATCATGGGATGGCTTTGCTGAGGATGCTTCATGTTTTTGGTCCGCACCGATCTCGATGAAGCCATCCAACGATGGCGCGACATCATATTCGCATCCTTGCCATCCGACCGACTTGGCGCGTACGTCGCTTTGCGCAAGCATGATCTGACGATCGAACTTCACGACGTCGAGGAGGATAGTGATCTTCTTGTCTTTGCCTCCGAAGGCGTAGCGTTGGCCGAACGATTTCGTTTGGCTTACCCCTATGTCGTGACATATGCAGGCAATCCCGGCTATCCGCTAGAATATCTGGTTTGGCTTTCATTTCACATGCAAGCAAACTTCGATCGGCTAGGTGTCCTCGAAATGAGTGCGACTTATGAGGACCAGGGCGGCGAAGTCGAAAGCATGTCTGCCGTTGCGATGGGCTTCTCGCACCAGACGGATCTTGAAGAATTTATAGATCGGTTTGATGGTCCGGACCTGAGCCAGGACCCCCACTTCGGCCACGAGGTGTATGTCTCCGAAGTCAGAGGCCCCTCTCCATCCCTGGGTTCGCCGATGATCCCGCCTCCGCTGGACGCCGGTTGAAATCGAGGATCCTTGAAATAGCCCGGCGGTTGCTGCGTAACTCGAATTGATTAGCCAGAGCCCCTATAAATTCATTGCTATTCAGCGTCTCACTTGCAACAATATACCTGTAATTGCGCACCCACAAAGCACACGTTAAAAATGAGATCCGTGCTGGTTTTTATTGCCGCGCAATTCCTCAATTTACGAACGCGCACCTTGATTGAGCCTCCGCCCCCTGCGGGGGCTCAATCATCTGCGCCGACCTCCGAAGTCTCGACGTTTATGACTTCGTGAGACGGTGCGCGTGTGCGCTGGTGGTGATAGAAGCTACTCTATTTCCGGAGGCAATGAGGCGGCTCGCAACAGATATGCAATGAGAGCAAGGATCAGCACCAGGACGCGAAAAATCGCATAGCCCCCAACGGTGTCCTTGCTGCAGGGTGCCACGAGGCGGCCGACATGAATTAGTTTATCATATGGCCGTCTTGTAGCTCGCGGAAGACCTGGCCTGAACAACCGGATGGATTCTCTGGGACTGCACTCTTCGTAGGCACCATAGACCGAGGCGCGTTCCTAGGCACCCACGAGAACGATTACGCCGAGTGGGTGATAAAACAATAGCAGATGAGCCAGCATGAAGTAAAAGCCATACCCCTGCGACCCCAGGAGGAGATCTGGTTCTCCAGATTCCGGAGGTCCAGGTGACACCTTCTGGTTCTTCTCATTGGCTTTGCCAGAACTAGATGGATTGATATCGAAGAGTTTCGCGTCCACGCTTGTCCGAACGTAAACATCATAGTCGTTTATCTGCAGCAAGCCGCCGTCAGTAGGCGTGTAAAGCTGCGTCCCGAATAACGCGAGCATATCGTAGGGGGAACAGGACCAATGGTCTTTGAGCGTCGAGAGTTTTTTGGTTCCCAGTTTCGGAACACACGTTATGAACTTGGTTCCCCCGAGGTCTCTCCTCCCGAATGGGCCGTCCAGTTGGCGACTATCGTGCGTAGACCTCGGAACAAGCGTATAGCTACCTCCCACGGTATCTGATCCGTCCTCCGTCCAGCTTACATCTTTGACGTCAAAGGCTGCCTCATACCATCTCCCATCAGGACCTTGCTGGCGGAATGCGAGGTAATGAAAATCTGCTCCTTGATTGTCGTTCTCTGGCACATGCGTGCAACCCTCAAGAAAGCCGCTTTGAGGCTTAATCTCCCACCACCCGTCCGCCAGCCAGCCCCCCCACGCGCCACTGTAGATCACGGCGACCTTCACAGTCGCGTTCCCAATGTTGGATATACATAACCGGCTGCCCGAAGCCTCCACTTGCTCAGCTGGCCAGCAAAGGAGCGGAATAGAGAGAACGAAGAGCCGGAGGAACACGAACGAAGATATTGCACGCATTATCTTCATAACCCGGCTCCATTCGCACGCTCGGAAATTATCACCCGAGGCGAAGGGCTGAACAATTCGCCTATTCGATGTAGCCTTGACGTTGCGCCTGGAGCTGTTTTCGCGACGCCACGCGCCGAGCGGCGAGTTTAATGAAAGGTGCGATCTCCGGGCGGGGGGATGGAGCCAAAGGCCTTCGGTTGCCAAGTGCATTCAGAGGGCGGTTGAGCAAACCTCACACTATAAATAATAACAACTCGTAGCCGCCGTCGCTGGCGGCTGTCTCAAACAATCAAAGCTCGACCTCGCAGCCTAACCCCATCTTTTTCCCGCTTCCAGATGAAGGCGCCTTCCCCCGCAACAGTGGTCGCGGCGCTTCCGCTGTGAAGCTAGCCCATAGTGTCTACTTCAACTTCCGTGGAAAAGCGGCACTATGTGAAGCTCGGACCAAATCTGTTGACCCCTTAGACCAGCGTCTTTTGTGCATCGCGCCAGTTCAGTCCGACAAGCGATACTCGCCTCGCTCCTTTTTCATGGAGGAATCGAATGGACGTCGTAGATTTTCCAAGGATTGCCGCGTGGAGCCTGCTAGCAGGGCTTGCCTTCGCAGATGCTCACGCGGCTGATCCGGTTTATGAATGTCGACGATTGGCTGGATCTGTCGAGGAGCCGAACAACAAAGAGCAGATCGGGGTCGATCTTCCATTTATCGATACGTCCGCGGCGACGACAGCATGCGACGAGGCGGCGCGTTTAAACCCGCAGGACCACGCAAGCGAATTTCGGCGAGCCCGCGCCTACATGGCGCCAGGCCCAAAGCAGGATATCCGGTTTGCGCTGTATACGTTCTCAAACGCTGGTGGGCTGGCGAGAAGGAACGAAGGGACGATCGGCAAGGATGTATCCGACTGGTATCGCCAGGCAGCCCGGAACGCTGTCACGCCAGCCACGTATGAGAAAGCAGCAAAGGCCGGCGATGTCGAAGCACAGCTCGTGCTTGCATTCCTTCATCAGGAGCCACGTTTCGGCGCTCTTGATGAAGCGAAAAGCCACAAGTGGATGAAGGCGGCCGCCGAGCAAGGGAATGCAAAGGCGCAATGGTGGATGGGGCAGAAGGCTGAGGCGCGTGGAGAATTCGAAAAGGCGCGGGAATGGTATCAGCTGGCAGCCGACCAGAACGACCCGTCCGGCTACTTCAGCATTGCAATGCACTACAAGCTCGGAAAGGGTGTACCCGAGAACAGGGACGAGGCCGACCGCCTGTTTGAGATTGCCGCGGAACTTGGCAGCAAGACTGCGGCCGAGCATTTGGAGACAGCCGCACATTCGCGGCGTGAGCGAAGCCTGATGGCTGATGGAAAGACGATCGTGGTGCCAGCCGACTACACGGAGCCGGACGAGCGAGAGATCGGGCTAGCCTTCATGCGCGCCTATGCCCAATACGGAAAGCAGACTGGGTTTCGCAGTTTCACCTATGGCCTGTTCGCCGATACGGCGTGGGAAATTGAGATCAACGGGATGCACAAGGAACGCTGCGTCAAAGGCGGGCAAGGCTATACATGCGCTTTCGTGGCAGATTTGACCTACCGTCGCTCGAAAGAGATGATCTCAGCGCTCGGCAATACTCTACAGGGCCAGGTTATGAGTTCAGCCGCCGACATGATGACGCGCAACGGGTCCAAGCGACAGGAAGAGGTTTTCATTCTTGGCTCGGAAGGGTGGTACTCGCCAACGCTTCAGATGCAGGCGCAGAAAGGAATGGTTGCAGCGATGGGAACTGTTGCTGAGGCCGTGGGCGGCACGGCATGCGGACTAGACGCGGTTAGCGGCGGCGAAGGCTGCTGAGGACCTTGGTACGGGGTTGCCGCGCTTTCGCAAATTGCGCCGCCATGAAGCGGCTCTCGCACGCTATGGGGGCTCATGATAGCGACGATTTCCTTCCGAAGTAGCTCCACTTTTTGTTGTGAGGCCTGCTTCGTCGTAGTCGGCATGGTTGCACCTTCGTTCTGGTCCTTGACTATCTTTGTTCCCCGTAATTTTAGGGGTTTCTTATTGACCGAAGCGACAGTAAACGGCCTCGCGGCGTAAGCGAAAGGTTGGCCGGCTCAATTGGCTCACGCAGAAATGCGATACTTGTGCATGTCTGGTGATGCGATGACGGGCAGCAAATGTCCGTTCTATTTGGTTCCGCCGCAGGGCGCGGCGTAGACCGACGGTAGGGTTTCCAGACGATTAGCTAGCTCTGGCACAGCCAGCCGGCTGAAATCACAATTCTCTTATGTAGCTACGATATGAATATTTCTCGTCAGCATTTGGAGTGGCAATGCGAGAGAAAAAGCTTCGTGAGACCGAAACCATCTCCGAAACGATCCGGGAATTGGCGGTCCCGGGGATGAGGCCAAAAGCGCTGATCGAAGCCGTCAAGGCCAGACATCCAAGTGCTTCGAAAAAAGAAATCGCTCGAGCGGCGTTTCTCACCATCATCCTGTCTGCTGAGTATGCGTCGGAGGACGCCCAAGCGCTCCACGATCTAGCAATCGAGACATCCGACGGAGACGGCGCTGAATAGGGAAGTCGATCGGTGATTGGTGAAAAGAGAAGGATCCGGCCGCATCACCTCTACGGTAACAATGAGGCAGCCTCACATTAGGCGATGGTGAGCAACCCCTTTTGGACGGCTGTGGTCGCATCCATACTGGCGCCGCGCTCATCTCCAAGGAAACCGCCAACCCCTTTAAGGTCGCGGGCATTCAAATGAAGCTCATACGTGGTCTCCAGTGACCTTGCCCCGTTGAAATAATCCATTTTGAAGTAAGCTCTGGCCCATTGAGAGGACCAGG